>NZ_CALHVI010000049.1 GCF_938039215.1 uncultured Porphyromonas sp. | reverse complement strand
AGTATGCCTTCGGAGGGGGGGCTCGGGAAAGGGGGCTAAAGGGATCTACGGTAGGTCGGCAAAACGACCTACCGTAGGTCGTCAAGGCGACCCACTGTAGGTCGTCAGTGCGACCTACAGTAGGTTTTATTTGGGGGCTCTCACTAGGCGGTCTCGAGGCGATCAGGTCAGAGGAAAATTTAGCAGGGAAGCACCCGTAGAAACGAGGTGATGAGCAAGCGCATTGCTTCTCCATGCTTTTCCTCCCCGAGGTTCCGCAAAACGAGGGCGGATGATCTGGTGTAGAAGGAGGCTTCTAAAGTACGAGATCTAGGGTCGAGCAAGGAGCGAATACGAAGCGAGACATCCATTCCGACGACGAAGCAAATCCTTCGGTTGGGAGCTCTTCTCTTCGGGGCTCAAGCGGCTCTCCCTATCGCCTCATTCGGTGGGAGAAATAGGATACAGCAAGTGGGCAAATACCTACCGCTCGGTATTTTGCTCTGGTCGGGGGTAAAGGCTTGTATTTCTTCGCCTTTCTTCGTACGTTTGCGTAGACACCGAGCAGACAATACGAGGTGTAGATCTGCTCCCTCAAGCCCAACGGCTAGCCCCATCCACAGCAACAAATAACAACCATTTAGCCATCCAATCGAAACAGCGAAAAACAAGGATAACTAGACTCTAGGACCAATTAAAGAAGTTTATCTATATTTGTAGCAGAGTAGTTCATTACTCAGCTATTAACCATCCTATAAGAAATGCTACAGGAATTCACCCTCAACCGTGGTCGAGCGATCATCAACTTCACCTCGAAGTACTGCGACAATCGCCGCAAGATCCTCACCAGCTACGCCTATGGGCGTGTCGTCGAGTCCTTCATCGCCTCGCTCCGTAAGGACAACCCTGTCATCTATGATGCCTTCATCCTAGGCTTCCGTGATGAAGACGAGCTCATCCGTGACTTCATGGAGGTCATCCGCCTAATAAGCGTCTGCGACGTCGACGAGATACTCGAGGTCAACAATAAGTATGCGCCCTTCTTCAAGGATCGTGACCTCTTCCTCGAAGTCGTCGAACTCCTCTACCACTACTGGCGTCGTATGGAGCGTATCGCCGTCGTCCACAACCAGCGTCAGGGCGATGGGGTGCAGAATGTACGCTTCGTCCAGGCTTACGAACTCTTCAATGAGCTCATCCTCTCCATCTACCGCCGCACGAAGGAAGTCGTCAATGGCTTCGCTAGCAACGTCTATCGTCAGACGACCGCAGGAGCCAACGCGGGGCTCATCCTCTTAGATGCCCCATGGAACTACCCCATGGAGTACAAGGGACTCTCCGCCATCCCCTTCATCAACTCCATCGTCATCAACCCTCCTTACGTCACCTATACGAAGAAGAATACCCGTGACGGTATCTTCCGTGAGCATACGATCAACCCCGTAGCGAACATGATCCTCAACGAGGATGAATGGTTCCTCTACCCAGCCAAGGTGGGTGACCTACTGGCCTTCGTCTACTTCCACAAGGACTTCATGTGCCACGGGCTCGGGCTAGCCAACCTCTTCGAGCTCGCCAAGGAAGATGAGTACGTCGGTAAGAAGCCCGATATGATCTACATCTTCGGCTACCCCGACGGACACGAAGAGAAGCGCACCTTCTACTACAAGGACAAGAAGAACGACATCCTCATCGGCTACGCCAACTACTGCGATGAGATCGACTACTTCGGCTACATGAAGAAGATGCTCCTCACGCTGCACAACCTCAAGCAGATGAGCCGTGGCAACCTCCCCATCCACGGCGCTATGGTCAATATCATCCTCAAGAATGGCCGTGAGGCGAACATCATCATCATGGGCGACAGCGGTGCAGGGAAGAGTGAAAGCCTCGAAGCCTTCCGTACGCTCAATGAGAAGTATATCCGCCACATGCGTGTCATCTTCGACGACATGGGCTTCCTCCGCCTCGGCGAAGATGGTGTCGTCCGTGCCTATGGGACAGAGATCGGTGCCTTCGTCCGTACCGACGACCTCGATCCTACCTATGCCTTCAGTCAGCTTGACCGAGGTATCTACACCAACCCCGACAAGGTCAATGCCCGCGTCACGATCCCCATCTCGACCTACGAACTGATCTCGAAGGGCTTCCCCGTGGACTACTTCCTCTATGCCAATAACTACGAGGATGCAGATAAGAAGATCAGCCTCTTCGATGATAAGGAAGAAGCGATCAAGATCTTCGAAGCGGGTGCTCGCCGTGCCAAGGGGACGACGACCGAGCAGGGACTAGTCACGTCGTACTTCGCCAACCCCTTCGGCCCCGTGCAGGAGCAGGAGCTGGCAGGTCAGCTGATCCGTCAGTTCTTCACAGCCCTCTTCGATAGCCATGTCAAGGTCGGGGAGATGCACACCGGTCTGGCTGTCGAAGGCCTGACGAAGACCGGTCCTCGTGCAGCTGCCGAAGAGCTCTTCAGCATGATCAACGAAGACTAACCCTCGGTGGGGTGAAGGGTCGGATACAGCCCTACCCTTAGCTCCTCAGCTTAGTCTCTAGCAACACATACAGAGAAGCCCCCCAGCATAGGACGACCTATGCTGGGGGGCTTCGTTATATCTAGCTATGCTTAGCCTGCGATGGGAGCGGGCTTATCCCGAAGAGCGGAGATAAGCAGGGAAAGGAGGAGAAGCAAGGTATAGTAGCTTAGCAGAGCACCCAGCGAGAGGGGAAGGTTCACTTGAAGCATGGGAAGCCCTTCTGCCCAGCCGACCCCTTCATACATAAGCCAAGCACCCTCGTCAATCAGCCAGAGGGTGGGCATCGGAGGTACGTAACCCAGCGAGACAACGACCCCAAGTAAGAGCCCTGCTGGGATGAGGAATGTCGCCAGCGGGAGCACCAAGAGCGTCGTCCAGAGATAAGCGATCGAACTGCCACCGAAGAGGTACAGGCACAGAGGGAAGAGTATGGGCTGGACAGCAAGTGTCAGCGCAAGACACCCCCAGAGATAGCGCATGAGTGGATGGTGAAGTTTCCCCAGCATTCCCCAGATCGGACGATAGAAGAGGCGAATACTCACCAGCGCTAAATACGTGAGGAGAAAGCTCGCCCCAAAGAGGCTCAGTGGGCTAAGGGCTAGCTGCAAGAGTGCTGGTAGAGCGATCACTTCAGCGAAGCTCATAGGGCGGCGAAGCATCCGTCCCCCTGCGTAGATCGTCAGCATCCCCGAGGCTCGCAGTGTCGGCACGCTACAGCCCGAGATGAGAGTGAAGCCCCAAGCGACAAGGAGCAGTAGTCCCCAGCGTAAGTGCTCCTTCCTTCGGAGCATCGGGATAGCACGTAGGAGCAAGGCAAATGCCCCAACGATGACAGCTAGATGGAAGCCACTGACCGCTAGAAGATGGGCGACACCGCCACGGACAAACGACTGCCGAAGAGCTCGACCCTCAGCATCGTGTGAGACCAACCCAAGCGTCATCCCAAGGAGGAGGCGCTTCGTCGCAGGGCGAAGAGGAGTCGCCATGAGGCGAGAGGCAAGTTGATCCCGAAGGCGAAGAGCTAACCCTCGAGGGCTAGAGCCAAGGAGCGCCATAGAAGTCGTGGGGCGAACATGAACTACTTCCCCCTCGCCCCTACCGACAGCGCCAAGACTCAAGAGATAGCGCCCATAGTTCGGCCTTCTCTCAAGGAGATCCCGAGTATAGCTCACCCAGCGGAGACGGAAGGCAAGCGTATCCCCCACTTGCAGGGCAGACACATCCTCCCCCGACTCAGAGCGAAGTGAGAGAAGTAGAAGAGACAACGGACCCGAGGCGGAGCATAGCCGAACATTTAGTAGGCGTGCACCCTGCTGACGGCTCATATCCACAGAGCCCCCTTGTGGCACACTCCCTTGTTGCTCACTTCCTTCTACTACACCTCCCGATACTGCGCTCTCGGAAGCTTTGCTGTGTACTTCACTTGTACCCCCGATCACCTCCGAAGGTGCATCTTGTGATTCGACAATAGCCGTGATACGCTCCCCGATAGGGAAGACCCCTTCCGTACTTTGCTCCAGCCTATGGGCATAGTAGAGACGAGATGAGAGCACGAGGAGAAGATAGAGCCCAAGGCGCAAGCCTCGAGTAAGCCGACGCTGTGCTCCAAGCTCCCCTAGAGCACCACCCAGCACACTCGCTAGTGCACCTAGGACAAAAGCACATCCCCCACCGATAGCTAAGCCGAAGCTTAGCCAGCGATGGGGGATGATTTCATACGAGAGGTAGCCCGTGATCAGGAGGGCTAAGAGGCGGACAATGGGGCTAGAGAGCCAATGATCTTGGATCTCTCTTAGCCGTCCTCGCTCGTAGCTTGCTCGGACTCTAGAGGCGAGCGAGCTCCTTGAGACTATGGATGGCCGCCTTGGGGTCTTCATGGGCGAAGACATAGCTCCCTGCCACGAGGACATCGGCACCTGCAGCGACGAGTTCGGCTCCGGTCTTAGCATTGACCCCGCCGTCCACTTCGATGAGCGTCTTGAGACCACGCTCGTCGATCATCTGACGCAGGCGACGCACCTTGTCTACGGTGCGGGGGATGAACTTCTGACCTCCAAAGCCAGGATTGACACTCATCAGTAGCACCATATCCAACTCATCAAGGACGTCGGTGAGGAGTTCTACGGGCGTATGTGGATTGAGTGTCACGGCAGCCTTCATGCCTGCGTCCTTGATCGCTCCGATGGAGCGGTGCAGGTGGGGGCTCACTTCGTAGTGGACATTCATCGTGTCTACCTCGAGGGCTGCGAGCTCACGGACGAACTTCATCGGCTCTACGATCATGAGATGCACATCCAGAGGCTTCTTGATCAAGGGGCGAATAGCCTCAAGGATAGGGAAACCAAAGGAAATGTTGGGTACGAAGACCCCGTCCATGACATCGATATGTAGCCAATCGGCTTCGCTCTCATTAATGAGGCGTACATCCTCCTCCAGACGCAGGAAGTTGGCCGAGAGGAGGGAAGGCGATACGATCGCCTGTCGCTTACTCATTGGGATAGGGAATGAGGGGGGTGAGGGGACTAGAGGAGCGCAGCTAAGAGGCGAAGCTGACGCAGCGTCTCTTGGTGCCGAGGCTGTGTGCGCTCGAAGGCTGTACGGGCAATAAGATCAAGTTTTTCTTTGTCTGTACGGGAGTAGGTTTGTGTCATAAGCAACTGGGGTTAGGGTAATGAATATCAGTGCTTCGAGTGCTCGAGGATGGAGCCTCTCGAAGCACTGATATAACGCTCTCGTGGGGAGCTCTATTGTTTGGCTTGGGGAGCGATCAGAGGGAAAGGAGGAGAGGGAAGGGAGGGGGAAGGAGCGAAAGCTGGAGGGCAAAACTAGCGAGCTAAGGAGCTGGACTAGCTAGTGCCTCACTACTTCAGCAGTTCCTTGATCCCGCCGAGCGAAGAGAGGACACCCGAAGCCTCGTAGGGGAGGTAGATGGTCTTGTTGTCCTTGCCCGAAGTCATCTCCTTCAGCGTCTCCAGATAGCGTACAGCGATGAGGTACTGTGCGGGATTAGCACCCGAGCCCTCGACAGCAAGGGCGATCTTGCGAATAGCTTGTGCTTCAGCTTCGGCAGTGAGCAGCTTAGCTTCAGCTTCTGCCTTAGCATGGAGTACCTGAGCTTGGCGCTCCCCTTCGGCATGGTTGATCGCCTGCTGCATGCGCCCTTCGGACTCACGGATCGTAGCTTCCTTCTGCCCTTCGGCGTTGAGGATCTGCGCACGCTTGTCACGCTCTGCACGCATCTGCTTCTCCATGGCATCACGGATATCGCGTGGAGGATTGATGTCCTGCAGTTCGACACGATTGACCTTGACTCCCCACTTGTTCGTGGCTTCGTCGAGGATGATGCGGAGCTTATTGTTGATGGTATCTCGGCTGGTGAGGGTCTCATCGAGGTCCATCTCACCAATGATATTACGTAGGCTCGTCTGGGTAAGCTTCTCGATCGCGTCGGGGAGGTTCTGGATCTCATACATCGCACGCATGGGATCGACGATCTGGAAGTAGAGGATCGCATTGATCTCCGTGACGACGTTATCCTTGGTGATCACGCTCTGGCGAGGGAAGTCATAGACGGTCTCACGCAGGTCGATGTTCGTGATCTCGGTGAAGCGAACGAAGGTCTGACCGTTGGGCCCAGGGAAGGTGTAGCGCCAACGCATGGGACGGGGACGGTCGATGAAGGGGATGATGATATTCACACCCGACGAAAGGGTGCGGTAGTAGCGCCCCAGACGCTCGATGATGACCGTCTGCGACTGCTGGACGATACAGAGCCCCTTGTAGATGGTGACGACCGCCAGAATGGCGAGGATGCCTGGGATGATCAGCTCGATAGGCATAGGTGTAGCGAGTATTTAAGGATGGAGAGTAGAGTGAATGCTGTGATGGACGGGCTCGACCTCAAGGATGACGCTCTTGTAGCCGACGATGCGCACTTCTTGTCCCACGGGTAGGTCTTGACCCGAGCGAGTGACGGCACGCCAGCTGTCGCCATCGACGGCGACACGTCCGCCAGCATCACCTGCAGGGATGGTCTCCGTGACAAAGACTTGCCTGCCGATGAGGGCATCCATGCCCGTCTTCGCATCGTGCGAGGAGAACCATCGGCACATCAGTGGCTGAAGGAGCCAAAGTGCCGCAAGGCTACCCACACAGAAGCAGATGATCTGCACCAGCCAGCTCCATTCAAAGAGGGCTGCAGGTATAGCCAGCAAGGCCCCCAGCCCAAAGCAGGCCAAGATAAAGCCTGGGGTAATGACCTCCAGTGCAAAGAGTAGCAATGCAGCGACGAGCCACAGCTGCCACACGGGGAAGAGTGAGAGGATCTCAAACATAGTATTTGCCTTAGACTAAAGGAGTAGAAGCAAAGTTAGCCAATCTCCGCTACTATTCCTAGAACACCAGAAGGTAAGGCTGGATGGTGAGAGAATGAAATAGAGAAAGATACTCCATCTATGCGTAGTCCTCAACCCTTAATATTGGAGCAATACCAGAAGGGGCAATATCCTTAAACTTAAATCCTATACATGCGGGCCCACCTTCTTCTCCTTCCATTCTCATATCTTCTTCAATCTTGATCCAACTTCGAAGAAACGCTTGAAACTCCTTGATAATAGGCGAAGAACTTCCATCTAGCTTCAAAATAAATTCAGGGAAGTAACCAATAGATGACGTCGGCCCCCCTCTATCGATATCCCAAATAGGATCTGGCGGCAGGAGCTTATATCCAGAGCGATATGGACGCACAAAATAAGGGATTAGCTGTTCCACATGCTTTTCTATGATAGCCTTCATCTCCTTGTCCATTCTATGATGACATACTGAAGAAATGGCCTGCTGAGGGAATCCAAATTCATCATCACTTCTCTCATAATAATAAGATCGACACTCTCTCCAAAGGAGATAGCAAGCAATGGGATCAAACGGATTCTTCATCTCCACATATCTTAAAAAGATATCCTCTTTTATAGTTCTTAATTCACGTGGAGAAAATGGCATGGGGTATGAGCCTTCCTCATCCTCCACATCCATTGTACTCATACTAAGATAGAGAAGTACCCCCACCTGAATATCGGTGCGACTAAAGACCTCCTCTAGCTTAACTTTTAGCGGCCCCTCATCTACAATATATTCCTTGAGTTCTCTGATCAATCCATCAATCTCTTTACGAGAAAAAAACAATCTAAAAGAATCCACGTAAAAAGCTACAAGAAGGAACCTCTCTACCTTCTCTTTGCTATCAATACGCTCTCGCCTAATCTTATGATAAAAGTCTTCCCCTTGCATATTCTTAAGCTTCTGATTAACATACTGCTTAAGCTCTTCAAAAGGTAAACCTATATATCTTTGAAACTCAGACTCATCGATTTCTCCTCCTAATAATGTCCCATAAAAATACCTATTAACACAAGACTTATGATTAGCCTGTCCATATTCGACCCTCCTTCCTATTCCCCATAGCACCCACATTAGATGTAGGGGGAGATCCACCCTTGCTATCATAAACTCTTTTTTATTATCAGACAAATACTGTTCTACCTTCCCGTACTTCAATATTACATGCACTTCATCTTTAACATCAACCTTCTCCCAAAATCTCTCTCTTAAATCATCATATAGACGAGGATATTGAATTCGTATTAACTCGAAAATAAACCAATCAAAGAGGTCAATATTTCCTTCAAGCTTTTTACGAACCGACAAAAGAGTATTTCTGATACGCTTGACAGCCCTAATCGTAGGGAGATAGTCGACAATTGCAATTGAAGATCTAATACGATTAGCTAAGGTAGCATACATGGGATCGAGCTTTGTAAGGTCATCCATGAAAGCCTTCTCTAATTGCTCGGGAGTAATCTTGGTCAGTGGATATTCGTCTTGCAGAATCTTCTCCATGTAGCTGACCGTTTGTTCGTCAAAGCCCTTTCTCTTGAGCTGAGAGATTACATACACCTTGTCATAGGCGAGGACATAGCTCATACTGGGGAAGGAGGAGATATTACGCACTAGACAAAAGAGTTCAATAATTTCTTCGCTTTCAAGGCGATCTACATCATCAATGAAGATGAATATCTTCCGTCCTAACCTACAGATCTCTTGACTTAAGGAGTCATACTGCTCAGTAATACTCTTCTCATTAGATTCCTGAGGCAAAAGACGTCCTACAAGCTGTAGCCAAGCATTACTCTCTTGCGCCAAGAGGCTCCTAACATAGCGGATAAAGGCCGACGCGAGATCTGAATTGTAGGGAGCAAGGGTGCGACTAAGTTCCTCGAAGAAGACTTGTGTCAGATTAGGAGCCTTACGGTACATCCAAGGATTAAAGGCCATCACAATCACTTCCTGAGAAGGCTTCTTCCTCAGATATTCCCTCATCACTAACATGAAGGAAGTTTTCCCCGCCCCCCATGGAGCCGTTAGCCCCAAAGTAAAGGCACCCTTTGACGTATCTGTTTTGAATATTTTCTCAGCAAGGGACTCAGCCTCACCTCATCTCCCTAATAAATCTTCATCTTCAGGCGTAATGGGCTGATCTATTTGGTAGCCCTCCTTGATAGCATCGATAGGCGCTTGCCTCATTCTTACTCTTAGCTCACGCTGTCTACCTCGCTCTTCTCGATAAGATCTCACTCTAACAATTAGCAGGCAACCAGATACGACTAAGAAAATATCCATGTAGTAGACACCGGGTATCGGAGTCGGGATTATCTCATAGTTTTCAACCTTACCCCAATGATAATAAGCCCATAGTCCAAACAAGATCGCCACAAACGACTTTGAATATTTTTGGCTAAAGAGGTACCACTCATATCCAAGGCTATGAGTACAAACTAGGGCTATAAGGATCCCTATAACACCTAGCCAGACAATAAAACTACCCCAACTAGGATCAAAAAATTGTAGAAGTGAAGCTAGCTTCTCCTCGAAAGTGGGGCGAAAGAAGATATAAAGGATGAGCAAAGCCAAAAGTCGCCAGTGTCTCCGAAGATAAGCCCATAGATTATCTTTTGTCAGCATCAAACGCATCCATCGAGCAACAATAGATAAGAGATGCCACGGTCTTTGGATGTAGGCTAAGAGTGTAGCTAGGGGGCTGGCTTGCTTTTCAGTCTTGCTGGAAGTAGGTGTAGGTATCATCAGTATGGGACGCTATATGTGGGTGGAGGAGCTAAGTATGATCGTGTTATTTTGGGTAAAGTTAGTGTTTTCATAGAGTAATTATGGGCGGAATAGGGGCGATCTAAAGCTGTGTCTGAACTTGACCCATTCATGGGTAACAAGAGGTACCCATAATGGGTAACCGAAGCGACCCATTCATGGGTCGTCGGAGCGACCTATGGTGGGTCGGTAAGACGACCTACCGTGGATCGCATCGACGACCTACAGTAGGTTTTAAGAGCGACCTACGGTAGGTCGCTTTTGGAGGGTTATTGGAGTGGGGGAAGGAGCGCAGGATGAGGGTGTAGAGGTCGGGGTTGTTGGGCTCCGTAGGTAAGCGAGGGAGAAGAGGAAAGTGAGCTGAGGTAAAGGGTGAGGAGGAGGGTGAGAGGAAGACGGGAAGGAACTAGGGAGAAGGATGAAAAAGAAAAAGGGTCGGCACCTTCCCGAGGAGAAGGGCCGACCCTTTGGTGAGGGAGGGGAGGCGGATTATTCGTAGGTCAAGAGGACATTCTCGTAGACCGAGGAGAGATCCTTCGCTAGACGCTTTGGGAAGAAGCGCTCGACATAGGTGCGCCCCTCTTCGATCATCTTACGGCGGAGGGAGATGTCGATCAGTACCCGATCGATGAGCCCTGCGAGCATCGTGGCATCGTTGGGATCGGTGTAGAGACTGCTGGGCCCACCTGCCTCCTCGAGACAGGAGCCCGTAGCGCCGATGACGGGGATACCTGCATTCAGCGCTTCGATCAGTGGGATACCAAAGCCTTCGAAGCGTGAAGGGTAGACGAAGACCTTCGCCCCAGCATAGACCCCAGGCAGAAGGAGACTTCCCACCCCATGCAGTAGATGGACACGGGAGAGCACCCCAAGGCGACGAGCTCGGTCGACGACGGTCTGCACGTAGGGAGTCTTACGTCCGATGGCTACGAGATGAATATCCTTGTCCTGGAGTTGGGCAAGGGCTTCGACGATGAGGGCTAAGTTCTTTCGCTCCTCAATACTACCGACGAAGAGGATGTAGCGCTCGGGGAGGTTGAGGGCTTGGCGTGCGAGTCGTTCGTCCTCGGGAGTCACACGAGCAAAGGCTTCGGAACACCCCTGATAGACGGTGGTCACACGATCTTCATCCACCCCGAAGATATCGATGACATCCCGACGGGTCTGATCGCTCACCGTGATCACGTGGTCCGCATGGCGAGCCGAAGCCCCATACTTCTTGCGGTAGAGCAGACGATCGATGGGCTTGTAGAACTGCGGGTAGCGGATGAACGCTAGATCATGGATGGTGACGACCGTGCCGATGCGCTGTGCCCGATAGAGCCCCACGGGGAGCTCGTTGGTGAGCCCGTGGAAGAGGTCGACCTGATGGGTGCGACATTGGCGAGGGACGGAGAAGTTGCGCCAGATATTCCCCCCAGCGAAGGCCAGCGCCCGATGCGGCGTGATGAGGCGTACCGAGCGATGGGAGAGGAGGGACTTGTAGAGCGCTGGATTGCCCGTGGAGGGAGAGAAGAGCAGGTAGCGATTCTCGGGGCGGAACTCCGTGAGCATGTCCAGCACGAAGCGACTGTAGTTCCCGAGTCCCGTAGCGTTGTGCGTGATACGCTTGGCATCAAAGGCGATATTCATCGACAGGAGGGAGATGAAGGGAGATTCGTGGGGGAGAGGGAGGGCGTTAGGCTTCGGTCTCCGTCTTGTAGCGGAAGAGGAGGGCGAAGAGCACAGTCACCACCGCAGCATAGGCGGCGAAGACATACCAGCTCATGCTCCAGCCAGCGAGGATCGCCGTCGTGTCGTGCTCGGAGTGGACGAAGTGATTGATCACCGCCTGAGCACCGAGCGAACCGAGCGTAGCCCCAATCCCATTGGTCATGATCATGAAGAGCCCCTGCGCACTAGAGCGGATGGAGGGGTCGGTCTCCTTGTCCACAAAGAGCGAACCCGAGACATTGAAGAAGTCGAAGGCTACCCCGTAGACGATCATACTCAGCAGGAAGAGCCAGACACCACTACCTGGGTCACCGAGACCGAGGAGGGCAAAGCGCAGTACCCAAGCCGTCATAGCGATGAGCATCACCCGACGGATACCGAAGCGACGCAGGGCAAATGGGATGAGCAGGATACAGAGCGTCTCAGAGAGCTGGGAGAGGGAGATGAGGATGTTTGCATGCTTCACCCCGAAGGTATCCGCATAGGCAGGTATCTCGCCGAAGGTGCTGATGAAGGGATTGGCAAAGCCATTGGTGATCTGCAGGCTCACACCGAGGAGCATCGAGAAGATGAAGAAGAGCGCCATCTTCCGCTCCTTGAAGAGGACAAAGGCACGTAGGCCGAGGGCTTCCACCAGACTCTTGCTCTGTCCCTTGGGAGCCGTAGGGCAGTGGGGGAGCGTCAGCGAATAGAGCGCTAGGAGGAGACCAATACCGCCGGAGACAGCGAACTGTCCGCTGGTAGCTTCAACACCTACAAGGCTTACAGCAATCATCGTACAGATGAAACCTACCGTCCCAAAGACACGGATCGGTGGGAAGCTCTTCACTAGATCTAGCCCCGCCTGCTCCAGAGAAGAATAGGCGACGGAGTTGCTCAGCGCTAGCGTAGGCATATAGAAGGCGACACTCAGCGAATAGATGGTGAAGAGGATAGGATATTCGGGCTGTGCTGTCTGTGTGTAGGCGAAGAGAGCTAGCATCAGAGCCCCAGCGATCGAGTGGCAGAGCCCTAGGAGACGCTGAGCTGGGATCCAGCGGTCAGCGACGATCCCCATGAGGGCGGGCATGAAGAGCGACACGAAGCCTTGCATGGCATAGAAGTTACCTATCTCGGAGCCGAAGCCTGCAGCGCCGAGATAGCGCCCCATAGAGGTTAGGTAAGCCCCCCAGATAGCGAACTGGAGGAAGTTCATCACCGTCAGGCGTAGCTTGATGGAGGTCTGCATGTGTGTAGTGTAGAGCTAGTGGTATAAAGGAGACGACGACGCCCACAGAGAGCAGGAGACTCTTCGCTGAGGAAGAACGCTGGCCTAATCTCTGTGGGCGGCTTGGATAGGAATTACTTCTGCTGGAGCTGTACGCTCACGAAGCTCACTCGGAGGTCCTTCGAAGCCTTCGAGAGGCGGACGAAGCTAGGACGGATGAGTTCGGAGATCCCCGTGATGGTATTCTGCTGAAGGGTGACCGCTACGGGCACGAGACTCAGCGTGAGGGGAGTCGAGATCGTCCAGCCACTCGCTTCGGTATAGGTCGCATGCTTAGCGAGGTGCTCCGTGACGATACGAGCGATGTTGTTGAACTGGTAGGCGTTGTCCTTCGCCTCGTACTTCTTCGACAGATAGGACTTACCTGCCTGCAGGGTCTGCACCTCAGCAGAGAAGTACGCCTTCACCTGATCTGCGGGCAAGAGGAGGAGGTAGTCGGGGAGGTTCGTCAGCTGACCTTCGGGGCTCTTGACTTGGATGGAGAAGTTGGCATCCGCCAGCATCCAAGAGCGACCGATGAAGCCCGAGGGGACAGGGAGTGTCGTGGGCTTAGGGGTGGTCTTGAGGAGCTTATTGAGCTGGTCTACCGTGAGGATGTACTGCGTCGTCACACCAGCAGGTCCCTTGACATAGGTGTATTCGGCAGAGCTCGCTGTGAGGGTCGACACATCACCACTGCTGAGGGCATTGAGACGAGCCGTAAGCTTGGTATCGACGAAGCTCTTGACATAGCGGACACGCTCGGTAGGCTTGTCCTTCTTGGGCACGCTGTAGTGAACGAGGAGGGCTACTTCGGCGATCTCGAGGAGGAAGCCCTTACCCGTAGCAGGAGCTACATAGAAGCCTGGGAAGATCTCCTTATCGAAGCGAGCCTGCGTAGCGAAGGCATCCTTCAGCGTCGGAGAGATAGAGGCTTCGTAGAGCTTCTTCCCTAGGTCAAGCGTGAGGGGGATGGAGAGGTAGTTGATCGAAGAACCCTTCTGCACGGGCTTCCCTTGCGAGGGTTGAAGGGTCGCAGAGCCAAGGAGGGTAGCCCCCTTGCGATAAGCTCCGAGGGTCTGGCTCGTCGTACCTTGGGCTGAGACGGGAGCAGCGAGCTGATAGACATTGACCTTTATCTCCGAGGTCTTCTCCCCCTCGACTCGGTCGTAGTAGATGCGGAAGTCTACGGAGTCGATGGTGAGCTGGGCATTGCCCGCTTCGGAGAAAGCGACGGGATTAGCCGTACGGATCTGCTTGATGAACTCCCCCGTGACTGTCGAGCCCGTGTGGTCGATCAGTGCTCCTAGGAGCGAACGAGTACCATCTGTATAGAGTGTAGGGGTAGCGATCGTTTGGCCATCAAACTCCAGAGTCGTAGCCTCACCCTCGATCTTGTCGTGTCCAGGCTGGATGCTCTCTCCGATGCGCGAGAGTGTGTCATCGCTACATGAGGAGCTAGCCAGCGTGCCTGCTAGAGCAAAGGCTCCGAAGAAGAGGGGACGGAGTAGTTGCTTCATGGAAGGATCTTTTTGTAGAATTCATTATGAGCCGCTGCACTCTCTTCGAGCGCTGTATAGGGCAGGAAGTGAGCGCCACTCTCCTCGATATGCTGGCGCAGTGTGGGGGAGAGCTCGGGGCTACCCTGCACGACACCATGGGCGTAGTGGATAGCTAGGCGGTTCAGTGCCTCGTAGTCTGTCTTACCGTCGAGGATGGAGAGGGCAGAAGGCTTGAACTTGTCGAACTTCAAGCTCTCGAAGAGCCCCTCTGGGATATCAACGGGAGCAGGCTCATCGTAGACCGAATAGACGATCTTAGCCTTCTTCAGGCAAGGGTCATCGTGGTAGAACTTCTTGAGGTACAGCATCCCCAGAGCAGTGAATGTCCCATGGCAATGGATGATATCTGGGATCCAGCGGAGCTTCTTGATCGCCTCGAGAGCACCTCGGACGAAGAAGATAGAGCGCTCGTCGTTGTCGTTGGTCTGCGCCTTGGGGTCAGCTTCGAAGAGGCTCTTACGCTTGAAGAAATCATCGTTGTCGATAAAGTACACCTGCATACGTGCTGTGGGGAGCGAAGCCACCTTGATGATCAGCGGATGATCATTGTTGTTGATGATCATATTGATCCCCGAGAGACGAATGACTTCATGCAGCTGATTGCGTCGCTCGTTGATCAGACCGAAGCGGGGCATGAAGATACGGATATCATTTCCTAACTCTTGAATCCCCTGCGACAGCTTGCGAGCCGTCATCGAGATGTCCGACTCGGGGAGGTAAGGGAAGATCTCCTGTGAGATGTACAATATTCGTCTTGATTTCATACGTCTATCGATTAAACATTGAGGTGCCTATCCGACATGGGATAGGGCTAAGATACCCGCCGTCTATGGGAGACGGAAGTTATACAAAGATACGGAATTTCCCTCTGAGCTAAGCCTATGCACCTGGAAGCTCCAGCACGAATGCCAAGAGTACAGCACCCCGATAATCTCCTTCGAGCACCAAGGGACAAGAGCGAGAGGAGAAGCGGAGAGCAAATGGCACGACTAATCGGCTCTACCCTAGAGGCGCACCTCGAAGCATTAGACCTCTACACTGCCCCACACGAGGGGACTAGCAGGCGAGCAAAAAGAAACCTACTGTAGGTCGCCTCTGCGACCCACGGTAGGTCGGTCAGGCGACCTACAGTAGGTTTTTTCAGCGACCTACCGTGGGTCGTTTTTCTACCCGTCTTGAGGGTGTACTGAAATGCGCCTAGCGAGCGAGCTCCATCCAGTAGACGGGCTCGTAGTCGGGGAGCAACTCGGGACGGGTCAGACGGATCAGATCCTTGAGGATGAGGTCAGGTCGGTAGACACCCGTCTGCCAGACATCATTACCCCCGAGGGCACTGACCCGCTTATTGGGAACAAGGATCTTCCCCGAGCGGGCTGCCTCGAAGTCCTTGTAGTGGGCATTCAGTGCGAGGAAGTCACTCAGCGTGCGGATCTGGGACATGGGCTGAGCGATCCAGATCTTGTCTCCTCGGTGATGAGCGAAGATGTACTCGAGGCTGACGGGCTTACCCGTGACTACGTCGGGAGTCACCTCGGCACGTAGCCCTGCATCCTGAAGCATATCTGCCACATAGCTATAAGCCCCAGGGAGATACCATGCGCCCTGATAGTCCTGCCCGTAGAGTGTGGGCAGAGCCTCTTCGGCGGAGGGGAGCAAGGCCTTGGCCGCAAGGTAGTCGCGCTCGATCTCGGCGAAGCGCTCTGCAGCAAGCTTATTCTTCCCCACAAGAAGACCGATGAACTTCAGCCACTCGGCACGCCCCAGCAGGGTGCGCTCCTTCCATTCATTGTCCTGCAGGATGTGGATCCCCGCCCCACGGAGCTCCTTGTCTTGATCCTGCTCCCCCATGAGGTCCTGCAGGAGCACTTCGGGGCGAAGGAGGGCGATCCGCTCAATGTCCTTCGCCATCCCCTTGGCGATGGTCTCTACCTTGCCCGCCTCGATGCGATCACGCAGTGGCTTCTCGGAGACATAGTCGGGATCGCCTACCCCCACGAGGAGGTCAACGGCATCAAGTAGTGGGAGAGCTCCGACCTGCGGGGTAGCTAGACAAGCAAGCGACTGGATGGGCACGGGCACGTACTCCGTCGGTTCGGCCGAGAGCTTAGGGCGCTCCTTCCCTCGAGGATAGAGGATGTAGGTCGCCAGCTCATGCCCTTCGTCGGGGTGAATGAGGGTGATACGCTTGTAGTCAGGATGATTCTCCACTCGGATGCCTTGAGCATGGGTGAAGGTGACAGCATAAGCAAAGTCTTCGGAGCTCTGCTGGCTGACGCTGTCGGTCTGGGTGGTCTGACTACCCTTGCCCTGACAAGCAGGGAGCGAAAAGAGAAGCAGAGCCGAGAGACCGACCAGAAGGGTACGGAAGTAAGACATGGGATAAGGCTTGGATAAGGTGAGGGTACTAAATGAGCAAAGCACTGATGCCATCCCTCTAGAGAGGTGTGCATCAGTGCTTCTGCGTGGTAGCCCATAGGGGAATCGAACCCCTCTTTCAAGAATGAAAATCTTGCGTCCTAACCGATAGACGAATGGGCCGCCTAGAGCTATCTACCCTACCGTGTGGTGAAGGCGACAGCGAATGAGTCGTGGCGGTTTAGCCCAGACGAGCGATCTGCTTAGCGAGCTTGCTCTTGAGGTTAGCAGCCTTGTTCTTGTGGATGATATTCTTCCCAGCAAGGCGGTCAAGCATAGAGCTCAGCTGAGGCAGAGCTGCGCGAGCTTCTGCAGCATCCGTCAGTGCACGGAAGCGACGCACTGCGTTACGAGCCGTCTTGGCATAGTAGCGGTTGTGCAAGCGACGTGCATTCGTCTGACGAATTCTCTTAATGGATGACTTATGATTTGCCATTTTGTATCTTCTTTTTTGTTGTTATCGTAGCCCATGGGGGAATCGAACCCCCCTTTCAAGAATGAAAATCTTGCGTCCTAACCGATAGACGAATGGGCCTCCCAAATATTCAACCGATCCACACAATGGGGTTCAGTTGCGAGTGCAAAGGTATAACAAATTCTTGATCCACCAAACATCCGAGACGAATTATCCACAACTCCCTATATAAATAGGTAGCCTACTTCTTCTCGCCCTCTGCCCTCCCAATGCGGCGCAGCGTGCAGACATCAGCCTCCGCCTCCTCCCCGAGGAGATAGTCGGGCACTGCGGGCTCATACGGATCAAAGGCCATCGAGAAGCTCCGATGTACCACGATCTCATCATGCGTCGGATTGATCCTGAGGATCATCTTCGACGCAGTCCCTCGATACTGCTCCTCCGCCCCTCGGTAGGAGAAGACAAAGGCATAGACATCGGGGTAAGCCTCTCGTTCGTCTAGGCCACAGACCAGCCTGTCGCCCATGAGGTAAGGGGTATTCGGGACAAAATCTTCCGTCGGGGTCACACACGCCTCTCCGTCCTTGGTGATCGAGAGCTCCAAGCCAAGGAGATCCATGTATTCTCCTCGATCATTCTTCACCTTCTTGAAGACAGCGATCCGAGCACGCCACTGGTGCCCTTGAGGCCCCACCCCCTTCCACTCTCCAGCGAACTTATCTAAGTCCTGATGCTGGTCCTCAAAGTAATAGTCTGGATAGGCACCGACAAGCCAACCTTCGACTGGAGGCATCTGGTCATAGCTACGCAGGGGGATGATCTGCTTCTGGGCATAACCCTCCGCCCCGAAAGAGAGGAGCGTGAAGAAAAAAAGCAGGAAGAGGGAGAAGCTCCGAGGACGGAGTCGAAGCGGCGAAAAAGTCTTGGAGCGGAGCATAGCTATTGATTGTATCAGACGGTCGTTCCCCTTGGACCTTTGCACTCATAGATCGGCTATGAAAACGCTTCGCCCTAGGGAGGCTCTAAGCACAAAGATAGCATGAGCAAAAAAACGACCTACGGTAGGTCGTCGAAAAAACCTACCGTAGGTCGCAAGGACGACCCACAGTGGGTCGCCTCGACGACCTACTGTGGGTTTCTAAATGGGGGTATCGAAGGCTACTGCATCACCTTGCGATCGGTGAAGAGATAGACCCGATCTCCAGGGCGCACCTTCTCAGGCACGGCGATGGAGCAGACTTGACCCTTGACGGCCTTCTCGACGGACTCCATCTCCACACGGATCTCTTCGATGGTGAGGCGCACGAGCCCCGTAGTGGGCCCCGTGATGATGATCTCATCACCGACCTTGATCTCACCACTCTCGACAGCGAACTCACCAACACCGATCTTGGAGAAGTACTTATTGGTCTTAGCGACATAGATCTTCTGTTTCGTAGCCGAAGAGCCGTAGTTGGAAGTCCATTCCCCTAGACGCTGCCCGAGGTAATAGCCATTCCAGAAGCCTCGGTTGAATACCTGCCCGAGGTGATTATCCCACTTCTCTACATTGGCTTCGGTGAAGTTGCCTGCGCAGTAGGTATCCACAGCCTCACGATAGGCACGCACGACGGTATCGACATACTCGGGACCACGGGCACGGCCTTCGATCTTGAGGACACGCACGCCAGCATCCAGCATCTTGTTGAGGAAGTGGATCGTCTTGAGATCCTTCGGAGACATGATGTATTGGTTGTCGACTTCCAGTTCGATCCCCGTCTCCTTATCCTTGACTTCGTAGGAGCGACGGCAGATCTGCGAGCACGAACCTCGGTTGGCACTCTTGCCCTGCTCATGCAGGCTGAGGTAGCACTTACCCGAGACGGCCATACAGAGCGCACCGTGAGCGAACATCTCGATGCGAATAGGCTGGCCTGCGGGACCTACGATGGGCTCCTCGAGGATCGCCCGATGGATCGCTGCGACTTGATCCATGTTCAGCTCACGAGCCAGCACGACGACATCAGCGAACTGCGCATAGAAGCGAAGGGCTTCGACATTGGTGATATTGAGCTGGGTGGAGAGGTGCACTTCGACACCAATGCTACGAGCATAGAGCATGGGAGCGACATCCGCTGCGATGATGGCAGATACCTTCGCTGCCTTCGCCTCATTGATGATCTCACGCATGAGCTCTAGGTCCTCGTCGTAGATGATGGTATTGACGGTGAGGTAGCTCTTGACATCGTGGTCACGACAGATCGAAGCAATCTTATGAAGGTCTTCGGTCGTGAAGTTATTCGCACTCTTCGAGCGCATATTGAGGCCTTCGATACCGAAGTAGATCGAGTCGGCACCCGCATTGATGGCCGCCATGAGTGACTCATACGACCCTACGGGAGCCATGATCTCGTAGTCTTTCCTATTCATAGGGGAGTAAATAGATGGATCAAGTGAAAGGGGGCCTTCCCACCCTAGGATAAGCTCCTCTCGGAGGATCACAAGGGACGGGACAGGCTAGTAAACCTAGATAAAAACCAACCCTCTGGCGCATCGTAGCGACACCGCTCAGAGGGCTGGTCTCTAGAGAAGGGGATGGATGGTGCCGAAGCTATCGGCGCAGGCGCTCCTCTACACGGGAGCGAAGGGTGCCGGCTAGCTCTTCGACAGGGATACGAGCTAGGACATCCGAAGCAAAGGCATTGCTGAGCATCAGGCGAGCTTCCTCAAGGGAGATGCCTCGCTGACGCATGTAGAAGAGCGCTTCCTCGCTGAGCTGACCCGTGGTCATCCCGTGGGAGCACTTCACATCGTCGGCATAGATCTCCAGCTGGGGCTTCGACTGCATGCGAGCCGAAGGAGAGAGGAGCAGGTTGCGGTTATTCTGATAGGCCTGCGTCTTCTGCGCATCTTGCGCTACGAGGATACGACCCGTGAAGACACCTCGGCTCTCGTCACGGAGGATATACTTGAAGAGCTCATCGGAGGTACAGTGCGGTACTGCGTGCTCGATGAAGGAGAAGTTATCCGTATGTGCACCTCCTGCCGTCAGAGAGAAGCCTGAGACCTTGAGGTCGGCCTCCTCTTCTGCTAGCTTGATGAAGAAGTTATTACGTGTCGTGCCATTAGCAAGCGTTAGCCCACTTAGATCGACGACACTCTGCTTCATCTGACGGACGTAGGTCGAAGTGATACGGATACGCTCTTCGCTAGACTCCTCTCGGTCGATGAGGGCAAAGCGAGCTCGACGCCCTACATAGACTTCGAGGGTGCGCAGTGCCATAGCTCGACCAGCCTCTTCGGGACAATCCTCGAAGTACAGCGTAGCTTCGGCATCATCTTCGACGATGATGAGCGCACGCTCTACGGAGATATGCCCAGCTCGGCTGGGTAGGATGGAACGGAGCTCGATATGCCCAGGCATCTTCGCTCCTCGAGGGATATAGACGACGAAGCCCTCAGCGGTGAAGAGCGTATTGAGTGCTACAAGGGGGTCCGTCTCTGCCGAGGCAATGCGTCCGTAGTACTCCTTGGCCACCTCGGGATAGAGGCGAATGAAGTCAGAGAGAGCACCGATGAAGATCCCTTCAGGGAAGGCTTGAGATGCCCAGTAGGGAGACCCTTCGGAGAGGAGGAACTTCCAGTCGCCAGCGAAGAGCTTCGCCAGATCTGTACGCTGGTAGTCTTCGCTCTTGAAGCGAGGGAGTCCTAGGCGAGCAAAGGTGTCGTAAGCCCCTTCTCGGTAGTGACCGAGGAGCTGGGGGCACTCTCGTAGCTCTTGGCTGTAGGCAGCGTAGAGATCGAGATACTGCTTGGTGATCGCTTCCATAGACCCTTATTCTCCTACCTCGTCCTTGATCCAGTCGTAGCCACGCTTCTCGAGCTCAAGCGCTAGCTCAGGCCCACCAGAGCGCACGATACGTCCCTTGTAGAGGACATGGACGAAGTCAGGGCGAATGTAGTCCAAGAGACGCTGGTAGTGCGTGATGACAATGGTCGAAGTCTCAGGGCTACGAAGCTCATTGACTCCCTTAGCGACGATACGCAGGGCATCGATATCCAGACCACTGTCCGTCTCGTCGAGGATCGCAAGCTTGGGCTCAAGCATCGCCATCTGGAAGATCTCGTTGCGCTTCTTCTCACCACCGGAGAAGCCCTCATTGACCGAGCGGCTAGCTAGCTTGCTATCCAGCTCGACGAGCTCACGCTTCTGCTTCATCAGCTTGAGGAACTCTGCTGCAGGCAGTGGGTCGAGGCCAGCAGCCTTGCGACGCTCGTTCAGGGCTGCACGCATGAAGTTCACCATGCTGACCCCTGGGATCTCCACGGGGTACTGGAAGCTGAGGAAGAGTCCTAGATGAGCACGCTCCTCTGGCTCGAGCTCGAGCAGATCCTGCCCTTCGAAGGTGACTGATCCTTCAGTGACTTCGAAGGTGGGATGCCCTACGAGGACCGAGGAGAGGGTACTCTTCCCCGAGCCGTTGGGTCCCATGATGGCATGGATCTCCCCCTTGCCGACGGTGAGGTTGATCCCCTTTAGTATCTCTTTATCTCCAATGGATGCATGGAGGTTCTCTATCTTAAGCATATATCTATGATATGGGTAGTAATAAGGATGGTGTGGGTATGCTCACCTAGAAGGACTAACCTACGGAGCCTTCAAGTGAGATGGAGAGTAGCTTCTGTGCTTCGACAGCGAACTCCATCGGGAGCTTGTTCATGACTTCCTTGGCGTAGCCATTGACGATGAGGCCTACTGCCTCTTCGACTCCGATACCACGCTGCTGGCAGTAGAAGATCTGATCTTCGCTGATCTTGCTCGTGGTAGCTTCATGCTCGACGATGGCGGTGTCATTATCTACGTGTACGTAGGGGAAGGTATGAGCGCCACAGCGGTCAGAGAGCAGAAGGCTATCGCACTGCGAATGGTTGCGGGCATTCTCTGCGTTCGGACCAGCATATACGAGGCCACGGTAGCTATTCTGACTCTGCCCTGCACTGATCCCCTTGGAGACGATACGGCTACGGGTATTCTTACCGAGGTGGATCATCTTCGTCCCCGTGTCGGCCTGCTGGAAGTTATTCGTCACCGCTACGGAGTAGAACTCTGCTACGGAGTCATCCCCCTCGAGCACACAGCTGGGGTACTTCCAAGTGATCGCCGAACCCGTCTCCACTTGTGTCCAAGAGAGCTTAGAGCGAGCACCACGGCAATGGCCTCGCTTGGTGACGAAGTTGTAGACCCCACCCTTGCCCTCCTTATCACCAGGATACCAGTTCTGCACGGTCGAATACTTCACCTCAGCATCCTGCTCGACGATGATCTCGACGATAGCGGCATGAAGCTGATTCTCATCACGCTGGGGAGCGGTACAACCCTCGAGGTAGGAGACGTAAGCACCTTCGTCGGCGACGATGAGCGTACGCTCAAACTGCCCCGTGTTGATGGCGTTGATACGGAAATAAGTGGAGAGCTCCATCGGACAGCGTGTCCCCTTGGGGATGTAGACGAAGGAGCCGTCACTGAAGACTGCGGAGTTCAGCGCTGCGAAGTAATTGTCAGTGTAGGGTACGACCGCACCTAGATATTTCTTGACGAGGTCGGGGTACTCACGGACGGCTTCGCTGAAGGAGCAGAAGATGATGCCCTTCTCGGCGAGTGTCTCACGGAAGGTCGTCTTGACGGAGACAGAGTCCATCACAGCATCTACGGCGATCCCACTGAGGATCTTCTGCTCCTCTAGGGGAATACCCAGCTTCTCGAAGGTACGCAGGAGCTCGGGATCTACCTCATCGAGGCTCTTGGGTCCCTGCTTCTTCTTCGGAGCAGCGTAATAGATGATGTCTTGGTAATCGATAGGGGGGATCTTCAGCAGGGCCCAGTCGGGTTGCTGAAGCGTCAGCCAGTGACGGAAAGCCTCTAGACGGAATTCGAGGAGCCACTCTGGCTCTTCCTTCTTCGCCGAGATCAGGCGTACGGTCTCTTCGCTGAGTCCCTTGCCGATGGTCTCGGTGTCGATGTCCGTCGTGAAGCCATATTTATAATCGCTCGAGGTGACCTCGTCGATGATCTGATCGTTATCTTGCATGCAATGAATATGGATGGTTATTCCTCTTGATCTGTAAACACGGAGCGAGGGAATTTAGTTGCCACATATCATCTTCGGGTGAGCGAGGAGCAAGAGTCTACCCCTCACATCCCCCTTAGCTACTTGGCGTAGCTGACGCTGCGGGTCTCGCGGATGACGGTGATCTTGACCTGCCCAGGGTAGGTCATCTCATCCTGAATACGCTTAGCGATCTCAGCCGAAAGGGTAGCGATGCTGCTGTCGTCGGTGTTCTCTGCCCCGACGATGACACGTAGCTCACGACCTGCCTGAATAGCGTAGGTCTTCACCACCCCAGGGTAAGAGAGGGCAAGCTGCTCTAGATCATTGAGACGTTTGATATAGGCCTCTACGATCTCACGGCGAGCCCCTGGACGAGCGCCACTGATGGCATCACAGACTTGTACAATAGGAGCGATAAGGCTCTCCATCTCGATCTCGTCGTGGTGAGCGCCGACGGCATTGCAGATATTGGCTTTCTCCTTGTACTTCTCGCAGAGCTTCATCCCAAGGAGAGCGTGTGGGAGTTCGGGCTCGTCATCGGGCACCTTACCTATGTCATGGAGAAGACCTGCACGCTTAGCATGCTTGGGGTTAAGGCCGAGTTCGCTGGCCATGACGGCGCAGAGGTTGGCGGTCTCACGGGAGTGCTGCAGGAGATTCTGCCCGTAGGAGGAGCGATACTTCATCTTCCCGATGAGGCGAATGAGCTCGGGGTGCATGCCATGGATCCCAAGGTCGATGACAGTACGCTTCCCCGTCTCGATGATCTCTTCTTCTATTTGCTTACGCACCTTAGATACCACTTCTTCGATGCGGGCGGGGTGGATACGACCATCCTGCACGAGCTGATGAAGGGCAAGACGTGCCACCTCACGGCGCACGGGGTCGAAGCTAGAGAGGACGATGGCTTCGGGAGTATCGTCGACGATGATCTCGATGCCAGTAGCGGCCTCAAGAGCACGGATATTACGCCCCTCACGGCCGATGATACGGCCCTTGATCTCATCGCTCTCGATGTGGAAGACGGTGACGGAGTTCTCGATCGCCGTCTCGGTAGCGACACGCTGGATGGACTGGATGACGATCTTCTTCGCCTCCTTGTTTGCGGTCATCTTTGCCTCTTCGACGATCTCATTGATATAGCCCTGAGCCTGATCCTTAGCTTCGGCACGCAGGCTCTCGATGAGACGCTCACGAGCTTCGTCGGCGGACAGTTCGCCGAGGGCTTCGAGACGCTTCTGTTCGCTCTGACGGAGCAGCTCCAGTTCGGCCTTCTTCTCTTCGAATTCCGCCTTCTTCACTTCGTACTCTTCCTTCTTGAGCTCGACACCTTCGCTCTGCAGGGCGAGCTTCTCCTTGAGGACATCGATCTCTTGGTTGCGCTTCTCCACGTCGCTCTGACGCTGGGAGAGCTCTTGCTCACGAGCTTTGAGGCGACCCTCGATCTGCTTGAGTTTATTATTGCGCTGAGCGACCTGTTGCTCTAGATCACCCTTGAGCTGGAGGAACTTCTCCTTGACTTCAAGTAGCTTCTTCTGCTTCAGGACCTCGGCTTCGCGCTGCGCTTCGGCGAGTATAGATCGGGTCTTCTGACCGAGCACACGCTCCGTCAGAAGCCACGAGAGGGCAGCGCCGAGCAGGAGCGCGGCGATGCAAATGATGATGATGGTAATTGTTCCCATTCCTTGTCGATAATAAAAGTAGTGCTGAAGGAGAGGGACGCTGTGGCGATCAGGGCGAAGCGAGGGGCGAATCAATAAGCTCGCGAGCCTGGCGGATCAGCTTCTCAAGTTGGCCGTTGAGCTTCTGGAGCTTCGGGGTCAACTCTTGGGTGTGCGCCTCGAGAGAGGCGTGCACCTGCTTGTAGCGGGTAGCGATATCGATAGCAGCCATCGCTAGGTAGCCTTCGTTAGGCACCTCGGAGCGATTGGGATACTTCCGGCGGTAGATACGCAGCGTATTGGCAAGCTCTTCCCCAGCCTCTCGGTAAAGGCGTTCCTCGGAGCGAGGGACACGGAGCGAGAGGCGGGCATGCTCGACAGCGAGGGTAATGCGCTGCTGAGCCTCTAGGCTGGTATCGGGTTCCATATATCGGGAGCAGGGCTCATAGAGTCCCTAGCTATTCGGTCTCTTACTTGATCTCGGGTTCAGACTCGTGTATCGTCTCCGGCTCGGTAGCGAGCTGGCTGATACAGCGATCCAACTGACTGATGATCCCATCGAGGAGCTTCCGAGCCTCCTGTCGGCGATCGTCCTCTGCACGAGGTGTACTGAGGGCCGAGGCAAGGGCTACGGTAGCTTCGTGTCGTCGCGCTGACTGAAGCTCTTCCTGCATCGCACGAAGAGCTTCGTCCCGTTGCAGGAGAAGCTCCTTGAGCTGAGCGATCTTCTCGTTCTGCTCTGCGACAATCCCAACGAGACGTTGGATATTGACTTCTAGGCGCTGGAGCTCTGCGTCTTCTGCTTGGGTCATAGCGTCGTCATTCCTTGTAGGCGCAAAGGTACGTTTTTTTACTGGGAGGAGGGCTAAAAGCGTCTAAGCGAGTGGGATTATCTGCACGCTACCCGAAGTGCGGGAGACACCATCCTACCAGACCCGCTGTAGCGAGGGACTAAAAAGTGACCTACGGTGGGTCGCTCTGAAAACCCACTGTGGGTCGGTCGACCGACCTACCGTGGGTCGCCGAGACGACCTACAGTAGGTTTTTTCGGCGACCCACGGTAGGGTTGTTTTGGGGGCTGCGGGAGAGCAGTCTCAGAGCGGATAGCGAAAATGTACAATCGGCTACCGTCCTCTGCCCCTTCGATAGGTAGAAATCCCCCCTTTTAGGTATTGATGCTCCCCGCAAAAAGCCGTAACATTGTAGTCGATACACCGAGCCCCGCATTCACCCCAAAAGTGTGCGTCGCCCATTCACTCAACTACAAATACAGAAAGACATGGAACAGGAAAACCTCCGACAGCCGTCCACCGACCGCTACCCCTCCGAATGCACCACCATCATCGTCGGTGGTAAGCACACCGCTGATGGCTCCATGATCGTCGCCCGTAGCGAAGACTGGAACGCTGTCCTAGCGAAGAACCTAGAGCTCTATCGAGATACCGAGCAGGGCCCCGAGCGCTTCGTCGCCCTCGATAGCCCCTTCCGCTGCGACCTACCCAAGGAAGCGCTCGGCTACTCCGCCCTTGCCCCCTACCACCTGCACGGACACTGGGGAAGTGCGGGCTTCAATACCGCTGGTGTGGGGATGAGTGCTACCGAAAGTATCTTCAGCAGTGACCGAGCCCTCCAAGCCGACCCCCTCGTCCCCGAAGGTGTGGCTGAGAACTCGGTCTTCAACATCGTCCTGCCCTACATCCGCTCCGCCCGTGAGGGTGTCGAGCGTCTGGGCGCTCTGATCACCGAGCACGGTGTGGCCGAAGGCTTCGGTGTCGGCTTCGTCGACAGTCACGAGATCTGGTATCTGGAGACCGCCTCTGGACACCGCTGGCTCGCTACACGTATGCCCGAAGATCAGTACTTCGTCACGGGCAATCAGAGCCGCTTCCGTCAGTACGATCCTCTGGACAAGGCGAACTACCTCGCCTCGGAGGATCTCATCGAGTTCGCTATCCAGCACGGGCTCTATGACCCCAACCGAGGAGCCTTTGACTTCCACGAAGCCTATATCCGAGATGTAGAGCTCGACACGACTTACAACTATCCTCGTGTCTGGGGCTTGCAGGGGAAGCTCAGCCCATCCATCCCCAACGATGTCACACGGAATACCTTCCCCGTCTTCGCCCAAGCTTCCGAACCCATCTCTCTCTGTAAGCTCCGCGAACTCTTCCGCTTCCACTACGACGGCACCGACCACGACCCCTACCTCCATCAGAATCCCAAGGAGGTCTATCGCCCCGTCTCCATCTTCCGCACGACGCAGACACATATCCTGCAGGTGCGCTCCGAGCTACCACAGGCCATCGGCCGAGTGAACTATGTCGCCCTAGGGATGGCTGACCTCGGTGTCTTCCTCCCCCTCTATCAGGGTGTCCACTCCTATCCCAAGGCATACACCAAGGGCACCAACCACTCGTCGCACGAGTCCGCCTACTGGAAGTTCCGCAAGGTGCAAGCCCTCGGCATGGTGAACTACAACCGCTATGCCCCGCTGATCAAGGAGACCTATGCCGCCTTCGAAGCCGAAGCCGACCAGCGTCAGCGTGAGATGGAAGAGCAGTATCTGGCCATCTACAAGACCCAGCCTCTACGGGCGCAAGACCTACTTCAGGCCTTCTCTGACCAGCTCCTTCGCTCCGCTCTAGATGTCACGGACGAACTGATCGAAACGCTCTTCACTCGCCTAACGGAAGACATCCAAGCCGAGTACGAGTTCCACGGCGCTTAGCCCCTCCTCCCTCCAAAAACCAGAGAGCCGAGACCCTCAGTAGAGTGGGGATCTCGGCTCTGATATTTCAGTACTTAGGCGGGGCGACTACCACAGCTCATGCCAGTGGCGGAAGTGGCTGAGGAGATAGTGAGCACCTCGCTCGATGAGGGTGAAGGGCACCCCTTGCTCCCGCCAATAGGTCTCTTGACTTAGGGGTGGGATGACTCGATCATCGTCGCCGATGAAGGCATGAGACCAGAGACCCTGCGCCTGAGGCTTGGGCACGGGACGAGGGCGGTCACGCTCGATGGTGTAGGGACGAAGGAGTTCGTCGTAGATGACATCCGTGGGGCGCTCACGCACATCTTCGTAGAGGTGACGATAGGTCTTCCCTCCGAGCATACGTCTATCGAAGCGCACCCGATTCTCTTCGGTAATACTCCCGAGCGTCGCCTGATAGATCGTCTCGGGGATACCGTAGACATCATCCATAGGGTAACCCGTCCCAGCTACCGCCGTGCCCGAGACAAGGTGCTCTCTTAGGCGGGGATGCTCCGAGAAGAAGCGGTCGGCCGCCCATACACCCATTGACCATGCCACGAGACGAAGCTCCCTATAAGGGTGGAAGTCAAAGTCCAGCGCATCATCCCGATAGTCCCAGAGGACAAGCAGATCATAGCCCTGCTCCTCGGTCAAATGCTCGATAGCTACGGGACCCAATGCCCAGCCATTGAAGTAGAGGATGAGCCGGCGGGAAGAGGCGGAGGAAGAGCTTGGGATAAAGAGTTGCTTCATGACGGGTTAGGCTTCGCCGTCTTCGTCCTCGGGCTGCTCGAGTGCCAGCATTTCCGCATAGTCTTCCCAGTCGGGATCCTCTTCGCAGTGAATATCCAGAGGAAGGGTAGGATAGGGCTCAAGGCAAGCATTCAGTCGCTCGCCGAAGGTGGGGAGGTGACGTGTGTAGAAGGTCCAATCCTTCTGCCCGCCGCCTGTATAGTTCCCCGTGAGGATGGCGAGCTTGTCCCGCTCCATGATCCGTCGGAGCTTGGGCTCGATGTCTTCGATGAGTCGGGCGGTCTCTTCGTCGGGCATTCCATCGGCCTCGGCGGGATACGGCCAACTAATATCTACACGCACACGGAGCTTCCCGCTGGAGCGGAAGCCTTCGATCCCCTTGCGCACAGTCACGAAGACGAGTGCCCCCGCCTCGGTATGGCTCAGTGTCGTGAACCAGTCATCAGTCAGTATCATAGTTCTTCTCTTTTTGTCAATCTAGCCTAGGGTCTGAAGCCTTCCCTTAGAGGGCTCATCCCGAGGACTTTGCTCGCAAAGATACAGAGAAGCTGGGGAAGTCTCGGGACTGGTGAGCGAAGCCTCGGGAGGAGAGGCTCGGGGAGGGGCAAAATAAAACCTACTGTAGGTCGCCTCGACGACCCACGGTAGGTCGGTCAACCGACCCACAGTAGGTTTTTTCGACGACCTACCGTGGGTCGTTTTTGGGGGGCTTAGAAGAGCCGTATCTACAGGGCTTGGAGCAGCCCTAATTTTGGCTCAGGGACTTCCGCCGCCAGAGAGCAACACTTTCCTTTAGGATCTCGGGGAGGATATTCGGATATTTTTTAGGATCTGAGGCTTAACCATCCAGATATTGTAAGAAAAGCGGTATATTTGCTCATAACTCAATCAGAGACTATGTATTTCGACGAACTAGATCTTGAGGACGAGGTGCTCGATGGCCTAGAGGCCATGAACTTCTTTGAAACGACTCCCGTACAAGAAGCTACGATCCCCCTCCTCCTCGAAGGTCGTGATATGATCGCCTGCGCACAGACAGGCACCGGCAAGACCGCCGCTTACCTCCTACCGATCATCAACCGCCTCAGCCGTGGCGAAGGTGACCCGAGCAAGGTCAACGCCGTCATCATGGCTCCTACCCGTGAGCTCGCTATCCAGATCGAGCAGCAGGTAGAGGGCTTTGCCTACTTCCTCCCCGTCTCTTCCGTGGCTATCTACGGCGGTACCGACGGGATCGCTTGGGAGCAGCAGCGGCGAGGGATGGCGCTAGGTGCTGAGATCGTCATCGCTACCCCTGGGCGACTCCTTGCGCTGATGAACCTCCAGCAGGCAGACCTCTCGGGCGTGTCTTACTTCGTGCTTGACGAGGCGGACCGCATGCTGGATATGGGCTTCCAAGAGGATATCCTCCAGATCCACAATGCCCTGCCGAAGGAGTGCCAGCGGGTGATGTTCTCCGCCACGATGCCCCCCAAGATCAAGAAGTTCGCTCGCACCATCCTCAGAGATCCCGCAGAGGTGGAGCTAGCCATCTCCCGCCCTCCCGAGAGCATCGTCCAGTCAGCCTATGTCTGCTACGAGCGACAGAAGCTCCCCATCCTCACCCAGCTCTTCAAGGAGACCCCTCCCACCCGTACGATCATCTTCTCCAGCTCCAAGCTCAAGGTCAAGGAGCTGGCAGCTGCCCTCTCCCGCCTCAATATCCGTGTCGAGCAGATGCACTCTGACTTGACGCAGGAGAAGCGTGAGGAAGTGATGCGTAGCTTTAAGGCGGGCAATGTCGACCTCCTCGTCGCTACCGATGTCGTAGCCCGAGGCATCGATATCGACAGCATCCGCATGGTCATCAACTACGATATCCCACATGACCCCGAGGACTACGTGCACCGCATCGGTCGTACCGCCCGTGGGGGGAATGACGAGGGTCTGGCGATCACCTTCGTTAGTGAGAAGGAGCAACCCGGCTTTGGACGTATCGAAGAGTTCCTCGAGAAGACCATCTACAAGATCCCCATCGACGCTGACTTTGGCCCCACACCTGCCTATGAGCCTCACCGTCGCCCCGAGCGTGGTCGAGGAGGCCCCTCCCGCCACGGCGGAGGCAGAGGCAAGGGCGGTGGACGCTCCAGCCAGCATGCACCCAAGGACGGCCATCAGCAATCTGGGCAAGAGCAACAGAAGCACCAAAGCCGTAACAAGCGCCCAGGACGTGGCAAACCTCGGCTCCAAGGTTCCTCTGGAAAGAAAGAGCCTCAGCAGTAGTCCTCACCCTCACCTCTAGCATCTATCATCCTTATGACATCCAAACTACTCGATGACCTGAGCCAGGAGACCAAGAAGGGGCTGCACAAGCTCCGTGTCATCAATTACCTCCTCCAGCACAAGACGGCGACGATGACTGACATCGCCAAGGAGCTCTATGTCAGCGTGCCTACTGCCTCCAAGATCCTTCAAGAGCTGCAGGATGGTGGTTGCATTCAGGAGCAAGGGAAGCTCGAGATCGGTGTCGGACGCTTCCCCCTACTCTTCGGGCTCGATCCCGAGGGAGGCTACTTCATCGGCGTGGATATCAAGCGCTCCTGCATCCACATCGGGCTGATCAACCTGCAGAGCGAACTGATCTGTGCCGACTACGACATCCCTTACAGCCTAGAGAATACCCCCGAGGCTCTCGAGGCGATCTGCAAGGAGATCCGTGGCTTCATCACCCGCCATGGCATCCAGCCCAAGGAGATCCTCAACATCAACGTCAACCTCCCTGGGCGTATCAACCCCGTCACTGGTCACAGCTATAGTCTCTTCAACTTCTTCGGCGATCGCCCCCTGTCGGAGATCCTAAGCAGCAAGCTCGCTCTGAGGGTATCTATCGACAACGATACCCGAGGCATAGCGTTCGGCGAATTCACAGCCGGCTGTACTAAGGATAGCAACATCAGCTCCGCTCTCTATGTCAATATCAGCTGGGGGCTAGGGCTCGGGATCATCCTCGACAAGCAGATCTATTTCGGGAAGTCAGGCTTCTCTGGGGAATTTGGTCACATCTCCGCCTTCGACAATCAGATCCTCTGCCACTGCGGTAAGAAGGGCTGTCTCGAGACAGAAGTCAGCGGTCAAGCCATGTGCCGCAAGGTGCAGGAGCGCATCCGTGCTGGTGAGAGCTCCGTGCTCTCTTCGATCGTCGCCTCAGGGCGCCAGCTGAAGATGTCCGACCTCATCAGCGCTTGCGCCCAAGAGGATATGCTCTGCCTACAGGTCCTTAGTGAACTGGGCAGAGAGCTCGGCAAGCAGGTAGCAAACCTCATCAATGTCTTCAACCCCGAGCTCGTCATCATCGGGGGAAGTCTCGCCGATGCAGGAGGCTACTTCACCCAGCAGATCGAGGCTTCCATCCGTATCTATTCGATGAGTGTCGTCACCCGAGATACGCAGATACGCACAGCGACCCTCGGCGACCGAGCAGGGCTCATCGGAGCGTGTATGCTCGCCCGCTCCCGTCGCTTTGCAGAGCCCGCTAAGTAGCTGACTCAACCGCCCTATCTTCGACCGCCTTATAGTCCGACCGCTAAGCTGAGGACTAGGAGAAGGAAAGGCCAACCTAGGGCACGCATAAAAGAGAAGCCCCTTCGTAAGCACAGATGCTTACGAAGGGGCTTTTTCATTCCTTCCCGAGGAGCAAAAAAACGACCTACGGTAGGTCGCTGAAAAAACCTACTGTAGGTCGTCGAGACGACCCACAGTGGGTCGTCTCGACGACCTACTGTGGGTTTTATTTGGATGCTTTAGTAGCCCCCTCTAGGAGGGGATGATTCTGCGGGGAAGAACCCCAAGGAAAAGAGGACTCGGGAGGAGCGGTCTTTTCCCGCTTGTTTTCGCTATCATCCTTCGTCGTGAGGGAAGGCAGTAGAGCGGGGGAATGTAAGGAGAGGAAACGAAGGCTAGCGACGTGGATGCGTGATGAGCTGCATGAATTCCTCGCGGGTCTTCGCCTCACGGAAAGCACCGGTGAAGTCACTTGTCGTCGTGAAGGAATTCTGCTTCTCTACCCCACGCATCTGCATGCACATGTGCTGGGCTTCGATGACGACGATCACCCCAAGAGGATTAAGCGCCTCCTGAATGCAGTCCTTGATCTGCGTCGTCAGACGCTCCTGTACCTGCAGGCGACGTGCGAAGACATCGACGATGCGGGGGAGCTTGGAGAGTCCCGTGATATAGCCGTTAGGGATGTAGCCGATATGTACCTTACCGAAGAAGGGTAGGATATGGTGCTCACAGAGCGAATAGAAGTCAATGTCCTTGACGATGACCATCTGACGGTATTCCTCACGGAACATCGCCGAGCGGAGGATCTCCTTAGGGTCTTGCCGCATCCCTGACGTAAGGAACTCCATCGCCTTGGCTACACGCTCTGGAGTCTTGATGAGCCCTTCACGCTCGGGGTCTTCCCCTAGGAGGCGAAGGATCTCCTGATAGTGGTGACGCAGGGCCTCTTCCCTTGCTTCATCCTGTGGACTACGTAGAGAGAGAGTGGTGGGATCAGGGAGGCTATTCTTCTGGGGCATGAGGTGCTGTATAGTTGAGGATACGGACTTTTTCACGGACGACATACGACTCACGACCCCAAGCAGGAAGGACGGTCACCAGACGAGCACGTGCTTGGCGTGCTTCCTCCTGCGTAGCGAAGTTCCCTACCGTCAGTCGCCAGAAGGGAGCTCGGAAGGTAATGTAGCTGCTGAGCGTAGGAGCGACCTGACGGACAGCCTCTGCACGGGCATAGGCTTCGCTCTTAGCATTGGGGAGGTTGCTATTGAAGACCTGCACTCGATAGCCGTAGAGGATGGAGTAGTTGCCATCTCGACCAAGGATGCCAGGAGTGCGAGGCGCAGGTGCACTGCCGATGATGCTACGAAGCTCCGGATCCTGCAGGATCGTCACAAAGCCTTCGCCGGGATTGATCTGCTCAAGAGCCTCTAGTATATTGCGTGGGCGCATCTTCTCGGGTGAGGTCTGAGCAGATGCGACATGGATAAGAGAGACGGCCAAGAGGAGGAACATCAGTGACCGCAGATATCGTCTTGCCATAGCGTGCTGAGGTTGCGGGTGGTATCTAGGAGAGGGGATAGACTCGGTGCCTACCGTAGAGGATGGTCTAGCAGCAATAGTCCCTCGAGGAAGCTAGCAGTGTAGCCTCCTCGGGGGATATACTGTAGACTCGAGGCTAGTTGAAAGCTTCGATGATGGGGAGGAACTTGTCCACGGCGAGCGAAGCACCACCGATCAGACCGCCATCGACGTCGGGCTGAGAGAAGAGCTCCTTAGCGTTGCCCCCGTTGCAGCTACCGCCATAGAGGATGGTGGTGTTCTCAGCGATCTCAGCACCGTACTTCTTAGCGATGAGGCTACGGATGTGTGCGTGGATCTCCTGAGCCTGAGCCGAAGTAGCGGTGAGACCGGTACCGATAGCCCAAACAGGTTCGTAAGCGAGGACGACCTTCTTGAAGTCCTCTGCAGAGAGGCTGAAGACAGCTTCTTCGAGCTGAGCTTCTACGACTTCGAAGTGCTTAGCAGCTTCACGCTCTTCCTTGACTTCGCCGATGCAGAAGATAGGAGCAAGACCATTGTCTAGAGCTAGACGTACCTTCTCGGTGAGGATAGCGCCATCTTCGTGGTAGTAAGCACGACGCTCGCTGTGACCGAGGATGACGTAGCGAGCACCCGTAGAGGCGACCATCGCTGCAGACACTTCACCGGTATAAGCACCTTCGGCCTTGTTGGCACAGTTCTCTGCAGCGATAGCTACAGGGCTACCTTCAGCTTCCTTAGCGATAGATGCTAGATGGATGAAAGGTGCGCCGATGATGACATCACAAGCGAGGCTCTTGCCTGCGAGTGCTGCCTTGAGTTCGTTGATGAAGGAGACACCTTCGGTGAGGGTCTTGTTCATCTTCCAATTCCCAGCTACGATATTCTTTCTCATTGCTTAGTAATAGAGATTTATTGAGGTAAATGTAAACGTTTCTTCAGGTGAAGATGGATCGTCAGATGAAGCTTCCTAGCCCAGAAGCGGAGGAAGCCTAGGAGGAGAAGCCCAGCCCACGCCCAGAGGAGGTAGGTACGTGTCGCTCGGGGCGAAGGGAGGGGAGCTTCGGTATCTTGAAGCCCCTTGAGATAGCGGCTTACGTTCTCCACTGAGGGGAAGTCTGCGTAAGCACGCTTGTCGATGATCCGCCCATCACGAAGGACGAGAAGTCCAGGCTGTGAGCGGATGATGGTACGGATAGGAGTGGCATCCAGCTGGAGCATCGGATAGGAGGCTCCCGTCTGATAGCGCCATTCGGCGATCTCTTCGCTCGTGGAGGCACTGACTCCGTAGAAGCGATACCCCAGAGCAAGGCTCTCTTGGTAGAGCTCTGCCATCTCATCGAGGACACTCTGGCTAGCGGTACGCCACGAAGGAGCAAGGAGGAGGAGCGTAATGCCCTCCCAATCGAGGAGCTCCTGAGTGACGGACTGCCCCGTGCTATCGATGGGGGAGAAGTCGTACTTCGGCTGATAGTCTGCTAGACGTGTGTCCTGCTGAGCTTCGACAAAGGTCCAGCTACTATCGGGGAGATTAGCGGCGTCAAATGCCTTCGTCTTCCCATCCTTCTTATAGAGATACTTCGTCGAGCCGATCAGCGCCTTCTGGAGCTCTTCCTCTTCGCTGACAATGGCTCGACGTAGGTCCGTACCTATAGTATAAGGGCGGAAGTCTCGGTAGGGTAGATGACGATAGTTCTCCGCCATGAAGTAGATGATCCCGACGATGGCAAGGATAGCAGGTACCCAGCGCTCTCGTCGAGAGTACAGATGCCTTAGAGCACGAGCATCTCTGAGGACAAGGAAGGAGAGGGGGAGGAGGACGATGTTCTTCAGGAAGGTCTCCAGCGGAGTCAGGTGAATGGCATCCCCGAAGCAACCGCAGTCGGAGACAGGATGAGCCAGTACCGAGTAGAGCGACACCGCCGTCATCACCACCATGAAGAGCAGGGAGAGACGGGCGCAGAGCTTACGGTAGACACCCATAAGCAGGAAAGCTCCGAGCAGGAACTCGGAGCCACAGAGGATGAAGGATAAGGCTAAGGTGAAGACTTCACCCTTAGGTCCGTGCACATCGAGGATAGGGGTAATGTACTGTCCTATCTTCAGTGCTGTGCCCACGGGATCTACGGCCTTGAGGAGTCCAGAGAGGACAAAGACCAGACCAACGATCACTCGGGCGACCTCTGCAAGGGTATATCTTGGATGGATCACGCTTCGGAGCTATTGAGCTTAATCAGGCAGAAGAGGGCATAGTTCACCATATCCATATAGTTGGCTTCGATGCCCTCGGAGACGAAGGTCTCCCCTCGTAGGTCTTCGATCTGCTTCGTGCGGTGCACCTTCGAGAGGATGAGGTCGGTCATGGAGGTGACACGCATGTTGCGCCAGACCTCGCCGTAGTCGTGGTTCTTAGCAAGCATGAGCTGGAGGGTCTTCTCCGCATAACGGTCGTACTCACGGAGAGCCTCCTCGGGAGACAAATCTGGAGAAGATACTGCGCCTCGCTCCAGCTGGATCATACCGATGATCCCATAATTGACGATCCCGACGAACTCGGGCTCTACCCCTTCGTCGACAGCTGCATAGCCGTTGACCTGCAGGCTACGTATGCGCTCAGCCTTGATATAGATCTGATCGGTCAAGGACTCTGGGCGCAGGATACGCCAAGCGGAGCCATAGTCGTGGAGCTTCTTCTCGAAGAGCTCCCGACAGTGGCTAAGGATGGCACGGCATTCTTGCTCCGTATTGTGCTTGCTTAGTTCCATAGAACTACAAAGTTAGTCTACTTCGCGCTATTTGTCCCATTCGCATGGAGGGAGTGCCCTAAGACCTCCCAGCGAATGCGAGATTATCAGCCCGTGGATCTATTCGATCACCTCATCGAGGAGGGCAAAGGCGAGCACCTCTGTGATCTCATCGACGTAGTGGAAGGTCAAGCCTTCGAGGTAATTGTCCTTGATCTCAAGGATGTCCTTCTCATTCTCACGGCAGAGGATGATGTCGGTGATCCCCGAGCGCTTAGCGGCGAGGATCTTCTCCTTGATCCCTCCGACGGGAAGGACCTTACCTCTCAGGGTGATCTCACCCGTCATAGCCAGATGAGCACGCACCCTGCGACGGGTGATCGCCGACACAAGCGAAGTGACCATCGTGATCCCTGCGCTAGGGCCGTCCTTGGGGATAGCTCCTTCGGGCACGTGGATATGGATCTCCTTATCCTTGAGTTGCTCCAGATCAATGCCTAGCTGGGGAGCGTGGGCACGGATATAGCTGAGGGCGATCGTCGCAGACTCCTTCATGACATCACCGAGGCTACCGGTGAGGATGAGCTTGCCATTCTGTCCAGGCTGAAGGCTACTCTCGATGAAGAGGATCTCTCCACCAACGCTGGTCCAAGCAAGCCCTACGACGACACCGGGGTGCTCGTTGCCTTGGTACTTGTCTCGTGAATAGATGGTCTTCCCTAGGTACTCACGGACGAGCTCGGGGGTGATCTCTGCGGGGAGCTGCTCTTCGGCAGCGACAGCCCAAGCGAGCTTACGCATGACTGCGGCGATCTTCTTCGTCAAGGAGCGGACACCACTCTCACGGGTGTACTCCTCGATGATGAGGTCAAGCGCACCAGGGGCGAAGTGAATATCCTCGAGCTTCAGACCATGCTCCTTCGCTTCCTTGGGGACAAGGTGCTGCTCGGCGATCTTCAGCTTCTCTTCGGCGATGTATCCCGTGACTTCGATGAGCTCCATACGGTCACGCAGCGCCTGTGGGATGGTCGAGATGTTGTTCGCCGTAGCGATGAAGAGCACCTTCGACAGGTCATAGTCGATGTCGAGGTAATTATCATGGAAGGTCGTGTTCTGCTCGGGGTCGAGGACTTCAAGCAGGGCCGAAGCTGGGTCACCCTTGTAGTCGCTCGAGAGCTTGTCGATCTCGTCGAGGACAAAGACGGGGTTGGAAGTACCTGCCTTCTGCAGGCTCTGGATGATACGTCCGCTCATCGCACCGATGTAGGTACGGCGATGCCCACGTATCTCCGCCTCGTCATGTACCCCACCGAGGGAGATACGCACATACTGACGGCCGAGGCTCTCTGCGACGCTTCGACCAAGGGAGGTCTTACCCACCCCTGGAGGGCCGTAGAGGCAAAGGATGGGCGACTTCATATCGCCCTTGAGCTTGAGGACAGCTAGGTGCTCGAGGATACGCTCCTTGACACGGTCGAGGCCGTAGTGCTCTCGGTCAAGGATCTCCTTAGCCCCCTTGAGGTCAAAGTTGTCCTGACTGTAGACACCCCAAGGGAGGTCTACGATCGTACGCAGGTACTGCATCTGTACGGAGAAGTCAGGGCTCTGAGGGTTGAGGCGCTCTGCCTTGCGCAGCTCCTTCTCGAAGGTCTCAGCTACCGCTTCACTCCAGAGCTTATCTGCGCCCTTCTTACGAAGCTCTTCGATCTCATCATCAGCACTAGCACCCGTACCAAGCTCATCCTGAATGGTACGCATCTGCTGCTGGAGGAAGTACTCACGCTGCTGCTGATCCATCTCCTGACGGGTACGAGAGAGGATGGACTCCTTGATATCGCTCTCTTGGATATGTGCTTCGAGCTGGGCGAGCACACGAAGGCCTCGTGTGGAGAGGTCCTCTGCCTCGAGCATCTCCTGACGGATCTCGGTAGATACCTGCAGGAGCGAAGCGGAGAGGTGGATGATATAGGTCTTGTTCTTGATCGAACGGATCGTCTCAAGGAAGCCCGCAGGCGCACTCGGAGCGATCTTCTCGAGGAAGCCAAGGGTACGCTCATGGATCAGATCCGTAAGCGCCTTGAACTCCTCTTCGCTCGACACTCCGATGGAAGTATCGTCGAGGAGCTTGATCTTCCCCGATAGGAAGGGATCTTCCTGCGTGAGGCTCTCGAGGGTGAAGCGCTGGCGACCTCTGAGGATGGCCGAGATCTCACCTGAGGGGAGCTCGATGATCTGCGAGACCTCGACGACGGTACCGACGGTATAGAGGTCTTCGAGCTTGGGATCTTCGATACCGGCATCACGCTGGGTGACTACACCGAAGTACTTGTTATCCTTCTCTGCCTGACGGATGACCTGCATGGACTTCTTGCGTCCCACGAGGATGGGCACAAGGGTACCAGGGAAGATCGACATGTTGCGCAGTGCGATCAAGGGAAGTTCGTCTACTTGCTCTTCGGCAGGAAGGGCAAAGCTATCTTCCTCGCCATAGGTAGCGAGGACGGGGATAGCGAGTACGTGTTGCTGGTCCTCTGCTGTCATTTCGTCAGTTCTATATTTCTTTCTCATTATATCACATGAAGGGGATAAGGGGGCTGGGTCGGGGTGACTATGAAGGCATGACCCGAGGGAAGCCGAGCCACGAGGATGACCCGACAGTAGCCTAATCCGCTTTGTTGTAGCTGTTTATTTTCGTTCACCCGTAAGCTCTACGAGATGTAGACCCACAGACTCTACTCCGCTTAGGGGGAGGGAATCGAGGAGGGAGACCTCTAGGACAAAGAGTCCTGCATAGGGCACGTGCAAAGGCTGTGCCAAGGGGGCGACGAACTCATGATAGACGACCCCAGGTCGATACCACTGCCCGACCCCAGAGGCGAAGTTCATCTGCAAGGTATCTTGCCTTAGGATCGCTTCGTCACGGCGTAGTGTAGCCAGCAGGCGCACCCGTCCTCGGTCAAGGCGACTATCCAGACGCAGGATCACTTCCGCAGAGATGCGTGTAGTCTGCTCAGGGAATAGAAGCTCGAAGGAAAAGGGCTTCGCAGGCGACCATCCTCCCGCAGGTGCCTCTTGGAAGGAGAAGTACTCCCCCTCCCCTTGCTCCTTGGCACAACTGCCGAGGAGGAAGAGGCACACACAAGCTGCTAGGCAGAGGCGTATCCTAAGGAAGAATGAGGGCTGGCACTTCATCGACTACTCAGTATCGTCCTGAGACTTCGTGCGGGGTCTACGAGGGCTTGGTGTGCCCTGATTTCCCTCTTGCGCTCTGGGGCGAGGAGTACGGAACTGGCGCACCTGCATGCGCTCTGACCCAGCCTGCCCCTGAGGCTCTGCCGTGCGCTGTGGACGCTCACGACGAGCGCCCCCTTCACGGCGGGCAGGGCGGGGCTCTCCTCTGCGACCTCCTCGACGCTCTCGGTCGAAGCGTGTCAAGCTATTGTCCGCAAGGATATCGCTGGTACGGCCACCTCGACGCTCTTCACCCTCCTGGGGCTCTAGGCTCTCGGGTCGCTCCCCTCTACGGTTCATACTGATGACTTCGAAGGCTCGCTCGGCGGAGATCGTCACCAGACGAACGGGTGCCGAGCGTACGGTGCTATAAGTCACCTGACGCTGGAAGTGATCGGTCTTGAAGTGGTAGTAGCTATCGGAAGCTGTCTCTAGGACGGCATCTCTGTCGGGCAGGCTACGCTGTGCCTCGGCATAGGCATTGACCTCGAAGTTCATGCAGCACTTGATCTTGCCACACTGACCCGTCAGCTTCTGAGGGTTCATGGTGATGTCCTGCACACGTGCCGCCCCCGTGCTCACCGAGGAGAAGGAGCTCATCCACGAGGAGCAGCAGAGCTGTCGACCACAAGGGCCTATACCTCCGATGCGTCCAGCCTCTTGGCGAGCACCGATCTGCTTCATCTCGATGCGCACATGGAAGGTGTCAGCCAGCACACGGATGAGCTGACGGAAGTCCACACGTCCATCTGCGATGTAGTAGAAGATGGCCTTATTCCCATCGCCTTGATACTCCACATCTCCGATCTTCATCTCTAGCCCGAGGGCTGAGGCGATCTGTCGAGCCTGGATCATCGTCGGCTCCTCACGAAGCTTAGCTTCTCGCCAAGCCTCTAGGTCGCTGGGGCGTGCTATACGGTAGACACGCATGAACTCACCCTTATCTGGGCGATAGCGATGATTCTTCATCGCCAGCTCGGCGAGCTTGCCCGTGAGGGTCACCTCGCCGATATCGTGACCCGTAGCGGACTCTACGGCGACGAGATCCCCTTTGTGGAGATCGAGCTTTGCGCTATTGAGGTAGTAGCCTTTACGAGTATTTTTGAATTGCACCTCGACTAGGTCGGAGCTCTGCAGCGACTCGGGGATATCGCTCAGCCAGTCATAGGTACTCATCTGATTCCTATCACAGCCTTCGCATCCCCCTGGGTTCATCGCACAGCAACCGAGGTTAGCCGTCGTGGTCTTATAGTCCATTGGGGTGTATCGTCTCTTGGGGAGCTGGGATCGAAGGAAGATCTCAGCTCTTATATATATGTATATCGGAGCTCGGGGGAGGCTAAGGCCTTCGCTCGGCATCCTACGGGGAAGGGATCGTCAGTCGCCCAGTACCTCTGCATCCCTGAGCAAGGCTCTAGGGAAAGCTTCTCTAGAGGAGCAACTACCGCTCCCGAAGCACATGGAGACTGTGTACACGAATCCAAGCAAAGGTACGCATTTTCTCAGCGCTAAGGCTTTACGAAGGCGCACCCTACCCTTGAGCGAGCTACAGACACACCTCCAAGGGGGTGCCCACGACAGCTCTCGGAGCACCCCTCCGAAAGGCGCTCTACAAGGGACTTTCGCACACCCCCGAAAAAACCTACTGTGGGTCGCCTCGACGACCTACGGTAGGTCGGTCGACCGACCCACAGTAGGTCGCAGAAGCGATCTACCATAGGTCTCTCAAGCACCCCATGACCCAGCCACCGAAAATCCCCCAAATCTTCCGCCCCCGAGTTTCCTTTGATTCAAGAATCTTTGTACCTTTGCTCCATCCTTCTTATACTCTGATTTACTCCTAGAAATCCGGCCAATGAACGAACCACAGCTCAGGCGGTATCGCCATCGAGATCTATCCCTCGTACTCGCCCTGATCTCCCTTGCCCTCTTTGTCCTCCTACAGTTGGTCTGCCGAGCCATCACCCCCTCCCATCGCTGGCTCTTCATGCTCTCCTTCTTCACCCCTACGTTCATAGGTCTGACCCTCGGAGCCTACTGCGCCCAGCGCCATGGCCTAGATAAGGCGATCATCGCTCTTGGCACCGCTGGGATCGCACTTATTGGGATCGCCCTCCTAGGGATGATCGACCTGCTCTTCTCGCCCCTAGGGTAAGTACGGTAGTGCACCTTCCCACCTAAAGGCTGAGTCAGCTCAAGGGAAAGGAAAAGATCGGTACGAGACGACCCCCACGAAGCCCCCTTAGAGTCGAGATTATTTGTAACTTGGCTCTGTACTTCTCACGCACTGACTATCCTCAAGTCCTCCGCCCTATGAACGAAGCACAGCTCAAGCGATACCGCCATCGGGAGCTTATCCTGATGCTTACCCTAGTCTCTCTGGGCATCTTCGTCCTCATCCAGCTACTCAGCCAAGCCCTCCCTTCGTGCGAAGGCTTCCTCTTCTCCTTCTCTTTCTCCGTCCCCACCTTCGTCTATCTGACACTGGGGACATACTATGCTAAGCGCCGAGGCCTCGAGAGAGGGATCGTCGCCGTAGGCATGATCGCATTGTCAGCCCTAGGGATGCTCCTTCTGGGGATGCTGTTCTTCTTCTCTCTGAGCTAAGGTCAGCTAGATACCTTTTCTTCTCTACTCTTCATCACCCCCTTCCCCCGCTCTCCTCACCCCAAGGAGGGAAGGCTGTCGTATGCCTTGACAAAGCGTACGGAGCCCATCCCCACGCAGTCTGTCGTCAAGATGCGTGCGAAATGTGTAAATTTGTAGTTCGTGTGGAGCTCGCTCAGCCACAGAGCCCTCCCCCGAAGACAAGCAACAGAAACAACAATCATAGATACGTCACGAATCAAGCTATTATGGAGTTAGCTACCAAGTACAGCCCCGAGGCTGTGGAGAACAAATGGTATCAGTATTGGATGGAGCACAAGCTCTTCCATTCTACACCAGACAAGCGTCCCGCTTATACCATCGTCATCCCACCACCTAACGTCACGGGTGTGCTGCACATGGGGCACATGCTCAACAATAGTATCCAAGATATCCTCGTGCGCCGTGCCCGTCAGCAGGGCTTCAACGCCTGCTGGGTACCTGGTACCGACCATGCCTCCATCGCTACCGAAGCGAAGGTCGTCGGACGACTCGCTTCACAGGGCATCCAGAAGCACGACCTCACCCGTGAAGCCTTCCTCGAGCACGCTTGGGACTGGACACGTGAGCACGGAGGTATCATCCTCGAGCAGCTCAAGCGCCTTGGTGCCTCCTGCGACTGGGATCGTACCGCCTTCACCATGGACGAGGAGCGCAGTCAGAGCGTCCTCGATGTCTTCGTAGACCTCTACCGCAAGGGATTGATCTACCGTGGTGTCCGTGTCGTCAACTGGGACCCCAAGGCACAGACCGCCCTCAGTGATGAGGAGGTCATCTATCAGGAGCAGCAGGGGAAGCTCTACTACCTCCGCTACTTCGTCGAAGGGGAAGCAGATAAGTATGTCGTTGTAGCGACGACTCGCCCCGAGACCATCATGGGCGACACCGCTGTCTGTATCAACCCCAATGACGAGCGCTACCACTTCCTCCGTGGCAAGAAGCTCATCGTGCCTATCGTCGGCCGAGCTGTGCCCGTGATCGAAGACGAGTATGTAGATATTGAGTTCGGTACTGGCTGTCTCAAGGTCACCCCTGCACACGACATCAATGACTATGTCCTCGGGGAGAAGCACCAGCTTCAGACCATCGACATCTTCAACAACGATGGGTCGCTCAACGAGCATGGCGGTATCTACGCTGGCATGGATCGCTTCGATGTCCGTAAGAAGATCGAAGCTGACCTCGAAGAAGCAGGGCTCATGGAGAAGGTCGAGGCCTATACCAACAAGGTCGGGCACTCTGAGCGCACCTTCGTACCCATCGAGCCTAAGCTCTCGATGCAGTGGTTCCTCAAGATGGAGGGACTGGCTAAGCCCGCCCTCGATGCAGTGATGAATGACGAGATCCGTCTGCACCCAGCGAAGTTCAAGAACACCTACCGTCACTGGATGGAGAACATCAAGGACTGGTGCATCAGCCGTCAGCTCTGGTGGGGACACCGCATCCCTGCGTACTACCTCCCCGATGGTACCTTCGTCGTCGCTTCGACGGAAGAGGAGGCACTTCGCCTCGCTCAGGAGAAGGATGCTAGCCTCACCGCTGCCGACCTTCGTCAGGAGAGCGACTGCCTAGATACGTGGTTCTCCTCTTGGCTTTGGCCGATCACCGTCTTCGCTCCTGCGCTGAGCAAGGGTAATGAAGAGCTTGAATACTACTACCCGACTTCTGACCTCGTCACCGGTCCAGATATTCTCTTCTTCTGGGTCGCACGTATGATCATGGCTGGGTATGAGTTCCAGGGGAAGAAGCCCTTCGAGAACGTCTACCTCACCGGTATCGTCCGAGACAACCAAGGACGCAAGATGTCCAAGACCCTCGGCAACTCCCCCGATCCACTAGATCTCATCGACAAGTATGGGGCGGATGGTGTCCGTATGGGGCTCATCATGAGCGCACCTGCGGGGAACGATATTCTCTTCGATGAGTCACTCTGCGAGCAGGGGCGTAACTTCTGTAATAAGATCTGGAATGCCTTCCGTCTCGTCAAGGGATGGACAGCCGAGGTCTCCGAAGAGAAGCAACCCGAGGCTTCGCGCCTAGCTTCCTACTGGATGCGTCAGGTGCTCAATAAGGCCGCTGGCGAGCTGAATGACCTCTTCGCCAAGTACCGTATCAGCGAGGCGCTGACCCTCGTCTACAAGCTCATCCGTGACGACTTCTCGTCCTCTTATCTAGAGCTGATCAAGCCTGCCTACGGCACACCTATTGATGCGACGACTTGTCAGGAAGCCCTCGACTTCTTCGACGAGATCCTTCGTATCCTGCACCCCTTCATGCCCTTCATCACCGAAGAGCTGTGGCAGAACCTTGCCCAGCGCTCCGAGGGTGAGAGCATCATGAATGCCCAGCAGCGTCCTGCCTCTCCAGCAGACGAGGCCTTCCTCCAGCGCTTCGCTTCCGCTCAGGAGATCATCACGACCGTGCGTAGCCTCCGCACAAGCAAGAACCTCTCCCCCCGTGAGGCTCTTGTCCTCGAGGCTAACCCTAGCTTCCCCACCGAGCTAGATGAAGTGCTGGTGAAGATGGCTGGTCTCTCTACGATCGACCGTAGCGGTGTTCGTAGCGAGGGAGCAGTGAGCTTCGTCATCGGGACGGATGAGTTCGCTGTGCCTATGGCTGCCTATATCGACGTCGAGGAAGAGCTGAAGAAGCTCCGTGCCGATCTCGAGTACCAGCAGAAGTTCCTCGCTGGTGTAGCGAAGAAGCTGAGCAACGAGAGCTTCGTCAGCAAGGCACCCGAGGCCGTCATCGCCCTCGAGCGTAAGAAGCAGTCTGACGCTGAGAGCCGCATCGCCACACTCGAGCAGAGCATCCGCCAGCTGGAAGCCCAAGCTAAGTAGATGGAGCTCTTCGATAAAAGCCAGTACACCTCCCAGAATCACCCGCTCGCGATCAATATCGGGCGGGTGCTTCGGGAAAAGGTAGGGAAGAACCTCCCCCGCCCCGTCATCGCCCTCCTAGAGCGCATCATCCATCAGCGGGATATCAACGATGTGCTCTATCGACATGGACATCTAGCAGGTAGGGACTTCCTCCGTGCGCTGGTAGGAGAGTTTCAGCTAGACATCGACTGGGTGCATCCCGAGCGTCTCCCCGAATCGGGGCGGTGCCTCTTCGTCTCGAACCACCCGCTGGGAGGACTCGACGGCATCAGTCTAGCGCACATGCTCGCAGAGCGCTATGGCGATGTACGCTATATCGTCTCCGACCTGCTCTACTATCTCAAGCCTCTTCAGCCTGTATTCCTCCCCGTGAACAACCGTCAGGGGACTCAGGCACGCCATCAGATAGAGATGCTCCAGCAGGCACTGCAGACAGATGTCCCCATCGGCAGCTTCCCAGCAGGCTCTTGCTCCCGCATCTTCGATGGGAAGCTTCAAGACCGACCTTGGCGCAAGACCTTCGTCTCCCAAGCCATCGCCTCGGAGCGAGACATCGTACCCCTCCACTTCGTCGGACGCAATAGCCGACACTTCTATTGGGTCTGGCACCTGAAGAACTTCCTCCGAATGAAGTTCGATCCTGGGCAAGCACTCCTACCCGACGAGCTCTTCCGAGCACGTGGTAGCCGCTACCGAGTCATCGTCGGTGAGCCCATCCCTTGGCAGAGCCTTCTATCCGACGGACGCACTCCCGACGATGAAGCTCAACGCATCCGTGCGATTAGCTACCAGCTACGAGAAGACTACGACAAGCACCACGGCTAGCATGTACACCACTACGCTCATCCCCCCACAAGACAAAGAACAAATCCAAGCAGAGCTCACCCCAGACAAGCTCCTGCGGAAGACAAACAAAGGGGGCAACGAGATCTATGTCTTCCATGCCTCGACAGCCCCTGTTACGATGCAGGAGGTAGGTCGCCTTCGTGAGGAAGCCTTCCGTTTCTACGGCGGGGGGACAGGCAAGGCTTGTGATGTGGATGAGTTTGACCTCGCCGAAGACGGCTACCGACAGCTCATCGTCTGGGATCCCGTAGAGGGAGCGATCCTCGGAGGGTACCGCTTCATCTTCGGGGACGAGGTGCAGGTAGATAAGCAGACGGGTAAGCCTCGACTGGCTACGTCGGAGATGTTCGACTTCAGTCCTACCTTCCTCCAGAAGTATCTCCCCTATACCATCGAGCTCGGACGCTCCTTCGTCTCCTTGGCCTACCAGTCTACCCGTATGGGGACGAAGAGCCTCTTCGCCCTAGACAACCTCTGGGACGGTCTCGGTGCCCTCACCGTGCTGAACCCTCGTATGAAGTACTTCTATGGCAAGGTGACCATGTACAAGGACTACGACGAGCATGCACGCAACCTCATCCTCTACTTCCTCGGCAAGCACTTCCCCGACCGCGAGGGACTAGTCACTCCGACAGAACCGCTACCTATCGAGGTAGATGCCGAAGAGGTGGCTCAGCTCTTCTGCTACGAAGACTTCCGCACCGACTATAAGGCCTTGAACCAAGCCATACGAGCTCTGGGTCTGAATATCCCTCCTCTGGTCAGTGCGTACATGGCTCTCTCCCCCGAGATGCGGGTATTCGGTACGGCGATCAACTATGAGTTTGGCCTCGTCCAAGAGACGGGTATCCTCATCGCCATCGAAGATATCATCCCCGACAAGCGCAGCCGCCACATCGAGACCTTCGATGCTGATGCTGCGCAGACCGAGCTACTATGGACCAACATCTCCAGACAGGTGCGCTTGGTGAAGAACTAGCCTGCCGCTATCTGGAGCGCAAAGGCTATCGTATCCTCGAACGCAACTGGCGCTTCGGGCACAAAGAGGTAGACATCATCGCCCAATGGGGGGAGACGCTTATCATCGCCGAAGTAAAGACCCGAGGCATAGGGAGCCATATCTCCGCTCGAGACTCCGTAGCCCAAGAGAAGCAAGAGCATCTGATCCGAGCTACCAATGCCTACGTCCGTAAGCATGCCCTTGACCTAGAAGTACGCTACGACATCCTTGCCCTCGACCTAAAGGCAGACGGAGGCTATACGATCGAGCACATCCCCTCAGCCTTCTATCCACAGCTCCGCTCCTCGAGAAGATCTAGAGCCACATCTCGCCGCTCTCACCGCTAGCATCTTCGCATGATCCAGCTATCCACTCCTATTCAACTTCCTCCCTCACCTCCTCGTCTCAGCTATGGGATGAGTGGGCTCAGCTTGGGCTCATGCTTCAGTGAGCACATAGGCACGTATCTGAGAGAAGGGGGGCTATCCCTAGAGATCAATCCCTTCGGCATCCAGTACAACCCCCTCTCGATAGCTGAGGGGCTAAACCAGCTACTGAAGGGGAAAGACTTCGAGGAGCAAGACCTCTTCGAGTATGAGGGGCTCTACCATTCCTTCCTACATCATGGGAGCTTCTCCTCCATAGATCCAGAGGGAGCGCTCCTGAGGATGAATGAGGCAAGACGCTCTGCCCTTGAGCTACTTCCACACCTGAGCTTCCTCCTCGTGACTTGGGGGACAGCCTATGTCTACCGCCTCGCCACAGAGGACTATGGCGGAGGGCTCGGTCAAGTGGTGAGCAACTGTCATAAGCTCCCCGAGCGCACCTTCCGACGAGACAGAGCCTCCCTCAGCGAACTTCTCTCCGTCTGGTGCCCACTGATCGAAGAGCTACGTGGACGCTATCCCGACCTCATCATCGTGCAGGCCGTAAGCCCCGTGCGCCACCTCCGAGATGGAGCCCATGGCAATGCCCTCAGCAAGGCGACACTCCTCCTCTTCGCCGAGGAGCTCACCCGCCTCTACCCACAGAACTGCTTCTACTTCCCCTCCTACGAACTGGTGCTGGACGAACTGCGAGATTATCGCTACTACGCCGATGACCTTGTCCATCCGAGCACCCTCACACAGCGCATCGTCCAAGAGCGCTTCTCCTCGTGGCTCCTCGATGAAGAGTCTCAGCGTGGTCTCCCACTAGCCCATCGCCTTCGACGAGAGCTCAGCCATCGTCCCCTACACGAAGAGGGGAAGGCTCATGCCCAGCGTCTCCAGACGCTCCGTGGGCGAATCCAAGCCTTCCGCACCCAATATCCCCTTGCTCAGCTGTACGATTTACCTTCATGGATCGACTAGTTTCTCCCGCCTTCTCTCCGAAGGCTCTTGCCAGCATCTTCTCAATTGAGCCCCAACTAGGGCACAGCTCTTCGGTCAGCCACATCCTCACGGATAGCCGTTCGCTCATCCAGCCCGAAGCGACCCTCTTCTTCGCTATTCGCACGGAGTCGGGTGATGGTCATCAGTACATAGGTGCGCTCTACGGTGCTGGTGTAAGGAGCTTTGTCGTCGAGCGACTGACGGGCGAAGAGTCCACCAGCTACCCCGAGGCGAACTGGTACGTCGTCCCCTCATCGATCACGGCACTACAGCAGCTGGCTCGGGCTCATCGGGAGCGTTTCCCCCAGCTCCAAGCGCTAGGCATCACGGGGAGCAATGGCAAGACGATCGTGAAGGAACTCCTCTACCAACTCCTCGCTACCCGCTATACGACCGTGCGCTCTCCCCGTAGCTACAATTCGCAGATCGGCGTACCCCTCTCGGTACTGAGCATCACGGAGGAGGACGAACTAGGACTCTTCGAAGCGGGGATCTCCCGCACTGGGGAGATGGTCGCTCTCGAGCCTGTGATCCGTCCGAAGTATGGGGTCTTCACCTCGCTAGGCAGTGCTCATCAGGAAGGCTTCTCTAGCCTAGAGGAGAAGCTCGAAGAGAAGCTCCTCCTCTTCCGTCACTCTGAGACTCTTTTCTACAGCCTCGATGATGCGCTCGTACGGGAAGCGATGCGGGAGAAGTACCCCGACTGCAAGCACATCACTTGGAGCCGCAGAGATCCTAAGGCCACCATCTATATAGCTGAATGCACGACGAAGCTTGAGCAAAGCAAACTCACCATCACGCATGAGGGGAAGAGCTACCAGCTGACCGTTCCCTTCGCCGACCAAGCCTATCTCGAGGATGTCTACTGCTGTCTCGCCGTCGTCTCCGCCCTTGCCCCCGAGCTACTCCTAGAGCCCTCCGCTTGGCGCTCCCTCGCCAGCGTCTCGATGCGCCTCGAGGTGAAGGACGGCCTCCAAGGCAATACCCTCATCGATGATGCCTACAGCTGTGACCTCCAGTCGCTCTCTATTGCGCTGGACTTCCTCAGAAGGCGCTCCTCGGCGACCTCCTCACGTCCTGTGCTCCTCCTCTCCGATATCGAAGGGAGCGGACGGAGGGATGCCGACCTCTATGCCGAAGTAGCGGAACTCCTCCGAGGCTACGGGATCGCCGAGATCTTCGCCGTAGGGCCTCACCTCTCCGCCTCTCAAGCCTTCTTCGAGGGGATGAATATCCACTTCTTCGCTTCCACTGAGGAGCTCCTCGCTTCTTCCCTGCTACGAGGCCTGCATGACTCCTGCATCCTGATCAAGGGCGCTCGTAGCTTCGCTCTGGATGAGGTCTACCGCAGACTCTCCTCACGGGAGCATCAGACCGTGCTGGATATCGACCTCAGTGCCGTCGTGCACAATCTCAACCTCTACCGCTCGCTCCTCCCTGCCCACCACCCGCTGATCTGCATGATCAAGGCTGATGGCTATGGCACGGGGGCCTTCGAGCTGGCACGCACCCTACAGGAGCATCGGGTCGAATATCTAGCCGTCGCCGTAGCGGACGAAGGGCGAGAACTGCGAGATAGGGGCATCCGCACGCACATCATGATCATGAACCCCGAGCTGTCGGTGGCCGATACCCTCTTCTCACATCACCTCGAGCCCGAGGTCTATAGCTTTGAGCTCCTCGAAGGGCTAGCTGAAAGGGCTCGGTCAGCAGGGCTCTCCGCCTTCCCCATCCACATCAAGGTCGATAGTGGGATGCACCGTCTGGGCTTTGCCCCCTCTGAGCTAAGCGCCGTAGGAGCGTTCCTCAGGGAGCATCCTGAGCTTCGTGTCAGTTCGGTCTTCTCGCACCTTGCTTCGGCAGACGAACCTGAGCTGCGAGCCTTCACCGAGGGGCAGGCTAAGGCCTTCCTCTCGGCTACGGAGCTCCTCACCGAATCTCTGGGCTACCAGCCCAAGCGCCATCTACTCAATACCGCGGGGATCGAGCGCTTCCCCGAGTATGCCCTCGACATGGCTCGTCTGGGGATCGGGCTCTATGGCATCAGCCCGACGAACTATCCCAGCATCGAGCCCATCGCCCGCCTCTCCACCGTCATCCTACAGACCCGTGAGCTCCCCGAGGGCGAAGCAGTGGGCTATGGCTGTCGGGGACTGACGACCCGCCCTTCACGCATCGCCGTCATCCCTATTGGCTATGCAGATGGCTTCTCCCGCAGGCTCAGCCGAGGGGCTTACTCGGTGCTCGTGCATGGCAAGCTCTGCCCTACGATCGGCAATGTCTGCATGGATGCCTGCATGATCGACATCACCGAAGTGCCCGAAGCCCGCTCGGGAGACCCCGTCCTGATCTTCGGGGGAGAAGAGCGTCCGCTCACCGTCCTTGCCGAGGCCTGCGACACCATCCCCTATGAGATCCTCACAGGGCTCTCGGGACGCATCCAGCGCCGCTATTGGCGGGAGTAAGCTACGAGGAGGGGAAGAGCGGTAGATCCGTCTAGATCGTACTTTCACTAGGGTGGAAAGTGCGAATTTTCCCTTTCCCAATTCCTATTTTATGATCAGGGAAGTCCGCTCAAAACTGAGCGACTTCCCTTATTTTATGCGCCCTTGCGCCTCGTTCGCCTAGCTCTATGCAGCGAAGAAGGATCTTGGGGCAAGCGGGCATTCTCTCTACTTTTGACTCGGTAAGTTAAACCTCTAATCTAAATCACTCCAATGAAGAAGATCTTTGCACTCGCAGCCCTCGCTGCGCTCGTCCTCGGTACACCCGCATGTAGCAAGCAGGACACTCCCCGCAAACCCAAGCAAGGTCAGAATCAAAATCTCAAGCCCGATCCTAAGGCCGTGATGCTCGACGGAGTATATACCGCAAGCATGGCCATGGGGGATGCTATGGAAAAGAGCCTCACCTTCACCAAGGCAGGTATGGTCACCTACAAGATGATGCCTAAGGCTAAGCCCGCCGATGCCACCGAGTCTCTCGCCGACAAGCAGGACAAGGGTATGGCTCAGATGGAGACCTTCATGGGCAAGTATACCATCTCGGGCACCATGGTCACCTTCACCGACATGAAGGACGACAAGGGCAAGGCCATCTCCAAGGAGAAGATGGCGGAGTTCGCTCGTATGACCTACGACAAGGCTAAGGATGAACTCACCCAACAACTCGGCGACAAAACCAAGGTCGTCTACAAAAAAATGAAAGACAAGAAATAGTCTTTGTTTTATCTGGGTCTCTATTCGGGGGGCTACCGCTTTGCTCATCGCAGCAAGGGGGTAGCCCCTCGGCTTATCCCCCCTTCGTGAACCCGCACCCAGAGCGGGATAGAAGCCCCTCAGCGCTACCCCCCAAAAGAAACCTACTGTGGGTCGCCTTGACGACCCACGGTAGGTCGGTCGACCGATCTACAGTAGGTCGTCAAGGCGACCTACCGTAGGGTCCTCAGAGGGTACTCCAGAAGCCTTCCCCAAGTTCCCCGATCAGAGAGCAAGGAGTAGAAGGAAAGAGGAGGGGGAAGCGAAATCAGAGGAATAGCTATATTTGCGCTGAGTAAATCCCTGTACGACGTGATGCAGACAGAGAGCAAACATCGGCGACTGGCGACCCTCTTCTTAGGGCTATTTCTAAGCCTGCTAGCGATGGTCAGCCTACACGATCTCAGCCACCGTGCTGAGGTGGTGTCGGGGGACGTGTACTCTCAGACCGAGGGCTACACGACCCATCTTGAGCAGGCCGATTGCTCGATCTGTCACTTCATCCACACCCCCTTCCTCGCCCTCACCATGGGCACGATGCTCGTGGCGATGGCCCTCGGGGTACAAGTACTTGGGGTGCGCCTTGTGCACCTAGTTCGCTCGATCCGCAGGGATGCGGTACAGCTACGGGCTCCCCCTACGCTCTGTTAATCCTCTCTATATCCCCCCATCTTAGGGCAAGCTACATCCTCATACGTGCTACGTATGCGCCTAGTCATGCCCTTCCCAGCCTCTTATAGCGTAGAGATCAGCCTCTGCAAGCACTCGTCCTGATGGGACGGGAGCTGGTACGTGGGTTCCTAGTGCTATATGAGTGCCGTGACTCGACCTTTACTCTCCTTTTCCTTTTTACCTATGTGCTATCTACACCTCCAGAGGTGGAGAAGGGCTGGTTTCTTCATGAGCCTACTCTTCCTCCTCTTCCTTGGGAGCGCTGACCTCATGGCCCAGAGCCAGAGTGTCCGCATTCAGGTCCTCGATGAGCATACGGGCGATCCACTGGTCGCTGCCGTAGCCCACATCGGGAAGAAGACCATGCAGACCGACCTAAAGGGACAGCTCACCCTCACCCTCGATGCCGAAGAGACCGATGGGCTCCACGTCCACCTCGTCGGCTATCACGAAGGCTTCATCCCCCTCAAGCAGCTAAGAGCGACGACGGGGATCTATACCCTCCATCTTCACCCCGAAGAGCGAAGCCTCTCTTCGGTCACCGTCGTCGGCTCTCGTAGTACCCGACTCGTCAATAGCGTCTCTTCCAAAGTCTCCTCCATCCAGCTGGAGCGCAACCTCGGACGAAGCCTCGCTTCGCTCCTGACCGACATCAGTGGCGTGACGAGCCTACAGACGGGGACGACCACGGCCAAGCCCGTCATCCACGGGATGTACGGCACACGTGTCTTGCTCGTGAACAACGGGGTGCGCCTCTCGGGTCAGCAGTGGGGCGACGACCATGCCCCAGAGGTCGATGCCGAGAGCAACGGTAGCGTCCAAGTCATCAAGGGCGCAGAAGCCGTACGCTATGGCGCAGAGGCCATCGCTGGAGCTATCGTCATGGATCAGCTCCCCTTGCCCTACGGCGAAGAGGGCCTCCGTGGTGCAGTGGCAGGAGTTTATGCCTCGAATGGGCATCGTCTGAGCTCCTCCGTCCGACTCGAAGGCACCCTCCCAGGTTACTCCCCCTTAGCCTACCGCCTGCAGACCTCCTACACCAATGCAGGGGATAGATCCTCCGCCCATTACCTCCTGATGAATACGGGCGTTCGTGAGCTGAACAATGCGCTCACCCTAGGCTGGAGGAAGGATCGTCTGACCCTCGAAGGGCTCTTCAGTCGCTATCAGAATAAGACTGGCCTTCTTCCCTCGGGGCACCTACGTAGCCGTGAGGGGATGGCCGAACTCCTCGAGCGAGGCAAGCCCGACCTCTTCCGTCCCTTCTCCCGAGAGATCGGCAGTCCTTACCATAGCGTCGTCCACTATCTAGCCCGCCTCAAAGGGACGTGGCACGATGAGCGCCTTGGGCTCTTCACCCTGCAGAGCTCCCTCCAGCAAGACCGCCGAGAGGAATATGCCATCCGTAGGAATAGCGCCTACTCCGCCGTGCCTACTCTCTCCCTCTCGCTGAGCTCCCTCCAGCTGGATGCCTCGTGGCGCAAGCACTACCACCGCTGGGATAGCGAGGTCGGTCTACACGGCGAATACCTCGACAACTACAGCAATGCTGGTACGGGCTTCACCCCACCGATCCCCAACTACACCCAACTCTCTTGGGGTGGCTATGCCCTCCAGCGCTACCAAGCCGACCGCTTCGGTCTGGAGGCGGGGCTTCGTCTGGATCGGATGACGATGAGCGTAGCAGGCTACGACATCGCAGGGGAGTACTTCTCGGGAGACCATGCCTTCACCAACCTCACCTACACCCTCGGCGGGCACCTGCATCTCTGGCGAGGGGGTAAGGTCACGAGCAATGTAGGCCTTGCCTTCCGTGCCCCACATGTGCAGGAGCTCTACAGTCTCGGCAGTCAGCATGGCTCGGCGATCTTCGTCTACGGCGACCGTACCCTCCGCTCGGAGCGTGGCTATAAGTGGGTCACTTCGCTCTCGCACCATTCTGACCGCTGGGATATGACCCTCGACGGGTACCTGCAGTGGATGGACGGCTATATCTACGAAGAGCCCTCGAATGAATATGCCCAGACGCTCGCTGGGGAATACCCGATCTTCCGCTACCGACAGCGGGATGCCTTCTTCCGAGGCTTCGACCTAGATACCCGCTACTATGTACTGCCCCAGCGCCTCTATGCCCGCCTCAAGGGCTCTATGGTTTGGGCAGAGGAGCTGAAGACAGGTCGCTACTTCCCTTACATCCCTGCCCTACGTCTGACGGAGGAAGTAGGACTGCGCCTGGACCTGCCGAAGCACTGGGAGAGTGAACTCTCAGTGAGCCATCTCTTCGTCGACCGACAGCACCGCTTCGATAGGAGCACCGACCTCACCGATAGCCCCGCTCCCTACCATCTCTTCGGGCTCGAGGCAAGCCTCTCCAAGCCCCTTCGTGGCCGTCAGTCCCTACGCCTTACGCTCAGTGTAGACAACCTCTTCAATACCGAGTACAAGGAGTACACTAACCGTGCTCGCTACTATGCCCACGACGCAGGTCGAGACATCCGACTAGCGCTCCGCTGGCACTTCTAATCCCCTTCTACTAAGAAGACTTCCACCTTTAATTCCCTCATAAGACAATGAACCGATTTCCTCTGGGTCTCCGCTTCGGAGCACTCGCCTTCAGCCTCATGGCTATCCTCGCCAGCTGCGGTAAGACCACCCCAAAGCCACCTACCGACGAACGAAAGAATAAGGGTCATGACCAGCCCACCATCGCCCAGCTCACCCTCACCCAAGGGACACTGAAGGCAGGCAAGACCTTCACTGCCCTGATGAACCCCGATGATGTCGAGCTTGACCGCGTACATCAGACCATCGAGCTCGACCAGAGCAGTGGTCAGATCAAGTACACCGAGGGGCCTGGCTACGTGCGTCGCTTCTCTGTCGAGAGCACGACCAAGGTACCTAACCGAGTCTACCTCCTCACGATCAACTACAAGACCGCTACGGGCGAAGCTATGGATGCCCAGCTTGTCTCCGATGAGCAGATCAACCGTCATCAGCACTTCTTCAAGCAGATCATCGGCTATTCGGACGACGGGAGAAATACTCCCCTCTTTGCCCGGTTCAAGGAAGCGCTGAGCTATGACTATGCCTACTGCGACCGCATCCCTCGCAAGCAAAGTGACGGGTCAGAGTATCTGGATGCTAACCCTGTCGGGCTGTCGGGCTTCCTGCAGTTCGTCAAGCCCGTGACCCGTGCCGAGACGAAGGAAGTGACGATGGTCATCACGCTGGGGCACTTCTTCAATACGAAGTTCACCTATGCGGGTTCGAAGGCTATCCGCCCCTTCTACTCCACGGTCCTGCCCGGTGCAGACGCTGATATCAACATGACCATTCACTTCGACGTAGCTACCAACTAATCCCCCGATTTCACCCATTATGAAACTATCCTTCATCAAGACCCTCTCCTTCGGTCTCCTCGCTACCTTAGCGCTCGGTCTCTCGGCCTGCACGAGCGACGACGAACCCACGCCTCCCCCCACTCCCAACCCTGGCGGAGGCACCGTCTCCCCTGCTGGTGAGATCGCTCGTGTCACGCTCACCCTGAGCATGGGCCACCTACATGGGCGCAAGGACTTCCACTTCGTCCCCTCGTCGGGGAAGTATGAGTTCCGCAACATCTACGACACGCAGGAGTTCACCTTCGTCAAGAAGGGCAAGACGTGGACCCTCGCTGAGGGCGCTCCTTATGCAGACTTCATCGCCTTCCAGCT
>NZ_CALHVI010000048.1 GCF_938039215.1 uncultured Porphyromonas sp. | reverse complement strand
CCTCGACGCACTGGCAGCCCTCAAGGAAAAGCTCTCCTAATCGGAGGCTTCCCTACGTGAAGTGTATGCCCTAATGGGGCAAGTCGTCACACTTCACTAATAGGGTAGGAACATAAAACACCCCGCATTCCAAATAGGATGCGGGGTGTTTTTGCTTTTTACCGTTCTCGTTTAGAGACGATAGCCTCATGGAGCTCGTGCTCCATGAGGCTGCGCCGTACTTTAGATTATCTAGCTGTAGTCAGCTCTTCTCTTATCGGGAATATTACAGGTTGATTATTTGTCTCGGCTTTTTTCTTTTCAGCCTCGTATAGCGCTAAATCCTTCTGCATAACCCTACGGGTATTGTCGATGTAGATGCGAGGGGCACCAGAGACTGTGAGTTCTATCTGCTGCAAATATTTCTCACACGTGCTCCAGTTGTCTATGGGGGACTCTAGTTTGTTGTCATATAAGTTCCAAGCTAAATGGCAATGGCAACTCCATCCAGAGGATTTGAGAGGGACCTCACTGTAGACGTAAGGGTTATTCCCTTGTGTTTTGTCTTTCTCTCCAACGAGCTTCGTAAATGGTTTATTAAGGTCTCGGATTTTTCTTTCAGCTGTATGGTGGACGATGATGCCGTAGTATTTAATTTCTTGATCACCGAGCTGGTAAGCATTAACAAGGGGTAGGCCGAAGAAGATTCTCTTTTTGGGATGATAATAGAACTTCCCATGAGCGAGGCATCCTTTGATCGCAAATCCACACTCAAAAGATACTTGCATAAGAACTGCTGCAGCCTTGGAGATTAGATTTAGATCTTGAGCTTTGTTGGTCTGCGTGGTAACAAGGATGGAGTCCGAGAAGAAGGCAATGTGTATATGCTCTCTTTTAAGAAGATTCTCAGCTCGAGTATCTAACTTTTCTCTAAAGGTCTCAAACTTCTCTTTAGCTTCATCGAAAGGAGTATTTTGGATAAATGCGCTAAAACCCATGATGTCGAGTAGTAATACAAAGCGTTCCTGCTCATC
>NZ_CALHVI010000047.1 GCF_938039215.1 uncultured Porphyromonas sp. | reverse complement strand
GCTTGATTTTATCTCCGCTGGAGAACTGCCATGTCACGCTTAATTTGAGGCGTCTACGAGGGGATAAATCCGTACGCTCAAGCTCTGCAAAATCTGTTTTGATGCGCATGACCGCTCTGTTATGAATGAGGTTGAGCACCCCAAGATTGATCTGTAGCTGATCATTCAGCAAGCTCATATAGACACCTGCATCTAGATTATAGCGTAGCCCTACTTCATGGCTTAGATGCTTCTCTGCTGTCTGTCCAGTAGCCGATAGCGTTAGCCCCATTGTCTTACTCAATCTAAACTGCTGGGTGGCACTCCACCCCAACCAAGCACTGGAGATAGTCTTACCAGGGCTCTTCTCTGTGTTGTGTCTCACAAAGACCCTATTATTAGTCTGCCAAAAGTCCGACACACTGGCTGTATAGGAGAGCGAAGTATAGTGCTGTAGACTCGTGCCACTATTCTCGGGTCTCGTGTACACCACATCTGGCTGCATGGGGTCTTGATGAGCAAGCAGATGTATGATGTTCGCACCGCTTTTTAGCCTATAAGTCAGGATCCAATTGGGATTGATGTAGTAATTCGCCTCTACAGAATGAAAGGTTTCTTCCTTTAGATTTTGGTTACCTATGCTATACAGCTTCTCGTTTTGATAGACAGCCACAGGGCTATAGTAGCCATAATTAGGCAGCGAATAGTCTCGGCGATAAGCTATAGATAGGCCAGACTGCTTCTTCGGGTTAAGCATGTATTGCAACTGGACATTGGGATACAGACCCGAATAACGGTTCTTGATAGACGCAATCCGATTGATATAATCGCTATACTGCATATCTGTTAGCTGATAGGTTAGCCCTACCTGCACGAATGCTCGCTGACCAATCATGCGACTGTACTCTACCCACGGGGCAAAGTCCCCTCCAGAGATCTGGAAGTCTTGTTGCTTTACTTGAGTGAGTATTGTGCTGGCGATACCCGACATTTCGTTTCTGTCTCTCAGACGGCTAAAGCGAATCCCCAAGTTTACACTACTCCCCTTGCTCGACTTCAGTTCTAAACGAGGCTCCACATAGAGGTAGGAGAGCCTCTGCCTCAATTCATTCTCGTCATGAGTATTGAGCTCATAGTCTATATGATCGCTATTTCTCTGACTGAGGTACTCGACCTTGGTGGAGAAGGAAGAGTTTTTCCCGAAATTCAGATTAGCTCGATAGAGCAAGCCCGCATTACCTTCGATAAAAGAGCTTTGGGTCTTTTGTCTCAGGCTCAGCAGCTGCCCGTTGTGGTTGGTTTGATTGATGCGGTCCTTAATCAGATATAGCCCTCCATAAACTTGCAGGGATTGCGTCGGAGTAAGCTGATACTGTAGCCCCAAATTCTCTAGAAGAGCCAAGGACTCCTTATCCGAATGAAACTTTCGATCTACATGATGCGAGCCGTAGTTATCTTGACGCTTGTACCTTGTGCGATAATTCCCTGAACCCAGTTTAAGGCTGTTATATACAGATAGCTTACCAAACTGATATTGTAGCGTAGGAGTGAGGATGGCATCTATAAAACCCTCTCCATCTGCTTGTGCAGTCAAGCCAATTGCCCCAATAAGTCCCTCCTTCTGTCGAAGAGTTACACGCACGATGCCTCCTTGGGCTTCTTGCCCAAAAGAAGCTCCTGCATTGGGTATCACCTCGATATGCTTCACCATATTGGTAGGGATGGAGCCTAATTGTTCTGCCGTAATCTTGCGATCTCCAAGATAGATGATTGTATGGTCTTTACCATTGATCAAGATATTTCCACTAAGCACCTCGACTCCCTGTATATGGCGTAGAGTCTCCATGAGGCTCTTCCCTTTAGCTATAGGATTACCTTGGATGCGCACAGAGAGATCGCCCGAGGGAGAACGCTTGACATAGGAGTTAAGCACAACGACCTCGGATAGTTCGGTGGCATTACCCTCCAATATGATATTACAAACCGGCTGAGCAGCTATTGTGCGAGCCTTGTAGCCAATACACTTGGCGGTGAGTATATGCTCAGGCGCAGACAGAGCATCAAAAGCAAATCGCCCCTGGGCATCTGTCAGACAGCCAGATACGAAGGTACTGTCCGCACGCTTACGCGCAATAACATGGGCTAACTCAATAGGTTTCCCCTCGGCATCTACTACTGTACCTTTAATGGCTTGGGCTAAGAGAATTTGTTCACTACAGAGGAGTACTACGAGGAGTAGGAAGCATTTAGTTAGAGTCTTCATATGGTTCAAATTTCTGGTTTTATGTAGTTATCAATTTCTTGTTCTATCATACTCGTCGGATCCATAGCTATTGCTCTGTAGCTCGGCCATTACCCGAGAGGTCTTATCCTCTACAATCGCGACCTCAAAGGACGAGGCGATAAGCCTTCTACTGACGGCTTAACCTTATGAGCTACTCGTCCTCGTCTAGGTCCAAGACATGGATGTCGCTATGATCAAGCTCGGTCTGAATCTCCACGTAGAGCTGTCCTTCGTGTACGCCGATGCTCGATATTTGGTTAAGATTCCCTGGTGTGTAGTCAATCTTAACCTCTGGAAGCATCTCGTGTGTACGTAAGTCGATAGCCCCAACGTAGAAGTAATAGTTGAGTGTTCCATAGAAAAGATAGTCCTTGTAGACCGTCGTTACATAGGTACTGGTGTTATAGCCTGGGAACTGATACGTTTGAAAGGCTCCAGTCCGTACGTCTAGCTCTGCAAGCTCGTGATTATCTCCACGCTCATATCCATCCTCCCAAAGTGAAGAGCAGAAGAATACTAGTTTGTCGCTTCCATACTTTTGGTAGTATCTCGGCGCTCGATTTTCCCAAATAATCTTCCCAGATGGCACCTCCACACATGACACACGACTTTTATCTTCTTCCCCCATAGGAGGGAACCACACGATAACGACCTTATCCTCGTAGGGATAAACTTTGTAGATATAAGCACCTGGGAGGTCTAATTCCCAAAGCACAGCACCAGTAGCGAGCTCGATGAGCTGACAACCACCTTCCTTCGGTCCTCCTAAGGTGCCCCATAGGAGAGCATAGTCCCCAAACTGCTCGACGAGTCTATAGGGATATGATCTAGTCCATAATACCTCCCCGTTTTGAATATATCTGTAGATGTATTCCTCTTCCTCTTTCTCTTTATCTCGTTTATTCATGACATAGAAATGGGGGAGTTCACCTATCTTCGGATATCCTACAGCTTTGTCTACTTGTAGCTGTAGCTTAATCCCATCGGACATCATCTCGTAGATATCTCCACCAGGAATCATAGCCGCAAACACCCCTCCTCTCAAGCCTGGCTCAAGGAAAAGCATCTTACTAGAAACTTCGACCCTATTCAGTTCTGTGCTTTCTCCGCGAAACCACATAATGCCCAGAGGACTATTTCGTATGTTTCTTGCCCCTCTTATGATCTCTCGTACTTCTTTTATCTTCATAAGCTAGTTTATTACAAATACCTTATCTAACAACACCTCAATCACAGTATCCACATCAGCACATCCATAGTTTTTGGCCATGCCGTAACATAGGCTGGGGATAGATGCACATCCCCACCTCGAGCGTCCACTCATACTCGTCGGCTCCAGAGCTATTGTTCTGTAGCTTGAGCGTGACTGGAGGGGGCTTATTCTCTGCCTTCGCCCCGAAATAGCGTTGACACTTTACGGCATAGAGAACTAAGCCAAGAGGAGAGATATCGACCTTTGGAGCACTGCTTCTCTGTGTCCTCTTCCTCTTGTGGAGGATATAGATACTCCGGAGCAAAGTTCTCCGGATCATACTCTATGATAATTCCACACTTTAGGAAGTGCTTGTAGATGCTTTCTTCAGGTGCCCTCAAGTCTAGCTCGTAGATCCGCTCTTCACCAGTGTATACTGGTTTCTCATCCTATATTCGATACGCCTGTCGCTTTACCATCTCCTCTAATCTCTATTAGCTGCAAGCTGGATAGAGGAAGGGAATGACAGCTTAAAGATAGAAATATCCTCTTGGGCTGAAGCTACCTGCCGTAAAGGCTAGACATTTGGAACATCGACAGCGGGAGAAGGAGCGCCTCATAGAGGGTAGACACAAGCCCCTATCATGGAGCGGTGAAGCGACCCATCATGGGTAATCCATGCGACCCATTCATGGGTCACCTCGGCAACCCATGAATAGGTACTTCTCTGAGTGAAGAGAATGATCCTCCCCGACTTTCAACTTTTTCTGTTCTCCTCCACTCCCTGGCCTTTTCACTACCTTTGCAGAGGCGCCGATGAGCTGCGATTTGGCTGGCGGCGATAAAGTTAAACAGGAGCGATGAGCATCAATTATCAGGAATTAGTGCCGGAGAAGGCATTGGGCAAGGAGATCAGCCGACACATCTTCCAGACCTATCGGGCGAAGACCGGGCTGCCTCACGAGATCGAGCAGAACATCGAGCACATCAAGCGCTTGAACCCCGAATACGAATATCACCTCTTCGACGACGAAGACATCAAGGCCTTCATCCTCGAGCATTACGGCGAAGTCATCTGGGGCTATTACCAGCGCATCGCACCGATCTATGGTGCTGCCCGTGCCGACTTCTTCCGCTACCTCCTCGTCTACCAGCTGGGTGGCGTGTACATTGACATCAAGTCCTCCTTGGACAAGCCCCTCAAGGATGTCCTTCGCGCTGAAGATCAATTCATCCTGACGCATTGGGACAACCGCCCTGGCGAGCAGTACGAAGGCATCGGCATCTACCCCGAGCTGGGCACCCTTCCTCGTGGCGAATACATCCAGTGGTGCATTGCCTCCGTAGCGGGTCACCCCTTCCTGCGTGCCGTCATCCTGCAGATGCTGCGCAACATCGACGAATACACGCCCTTCCGTCACGGAGCGGGTCTATGGGGCGTCCTGCGCACGACCGGCCCCGTCATGTACACCAAGGTCATCGAAGCCATGCGCCCCACACTGGTCGAGGGGAAAGACTACCGCATGCTCGACAAGCCCCAAGAGATCGGCCTGCGCTACTCCATCTTTGATACGGCGGGTGTCTACGGCCACAAGAAGGCACTCAAGGCCAACTACAACAAGGCCTACACCCCCATCATCGTGACGCCCGACCGCCCGCTCTACGCCAAGTGCGCCAAGTACTATCTCTTCGCGCGCTTAGCCATCCGCGTCCTCGGCGACAAGATCGCCGCCCGCCTCAAGTAGCCACGCATAACACACAACACCTATTTTTTTACAGCTAACACCATACTACAGATAATGAAAAAAAATACGTACTGGATCATTTCGATATTATCCATATTAGCTTTTTCAACATCCGTCATATTGTTTCTTTGGAAACAAACCCTGTGGGACTTTGATAAACCAATTAAGGCTGAGACATGGGGATATTATGGTGGATTCGTTGGTGGGATCCTATCTATAGTAAGCATCATCCTACTTATTCGAACACTCCAAGAACAGCGAAGAAGCTCAAAATCTTCACAGCTCAACGATATCTTTTGGGGCCTACTAGCCCATCTACAGAGAGAAGTGGCTGACCTAAACACCACAGCTGAAGGCGGACAATATACCAATAAGGACTTCTTTGAAGAACTA
>NZ_CALHVI010000046.1 GCF_938039215.1 uncultured Porphyromonas sp. | reverse complement strand
GGGTCTTCTTGATCTCGATCTCTTCGTAAGCCTCGATGATATCACCGACCATTACTTTTCCTACTGCTGATCTGCACTCGAACGACTACTCATTTCGGGCTCGAACGACTATTCGTTTCGTATGCAAACGACTATTGCTTTGCCCCCAATAAGTCTAATTGAATGGCTATGTCAGATATCAGCCGTAGTATGACATGAGCTTCTTCACAAAGTGGCTCATCTGCTCACGCACAGACTTAGGCTCAAGAACTTCTATCTGGTCCGCTTGTGCCAGCAATATCTGATACAAGTCGAAGGTAGGACGCACGATCAGTTCAAAGTATGATGCCTCATCATCCTTCATCTCGACCTGCTCACGCTGCGACTCATGAATAGGGAGGGTACGGAGGTAGTCTGGGGCGGAATAATATGCCTTGATAATGAGACGAACAGGCTCCTCCTGCGAACGCATGATACCACAGCAGTCACGGAAGTATTCATCAATATCAAAGTCCTCCTTCATGCGGAAGGTCGCACCCGTCGGGTTACAATCCGAGATGCGGTCAAGAGCGTAGACCATAAAGACATCTTCGGATTGGTCATCTCCCTCCTGATGCCCACCTCGGGCAGAGTAATAGGGATTGCGAGCGAGCACATACCATCGGCGCTTGACTACCTTAAGGTAATAGGGCTCAATATCGAAGCGACAAGGCTCGAGCTTCCCGAAGGCTTGATAAGCGATGCTCAGCACCTGATTATTACGCATAGCATCCGTGATGGCATGGAGCCATCGATGCCCAGAGGGTACGCTCTCAAAGAGGATACGACCCTTCAACTTCCTATCCGCTTGGATCTGATTCATCGCGGTATAGGAGTCGATTAGCCAAATGCGCAGATGGTCATTCTCCAGCTCCTCGGGACGGTCGATATAGTATTTGTAGCCTCCCTTGGTATCACAAACGATATCGACCTCAAAGATGTCGAAGATAGCCTTGCGATGGTTGTGAAAGGTGCGAATAGCCAGATCGTCACCATCACCATAGCTCAGTCCGCTCCTCTGCCAGAGGCTATTCACCTCCTCGTAGGTCAGATGTCCATAGCGACGGAACTGCTCGATCAGCCAGACGTAGCGCCCAAAGATATTTGCTGCCATATACTTAATTATTCTACTTCACACACAAAGGTAGAGATAGTTCGCATGGGAGCGAGCGCTGTTCTTTGGCGCGGAGTATCTACCATAACTATGCGATCCCGAAGCCATACTTCTCTACCAGATCTCGAAATATGGGATAGCGCTTCAAGAACTCTTCCAAGCGCTCAAGCTTGTACTCTCGGATCCGAGGCAAAGGAAAGTACGAGGGCGCTACCCTACACATCCGCTCCCAGTATCCCTCTGATGACATCCAGGGATTTCGCACATAGGCCAGATCCTCTTGGAGCTGCCTATCACAGGTGGCAAAGTCCATAATGAGGTCGGGATATCTCAGCTCACCCAAGCACCATAGCGCTAAACTAACCCCGTCATCCAAAGCAAAAGAGAAGGTATCTACCTCCCGCATAGGAGGGCAGCTACTGCGGGCTATCGCCTCCATCAGCACCTCAGCTAAGACGGCTTCGCACGCCTCCCTACTTACTGGGCGCTGGAGCTTAGCCATAACGTAGAGCCACTCGAGGGGAGACAGCCGAGAGGTATCGACCTCATAATGTGGGTTAGCCCCCAACCTCAATGCCACCCGCTGGTAGCCGACGACCTTCGCCAGCTCCTGCTCCAGCCGCAGCACACATGCCTCATCGGCATGGCGAATAATAAAGAGAGCTACCTCTCGCTCCTTGTACTTCTCCCACAGGTCCAGCACCATCGCCACCCACTGTGACTGCAGTCTACCCCCTCGCCCAGCGAACATCTCCCACTGAAACATAAGGGTCTGCAGCGCCCAAGTCCGCGCATCCTTTGACGAATCCAGCAGGAAGAAGGAGAGGATCTTGCACTGTGCCTGCCACTCGACATGAGGGAAGACCTCCCGTAGCTTCTTTCTTGCTAAGGTGATACGCCCAAGCTTCCGCTGCTGAACATCCTTTAGATACGCTCTCCACGACTTGTTGTACTGGATCTGTGTGGCATCAGCGGGCACTTGCTTCTCCAGCCGCGCATCCACGACCTTAAGCAGATACCAATCCAGATTAGCCTGACTACGCAGCTCTCTGAGCGTAGCTTCATCTAATCCTTGGATGATATTCCGACAGAGCTTATGCGTGATCCTCGACAGCGCTTCTTCCGAGTCAGCTACGTTATTAAAGAACTGAATGACATCCATACTTCATCTAATCTATTGGGACATTTGAGGTTGGCTCATTACCAAGCCCCACTAATTCGCCAAAGATAGAAGCGCACCTCTGCCATATCGCAGCAGAGGTAAATAGCATTGAAGCACGAGCAATTCTCCTTAATTTTATGAGCGTTTGGGGAATCCAAGCACCTACAACCAGTCGAACAGCCCAAGCCCCAACCCGGGGCGGGGCACAACACTTTATCTTATGGACATTGAGCAGAGACTCAAGGAAATTTGGAGAGCTGATTATCTGAATGCCCTACCATCAGACATCAAAACAGTTATCGAGCGTGGGTATGTATTTTACAACAACGGAGAGAAAAAGGATCTCCTCATCACGGGTATCAATCCTTCCTTTAGAGGAGAAGAAAGAGGAGGTCAGCATGACACCACTGAGCTATTGATAGATACAAGGCACGATGTCTATTGGTCTCCGATAAGAAAGATGCTACATAACCAAGACATCGACTTACGAACCCAAACCGCTTACCTCGACATTTTCTATTTCCGAGAAAAGGAACAGGTCTTCCTTAAGGAAAAACTGCTCAGCCAGCCAGAAGGCATTAGATTCATCGTTGACCAGCTCAACCTCACTATGCACACGATAGAGGAGGCTATTCAGCCCAAGCTCATCATAGTAAAGAACAAAGAATCAGCGGCGTACTTTGGCAAAGAAGCGAAGGAACGAGGATGGATCTGGATGGGATATGCACTTGAACATGTGTGCAACACCTATTGCGGAGAGCTCTGTAAGATCACGGGGCTCATTGATTCTCACGAGCGCATTGCTCCAGAGATCACACAGACAGCGCTTGTCGGGACATTAGTTCTATTTACTAGGCATATCAACCAGTACACCAAGAGAGAACTGCGCCCCACAGCGGAGTTCTTGAATCGCCTTCTGCATATCCACTCGCAAGGAATTGGAAGCTACCCCATAGAAGGCCTCTGTCTGAATCACGATAGCGATATGAATCTATGTAAGTAAGAGCTATACACCTATATTGGTCGTCACTGTGACTAGTACTAGTCAACTCAGCGAGCAGTACTGGTCGCAAAGCCCCCTCGCAGAAATGCATTACGCCCCAGGCTGCCGAAGCAGCCTGGGGCGTAATTGCCTATTGGTATATCGCGAGTGAAGTCGATCGTGACTTAGTCGAGGGTCTTCTTGATCTCGATCTCTTCGTAAGCCTCGATGATATCACCGACCATTACGTCGTTGTAGCCATCGATGTTCAGACCGCAATCCTGACCCATGACGACTTCCTTAGCATCGTCCTTGTAGCGCTTGAGCGAACCAAGTTCACCCTGGTACTTGACGATGCCATCACGGATGAGGCGGATCTTGTTGTTACGCTTGATCTTCCCTTCGACGACCATACAGCCGGCGATCGTACCGACCTTGGTGATCTTGAAGGTCTGCTGAACTTCGAGGTTAGCCACGATATTCTCCTTGATTTCGGGCGAAAGCATCCCTTCCATAGCAGACTTGATATCCTCGATGGTATCGTAGATGATCGAGTACGTACGGATCTCTACACCCTCACGGTCAGCTAGGCGACGAGCAGCCTGGCTAGGACGCACCTGGAAGCCAAGGATAATCGCCGAAGAAGCCGAAGCAAGCACGACATCGCTCTCGGAGATCTGTCCGACACCCTTGTGGATGACATTGACTTGGATCTCTTCGGTAGAGAGGCGGATAAGTGAGTCGGAGAGTGCTTCGATAGAGCCGTCCACGTCCCCCTTGATGATGACGTTGAGCTCCTGGAAGTTGCCCAGCGCACGACGACGAGCCAGCTCGTCGAGGGTAAGTCCCTTCTTCGTGCGGTTATCCTGCTCACGCTTGAGTTGCTCACGCTTGCTAGCGATGCTACGAGCCTCCTGCTCGGTCTCCATGACATTGAAGGTCTCACCTGCGGTAGGTGCACCGTCCAAGCCAAGGATCAGAACGGGTTCACTTGGACCCGCCTTCTCGACCTTCTGGTTACGCTCGTTGAACATAGCCTTGACACGGCCGTAGTGCGTACCCGAGAGGACAATATCCCCTTGCGTAAGCGTACCATTCTGCACGAGGACAGTAGCTACATAGCCACGACCCTTGTCAAGCGAAGACTCGATGACAGAGCCGACAGCACGGCGCTTAGGATTGGCCTTGAGCTCGAGAAGTTCAGCTTCGAGGAGGACCTTCTCGAGTAGTTCGTCGATGTTGATCCCCTTCTTCGCAGAGATCTCCTGACACTGATACTTACCGCCCCATTCTTCGACGAGGTAGTTCATCGCAGCAAGCTGCTCACGGATGCGGTCAGGGTTAGCCGCAGGCTTATCGATCTTATTGATGGCGAAAACCATGGGGACACCAGCGGCGGCGGCATGGTTGATCGCTTCCTTCGTCTGAGGCATCACGTCATCGTCAGCAGCGACGATGATGATAGCGATGTCCGTGACCTTAGCACCACGAGCACGCATAGCGGTGAAGGCTTCGTGACCTGGAGTATCAAGGAAGGTAATACGCTTACCATCCTTGAAGCGCAGGCTGTAAGCACCGATGTGCTGGGTAATACCCCCTGCTTCGCCAGCGATGACGTTGGTATTGCGCAGGCGGTCGAGGAGCGAAGTCTTACCGTGGTCGACGTGACCCATGACGGTGACAATAGGAGGACGGCTGATGAGATCAGCTTCATCATCGATCTCTTCTTCCTGTGTGATCGCTTCGACGACCTCGGCACTGACGAAGTCGGTCTTGTAGCCAAACTCTTCAGCCACCATCTCGATGGTCTCAGCGTCGAGGCGCATGTTGATCGACACCATCAGCCCGATGCTCATGCAGGTAGCGATGACCTGAGTGACGGGTACATCCATCATGCTCGCTAGGTCACTGACGGTGACGAACTCGGTGAGCTTGAGCGTACGGCTTTCGGCTTCGCTACGCTCTTGAGCATCAAGAGCAGCAGAGCGAGCCGCATCACGCTTATCCTTACGATACTTCGCAGACTTAGCTCCCTGCTGGTTCTTACCCGTGAGGCGAGCTAGCGTCTCCTTCACCTGACGCTGTACATCTTCGTCGGTGACAACTGCCTTCTGAGGCTGCTGGCTCTGACGCTTAGCCTTACGGCCCATCTTCTGAGCATCGCCACCCGACTGACCATTGCGGTTAGCACCACGGCTATTGGGATCAGCAGAGCGACCTGCACCATTAGCACCACCGGTACGCTGCCCCTGCTTCTTAGGAGCATTGTCGGTGACCTTAGCGGCTTCGGCCTTGACATCTACGGGACCCTTACCAATACGGGTACGCTTACGACCGCTCTTGTCGCCATGCGCCTTCTTGGCAGGACGGGTGTTGTCGTTGATGGCAGAGAGGTCGATCTTCCCGACAACATTGAAGCTGATCCCTGCGCTGGGAGCAGAAGGACGATAGATCTCGGGCTCACGGACAGTGGGCTCTTCCTTCTCGGGAGTCTTAGCTTCGGGCTTAACCTCTGGAGCAGGAGCGGACTGTGGCTTAGCTTCGGCCTTTACCTCCGCCTTTACTTCGGGCTTAGGTGCAGGCTCGGACTTAGGCGCGGGCTTCACTTCTGGCTTCGCAGGCTTGGGTTCTTCGGCCTTGGCTGGAGCTGGCTGAGGGGCTGCCTTCACCTCGGGCTGAGGCTTAGGAGCGGGAGCAGCCTTAGGCTCGGGCTTGGGTTCGGGCTTGACCTCTACCTTGGGCTCAGGCTTAGCTTCTGCCTTGGGCTTGAGGTCTGCGATAGAGCCCTTGATATGGAGGCTGGGGCGACGATCCTCGGGGATCACCGTCTCGATATGCGTCTCCTTAGCGGGGCGAGGCTCGGGCTTAGCCTCTGCCTTGGGGGCAGCAGGTTCGGGCTTGGGAGCCACTGCCGACCCGTCCAGCTTGTCTAGAAGCTGGGAGATCTCTGCCTTGCCCATCCCCTTGCCGTGCTCAGCGATTAGCTGCTCAGCGATCTGGCGAGGGACGCGTGTATTGGGGTTGATGCTATTAACGTCTAAGACGTTCTTCTTCTCTAATGAATCCTTGAATGAGCCAATCCCTACGTTGAGTTCCTTGGCCAAGGTAAAGAGCTTGATGTCCTTTGGCATGTATCTTCTCTTTTGAATGGTTTGTGTCCTTCTCTCTATACGCTACTCTACTCAAGCCTGGAGGCTCTCGATCACCACCACAGATATACTCTCTTATAGCTGAGAGGGCTCTAGGGGAGTAGAGAGGGGGGAGGGACTAATTAATCTTCTTCTCCTGTCTCTGAGGCAGGCTCAGCAGGAGCTTCCTCGTCTTCAGCCTCTTCGTCGGAAGAAGCTTCTTCGTCGGTAAACTCAGCGCTGAGGACATCTAAGACATGATCCAGCATGTCTTCTTCGAGCTCGGTCTTGGTGAGGAGGGTATCACGATCCTCACGCAGGACAGCCTTAGCGGTCGTATAGCCTTCTTCCTTGAGGCTCTGGATGATCCATTCTTCGATCTCGTCGGAGAACTCATCGAGGTAAATATCTTCTTCACCCGTCGCACCCTCTTCGTCACGGAAGATCTCGATGCGGTAGCCCGTCAGCAGAGAGGCGAGCTTGAGGTTCGCAGCATTCTTACCGATAGCCAAGGGCACCTGATCGGGGCGCATGTAGACCTCGGCCTGCTTGATGCCATCCTCTTCGTCGCTCAGGGCGATCGCCACAGCCTTACCAGGGCTAAGTGCACGCTGGATGAAGAGCATAGGATTGGTCGTGTAGGTGGTCACGTCGATATTCTCGCCCTTGAGTTCACGGACGATGCTACGGATACGAGAGCCATTGACCCCGACACAAGCCCCTACTGGGTCGATACGGTCATCATAGGATTCGACGGCGATCTTAGCACGCTCACCAGGGATACGGGCAGCAGCACGGATGGTGATCAGGCCATCGGCGATCTCAGGCACGTTGAGCTCCAAGAGACGCTTGAGGAACTCTGGGCTGACACGGGAGAGGATCACCTTGGGGTTGCTGTTCTCATTCTCTACACGAGCGATGACAGCACGTACGGTCTCGCCCTTGCGGAAGAAGTCACCTGGGATCTGTTCGCTCTTAGGCATGAGGAGCTCATTACCCTCATCGTCGATGAGGAGTGCCTCACGCTTCCAGACTTGGTAGACCTCGGCGGAAATCAGTTCGCCCACACGGCCTACGAAGCTGTGGTAGAAGTTATCCTTCTGGAGCTCTAGGATCTTGCTTGCCAGAGCCTGACGGAGGTTGATCACCGCACGACGGCCGAAGGCATTGAAGTCTACGGCATCAGTGAAGTCTTCGCCGACAGAGATATCGGGGTCGACGGCCTGGGCTTCGCTCAGGCGCACCTCACGAACTTCGTCGACGAGATCTTCATCAGAGACGACATGGCGGGTACGCCAGATCTCGAAGTCGCCCTTCTTATCTAGGTTGATAATGACGGAGAAGGTATCATCCGAGCCGAACATCTTCGATAGGACGTTGCGGAACGAATCTTCCAAGACCGAAATGAGGGTGCTGCGGTCTATGCTCTTGAGCTCCTGAAACTCGAGGAGCGCTTCGATTAAGCTTGTTGTCTCTTTTTTCTTTGCCATAGGGCTATACTATATGTAGGGGTTCTATTTATCAAAACTTCAGGACGCGCTTGGTCTGTAGGACCTCAGCCATGGGGATGGATAGTTCTTCCTCGACTTCGATCTTTCGCTTCTGACCCTCGGGGCGCACCTTGCGGAGGACAGCGAGTGTGATCCCTTCGGCTGAAGCAGCACGCAGGGTGCCCTTCTCCTTGATCCCGCCTTTGCGAAGGACTTCGACTTCTTCGCCGACGGCATCGGTGTACTGACGTAGCACCTTGAAGGCCGAGGTAAGGCCTGCTGAGCCGACTTCGAGCTCGAAGTCTTCGGTCTCTCGATCGAGCTTACCCTCGATATGCTTCGAGAGGGCTACGCAAGCATCGATGCTCAGTCCTGTGGGGGCACCTAGCTCGATGACGATCCTATTCCCGGGGTGTACCGCCACCTCTACGATGTAGTACTCGGGGTGCTCTACGGCGCAATAGCTGGAGGTGATCTCCTCTATGTAGCTCTTCTCGATCATGATGGATATATCGTGGGGGTAAGTCTATGTATGCGAAGAGAGGAAGCTCTGTCGCCTCCTCTCTTCTCGTCTCTTTGCGTGCAAAGGTAATAAAACTCTACGACATAGCCCAGCCGAGGCCCAAGTGCCCTCCCCAAACACCCTCTTGTGGTAGGCCTCCAGCCCAGAGGCTCCCTCGAGGGGAAGCTCTGGGCTGAAAGGGCTAGGAGTGATCGAAGAGCTTAGATCCCGACGTGACCTCCTCCTTCGGAGCCACCACCTGGAGGGACGGGTGTGCCAGAGCCCCCAGGCTTCGTCTCAGAAGACTTCTTCTTCGGGTGGGGCTGGTAGGCTTCCTTGAGGACTTCGCAGGAGATCTGCTTCGTGACGGAGCGCAGGGTCATCTTGGGATAGAAGCGCACATGAGCGGGACGGATGGTCTCGGCATTGACCTCCTCGAACTTATCCATCATCTTCCCCTGAGCCAGCGCCTTGATCGAGCCGAGGTCGGCCAGATCGACGGCACGGCCTGCCAGCAGTTCGTCCTCGACGATGTCATGCAGGGCGATGATCGCTGCACGGAGGTCGGCTCGGCTGATACCCGTACTGTGGATGATACGTCGCTCGACCTGTGGCCAAGTGGTGCGGGGATGTTCGTCTTGGATAGCGAAGTAGACGGTCTTACCTTGACGCTTCCCTAGGTTAAGCTTACGCTTGGCGATCTTGAACTTGAGTGCCATGATACAAATAGTAAATTAGAGTTATACACTGTGAGAGGTTATCCTCTCGTTCACAGCACAAAGGTAGAGCGCCCTCTGAGGGGCGAAGTCCGAAGCGGAGCATTTCGCACCGTGATGTCCCTTGATGACCTTTAGTGGTGCTTAATCGCCCCGCTCTACCCCACTTCGCAAGGCAAAGAGACGATCCCGAAAAGCAGAAATCTAGGGCGGAGAAAAAGCACCCCGTTCTCTCCTAGAGAAGGTGGGGCTCTAGAGGGAGGGAAATACGACCTACGGTAGGTCGCTCTAAAAACCTACTGTAGGTCGCCTCGACGACCTACCGTGGGTCGGTCGACCGACCTACAGTAGGTTTTCTTTCGCCCCTTCTTGAGCCCTCTCATTTGACCCTCGGAGGGCGAGCTCTTCGTTCGCTCCGTCTACCCCCAAGCCTTCCCCCACCTCCCGAGAGAAAGAAGGAGCGTTACGACCCTCAAATCCGTCCTTACTCCCACGAAAAGAACTACCTTTGTAAAGCTCGCTCTCGGGCTGGCTCTCCAGCCCTATTATAATAGGAGCATAGCGATAGCGACCCAACACGAACCCAAAGAGAAGATCATGCAAGAGCCCTATGATAAGGCTGACCTAGATGAAGCCGTAGAGACCCTGCGTCGAGGCGGGATCATCCTCTACCCCACCGACACCATCTGGGGGATCGGATGTGATGCGACCAACGAGGAAGCCGTCCGTCGTATCTACGACCTCAAGCGCCGTGAGGACAGCAAGAGTATGCTCGTCCTAGTGAGTGACACCTACCAAGTGGAGCGCCTCGTCCAGGAAGTCCCCGAGGTGGCCTTCGACCTCATGGAGCTAGCCGTCCGCCCCATCACCATCATCTATTCGGGTGCCTCAGGAGTAGCCCCAAGCCTTCTGGGCGAAGGTAGTTCGCTGGGCATCCGACGGACAGAGGAGCTCTTCTCCTCAGCGCTCTGCAAGCGCCTACGTCGCCCGATCGTCTCCACCTCAGCTAATATCAGTGGCGAGCCTACGCCGCTCTTCTTCTCTGGCATCAGCCCCGAGATCGTCTCGGGTGTCGACTACGTAGTCCGCTACCGCCGAGAGGATGAGACGCCCCGCGAACCCTCGCAGATCATCAAGCTCGGACCTACGGGCGAAGTCGAAGTCCTCCGTCCCTAAATCCCCACCCCTTCCCCTCACACTAGAGCCCCCCGTCGGATGCCTGTACTCAGCCAAGCCCTTACCCCCCTGCTGGATCGCCTCATCTACTGGAGAGAGCGACACATCAGTGAGCGCTACTTCATCCTCATCCTCAGTCTCCTTATCGGGGTGACGATGGCTCTGGTGGCGGGATTCCTGAAGTTCATCATCCATCATATCGAGAGCTTCATCCTCCAGCATATTGAGGATCATAGCTACCTCTACCTGATCTTCCCCGCCGTAGGTATCCTGCTCTCCCTCCTCTTCGTGCGCTACATCGTACGGGATGACATCAGTCACGGGGTGACGAAGGTGCTCAGTGCGATCTCCCAGCGCAAGAGTAGGATCAAGCCCCACAATACCTGGTCTTCGATCCTGGCAAGTGCCATCACTATCGGCTTCGGGGGATCGGTGGGTGCCGAGAGTCCGATCGTGCTGACGGGAGCAGCCGTTGGATCGAACTTCGGTCGACTCTTCCGCCTCGAGCAGCGCAATCTCATGCTCCTCATCGGCTGTGGTGTAGCGGGCGCTATCGGCGGAGTCTTCAAGGCGCCTATCTCGGGACTTGTCTTCGTCATCGAGGTGCTCCTGCTGGACCTGACGATGGCCTCCGTCCTACCTCTCCTAGTCAGCTCTGTGTCGGCTGCCTCGGTAGCCTACATCATCTCGGGGAAGGAGATCCTCTTCCAGTTCATCCAGACCGACCCCTACCATATCGAGCGTATCCCCCTGATGATCCTGCTGGGAGTCGTATGCGGCCTGATGTCGCTCTACTTCTCTAAGACGATGTTCCGCTTCGAAGGGGAGCTCCGCCGTATAGCGAACTACCGAGTGCGCTACCTCATATCGGCCGTGATCCTCTCCCTGCTGATCTTCCTCTTCCCCCCACTCTACGGGGAAGGCTATGATGCGGTGAACATCCTCCTAGACGGGCAGTACACCCAGCTCCTCGACGGCAGTATCTTCGAGGCCTTCTCTAGCTCGTATTGGGTGGTCTTTGCCTTCTTTCTCCTGACCGTCCTCTTCAAGGTCTTTGCCTCTGTCTCCACAAATTCGGGCGGTGGCTGTGGAGGACTCTTCGCTCCTACGCTCTTCATGGGTGGGCTGACGGGATTCATCTTCTCCTATCTGGTGAACTACTTCAGTTCGCTCAATGTCTTCATCTCTCCGAAGAACTACATCCTGCTAGGGATGGCGGGGCTAATGGCTGGGGTGATGCACGCACCGCTGACGGGGGTCTTCCTCATCGCTGAGCTGTCGGGTGGGTACAATCTCTTCCTTCCTCTGATGCTCGTCTCACTGACCTCCTTCGCCACGATCCGCATCTTCATGCCTCACAGCATCTACTCGCTTCGCCTAGCAGAGCAAGGGAAGCTCCTGACGCACCAGAAGGATACCGCCGTGCTCACGTTGATGAACCTAGAGAGCGTGCTGGAGCGAGACTTCGAGGTCGTACGCCCCGAGATGAGCCTTGGGGAGATGGTCGGTGTGATCTCGGTGAGCCACCGCAATTCCTTCCCCGTGGTCGACGATCGGGGGATGCTCGTCGGGATCGTGGAGCTGGACAATGTGCGCAACATCATGTTCCGCCCAGAGCTCTATGATCGCTACAAGGTGCGTAAGATCATGGTGACCCCCGAGGTCAAGATCTCTTCCTCTATGCCCATGACCGAAGTCATGCGCCTCTTCGATGAGACGAAGGCATGGAAGATGCCCGTCGTCGACGAAGAAGGGCACTACCTCGGCTTCATCAGCAAGAGTGCGATCTTCAACAATTACCGCGAGGTACTCAACGGCACCTTCATCGGGGACTAAGCGCCCCCATCCCTATCCCTTTCCTTCTTTAGCCTACGTATGTACAGCCCGATAGTCATCTACGAGGACAATCACCTCCTCTGTGTATCTAAGCGCCCTGGCGAGATCGTCCAAGGCGACAAGACGGGTGATGAGCCCATGAGCGAAGCCCTTAAGGCTTGGCTCAAAGAGAAGTACCAGAAGCCTGGCAATGTCTATCTAGGTGTCATCCATCGCCTAGACCGTCCCGTCGGTGGGCTCGTGATCTTCGCCAAGACTTCGAAGGCGCTGAGCCGTATGAACGAACTCTTCCGCACGGGCGATGTCTCCAAGCGCTATTGGGCGATCGTCACCGCACGTCCCCCCAAGCTCTCCGACACGCTCGAGCAGTGGCTCGTGCGCAACGAGCAGCAGAACAAGAGCTACGTCGCTGCCCGAGGAGCCGACACCCCAGGGGCAAAGCTTGCCCGTCTCTCCTATCGTCTTCTGGCTTCGGGCGACCGCTATCACCTTGTGGAGGTCGAGCTGCATACGGGGCGGCACCATCAGATCCGTTGCCAGCTCTCGGCTCTTGGTTGCCCGATCAAGGGGGATCTCAAGTACGGCGCACCCCGAAGTAATCCCGGCGGAAGCATCAGCCTACTCTCTCGGCACATCTCGCTGACGCATCCCGTGAGCAAGCTACCTCTCTCCCTGACGGCACCCGTTCCCGACGAGCGTCTCTGGCACGAACTCGAGGCTAAGGCTCAGCAAGCAGGTCTCGTACCGACGGACATCCCCGCCCGCTGATCCGCCCTTAGCTAGAGGAGAGCAATTACCCCCAGCGAAGCGAAGTAGCTTCCCCCTCTCGCCCGCCATTTCTTGGGCTACCTTCCCCTCCTTCTTTTACCCCCTTCCTCCAGCCCGCATAAACAGCAGGCTCGGAGCACCCCAAAAACGACCTACGGTAGGTCGCCGAAAAAACCTACTGTAGGTCGCCTCACCGACCCACGGTAGGTCGCACTTGCGACCTACCGTGGGTCCCTTTTTCGCCTCCCCCGTAGTCCCCACCTCGAAGGGCGAAGGGATACCATCAAAAGCACTACCTTTAGGTGGGTATTCTAGCACACGTATCCCACTTATGAAACACGCTCACATGCTCTGTGTCGCCCTTGCGCTCTCTTCAGGTAGCCTTCTAGCGCAGACGACCTTCCCCCTACAGGGCTTTTTGAAGAAGACCACCGACCGCACTCCCGTAGACTTCGCTAATGTCCTGCTCCGAAAGCCCGCAGATAGTACCCTCGTCGTAGGGACGACAAGTGACGAACTCGGGGCTTTTCGCCTCGAGGCTCCCCAAGGGACTTTCCTCCTAGAGATCCATGCTCTGGGCTACAAGCCCTTCCGCAAAACCCTGACGGTCACGGGTGCTCTTGACCTCGGAGAACTGCTCCTCACCGAGGAGGCCAAGGAGCTCTCCGCTGTCCAAGTCACAGGGCGTCGGCCGATCATGCTCCGCAAGGCCGACCGCATGGTCTTCGATGCCACGCAGATCGCTCCCGCAGCAAGCTCCATCCTCGATGTCCTGCGCCAGACCCCAGGGGTGAACGTCTCCGACGACGGCATCAGCCTCATCGGTAAGGGCGGGGTGATCGTCCTCATCAACGAAAAGCGCATCCGCCTCTCGGGAGCCGCTCTGATCAGCCTCCTCCGCTCCTACTCACAGTCCGACCTCGAGGAGATCCAGATACTCACCACTCCGCCCGCTAAGTACGAAGCCGAGGGAAATGCCGGTGTGCTGAACCTCGTCATGAAGAAGGTCAAGAATGATTTCTTCGGAGGAAGCCTCTCCCCCAGCGTAGGTGTAAGAAGGGACCTCCTACGATACGGACTCAATACCAGCCTCAACTACAAGAAGGACAAAGTCACCGCTTCCCTCCAGCTCGGGGGAGGGAAGACCGACTACGATGGGCACATGGATACCTACCGCTACTATCCCAAGCAGAGCAGCTATTACTCCAGCCAGACCTACTACAAGGGGAAGGATCCCTACCTCAACCTACGAGCAGGGCTAGACTATGCCTTCACCCCTGAGCTCTCGATGGGATTCAATGTATCCTATGCTCCGGAGGAGGACAATACTCGACGAGAGAACGATAGCCGAGACTGGCGCGTCCTCTCCAGTGGGGCTCATGAACTCCTACGCCTGCTCCCTGGCGTTGCCGACGAGACGGACAAGAGCCGCTATACTACGGCGAACGTTCACCTTGAGAAGACCTTCAAGTCCGCTCCCCAGCGTCGTCTCTCGTGGGATGCCGACTATGTAGGCTACCGAAGTCAGGAGGGGCGCAACTTCACCTCCCGAGGCTTGACACCTCAGGGCGCACCCATTCCAGGGACAGACTTCCACTTTGATGCCCTGACCGATCAGCATACTGACTCCTACATCACTAGTCTAGACTACCTCACTCCTTTGGGTAAGGGGACTCTGGGCTTCGGAGCTAAGGGCACTTGGACCCGCACCACCAACCGAAGTGACTACGATGCCAAGAGCTCCATGGGCGAACGCCACGACAAGATCATCTTCGACGAACACGTCTACGCTCTGTACGCCGACCTGAGTCAGCCCCTCGCCGACAAATGGAATCTCCGCACGGGCCTTCGTATGGAGTACACCCACACCGCAGGGGAAAACAACGGTCGCCAGCTGAAGCATCTTCGCAGCTACCTCAATATCTTCCCCACGCTCTTCTTGGGCTACAACCCCAGCGACCGCCACGCCTTCAGCCTCAACGGCACCGTGCGCCTCAATCGCCCTCACTTCGGCCAGCTCTCGCCCTTCGCTAGCTATGAGAATCAATACACCATCATGCGGGGGAAGGAAGACCTGCGTGCGGGGAAGCAGGCTCAGCTCACCCTCGGCTACACCTTCCTCGGGGCGCTGAACTTCCAGCTCGGCGGTCGCTATCTCTGGGATGGCATCATACAAGTCATACGCCTGGATCCCAAGACGAACGAGGGGAGCTATACGCACGACAATGCCGAGAAAACCCTGACCTTCAGCCTCGAGAATAGCTTCTTCTTCAATCGGGTTAGCTTCTTCCAGACCTACATCTCCCAGCGTCTCTGGTACGCCGACTCCAAGGTCAATACCGAAGCAACTCCTACGTACGGAGGCTCGAGCTTCGGCTACAGTGTCGATCTCAACAATACATTCTTCTTCAACCGAAGTAAGACCTTCCAAGGCACATGCTACTTCTACTACGAGACCCCAAGCTACGCATGGGGGATACGCAACGGACATAGCATCTCGGGCGGAGCCGGCCTTGCCTACACGCTCCTTCAGGGGAAGCTACGCATCGCTATGAACGCCTATAACCTCCTGTGCAATAAGAATCTTATGGACATCGAGATCCCCGACTATCGGATGCACGTCGTCAATGAGAATCGTGTGCCTACCTGCACTCTTCGCCTGACGTACTCCTTCGGTGCCTCGATCGAAGGCAAGTCAGAGCGTAAGAGTGCCCAAGAGCTCCGCTCCCGCATGTAGTGCCCCGCCTCCCACACCCTTTCTCTCACCGAATTTCCTTGTCCTCCTCCAGCCCGCATAAACAGTGGGCTCGGAGCACCCCAAAACAACCCTACGGTAGGTCGCCGAAAAAACCTACTGTAGGTCGGTCGACCGACCCACGGTAGGTCGCACTTGCGACCTACCGTGGGTTTCCTTTTACACCCGTATCGGTCGGCTCTCCCAGACTACCCGATCATCCCAGCTGATCCACTAAAATACCCTTAGCTTCTTATGCTAAATCGGTTAAGCTCGTTACCCTATTGAAGTATATCTTACTTAGTATATAGGTTTATGCTCTTCTAACATGAATACTTATTCTTTGTGATGCTGTACTAAAGGAGCATTTATGAGGGATGTTCGTTACCTTTGTGCTGACGATCATTTGGCATGTCCAGTATGAATATTGAGGGGATTTAAAAGGAGTATATTACGATCTACTTCCGAAGCTCCTGGTGTGATCTCAGCATCATCTTTATAGCAGTCGATAGAGTCTCAAATAAGCTCTCGACCCGATACGAGATATGCACCTAGTTTGCCTACTACTTTTTCGAGGACAGGAGGCTCTAAAGCAAGTATGACATTCGCCTTGTAAGGAGCAAATAAAGTCTACAAAACAAATATCTAAGAAGAATTAAGATTATGAGAAAGTTTACCTATCTCCTTCTTACACTCGTGCTGGCTGCTAGCTGCATCTCAGCTCAGAAGAAAGAAACACCTGGGATCAATCAAGAAAGAGTGGAACAACAGCCTTCTAACTACCAGCTGTTTGAGACGAAAAACATTTGGGTTTTGATTAAGCTCGATACCCGAAATGGCAAGATGACCCAAGTGCACTTTTCGCTTGACTCAGACTCTTATCGAGGAGAGTTGATCTTGAACGATAGAGCTTTGGTTATCCCAGAAGACGAGAAGGCCGGACGCTTCACTTTGTGTCCTACCCAGAATATGTACACCTTCATCTTGCTGGATAAGGTCACTGGGCGCACCTATCAGGTCCAATGGTCACTGAAGGATGGAGAAAGGTTCATCCTCCCCATACTGTAATAGATAAGCCAAGTCATTTGTGACTTTCTAGACCACCCATCGCTTGGAGCTACTATTGCGCTCCAAAACAAAGGCAAAGTCCCGAAGCTACCCCAAGTAGCTTCGGGACTTTTGCTTGATACTAGCTCCTCTCCCCACCTCACCAATCCTCCTAATAGAAAGCTTGAAAATCGGGCTACCTATTTAGACTTGAAGACCACACCTCCTTCCCTCCCTTTCCCCACGGCTAAAGTCCTTTCTATTCACTCGGATATAAAGCTCAAAACCAGGCAAAAAGGGAGTCCCATCAGTAGCCCCTTTCCGAGCTCTACGCCCACCTCTAAAACAAACCTACGGTAGGTCGCCAGAAAAACCTACTGTAGGTCGTCTCACCGACCCACGGTGGGTCGGTACGCCGACCTACCGTGGGTTTCTTTTGCCCCTTGCTTGTTGTACCGAGCGACTACCCCGATGAAGGGAGCTGCAAGCCGCCTAGGGAAGGACTTAGTGAGGATACGAGTCGAAGGGATTTGGCTAACTTTAAGGAGCGATCGCCTCCTAAGGGGAATCGCAGCATTTTCCTTTACACACAAAAGCCAACTATGCCAAGAGCAACAACGAAGACAGACCTCCTAGCGTCCGCCAACGAACAATTCGACAAGATGTGGCGACTCATCGATGGGATGGATGAGGGAATTCAGCATGCACTCTTCGCCGCAGAGATGGCAACGATGGGCAAGGAGGCCCACTGGGCAAGGGACAAGAACCTGCGTGATGTGCTCGTACATCTCTATGAGTGGCATCAGTTGCTACTGCATTGGATTCAGGCCAATCAAGGCGGTGAGCGCAAGCCCTTTCTCCCAGAGCCTTACAATTGGAAGACCTACTCAGCGATGAATGTCGAACTCTGGAAGAAGCACCAAGCGACACCACTCGACCAAGCGAAAAGCATGCTGAAGGAGAGTCATCAAGCGGTGATGACCTTGCTAGAGACTTTCTCCAATGATGAGCTCTTTGCCAAGGGAGTATTCGATTGGACGGGCACATCTACGCTTGGTGCTTATGCCGTCTCTGCCACAGCCAGCCATTACGACTGGGCGATGAAAAAGATCAAAGCACACATCAAGACCAGCTCCAAATAATCAAGCCGAATCCCTCCCCTCGCTACGAAGGGAACTAAAAAAGCAATCGCCCGTGGACTCTCTAGGGAGTCCACGGGCGATCGTGTATTGTAGAGTGGGGCGGGCTTAGAGGCCGTGCTCGCCGAGGTAGCGCTCAGCTTCGATGGCCGCCTTACAGCCCGAAGCCGCAGCCGTCACAGCTTGGCGGTAGAGCGGATCGGCTACGTCGCCAGCAGCATAGACTCCAGGGACGCAGGTGCGGGGCGTAGCTCCTTCGGTCTTGATGTAACCGACCTCATCGACTTCGACGTAGTCAGAGAAGAGTTCGGAGTTGGGGTGGTGACCGATAGCGAGGAAGAAGCCATCAATGGGGAGATCTACACGCTCTTCGTCGGGCTGACCTAGGCGCTTGACCAGATGTGCGCCTTCGACCCCATCTTCCCCATAGAGCCCCAGGGTGTTGTGCTCGAAGAGGACGGTGATCTTCTCATTAGAGGCGACACGCTGACGCATAATGTCCGAAGCTCGCAGGTAGTCCTTGCGCACGATCATGTAGACATGCGAAGCGAGGCTCGCCAGATAGAGCGCTTCTTCGCAGGCCGTGTCACCGCCGCCGACGACAGCGACCTTCTTACCACGATAGAAGAACCCGTCACAGGTGGCGCAGGCAGATACCCCCAGACCAGCGTACTTCTCTTCGTCGGGGAGCCCAAGGTACTTGGCCGATGCGCCCGTAGAGATGATCACGGTGTCAGCTTCGACCTCAGCACCGTCGCTGAAGGTCACGACATAGGGTGCCTTCGACAGATCCGCCTTAGTAGCTAGACCCGAACGGATCTCTGCCCCAAAGCGGGAAGCTTGCGCACGAAGATCCTGCATCAACTGGGGGCCCGTGATCCCCTCGGGATAGCCGGGGAAGTTCTCCACATCTGTGGTCTGGGTGAGCTGTCCACCGGGCTGAAGCCCTTCGTAGAGCAGGGGGGAGAGGTTAGCGCGCGAGGCGTAGATGGCGGCCGTATAGCCAGCAGGGCCAGAGCCAATGATGAGGCAGCGGCGATGTTCTCTACTCATGATGGTAGTCTATGTGAATGGTGATAGAGTGAGGATGGGATGGAGCTAGCGCATGTCACGGAGCTTCTTCTGCAGCTCCTGACGAGCGAAGAAGATGCGGCTCTTGACCGTGCCCAGCGGGATCCCTAAGGTTTCTGCGATCTCATTATACTTATAGCCCGAGACGAACATGGAGAAAGGTTCCTTGAGGGAAGGCTGGAGCGAAGCGATCGCCCCCGTGATCTCCTTGATGTCCATCGAGCCCTCGGGCGTGTTGTCTCCGCCCTCGCTGAGGAGCGGGACATTGTAGGCATCCACGTTCGGATCGATGAAGCTCTGGGTACGCACGAGCTTGTGGTAGTTGTTGATGAAGATATTGCGCATGATCTTCAGCACCCACCCTTTGAAATTGACATTATCGACGAACTTGTCGTAGTTATTGAGTACTCTGAGGGTAGTGTCCTGCGTCAGATCCTCCGCATCGGCCTCATCCTTGGTGAGGGTACGGGCGAAGTTCTTCATATAGTCCTGCATACCGATCAGGTCCTTCTGTATCTGGAGTACGTCCATATCTTAATTCTTGTAAAAGGAAGGTATAGAGACTGCTCATAAATCAAAGCAATCGGAGCAACTCTAGTCTTTAATTCGACATAAAGGTAGTATTATTTTGCCTGATGCAGGGCTGTGGAATATATGGGGATATTGATCCTTTCAATAGGAAGAGCGCTACCAGCGGATGGGAGCCTTCCCCCAGTGCTCTAGGTAGGCATTGGCCTTGCTGAAGTGACGGCAACCGAAGAAGCCTCGGTAAGCCGAGAGGGGCGAAGGATGAGGAGCTTCGAGGACTAAGTGCTTCGATCGGTCGATCATCGCCCCCTTGCGTCTGGCAGGACTTCCCCAGAGTAGGAAGACCACATGCTCCTGCTCTCGATTGACGGCTTCGATGATCGCGTCCGTGAAGGTCTCCCAGCCAAGGCCTTGGTGCGAACCTGCTTGGCCTGCTCGGACGGTGAGCGTAGCATTGAGGAGCAGGACTCCTTGCTCTGCCCAGCCCAGAAGACTTCCGTCGGGGATGCTGGAGGGATGCCCTAGGTCGGAGGCGATCTCCTGCTTGATATTCTGAAGGCTCGGAGGGATGGCAACACCTGTGGGTACGGAGAAGGAAAGCCCTTCCGCTTGCCCTGCGCCATGATAAGGGTCTTGCCCGAGGATCACCACCCGCACCTCGGGCAGAGGGCAGAGATCCAGCGCACGGAAGATCATCCCCCCAGGTGGGTAGATCGGCCAGCCGGAGCGGTATTCGCTACGTATCTTGTCCGTGAGGATTCCGAAGTAGAGCTTATCGAACTCGGGGGCTAAGGCTCTACGCCAGCTTTCGTCGAGGCGTATGTTCATATTCGGAGATTAGGAAGGTGTCGGAGCCTCGCTACCTCGGAGGATCCGTAGTACTAACGTGCGAAGGCTCGGAGTCGTACCCTCTGCCGATTCGGTGGCTTGGTAGAGGAGGGCATGTCCCGCAGCAGCGAGGGCAGGGATGTCGTTCGCCCCGTCGCCTACATAGAGGGTGGAGCGAAGGGCACCGCCCGTCCACTCCGTGAGGAAGGCACGCTTCCCCTCGGCGCTTACGATTGCTTCGGGCAAGAGCCCAGCGAAGCGCCCCGCCTCGGTCCACAGCACGGGACTACCTATATAGTCCGTGACTCCCAGACGCTCGGCTGAAGCCGTGACGAAGGGCAGGTAAGCACCCGTGACGATCGCTCGGGGAAGGCTCAGCTCATGTAGCAGGCGCACGCTCTCCTCTGGGATGGGGATCGAACGTATGACTTCGTCGAAGGCTTCCCGCTCCAGCCCTTCGAGGAGCCGTGTGCGGTGAAGGAAGCTTTCGGTGAAGGGCACCAGCCCCCGCATCGCCTGATCGGTCAGCCGAGCCATCTCGTCGGAGCGTCCCAGCCTGCGGGCTAGTTCGGGTAGAAGTTCGGCCGTCGTGAGCGTCCCATCGAGGTCGAAGGCCACATGCGTGATCGGCTGAAGGGCATCGCTCGAAGGGAAGTAAAGTGAGGTCTTCGCTTCCCGCACCCAAGGGATGAGCCCCCCAAGGAGTTTCTTTCGGAGTGCTTCCTCCTCACCTTCCCTCAGCTCCCCTACTCGCTGAGCTTTTCCCCCCAAGCCTTCCCAACTCAGCCACAGCCCAGCCTCGTCCGCTCGGCAGAGTAGCTGAGCCTCAGACAAGCCAAGTGCTTCCGTGAGGAACTGACGAAGCCCCCGAACGAGCGACTCGGCGTGCCGACCGAAGAGATAGAGATGCTGCAAACGAGGCATCGAGCGAAGAAGGACTAGGGTGAATACAAAAGAAGAGTGCCTAACTGTGAGACAGTCAGGCACTCTTCGTTGGGATTACTCGTGGGAGACTAACTAGTCACTCGTGAGCGAGGGTGGAAGATGGGATTCGAACCCACGACACCTGGAACCACAATCCAGTGCTCTAACCAACTGAGCTACAACCACCATGTACTGCTCTGCTTTCCGCTTGAGCACTGCAAAGGTAATAATAGTTTCTCAATCCACCAACACCTCTACGAGCTTTGTCCCAATTTCCCCTGCTCTCCGCAGCCTCAACGGCCGACCTAAAGCCCCACGCTCAAAGGGACGAAGAAGCGATCCGCCCCCTTTAAAAAGAGAAGCCAGCCACACACTCTCTCCGCCCAAGAAATCCCTACACTTCGAGGGGAATGCAACCCCGTCTTCTGACCCGCTCTCCAGCCCGTCTAGACAGAGCCTTCGGGTACCCCCAAAATAAAACCTACTGTAGGTCGTCTTGGCGACCCACGGTAGGTCGGTCGACCGACCCACAGTAGGTTTTTCTTGCGACCCACCGTAGGTCGTTTTTTGCCCCCCTGCGCATCCCTCCAAAGAAGCCCCGAGGAGAAGTCCATTCATCCCCGGTCCAAGGATCGGAATCTACCGGGGGGAATTACCTCCTTCAAACCAGTTCTATTGGGCTGATCACATAGGGATACGCATAGGCTAAAACTCAGAGAGAAAATTCGCTAACTTTGAGGCGTAGTTAAAAGACTTTTCAAACCCGAGTTGAGAGTCAAACGAGCTTATTCTAAGATATAGTGTGTATTCCTCCGAGGTAGAAGCAGGGCGAACTAGACCACATACCTCCTTGACTAGCACCTGTCACACCGAGATAGTAGAACGATCTCTTATTTAATTCATATTCATCATGCCCCAAAAGGAAACCAGCACCGCAGAGACCAGTACACTCAAACAATGCTTTATCGTCACTCCCCTAGGGATGGATGGTTCCGAGATAAGACGAAAAGCAGATGGTGTTATTCAGGCCGTTCTCAAACCTATTTTAGAAGAGTTCGAGTATGAAGTCATCCCTCCACATGAAATCGATAAGCCAGGCTCTATTACAATACAGGTAATCGAACATCTACTTCACGATGAATTAGTCATAGCTAATTTAACTACCCTCAACCCAAATGTCATGTATGAATTAGCTGTGAGGCATGCCACTAAACTACCAGTAATATGTATTGCAGAGCGAGGAACTGAGCTCCCTTTCGATATAGCCTCCGAAAGGACGATCTTCTATAATGATGACATGGCTGGAGTCGAAGGACTAAAAGCCTCACTAAGACGAACGATAAAAGCCTCTCTCGAAGAAAATGATCCAGATAACCCTATATATCGAGCTCAAGAAAACTTTGAATTAAAGAAGGTTGTCACAGAGAATGATGCACAGAAAGTCATCATTGATCGACTTAATGCAATCGAACGCAGACTAACGAATATAGAATCATTGGAGCGAAATAGTTCTACAAGGACTACTTCACCTTCTTTCTCTGAAAGAAGCACACCAGTAGATTCATATCTCGATCTAGCGACAAGACTCGCAAGCCTAAAGAAAACAATCGAGCTTGCTGATAAGACTTTACAAGAAGGACAGAGGTGCTATTCCCAAGACGAGGCCGAATCATGAAGTATCCAAGACAAGGGAAAGTCACTAATCGAAGAGTTCTCCCAGAGTCGCTTCAAGAAATACAGATGCACCAAAGGACTTGAACTTCTTCAATCAGAGAGGGGGCAAGGCATACAAAAGTTCCTTTACTCATATCCTCCTGTGTTTGCAGACTACAACGATGAGCTCGCCCGTGGATTCCTTGAGTGGAGTCCACGGGCGAGCTCATCTATGTGCTGTCTCTGGAAGAGTAATAAATTACTCGGGGAGGACGAGGCGCTCGAAGCCGGGCGACATCAGGGTGCGGAAGCCGTCCTTCCCGTCGCCGAGGATCAGCATGTACTCGACACCAGGGAAGTGCTTCACGAGGGCGGGAACTTCTTCGGCACGGCGGGTCATGCAGGCCGTAGCAAGGCCGTCCGCCAGCATACAGCTAGGGGCAAGGATCGTGACGCTCAGGATGTCCGTCTGGATGGGATAGCCCGTGCGGGGATCGATCGTATGGGCGACCTTCTTGCCGTCCACGAGCTTGAAGTTGCGGTAGTTGCCCGAGGTAGCTACGCCCCCTGCCTTCGTGGGAAGCTGGATGCGCACCTGGAACTGCTCCGAGCCGGCCGAAGCACCTTCGACGGGCTTATCGATACCGATGACCCAAGGCTTCCCCTGAGGATTGACCCCTTGGTAGGCAATCTCCCCGCCGAGCTCGACGAGGTAGTTCTTCACCCCCTTCTGGAGGAGCATTCGGGCGACAAGGTCAGAGCAATAGCCCTTAGATATGGAGGAGAAGTCCATCTTCATCCGTGGATCGGCCTTGATCATGCGGAGGCCGTCGAAGGTAACCTTCTCGTAGCCCACGAAGGCACGGATGCTGTCAATGGTGTGCTGGCTGATGCTGTCCTTCTTCTCGAAGCCAAAGCCCCAAAGGTTGATGAAGGGCGAGCAAGTCACGTCGTAGCTCCCCTGTGTCTGGCGAGAGATCTCCACCGACTGCAGGAAGACTTCACGGAGCATCGAGTCGGCTTGCTGGGACTCGTTGCGGTTAATCGCCGAGATAAGGCTCGTCGAATCGAACGGGTTAAGCGAATGGCTGAAGGCATGGAAGGTCGAGTCGACCGCCAGCGAATAGTCCGTAGGCAGGTCGTACTGAATGGAGAAGGTCGTCGTGAAGACTTCGCCCGAGAGGCGGGTATAGTCACTCACGGTCTTGCCCGAGGAGCAAGCAAAAAGCGCCCCAGCAGCGACGGCTGCTAAGGCGCATAGCTTCCCTGCCCGAAGCAGGGGAGAGAGAGAAGTATGAGAGTGCATATTCTTGGGGAATGAGAAGGGAAGAGCCCTTAGAGCTCCTCCTCGATCTTGTAGTCGTTGCGGTCCTGTGACTGGCGGGCAAGGAGCTCGGCGAGGAAGCCCACGAGGAAGAGCTGGGTGCCGAGGATCATCCCCGTCAAGGCGATGAAGAAATACGGGCGGTCCGTCACCAGCGGAGCAGGGGTATTCGTCCAGATATGGAAGAGCTTCGTGATAAGGACTACCGCCAGCGCTAGGAAGCCGACGATGAACATGAGGCTCCCGCCCAGACCGAAGAAGTGCATGGGCTTGCGCCCGAAGGTAGAAGTGAACCACAGCGTGATCAGATCCAGATAGCCGTTGACGAAGCGGTTGAGTCCGAACTTACTTTCCCCGTACTTACGCGCCTGATGATGGACGACCTTCTCCCCGATGCGAGAGAAGCCCGCCACCTTAGCCATGTAAGGGATGTAGCGGTGCATGTCGTTGTAGATCTCGATGCTCTTGACCACTTCGGAGCGGTAAGCCTTGAGCCCGCAGTTGAAGTCGTGCAGGTTGTCGATGCCCGAGAGCTTGCGAGCGGTGGCATTGAAGAGCTTCGAGGGAAGGTTCTTGCTGAAGACGGGGTCGTAGCGCTTCTGCTTCCAGCCACTCACCAGATCGTAGCCCTCCTCCTTGACCATGCGGTAGAGTTCGGGGATCTCGTCGGGGCTGTCCTGCAGGTCTGCGTCCATCGTGATGACTACGTCGCCTTGGGTGCGGGCGAAGCCACACTGCAGGCCGGGGGACTTCCCGTAGTTGCGACGGAACTTCACGCCCCTGACGTGGGGGTTCTTCGCCTGCAGTTCACGGATGACCTGCCACGACTGGTCGGTGCTGCCGTCATTGATGAAGATGATCTCGTAGGAGAAGCCGTGCTCCTCCATGACACGTCGGATCCACGCCTCGAGTTCGGGCAGGGATTCGGCTTCGTTGTATAAGGGGATGACGAGAGAGATATCCATAGATCGAAATTAGTTGCGACGGAGGGCAAGTCCGACGATGAGCCCCCAGATAGCGCCCATGATGATGGTGAGCAAGTAGTCCGTCCAGAGCCACTGCCAAGTAGAGATCATCTGCAGATCCGTGATCATCCGCTCGGCATCGGCTTGATTGACTAGGGGTGAAGACTTGAGCATCTCGCCCCAGAGCTCCAAGGTCGAAGGCACAGCGTACTTGAAGTAGAAGTACTGAGGGACGAAGGCCAAGATACCACCGAAGGCATGCAGCAGGACGACATAGCTGAAGCCCTGCCCGATGCGGAAGGCTCCGCCAGCGAAGTAGAAGTCTCGGTAGGTACGTGCCGCTCGGTAGGCGAGGAAAGGCACAGCCAAGACCCCGACGAAGTAGATCAACTGCAGCAGGGGGACACTGAAGCTCAAGAGGCGAGCCGTATAGATGACGGCCAGCACGAGCCCGAAGGTCAAGCCTGCACGGGCCGCCGTCGGGAAGAGTGGAGATGAATTGGGAGCTACTGCCATAAGTCTGTTTTTACGGGCGCAAAGGTACGACTATTCGGGCAATAAGTCACCCCGACTCGCCTGCTATTTACACAATGAACAGGGTGCTAAAAATCCTCTCAAAGCATGCGATATCACCACATCTACGTATGGTATTTGGGAAGCTACAATATACCCCCCAAAGGGTAACTGCTTACCTTGACTGCGACTGTATCACAACAAGGGACAGGGCAGAAGAAACAACAACTCCCTCCTTCTTATATGGGTACTATTGAATCTGCAACTAATGCATACGAGGTAGATTCTTGATAAGGCTATAGACAACTGGAGTTATCATTAAACAGATGGCTATAGTGAATATTATGATTAGCACTTCATCTGCGCCGATTGTGCCAATAAACATGATTGATAAGAGCAATATGAGCAGGCCAATCAAGCAAGAAAGTACAAGCGCTAAGATAATGCGTCCCGCTAAACGCTTCATCCTCCAAATCCCCCCAACAAGGTATCCCCCTATCATTCCAGCCACAAGGAGACTCAAGCCTCCTGCCATCGAATCCAACTCACAATCTCTAATCCCCTTGAATCCAAAGGCTACACCAGCTGCAAGAGACCATAGCGATGCCACACCTCCGAAGATCGCAATCAGGCTAATGCCCAAAGTGCGCTTCTTCTGATATAGTTGATTCCTATTATACTCCTTGATTTGTGTATAGATCTTCCGAAAAGCCAGAGGAAGGAAATAATATAGCAAGGCGAATGCAGCGAAGATACCCAAGGCTACAAAATGAAGAGCATGACTATTCATAAGACTAGCATTTTAGTTAGAATCCACTCTTTTCAAGAATGCTATAGTCTGTGCGAGAGTAGGCTACTCCAACCAGCCGATTGTTGTCGTCGACTCGAGCAGAGATGCGCCCCTTAATAGATAGCTTAACGCTACCCTTATCCCAGCCAATAATTGCACCAACAAGATATACACGGAAGACACCCTCACATTCATATCTCATGTACTTATCATGTTCCTTGGGTGTACCCATGCTGACTGTCTCTACACGCTGCACTTCAAATCCCTGAAAATCATTCAGACAAATATCCTGAGCATCTTCAGCAAGCTCCCGTTCGAAGTCCTTCACCTTCTCGAGTAGCACCTGTTTTGCCACCTTAGATTGATAGACATCAATCATAGCTTCCCAAACCTTTGCTATGTTGGCTCCTTGATTGCGAAAGCGATAATCATTGTCTCTTACTTCGCCGTTGAAATTCTCGACACTACTGTATTCTCGTTCGAGAATCTCCTTCATCTGGTCAATAAGAGCTTTGTCATCGTTCAGCTTCTGGAGCCAATCTTTAATCTCTGGATGTACATCTTGAAGCTGAATAGCTTCGCTCGTAGTGAAAAGATCGATAGCTCGCTGATATTCATCTGCAGCATCAGAGTATTGGTAGGCGAGCGCAGCCTCGTATTTCTCTTTGAGAGCATTGAAGGTCGCCTGTTCCAGTTGCATCGAGAGGGCTCTACGCTGGAGCATGAGATACCCTTTATGCTTGGAGTCAGGATAGTCCGAAAGGAATTTATCCAGCTCAAGGATACTTGACCGTATTTGCTCGGCAGAAGTTGTACTCGGATTATTCATGATGAGAGTGACATTCTCATCTAAAGCATGAAAGCGTTTCCCCTCATCACTACAAGCCGAAAAGCAGAGCAAAAGGAGAAGAAGGGAAAGAGGGTAAAGTTGTTTCTTCATACACGTATAGTTAGATGAATGTAAAGTGTTAGAGCATTGGGATCATTTGGAGACATTTGTATGTAGACGTATGAATCGCAGAGCCACTAGCCAAAGAGCAACGAAGAGAGCAAGGTAAGCGACGACAGGCAAAGCACCAAGTAGGTAAGCCTCACCATCGATCAAGCTTGCACTTTGAAAAATCAGGTAGTTATAGCTTCCATGGAATGCGATGGGAAGGAGTAATGCCAAGGCAAGCTGCTGCATGCGCTTCCCTCGTGTAGGCGCAAAGCGAGCTTGAGCATAAAAGTATCCCATGACTACGCCAAAGAGCCCATGCCCTGGTACGGAGAAGAGAGCTCGGAGCAGGGAGGTCGAGAAGCCTTGTTGAAGTACATACAAGATGTTCTCTACTGTGGCGAAGCCAAGCCCGACAAAGACCGCATAGACAATCCCATCAATGGGCTCATCCAGCTCGGGGCTATGCCATGTCGTGCGTGCCAATAAGAGAAGCTTCCAGCCTTCTTCGCTTAGGGCCGCGACGATGAAGGCGTTATAGAGTAGTACTGATATTTCTCCTCTGGGGGGGGTCTGTGAGAGGAGGATCTCTGTCCCCAAGATGGGGAGGACCAGTATCATCCCGATCAGATAACTCTTGAGCAAGAGTCGCCGTGGCTCCTTGTGGAGGTCTTTCCGATAGATGAAGATCAGGAAGAGAAGGGCTGGTAGGATGGCTGATAGAATGAGTAGAAGGGAAATCATAATGGACTGTGGTTAGAGAGAATTACTTGCTTATAGATTCGCGTACTTCGCGGGCACGCTGGAGATATCTTTCGGCCTTTTCATATTCCTTTAGGGCGTTGTAGTTATTCCCTAAGTTGTTTAGTGTGGTAGCCAGCTTAGCTCTAAACGCCTTAGGATTCTCTTTGGCTAATAGCTCTTGTATCTCAAGCGCACGCAGATAGTACGTGTTTGCCTTTTGATATTCCTTTAGGGCGTTGTAGTTGTTCCCTAAGTTGTTTAGTATGTTCGCCAGGTCGGGTCTAAAAGCCTTAGGGTTCTCTTTGGCTAATAGCTCTTGTATCTCAAGCGTACGCAGGTAGTACGTGTTCGCCTTTTCATATTCCTTTAGGGCGTTGTAGTTCTCCCCTAAGTTGTTTAATATGTTCGCCAGCTCCGGTCTAAACGCCTTCGGGTTCTCTTTGGCT
>NZ_CALHVI010000045.1 GCF_938039215.1 uncultured Porphyromonas sp. | reverse complement strand
CGGCTCCAGCGCTAATGTGTTATGGGGTGACGAGGGAACTAGAAGTTGAAGTAGATGAAGGGTTGAGCATCGGCGCTTCGGATCTGGATGAGCAGGAAGATCGTCACGACGAAGAGGGAGACTTGGCCGATGAAGGGCAGGTCGGTAAGCCAACTACGGAAGCGTAGTTCCTGCTTCTTGGAGGTGAAGTGCAGGAGGTAGCCGAGTAGGAGCAAGAGAAGGACATTCTTATACCCGACGACGAACTGAAGGAAGACCTCGGGGGTGAAGTGATCAGAGATCTGTGTGATCACCGATAGAGCCGTCTCCATCGAGTCAGCACGGAAGAAGATCCAAGCGAAACAAACCAAATGGAACGTGATAATTTGCCCGAGGAAGCGCTGGATCTTGAAGGGTTCCTTCCTGCGCCAGCCCAGTGCTCCGAAGATCTGCATGTAGAGCTTGTGCAGCGCTAGAGCTACCCCGTGGATCGCACCCCATAGGATGAAGCGCACGGCAGCACCATGCCACAGCCCACCGAGGAGCATCGTCACTAGGAGGTTGACATAGGTGCGTATTTGTCCTTTTCTATTGCCCCCCAGAGGAATATAGAGATAGTCACGGAGCCAAGTGGAGAGGGAGATGTGCCAGCGTCGCCAGAACTCCGTGATATTGCCCGATTGATAGGGGGAATCGAAGTTAATGTTGAACCGGAAGCCGAGGAGTAGGGCGATCCCAATGGCCATATCCGAATAACCTGAGAAGTCGCAGTAGATCTGCATCGCATAGCCGTAGACGGCAAATAAGTTCTCCAGCCCCGTAAATCGAGTTGGTTCGGCGAAGATCAAATCCACGAGGTTCGCCCCGATGAAGTCTCCGATGATCGCCTTCTTCACCAGCCCGCTCAGGATCAGCGTCAGTGCTTCGCCGTACTCCGCCTTGAGGAGTTGGGGACGGCGGTAGATCTGCGGGATGAAGTCCTTAGCACGGACGATCGGTCCAGCTACCAGCTGAGGGAAGAACGACAGGTAGAAGAGGTAATCAATCCATCGCTTCAGCGGAGTGATCTCCCGTCGGTAGATGTCCGCCGTATAGCTCAGCGTCTGGAAGGTATAGAAGGATATACCAGCAGGGATGAAGTAGTCTCGTGCCTCCAGTGGGATCGCTGGCTCGGTAGCTATTCCAAGGGAAGCTAGAAGCATCTGCCCCAGGTCAAGTAGGAAGTAGAAGTACTTGAAGTAGGAGAGCATCCCGATATTGACGCAGATGCTTGTGATGAGAAGACGCTTGCGGTAGACCTCGTCCTCACTCCGCCCGATCGCCCGACCGATGAAGAAGTCCATCGTCGCAGCAAAGAGCAGGATTAGGACGTACTCCCCACTACTCTCGTAGTAGAAGAAGAGCGAGAAGAGCGAGACATAGATGATGCGCAGCGTCGTTGTCTTCCTCAGGAGCATGTAGAGCGGCAGGAAGACGAGGGCGCAGAAGAGGAAGAGCCCCGAAGAGAAGATCATAGGACTCTCCCGCTCGAAGCGTAAGACTTCGGGGAGTCTTCCCCAGTCAATTGTATCAAAGAAGGTCATTCGTCGGTAAATCGATTAGCGAGAAGCCAAAGCTCTCTGTAGGGCATCTGTGATGAGTAGCCCTTGACGCTCATAGCCATCACGGCTGTAGTGTACTCGGTCGCCAGCCATCAAGCCATCAGCGATCCAAGAGGAGATCCCTTGTTCGCCGCCCATAGCTGTGAAGAGGTCGAAGGCTGCGACATCATAGGTCCTTGCTCGGCGCATGATCTCGGCCGAGAGTCGGCGAGCATGGTCGTTGAAGTGGTACGTCATAGTTGTCACCTTCTTGCGATGCTTGCGGCGCTTCTTCCCCGTAGTGACGTAGTGTGTACTTGCCTGACGGAAGAAGTTAGGTGGGGGAGTGGTCAGGAGCACCTTCGTACGAGGAAGGAGAGCCTTGATCAGTGACATCATCGCATCGAGGCTTTCGGTGAAGGTCTCCATCTGGAAGCCGCGGCTGTAGCAGTCGTTCGTTCCCATAGAGATGATGAGAAGCTCCGGCTCGAGGAGGGCGAGCTGCTCGACATATTCCTCTAGGGCATAGTGTCTGTAGGCTGCTCCGTTGATCCCGATATCATGTACGAGGGCGCCACCTTTGCCCGAGAGGAGGACACAGCCAGCATAGACCGATTCGTCTCCTTCGTCCATGATCGGGCTTAGTGTCACCTCGCTGAAGGGAGCACTCCAGCTGAGGGTATCGACGACATACGCCCCAGTGGAGAAGCGACCACGAGCGAGCTGGGCTACGGGGAAGGCTCCCAGCGGGTGCGAAGAAGCTGTACGTAGAAGGAGCATCTGACGGAAGGGGCTCATCTGAGCGGATACTCCGATGGAGAAATTCCCCGAGGCACGTGTAGAGAGGACGTAGCCTCCCACCCCCATGGGGTGTGTTCCTTCGGGGCGGAGGATGAGCTCTCGTTTCCAGCCGAGGCTAGCTGAGGTCACACGATAGTCCTTTGGGGCATTGGAGCCATAGAGCGAATACCATCCGAGCCAGCCTCTACCCGCATTGCCGTAGCTACTCTGGAGACTACGTCTGAGGGGAGCTGTCGTATATCCAGCTTGGATATGACTGTCGCCCAGCTGCACGATCGACACGGTATGTCCCTCCTTCGCAGCAGACTTGAGGCGAGCCACGAGGGAAGAGAAGTAGCCCGAGGGGGCATACCAGTTCGGATCATTATCTGGGACGGGTCCACTTGCGCCGAGAGGCTCCATCCCGAGTAGGAGGAGCGAGAGCATGAGGACTCCGCTGAGTCTACTTAATCGCATCATAGTACTTTTCCTCAAGGAAGAAGGCATCTAAGAATTGGCGAGCCAACTCATCCCCTCCTCGGTGAGAGAGATGGGTGTAGTCTTTAGCAGCCCAGCCTCGTGAGGCAAGTGCCCCAATCCCTCCAAGGCGGACCACCGCCTCTCGGGTACTCCAGAAGACCAGCCCCTTCTCTGCAGCGAGTCGGATCTGTCCCTGCTCTAGGGCACGGACGGCAGGCATGGTGATGACAGATCCGTTGGACTTCATCCCACGGTCAGAGACACCTAATAGGAGGCACTCCGTGGAGCCTATTGAGCTTCTGAGGTGATCGATAGCACCGCCAAACTGCTTGATGTAGTGCGAGTAGTCGAGCTGCTTCGCTGAGATCGTGTTCAGCCCATACTGCAGGATGATGAGGTCGTAGGGGCGCTCGGAGCAGAAGGCTTTATTGAGCTCGCTGTCGAGCGAGCGGAGGGTGAGGCCTGAGTTGCCTCGTGTAGAGAAGTTGTCTACGCTGATCCCAGAGGCACCATCAAGACCGACCCCATAGCAGACGAAGCCTGATGCCCCAGAGGCGAGGCTAAAGCGTATGGAGCTGAACGAGCCACCATTGAGCTTGTAGGCTGAGAGTGATTCGCTCTGAGGAAGGTCAATCGTCGTGGGCTCTCCGCCATCAATAGAGACGGAGAGGGAAGTGCCCTGTGGGGACTGATAGTAGAGGATGGCCTCTGTGCAGGGTTGGGCACCCTTGGGTAGGGTATAGCGCACCCAGTCACCTACAGAGCCCGTATAGTAGTGGCTAGGTAGAGGGTAGCGTCCTTTGGTTCGGAGCTGACTCGACTCCCGCCAGCCTTTGAACTCATGGCGGATCGTCCGTCGGAAGCCTGCTGTCTCTGAGGTCAGAGGCATCCAGCCCACTCCAGCACCACCGTAGCGTGTCTGGAGCTGACCACGTAGGCTCCCCGTGAAGATATCCCCTTCGATGAAGGAGTCTCCAAGGACGGCGATACGTACGGGGCGACCTAGTCGGCTACGCTGACGGAGCTGAGCGAAGAAGCGCTGCATACCGTCATGTCTAGGGCTCATGTCTGCTAGACGACTGATCGGACTCACCGTAGAGTCTAGATCACTGCGTAGCGTGCCTGAGGCCTCTTGTTCTTGCTTGGATTGCTCCTCTAGCTGGCGATAGATCTCCTCTCGCTGGCGTACTACCTTGTCATCGCTACGGGCCTGCTGGCTGAGTGCTAGGGGATCTTCGGGCTTGAGTAGAGCCGAGTCTACCTCCTCGCGCCGTAGGTCGGAGAGGAGGTCCACCTTGTTAGGCTCCCAGCCGAAGATGTTGGATGGGAGGAAGTAGAGGAGGAGTAGCCCTAGGGTAAGTGCTAGGGCAAGGAGCCAAAAGCGGAGAAGGTAATCTGGTTCTTTAGAGCTTCTCGCCATACGCTAGGTCACCAGCGTCCCCTAGGCCTGGGACGATATAGGCATGCTCATCGAGGACGGGGTCGATAGCTGCGACCCAGAGCGTGACATTGTCTTCGGGGAAGGAGGCCGAGAGCGTCTCTACGGCCTGCTGGCTAGCGATGATCGAGACTAGATGAACTTCGCTAGGCTTGCCCTTGGTCAGTAGCGCATGGTAGGCGAGCTCCATGGAGCTACCCGTAGCGAGCATAGGGTCGACGAGTAGGAGGGTCTTCCCCTCCAGAGAGGGTGAAGCGATGTACTCGATGAAGATATCGAAGTTCAGACGGTCCTTGTACTTCCGATAGGCGGAGACGAAGGCATTCTCTGCCTTGTCGAAGTAGTTGAGGAAGCCTTGGTGGAGGGTCAGCCCAGCACGTAGGATCGTGCCGATGACGATCTGGTCAGAGACCTGAGTACACTCAGCGACACCGAGGGGAGTCTGTACCTGACGAGATGTATAGTGGAGCTTCTTGCTCAGCTCATAGGACATGATCTCGCCGACACGCTCTACATTGCGACGGAAGCGCATCGCATCGGTCTGGGTATGTATGTCGCGCATCTCGGCGACGAAGTGGCAGAGGAGAGAGTTCTCCTCTATGAGGTGATTGACTTTCATTCTATGATCGGGCTTGGAGGGGATGAATTAGGGTAAGCCCAGCTATTCAACGTAGAGGACGAGCCCCTTGAGATACTCTCCCTCGGGATGGTAGATATTGATGGGATGATCGACGGGCTGTGTCAGCTGGTGGAGGATACGCACACGTCGTCCTGAGCTAGCTGCTGCGGTGAAGACCGCTAGGCGGAATTCTTCCTTCGATACCGCTTGGGAGCAACTGAAGGTGAAGATGATACTTCCTGGGGCTGCCTTCTTGATCGCTATGCCGTTGATCTTACGGTAGCCCATGAGCGCATTGCGCAGGACCTTACGATGCTTGGCGAAGGCTGGGGGATCAAGGATGATGAGGTCATATTCGCCCTGAGGCATCTGCTCTAGATAGTCGAAGGCATCCTCCGTCACAGAGCGATGGCGGGGGCAATCCTCGCCGAAGTTCAGAGCGACATGGCGCTCGGTGAGGTACATCGCCTTGGAGGAGCTGTCGAGCGAATCGACACGCTTAGCTCCTGCCCCAAGGGCATAGATGGAGAAGCCTCCCGTATAGCAGAAGGCATTGAGCACCGTGCGCCCCTGAGCGTACTGACCCACCAGCTCTCTATTCTCTCGCTGGTCGATGAAGAAGCCCGTCTTCTGTCCCTTGAGCCAGTCGGGGATGAAGCGTAGTCCATTCTCCCAGATAGGAGCCGCCTCCGTATGCCCTAGGAGGAAGCCATCGGAGGCCAGCTCACGCATATCTCGGGTAGGCAGTGTAGACTCGGACTTGTAGTAGATGCCAGCTAGTGGGGCGACGGGATCTCCTGCCTCGTCATAGACCTCTTGTAGGGCTTCGGCGATCATCATACGAGCCTCGTGCATCCCCATGCTGTGCGCCTGTAGGACGGCTGTGCGATCATAGACATCTATGACCAAGCCTGGGAGACCATCCCCCTCGCCATGGACGAGACGGTAGGTGTCGTTGGGGCGGTCACAGCTCCCATCAGGACGGACGAGCCCGCAGTCTAGTCGTAAGCGTAGGGCGGCTTGTAGACGAGCCTTGTAGAACTCCTTGTCGATGATCTCTTCGCCTGCGAAGCTAAGCAGACGTACCGCTATACTCCCCCCACCGAAGTGCCCCGTACCTAGGGGCTTGCCCTTGCTGTCGAGGACGGTGACAAGTGAGCCGTCGGTGACGGGCTCAGAGTAGGAAGCGATAGCCCCAGAGAATACCCAGGGGTGGAGGCGAAGGATAGATTCCTCCTTGCGAGGGAGGAGACGTAGCGTAGGGTAGTGCATCTAGATCAGTGCAAATTGGGTGGGCGGTGGGGTGGGGTTGGACATCAATGTATTGTAGATGCGGAGCGAAGCCCAAGCATCAAGGGCGGCATAGTGAGCCTGCGCTGGGCTGAGTAGAGCATCCTCCCAGTTGCTCATCCGCTGTGCCTTGCTCATGCGCTCGGCGAAGAGGATGGCATAGATCTTCTGTAGACCGAGCTCACGGATGCCATAGCCCCCACAGAGCTTCTGTAGCTCTACGAAGGAGTTGGGGCTGAAGGAGGTGCGTCTCCCTAGGGCAGTGATGTCATCCCTTAGGCTGAGACCTACCTTGAGGATCGTGGGGTCTTCGAGGAGGTGGATGAGGCTCTTAGGTAGGCCGATCTTGTTGAGGCGGAAGAGGTAGCACTCATCCTCCGTGGCTATCTGTAGGAGCGACACTTCGTAGCGAAGACCTGCCGTGAAGCTTGGGCGGGTCTCGGTATCTATACCTAGTCGTCCCGATCGTTTGAGGCGCATCGCTATGCGACGAGCTTCTTCCTTGGTCTCGATGATCGTGATAGGCACGGGACAGTGAGCCAAGGGTAGGGACATGAGTTCCTCCTCGGTGATGGAGGGGGGGTAGCTATAGACGGGGGTGAAGGCCTCCTGCTTCGTGGTTCTTCGTGGAGCACGTTGTGTCCTCTGAGGATTTGTCCTAGAGGGCTCCACCTGAGGCTCAATAGATGCCTTCGTACGTGCTGGCTTCATCTCCCTCTTCGTCGAAGGTCTGGTGCTCGTCTTCGTCATCATCTTGTGCTTGTAGCTGGAGTGTATAGATATGGTGTAGGGCGGTGAGTGACTCTAGGAGCGTCTGCCCCCAGTACTCGAAGAAGTAGTGGCGACAGCGCCCTACGGCTGGTAGTAGTGCTTCTTCGTTTTGGTCTCGTAGGATCCCGAGGAGATTCCCCACATGCTGGTAGACATCTGCTAGTCCTTCGGAGATGAAGGCTGCGATGGGTGTGTCGCTGTAGGCCATCTCCTGAGACTGAGCCGAGAGATAGGCATCCTCTTCGCCTAGGAGCGAAGCTAGGCGCTGACGCACGATCTCGTAAGACTCTTCGGTGATGTGCTCTTCGATGTAGTCAGATTCGGGACTGTAGAAGTAAGCGGGTAGGCGAAGTGTCACCAGATAGAGCTGAGGCAAGAGCTTCGTCGTCTGCTCGACGAACTCGGCTTTGTCTCGGGCTTGCTCCATGAGGGAGGCGCACTGTACACCTATGGCTGCAAATTCTAGTATCTCTTTCGTATAGAGGGATTCTTCCTCTCTTCCATTTGATTCCATATTGGTGCAAAAATACCGTTTATTCTACGAATAGCCTTCCTCGGAGGTAATTATGCCTTAGTTGCTTCGCCCCTAGCTTCTACGTGATGGATGAGGTGCCTCTCTTCAAGACCCCTTGATGTCTAGATCTCGTGGAGCTTGTATGCGGCCAGCCAGCTACCCATTCATGGGTCGATGAGGTGAGGCATTCATGGGTCACCCGATCGACCCATGCATGGGTCGGTGGAGGACCCCATGAATGGGTCGGTCCTAGAGCCTCTGACCTCTTCCTCGTAGTAGGTATATTCCTAGCGGCTAAGAGCTAGGGAGGTTGGCTCTTTGACACAGCTCTTCCTAGTCGTCTTCACTTGCCTTAGATCCCAGCGCTGACCATCAAGTTTGGAGCTCAAAGAAGTAGTGTGTAAAAGGAAAAAAATGTTTAGCTTTGTAGTGAGCAAGATTTTAATCCCAATTGTAGCTTGGGGAAGTGTTTGTATCGCTTTCCTCGAATAAGCAAAAGGGATGGGATAGCATTAAATAAAACGAAGAGTAATGACTATGGAACTCCTTCAGACACCAGACCAAGCACAGCTTGACCCTACTGCCCCCGCAGCACAAGACGCGGCTACAGCCCCCGACCAGACCCCTGCCTATCAGACGATGAGCTCCCAAGAGCTGGTCGATCACTTGGCTGTACTCCTTCAGCAAGAAGAACTCCCAGAGCGCAAGCTTGTCGAAAGTATCCGTGGTCAATTCATCAGACGTCGTGAGCGACTCGACCCTACTGATAAAGCAGAGAATGAGGCCTTCGAGGTACAGGAACTTCGACTTGAAGGATTGCTCTCTACCTTCCGTGAGCATGACAAGAAGCGTCAGGAAGCCCTAGAGCAGCTCTATGCAGAGAATAAGGTGAAGAAGGAAGCCCTCCTACAGCGCTTCGAAGAGCTCTTCAAGAGCAACGAAGAAGGCGCTGAATTTGGAAGCCTCTACGCTACATTTACTTCCATCCGTGATGAATGGAATGCCCTCGGGCAGCTTGATCCCAAGGATGCTGCTGTCCTCAATAAGCGTTTCTATGAGCTCCGTGATCAGTTCTATGACCTCAAGGCCATCAATGATGATCTGCGTCAGCTTGACTTCAAGAAGAACCTAGACGCAAAGCAGGCCATCCTCGAAGAGCTTCGTCATCTGGACGAGGTCAAGGATACCATCGCTGCCTATCGTCGTCTACAGGAGCTCACCGCCCAGTGGCATGAGCTCGGCCCCGTCTCCAAGGAGCTCCGTGCCGAGATCAATGCTGAGTTCAAGCAGCTCTCCACTGCTCAACACAAGCGTCATCAGGAGTTCCATGACCTACGTAAGGCATCGGAGGAAGAGAACCTCCAGGCTAAGGAGCGCCTCTGCCTCCAGGTAGAAGAACTTCTCTCTTCGGCACCGCTCTCCTCGCACTCGGCCTTCAACAAGGCGGTAGAGCAGATCAAATCCCTGCAGGAAGAGTGGCGTAAGATCGGCCGAGCACCTCGCAAGGACAATGAGTCGATCTACCAACGATTCCGTGCCGGTATCGATGCCTTCTTCCGCCGTCGTAATGAGTTCTTCAAGGCCAACCATGAGCATAATGAGGAGGTCCTGAAGAAGAAGCGTGAACTCATCGAGCGTGCTGCTGCGCTCAAGGACAGCACGGCATGGGAAGAGACCACCGAAGCCCTCAAGGAACTCCAGAAGGAGTGGCAAGAATTGGGCTCTGTCTCTCAGAAGTATAGTCAGAAGATCTGGGAAGAGTTCCGTGCAAGCTTCGACTATTTCTTTGATCGCAAGAAGAAGGAAGCACCACGCAAGGATAAGGTCTATAGTGAAGCTCGCAAGAGCCTCGCTGTCAAGCGGGAGATCATCCGTGAACTCACCGCTATCAACGAGGGTGAAGAGCCCGAGAACCTGCGTGAGCTACTCAATAGCTACAACGAACGATGGAAGCAGGCTGGGGCTGTCCCCTACAAGGAGCGAGAAGCGATCAATGCCGCCTATCGTGAGCTCCTCGATGCCCTCCATGGCAAGCTACGCAGACATCGTGAGGAGCGCCGTCTATCGGGCTACAGCGCATCCCTAGATAATCTCGAGGGGAAGGGGGGTACGCTCCAGACGGAGCATGCACGTATGCAGCGCCATCTGGATCGTCTACGCAGCGAACTCCAGACCTATGAGAGCAATCTGACTCGTCTGAATGTAAGCAGTAAGTCAGGCTCTTCGCTCCTCTCTGAGATCGAGCGTAAGCGTGATGCCCTCGTAGCTGATATTCATCTCGTAGAGCAGAAGCTAGCTCTTCTGCTCGAGAAGGAACGACAGAGCGAAGCGACCGAGTAGTACACACCCTCTAGCTCTACCTTTACTACTCCCCAAGATATGCCCTCTTAGGTCTTGTCTTGGGGAGTACTCTATCTAGCCTTAGGCCCTACGTCACCTAGCCCTATGCTTCTACGTACCTTGGTCCACTACGGACTACACTTCCTCTTCCCGATCCTGATAGCTCTCCTCTGGCCGAAGCGACGATGGCTCACGGTCTATCTCCTCCTTCTGGCGACAATGGCCATCGATGTAGATCATCTCTTAGCCCGTCCCATCTTCGACCCCAATAGATGTAGTGTGGGTACGCATCTCCTCCATTCGTATCCGATGATCGTGGTCTATGTCCTCCTGCTCTTCCTCCCCTATAGACGGCTCGGATGGCCGTGGTGGATACGGGTCATCGCTGTGGGATTAGTCCTCCATATCATCACCGATTGGCAGGACTTCTACCTCTGGCCTCATTGATCCCAAGCGGATACAGCAAGCCCCGACAAGTGACCTCGATGAGGTACTTGTCGGGGCTTGCTATGTGAGGCTACTACTTAGCGAAGTGAAGCTGTAGTCCCTTGATGCGCTGCCAGGCACCACGGGTGAAGTCTGGTACAGCCACGGGAGCGGAGTTATGCTCCAGAGAAATGCGGGTCAGATCTCCGATCGTGGACCATTCGGCTAGGTCGTAGACATCCATATCGAGGGGAAGTCCATTGCGCAGGCAGTAGATCAGACGGTAGTCCATGATGAAGTCCATCCCGCCGTGACCACCGACTTCCTTAGCCTTCTCTGCGATCTCCTTCTGGATGGGATGCTCGTACTTCTCCATGAGCTGCTTCATGGTCTTCTCGCTGACGAAATCATGGCTCTTGAGGTCCTCATGATTGGGGACAGCCTGCTTGTTCTGCTCTGTGGGGCGGAGCGCATAGCCTTCGACGGGGTACTTGTTAGCAAAGCCATCGGTCCCGATGATCTGATACATACGGTCATAGGGGCGATAGGAGGTCACGTTGTGCTCGAGATATATGGTCTTACCCTTAGCGGTCTTGATGAGGGTCTGCGTCATCTCACCGTTCTTGACCTCGGGGTCAGTCATACCACGCTCACGGGTCAAGAAGCGGGGGAGGGAGGTAGCAGGTACATCCATAGAGGTGAGGTACTCCATGCGGTCGCCACGATGGATGTCGAGCGCCCAGCAGGCGGGACCAAGGCCATGGGTAGCGTAGACATCACCACGATGCTTGAGGTTGTACTGTAGTCGCCAGTCCCCTTCGTAGGCCTTCCAGAAGGGCTCGAGATTGTGGATGTACGCACCCTTAGCACTGAGCACGTCTCCGAAGAGGCCATGCTGTGCCATGTTGAGCGTCGTGAGTTCGAAGAAGTCATACACACAGTTCTCAAGCATCATGCAGTGACGCTGGGTGCGCTCGGCGGTGTTGATGACATCCCACGCTTCCTTGAGGGTAGTCACAGCGGGGACTTCACAAGCCACGTGCTTGCCCTTCTCCATCGCGTAGATCATCATCGGAGCATGGCGTGCCCAGTCGGAGACGATATAGACGAGGTCGATATCAGGGCGGTCACAGAGCTCCTTCCATGCTTCCTCGCTACCGCTATAAGCAGCAGCCTTGGGGAAGCCCCTACGGGTGAGGATCTCCTGGGTCTTCTCTACACGCTCAGGATGGAGGTCACAGAGGGCCTTGATCTCTACCCCCTCTAGGTGAGTGAAGCGCTCTACAGCACTGGGACCACGCATCCCAAGGCCGATGAAGCCCACACGCACTACAGGCATCGGGGCATGACGGAGCCCTACGACATCACGCTGTCCTGCGGGACGCTTAGGGGTCGGGGTTTCGATGAGAAAGCTCTTAGCTGACTGCTTGCTCTTGGCCTTCCCTTGGGCACTCACAGCACCTACCGAGAGGAGGGCTGCTAGGACTAGGGAAGCTGCTTGCTTGATCTTCTTCATTAGTATGTTAGTAATTGAGAGAATATATACTTACTGACCGAACTCCGAGGTGAAGTGGAATCGGATCTTAGGGAAGTCTTGCTGCGCCATGGAGAGTACATAGCCTGAGTCGGCTAGGTAGACATCACGCCCAGAGATATCCTTGGCCATGAACTGCGACTTACGCTTCTTGAAGTTCTCTAGCTCTGCAGGATCATCGCTCTCGATCCAGCATGCCTTGTAGAGATTGATTGGCTCCCAGCGACAAGCCGCCCCATATTCGTGGAGCAGACGGTACTGGATGACTTCGAACTGGAGCTGACCCACAGTGCCGATGATCTTGCGACCATTGAACTGATTGACGAAGAGCTGTGCTACACCCTCGCCCATCAGCTGTTCGATCCCCTTGGCTAGCTGCTTGGTCTTCATCGGATCCTGATTCTCGATGTACTTGAAGAGCTCTGGTGAGAAGCTGGGCAGTCCCTTGAAGTGCAGATCCTCTCCGGCAGTGATGGTGTCGCCGATACGGAAGTTACCCGTGTCGGGGAGCCCGATGATGTCACCTGCGAAGGCCTCATCTACCGTCTCCTTGCGCTGGGCCATGAAGGCGGTGGGGCTATTGAACTTCATTGTCTTCCCTAGGCGGATATGCTTGTAGTTGGCATTGCGCTCAAAGCGACCCGAGCAGATCTTGATGAAGGCGATACAGCTACGGTGGTTGGGGTCCATGTTGGCGTGTATCTTGAAGACGAAGCCCGTGAAGGCAGGCTCGTAGGGGGAGACTTCACGCTCTTCGGCTCGTACAGGTCGTGGGGAGGGAGCGATCTCGATGAAGCAGTTGAGGAGCTCCTGCACCCCGAAGTTGTTGAGCGCCGAACCAAAGAAGACGGGGGCGATCTCCCCTGCTAGGTATTCCTCCCGATCGAAGGTGGGATAGACACCGTCTACTAGCTCGAGGTCGGTACGTAGCTTCTCGGCCTGCTCGGGGGTGATATGCTCCTCGAGCTCGGGAGAGGTCAGGTCGGTGATGGTGACACTCTCGGTGATGCGCTGCTTGTCTGGGGTGAAGAGGTTGAGCGCTCCCTCGTGGATGTTGTACACGCCACGGAAGCGCTGTCCCATATCGATAGGCCAGGAGAGGGGGCGCACATGGATCTGGAGCTCTCGCTCGATCTCATCCAGCAGGTCAAAGGGATCCTGTCCCTCACGGTCAAGCTTATTGATGAAGACCATGACGGGGGTCTTACGCATACGACAGACCTCCATGAGTCGGCGGGTCTGGGTCTCTACCCCCTTGGCGCTGTCGATGACGATGATGACGCTATCGACAGCGGTAAGTGTGCGGAAGGTATCTTCTGCGAAGTCTTGGTGACCTGGAGTATCAAGGATGTTGATCTTGTGGCCTGCATACTCGAAGCCCATGACCGAGGTAGCTACGGAGATCCCACGTTGCTTCTCGATCTCCATCCAGTCACTTGTGGCGGTCTTCTTGATCTTGTTGCTCTTGACGGCTCCTGCTACATGGATAGCTCCCCCGAAGAGGAGTAGCTTCTCGGTGAGGGTCGTCTTCCCTGCGTCAGGGTGGCTAATGATGGCGAAGGTGCGTCGCTGATCTATCTCGGTCTTGTATTCGTACATATAGGGTTGGTCTAATTATTCGGATTGGTCTCGAGGTCGAGGCCTTCTTGCTCCATCTTGTAGCGATGGGCTAGGAGGGCTAGGAGGGCACTGATCTGCTTCATCGACTTCTTTGTCTCTTCGCTGATCTCCTTGTGCTGGAGGCTGAGGGTGATGTAGCCATAGAGCGCATTGAAGCAGGTCTCTAGATCGCTCTCCCCCTCGTGGTTGCCCTTACCACGTAGCTGGATAAGGGCGGGGAGGATCTGCAGATGCAGCCCCGAGTAGACGATGTCATTAGCGCTGCCGAGGAGTCTGCGATGAAGCTCCTCGAGCTGCATCAGTACGATGCGGTGGATGTCTAAGTGGCCAGACTTCACTTTGCCTTCGGAGCGCATCATGTCGATGAGCTCTTGGTACCAAGTGCGGATGGTCTGTCGGGTCTCCTCATCGACCTCATAGCGGGGGAGCAGATGCTCCTCTACGCCCTCGATCGACACACCCGTGGCACGGATGAGATCCTCTACCTGCCACATGTAGAGGAGGTATTCGGCGATATTCTCCTTGCGCTTTTGCTGAGCGATGATCATGGGGAGGGTAGCTATCTCTTGATAAGGGTCTCGGCAAGCGACTCGTCGGCATCATGCTCGCCAGGGGTGAGCCCAAGGAGCTTGCAGACGAGCGGATAGAGGGTGATGTTGGGGATGGGGTCGGAGACTCTGCGTCCAGCCTTGAAGTCGGGGCCGACGGCCTTGAATACCGCATACATCTCGGGATGCTTGTTGTCGAAGCCATGTCCTGCACGAAGGAAGTCGGCAGGGATCCCCTGAGGGTTGAAGAAGATCTGCGTGCCGAGGTCCGCCAGGAGGACAAGTTCGCCGATACGGGGACTGCTACCGAAGTGTAGGCGCTCTGGGAGCTCACCCTTGCGGTAGACGGAGATATGGGGCACGGTCTTCAGGATCTTGTAGGCAGTCTCGGTATAGCCCTTCTTAGGGTAGAGGTGGGTAAATGGCCCTGTGGCGACATGCTCGAAGCTGTCGAGGGGGAGGTAATCAGCCAGATTCACGGCCTTTGATCTGTCGAAGGACTGCATCCCGTGGTCAGAGACGAGGATGAAGTCTACTTGGTCTCGGACGGGGAGCTTAGCGAGCTTGGAGCGGAAGTAGCCGATGACGGAGTCCATCTTCTCGACCATGCCGATGGTCTTGGGGGATTCTGGTCCCTCGTGGTGTCCCGTATGGTCGGGCTCCTCGATATACCACATCAAGAGGCGAGGGCGCTCTGCTAGAGGGAGACTGAGCCAGCTGATCACGGAGTCTGCTCGGTCGGTATAGGGGACCTTGTCGTTGAATCGCTTCCAGCGGTCGGGGTGATGGCCTCCGATGGGAGTCTCGCTACCTACCCAGAAGAAGCTCGCTGACTTTAGTCCATGGCGTCGAGCTACATTCCAGAGTGGCTCACCCTTGTAGAAGGCAGGATCTTCGACAGCCTTGCGGTCACCTAGACGATAGTGAGCACCTCGCTCGTCCCAGAATTCATTGCCGATGAGCCCATGGTTATTGGGGTAGCGCCCCGTAGCCATGGCATAGTGGTTGGGGAAGGTAAGGGTGGGGTAGGAGGGACGGAAGCACCCCGAGAGCCCCTCCCGATCCATCTGGTCTAGGTTGGGGGTATTGGCTCGCCCTTGGTAGTCGGCACGGAAGCCGTCAAGCGAGAGGATCACGACATAGCGGTCGGACTGAGGGGTGAGACTGGTGAGATTGGCTTGACGAGGCTTGCTCGTCCCACAAGCGACGAAGGTCGCTGTGGCTAAGGCAGTGGCGCAGAGGAGCGCACTGAGACTCGACTTCATTATCTAGGGATATGTATTCTGTGATTGATAGGTGATAAGTGAAGATACCCCCACGCTAGGTGAGGGCAAATTCCTATCATTTTCTTATCCACAAAGTTAGTGAAAAAGCGACTTCCCCCCAAGGTGAGCTTAGTCTGGAGCCGATCTAGCGGGGCGGTGTCTCACTCTTAGGGTAAACTTTTAGGTGAGACTGTGGTGGCAAACAAAGAAGAACAGCTCCCTCCTAAATACCCCCATACATGGGGTCACTTGGTGACCCATTCATGGGGTACCGGACCGACCCATTCATGGGTCACTTGATCGACCCATGAATGGGTATCTTTGGTTGCAGATTATTTCCTTTGGAAAACCATCTTAATAAAAGGTATAGAGGCTTTTTCGTACCTTTGTGTGAATACTTGTAGTCTGTCGAGTCTATTATCGACGAACTCTAAGGTGAGAGACACTAGGTGCTACGAGGATAGCTTCGGATATACGCACCCTTCTCTACCAAGGAAGTAGTGTCTGCAATCAGATATTAAAGGAAAAATTAGAAGCATAAGACAATGAAGACTCTTACACTAGACCTCTCTGGGATCTATGCCACTGTCCCTGCTGAAGCTGTAGAAGCTTGGCGGGAGAAGAGTGACCAGTATCAGCATCAGCTACACACTGCTACGGGGCTGGGAAATGACTTCCTCGGGTGGATCAACCTCCCCAATGAGATCACCGATGCCGACTTCTCTGCTATCGAGGAGGCCGCACGTGACCTTCAGCAGCGCTGTGACTATGTCGTCAGCATCGGTATCGGGGGAAGCTATCTCGGTGCTCGTGCAGTCATCGAGGCTCTGACACCCTCCTTCGAGGCTTACCGTCGGGAGCATTCTGCCCCTCAGGTCATCTTCGCAGGGCACAATATCGGTGAAGACTATCTCAGCGAGCTCGTGGACTTCCTGCAAGACAAGCGCTTCGGTCTGATCAATATCTCCAAGAGTGGTACGACCACGGAGCCCGCTATCGCCTTCCGCATCCTCAAGGCTCTTCTAGAGAAGCAGGTCGGTAGAGAGGAGGCTCGTCAGCGTATCATCGCCGTCACCGACAAGGCTCGTGGTGCCCTACGTACGCTGGCAGACAAGGAGGGCTACAAGACCTTCATCATCCCCGATGATATCGGCGGACGCTTCTCTGTGCTCACTCCCGTAGGGCTACTGCCTATCGCTGTAGCAGGCTTCGATATCCGTGAGCTCGTCCGTGGTGCCCGTGAGATGAAGGCTCTGGTAGATGAGTCCGTCCCCTTCGATCAAAATCCCGCAGCTCTGTACGCTGCCGCACGCAATAGCCTCTACCATGAAGGCAAGAAGATCGAGATCTTGGGGAACTTCCACCCACGACTACATTACATCGGTGAGTGGTGGAAGCAGCTCTATGGCGAGAGTGAAGGGAAGGAGCATAAGGGGATCTTCAATGCCGCTGTGGACTTCTCTGCAGACCTCCATTCCATGGGGCAGTGGATCCAAGAGGGTGAGCGCAATATCTTCGAGACGATCATCAGCGTCGCAGAGCCCAATAGCGAACTTCGCATCGGGCAGGACGAGGCTAATCTCGATGGTCTGAACTATCTAGCTGGTAAGTGCGTCGACGAAGTCAATAAAATGGCTGAGCTCGGAGTGCGTGTTGCTCATATCGATGGTGGTGTGCCCAATATCCGCATCGTCCTACCTAAGCTCGATGCCTACTACATTGGTCAGCTCTTCTACTTCTTCGAGAAGGCTGTCGGTATCAGTGGCTATATGCTCGAGGTAAACCCCTTCAATCAGCCTGGGGTAGAGGCCTACAAGAAGAACATGTTCGCCCTGCTTGAGAAGCCTGGCTTCGAGGAAGAAACCCAAGCGATCAAGTCCCGCCTCCAATAAGTAGACGCATGGAATATAACAATCAGCTACCTCCGATCATCCTCCCTGAGTATGGCCGCCATATCCAGAATATGGTCGCCCACTGCAAGGGCATAGAGGATCGTGAGGAGCGTAACGCTTGCGCTCGGAGCATCATCCGAGCTATGGAGGCTATCGTACCTGAGAAGGGGGTCGGAGCAGACAAGGAGACGATCTACTGGGATCATCTGGCCATCATGGCAGACTTCGATCTCGATGTCGACTATCCTGAGGGTACGATCACCAAGGAGGCTATCCTCCATCAGTCGCAGAAGCCTGACTACCCAGGGCACTTCATCAAGTACCGCTACTACGGACACTTTATCGAAGGCATGATCCAGCGTGTATGTAAGATGGAGGTGGGACCAGAGCGTGCTGCGGCGGAGTACTTCATCGCCCTGCAGATGAAGAGGGACTACATGACTTGGAACCAAGATAATGTCGAAGATATCAAGATCTTCAAGGACCTCTTCGAACTATCAGACGGTCAGATCCTGCTCACCCCTGAGAACTGCAAGCTCAACATCAACCCCAACACCATCGACAAGCCTGGCAAGCTCCAGAAGCCCATCAATAGCAAGAAGGGCAAGAAGAAATAGAACGCTCCTACTAGACCCTACATGGCATCCTACGTAATCGAAGGGGGATACTCCCTCCAGGGCAGTATTCGCCCCCAAGGCGCCAAGAACGAAGCGCTACAGATCATCTCTGCGGTACTCCTCACCCCAGAGGTGGTGACCATCCACAACATCCCCAACATCCTCGACGTAAACAACCTCATCGACTTGCTGCGTCATATCGGGGTGAAGGTCACCAAGCTCAGTGATGATGGGAGCTACAGCTTCCAAGCCGATGAGATCAATATCGACTATCTGCATAGCGAGGAGTTCCTCAATCGCGCACGTGCTCTGCGTGGATCGATCTTGATGGCTGGTGCCCTCCTTGGTCGCTTTGGCTACGCTGTCTTCCCCAAGCCTGGTGGAGACAAGATCGGTCGCCGTCGTCTGGATACGCACCTCATCGGCTTCCAGGAGCTCGGCGCAAGCTGTGTCTATGATACCGACAAGAAGAGCTACATCCTAGAGGCTTCGCAGCTACGTGGTAAGTACATGCTTCTCGATGAAGCATCGGTCACGGGGACGGCTAATATCCTCATGGCAGCGGTGCTGGCCGAAGGGACGACTACGATCTACAACGCAGCCTGTGAGCCCTACCTACAGCAGCTCTCCAAGCTACTGGTACGTATGGGTGCCCATATCGAAGGTATTGGCTCCAACCGCCTCACGATCGAAGGGGTGAAGAGCCTGCATGGGGCAGAGCATACGATGCTGCCCGATATGATCGAGATCGGTAGCTTTATCGGGATGGCTGCGATGACAAATTCGGAGCTGCGCATCACTAATGTCAGCATCCCAGATCTCGGGATCATCCCTCAGGCCTTCCGCCGTCTCGGGATCACCATCCTCGAGGAGGGTGACGACCTGATCATCCCACGACACCCCGATGGCTATGAGATCGATACCTTCATGGACGGATCGATCTTGACGGTAGCCGATGCTCCATGGCCTGGGCTGACCCCCGACCTTCTGAGCGTCTTCCTCGTCACGGCTACGCAGGCTAAGGGGAGTGTACTCATCCATCAGAAGATGTTTGAGAGTCGCCTCTTCTTCGTCGATAAGCTCATCGACATGGGGGCTCAGATCATGCTCTGCGACCCGCATCGTGCTGTGGTCATCGGTCTCGGGAAGTCGCATCAGCTCCGTGCAGCTAAGATGGCTTCACCCGATATCCGTGCTGGTATCGCCCTCTTGATCGCTGCGATGAGCGCTGAGGGTACGAGTATCATCAACAATATCGAGCAGATCGACAGAGGCTATCAGGATATAGCCGCTCGCCTCAATGCGCTAGGCGCACACATCTCTCGTCTGTAGCATGCTCAGCAAGGAGGACTTTGAGTTCATCGGTACTCTTGGGCGTGCTCACGGGATCCAGGGTGAGGTATCAGCTAAGCTATCCGTAGACCTCTCGGGTCTATGGGAGGGAGCTGATACCTCCCTCTTCCTCATGCTGGAGGAGCAGGGCTTGCTCATCCCCTACCGAGTGACGAAGCTCCGTGCTAAGGGGGAGGAGATCGACCTCATCACCTTCTCGGGCATCACCACGAAGGAGGAGGCCGAGGCTCTGACGGGTCGTCCCGTGTGGCTCGATAAAGACTACCTCTCAGACGAAGAAGCCGAAGAACTCTTCGAGCTCCAGCACTATGTGGGCTATGAGCTCTATGATGCTTCGACCGAAACCGCTATAGGAGTGATCGAAGAGATCGATGACTCCACGCTCAATACCCTCCTCAGAGTACGCACGCACTCTGAGGAGGAGCTTGTCCTCCCCATCTCAGAGGAGCTGGTCGATCGGCTTGATGTAGCTGGTCATCGCCTCTATCTGCATATCCCCGCTGGCCTATTGGAGCTGTAGCTTAGCCCTGTTTATTCGTTTATTCATCCGCTTGTTTATTCGCCTATGTCCGCTTGTACTCTGCCTCCACAGCCAAGTGAAGAACTCCTCTTCGCAGGTAACTCTGTCTTCAAGCACCAGCCTGCCGCCCTGCTCTCCATCCCGATGCACAAGCATTTGTCTCTGGGGGAGCACCTCCTCCTACAGAGTGAGGGGGACTTCTTCATCATCTTCCTACTATCGGGGAACATCCGCACTACGCTCAATGGCGGGACGGAGGCCGAGACCTATGCTGCCTCCAGCATGATCTTTGTCCCGATGGGTACGCTCCTAGATATCGAAGCGGAGGGAGATACGACTTGTCTCGTCTTCCACTTCCAGCCGAGCATCCACCTCTGTGCTAATCAGTGCCCAGAGCAACCCAAGAAGCGCTTCCAGATCACGACGATGAGACAGGAGAAGGTGCTCACCACGCTTCCGCTCTCTCGTGGGGTAGAGCTCTGGACGAGTGCGATCCTTGAGTACCTCCAGTATTCGCTCTCTGATCTTCGCCTCTTCGATGTGAAGCTGCAGGAGCTCTTCCTGCTACTAAGGATGAACTATGCTCGTCGCATGCAGGAGGACTTCCTCAAGAACTACCACTGCAAGCGCATGGGATTCAGCTGTCAGGTCTTCAAGTATCATCTCTCGTGTCGCAATGTCGAGGAGCTGGCCGAGAAGCTACGAGTGACCCCAGCGGCGCTGACCCGTATGTTCGATGATGAGTTCGGCATCCCCCCACTCAAGTGGCTTCTCCAGCAGCGAGCACGCCATGTCTATAGGGATCTTGTCGATAGCCCTCTGTCGCTGACTGAGATCGCAGAGCGCTACTACTTCTCCTCGACGGGCTATCTCTCGGCCTTCTGCCGTAGGATGTTCGGCCTCTCCCCGATGAAGATCCGCAAGGGTCAGCTCTATCCCGATCATGAGGATAGTGAAGAGGTAGACGAATGAAGACCCGTACGGAGCTCCTCTGCCTTCTGGGCTGGATAGCCTTCGCCCTCCTGCTTGTCTCCCCCGTACTTCTCTATCTGAGTGGGTCGCTCACGAAGGGGTGGGAGGCTACGTCTCTAGTGCATGCACAGTTGGTCACGAATGTCGTGATCTCGCTGTGCATTTTTTTATTACCTGCCCTTTTCTTGCCCTCGGGAAGAGAGGCGCTACGAGCGGTGCTCCGTCCCCTTCCGCCGAAGTATAGGCGGGTGGGCTATCTTCTCCGTATCTTAGCTCTTGCCACGGCGACGATCCTCCTATCCAATCTCCTCTATCTCGGAGTCATCGAGCTTGCTAAGAGCTTAGGCAGCCCCATGAAGGATCAAGTCGAGGAGACAGTACTCGGGATGCTTCGTCGGGGATCAGTCTCCTTCGGTGAACTCTTCCTAGCGCTGGCGCTGGTGCCAGCAGTCATCGAGGAGATCTTTTTCCGTGGACTGCTCCAGCGTCTCCTCATGCGCTCCTATCCTCAGCAGAAGTGGCTGGTCTTCTTCTTCACGGCGCTTTTCTTCTCGCTCCTACACTTCTCTCCTGCGGGCTTCCTCAGTCGTCTAGTCCTAGGGCTGATGCTGAGCTATCTAGCCTATGACTCTCGGGGGCTACGTATCCCCATGCTCTTCCATCTGATCAACAATACCTTAGCGATCCTTTCGCTATATACTAGCTAGCTACACCTATGAAACGACTCTTTCGCAATGCGACCCTCATCAACGAAGGGCGCTCCTTCACTGCCTCACTCCTCACCTCGGGGACACAGATCGAGAAGATCTACGAGGGTACAGATAGCTTCCCTGAGCAGCTGCTCTCCGAGGTCGATGAACTAGTGCCTGCTGAAGGGCTCTGGCTTCTCCCTGGTTGTATCGATGACCAAGTCCACTTCCGTGAACCAGGGCTGACGCACAAGGCGACCATCGAGAGCGAGAGCAAGGCGGCGATAGCTGGGGGGACGACCTCCTTCATGGAGATGCCCAACACCAAGCCTCCTACGACCAGCCTCGAGGCCTGGCAGTGGAAGATGGATCGTGCTGCTGAGACCTCTTGGGCTAACTATTCCTTCTTCTTCGGGGGAACGAATGACAATGCCGACGAGCTCCCTCGCATCGATGCCCGCCGCACCCCAGGGCTCAAGCTCTTCCTTGGCTCATCGACGGGCAACATGCTCGTGGATGATAAGCACACGCTGGAGCGCATCTTCCGCGAGACAGACCTCATCATCGCTACGCACTGCGAGAAGGAAGAGATCATCCGTGCCAATCGCCAGCGCTACCTCGATGAGGTGGGGCAGGCACAGCTCGATGTACGCTACCATCCACTCATCCGTAGCGAAGAGGCTTGCTATCGCTCCTCAAGCGAAGCTGTAGAGCTCGCTACCCGTCTGGGGAGTCGTCTACACATCCTCCATGTCTCTACGGCTCGGGAGCTCTCTCTCTTCCGCAATGATCTCCCTCTATCCGAGAAGAAGATCACTTCCGAAGCCTGCGTGCACCATCTGATCTTCTCCGACGAGGACTATGCACGCTTAGGTAACCGCATCAAGTGGAATCCCGCTGTCAAGACGCTCCGTGATCGGGAGGCACTACGTGCTGCCATTCGTTCGGGGCTGATCGATATCGTGGCTACTGACCACGCTCCCCATCTGCTCTCCGAGAAGGAAGGGGACTGTCTGACGGCGGCTAGCGGTGGTCCTCTCTCTCAGTATGCCCTTGTGGCGATGCTCGATCTAGCACGTGAAGGAGTCTTCACCCGTGAATTGGTCGTGGAGAAGATGGCTCATCTGCCCGCTCAGCTCTTCGGTATCGAGAAGCGAGGTTTCCTCCGAGAGGGCTACTATGCCGACCTAGTGCTGGTTGATCCCAAGGCCGATACCTTAGTCACACCTGAGCGCATCCTCTCCCTCTGCGGATGGTCACCTTTCGAAGGGCATTCCTTCAGCCACAGCGTCAAGGCGACCTATGTCAATGGGGATTGTGCCTACTCATCAGGCAAGCTTAGTGCCGAGCGACCTAGCGTCTCGCCTCTGCTCTATACTCGCCCCTAACGGAGCGGGTAAGATACCCACCGATTAGTACCCATACATGCCTCCCCGAGGTGACCCATGCATGGGTCACCTCGGGGAGGCATGTATGGGTCGGTCGGGCGACCCATGAATGGGCTACTCGCTTGCCCTATCTGTGGGGCGCTGACGAAAGGTAGCTAAGAGAGGCGGGATCCCTGCTTTTTTGCTATCTTTGAACCGCTTCGAAAATCAGAATTACGTACATTCATACTTCATGGAAGAACAAAACTATTCGCCTTCAACTCCACAAACGAAGAAGAGGCGCAACCCCATTGCGTGGGTGCCCAGCGTCTACTTTGGGATGGGCCTTCCCTATGTAGCCCTCTCGATCGTCTCTGTACTGATGTTCACCGACCTTGGGATCGGTAAGGAAGATGTCACCTTCTGGACCAGTTTGCTTGTCTTGCCTTGGTCTCTGAAGCCTCTTTTCAGCCTCTGTATGGAGCTCTTTGGTACGAAGCGCCAGTATGTCTTCCTTACCGAGGCTATCACCGCCCTGATGTTTGGGTTGGTCTGCTTTGCTCTGCCTCTACCCAGCTTCTTCTCCATCGCCTTAGCCTTCATGGGCGTGCTGGCTATCAGCGGGTCGATGCACGATATTGCTGGGGATGGACTCTATATGCAGGAGCTCTCCAGTAGCGAGCAGGGAGTCTATGCCGGCTGGCAGGGTGCCTTCTACAATCTAGCTAAGATCCTCACCAACGGAGGTTTAGTTTATCTCGCTGGCTACCTATCGAAGGGGATTGGTCTCGAGAAGGCTTGGATGGTGATCATGGCCATCTGTGCCGCTCTGATGCTCGCGCTCTCCCTCTACCACATGTGGGTACTACCGAAGGAGACAGCTAAGGAGCGACGCTCAGCTAAGGAGAGCTGGGCTGAGATGGTCGAGGTCGTCCGTACCTTCTTCGTCAAGAAGCATATCTGGCTCTACCTCGTCTTCATCTTCCTCTACCGTCTAGGTGAAGGTCTGGCGATGAAGATCGCTCCTATCTTCCTCAAGGACTCCGTCATGACGGGCGGTGTAGGCCTGTCGAATGAGGACTACGGGCTCATCTATGGTACGGCGGGTACGATCGCCTTCATCCTCGGCTCGATCCTCTCAGGGTACTACATCGCTAAGTTCGGACTTAAGAAGACGCTCTTCTCTCTGGTCTGTATCTTCAATATCCCCTTTGCCGTCTACCTCCTGCTTGCCCTCTTCCAGCCTCAGAACCTCTGGTGGGTCGCTACGGGGATCGTCTTCGAGTACTTCAGCTATGGCTTCGGCTTCGTAGGGATCACCCTCTTCATGATGCAGCAGATCGCTCCAGGGAAGTATCAGATGGCGCACTATGCCTTCGCTAATAGCCTGATGAACCTGAGCGTCATGGTCCCAGGTATGATCAGCGGGAAGCTCGCTACACAGCTTGGCTACGAAGGCTTCTTCATCCTGGTGCTCGTGGTCACTATCCCAGCCATCGTGCTGAGCCTACGCCTACCCTTCGCTCACTCGCCCGAGACGAAGGAGGCAGCCTAATTAAGTCATATCATCACCCTATATATTAGTAAACGAATGAGCAAGATCAAGATCGTCGGGCAGAGTCTGCCCGATATGCCTTGGGAAGACCGCCCCGAAGGCTGTAAGGATACTGTCTGGCGCTACAGCGCTAACCCCATCATCCCACGTGACCTCCTGCCCACGTCCAATAGCATCTTCAACAGTGCTGTCGTACGCTTCGGAGAAGGCTACGCTGGTGTCTTCCGCTGCGATGACACGAATCGCCGCATGCGTCTGCACGTGGGCTTCAGCGATGATGCCATCAACTGGAACATCAACCCAGAGCCTCTGAAGTTCGAATGTGAGGACAAGGAGATCGGTGAGTGGGTCTACGGCTACGACCCTCGTGTCGTCTTCATCGAAGACCGCTACTATGTGACGTGGTGCAATGGGTACCACGGCCCCACGATCGGTGTCGCCTACACCTTTGACTTCAAGACCTTCCACCAGCTGGAGAATGCCTTCCTGCCCTTCAACCGCAATGGTGTGCTCTTCCCCCGCAAGATCGATGGGAAGTTCGCCATGCTGAGCCGCCCCAGCGACAATGGTCACACGCCCTTCGGTGATATCTTCTATAGCGAGTCGCCAGACCTTGAGTTCTGGGGTCGCCACCGTCATGTCATGAGCCCTGCACCCTTCGAGGATAGTGCTTGGCAGTGCACGAAGATCGGTGCAGGTCCTATCCCCATCGAGACGAGCGAAGGGTGGCTCCTGATCTACCACGGGGTACTTGCTTCGTGCAATGGCTTCGTCTATGCCTTTGGTTCGGCACTGCTTGATCTGGATGAGCCTTGGAAGGTGAAGTTCCGCTCCGGTCCTTACCTCATCTCTCCTCGTGAGCAGTATGAGTGCATGGGTGACGTGCCCAACGTGACCTTCCCCTGCGCTGCTCTGCACGATGCTGACACGGGTCGCATCGCTATCTACTACGGCTGTGCCGACACGGTCACGGGTCTGGCCTTCGGCTATATCGATGAGATCGTAGAGTTCACAAAGAAGCACTCCATCATCTAAGCTACAGCGGAGCTATCCTCTACAAATGAGACGCACCCTTCCCAGATCAGGGAGTGAGGGTGCGTCTCGCTGTATCTAGACCTATCGAACTCTATCCTAAGAGCATATCCTCTAGGGGGGCGAGGGGATCAGATCGGGTGGGTGCGAGTAGCATATCGTATAATCTTATTATCTTTGCTCAAAGGTAATTGGGTACTTCGGCAGTGTATGTCCCGTAGGCAAAGCACAAGCACCTAGGACATCCATTAGCTATAGACCAGTGGGGAGCCGAGAGGCTGCCCTCAACACCCGAGACAATAAAGTATACAAAACAAGACCCAAACATGGCAGAAGACAAGGAGTTTACTCCTCGACCAAACCTCAGTAGCTCTGATGAGCCTACTCCGCGCTCGGCTACACACTCCCGTCGTGTACCAGCAGCCTCTACCGATGGACAGCACACCTCAGCACGAAGCACTACAGGTACACCTACGAGACGCCGACGTGTCTTCATCGTCTCCGAAGAAGAGCAGTCACCACGTCCCAACCGTTACTCTTCTCGCCCTTCACGTGTAGATCACTCTTCCTACGAAGGTTCTTACCCCTCACAGCATCGCCCTCAAGCTAGCTCTACCTCTACCGCAGAGCGCTCTCGCTATGACGAGCGCTATCAGGCTGAGCGTGCAGATGGTCGATATAGCTACAATTACAATCGCTCGGAGCGTCCTCGTCGCTCGGGTGGGGCTCCCTCAGCAGGAGACCATCAGAGAGAAGGTCAGCCCTACAAGGGGAAGCGTCCCGCCAAGGGAGGCAAGCGCCCTATGCCCAAGGCTAAGAAGCCCAAGCAGCCTCAGCTACCCATCCCCGTCAAGTACGAGGAGATGGTCGATCCCGCACAGGATCTGCGCCTCAATAAGTTCCTAGCCAACGCTGGGGTCTGCTCCCGTCGTGAGGCAGACGAACTCATCGCAGCAGGTGATATCACCGTCAATGGAGTCGTCGTCAAGGAACTTGGCTCACGTGTCACGCGCCTCGATGAGGTCGTCTACAAGGGACAGCGTGTCTCCACCCAGAGCAAGGTATATATCCTCCTGAATAAGCCTAAGAACTGCGTGACGACTTCGGATGACCCCGAGTGTCGCCGTACTGTGATGGATCTCGTCAAGGGGGCTTGTGAGGAGCGCATCTATCCCGTAGGTCGTCTCGACAGAAATACCACAGGGGTCATCCTCATCACCAATGATGGCGACCTCTCGAGTAAGCTGACGCACCCCTCCTTCATGAAGAAGAAGATCTATCAGGTCTGGCTTGATAAGCCCGTCTCCATCGAGGATATGCAGCGTATCGCTGAGGGGATAGAGCTTGAGGATGGAGAGATCCATGCGGATGCTGTCAGCTACGTCAATGAGGAAGACCTTAGCCAAGTAGGTATCGAGATCCACTCGGGACGCAATCGTATCGTCCGTCGTATCTTCGAGCACCTAGGCTACCACGTACACAAGCTCGATAGAGTTTACTTCGCCGGCTTGACGAAGAAGAACCTCCCACGAGGTCGCTGGCGCTATCTCACCGAGCAGGAGGTGAACAACCTGCGCATGGGCTCCTTCGAGTAATCAGCACACACCTACAGAACCGCTACATACCTCAATCATTCATTTATGAAACGTACAAGAATCATCGAGCTACTCCAAGCTACCCTAGTAGGGCAGCAAGTGAACGTCAAAGGTTGGGTCCGTACTCGCCGTGGCAATAAGGCTGTCAGCTTCATCGCACTCAATGACGGCTCGACGATCCATAATATCCAGATCGTCGTCGATCTAGCTAAGTTCGATCCCGAACTGCTGGCTAAGATCACGACGGGTGCTAGCCTGAGTGTCATCGGTGAGCTTGTCTCCTCGCAGGGACAGGGTCAGAGTGTCGAGATCCAGGCCAGTGAGATCGAAGTGCTGGGTACAGCAGACCCTGCGACCTATCCACTACAGAAGAAGGGGCACTCCCTAGAGTTCCTACGTGAGATCGCCCACCTACGTCCACGTACGAATACCTTCGGTGCGATCTACCGCATGCGCCATCACATGTCGATCGCTATCCATACATTCTTCCATGAGCGAGGCTTCTTCTATGTCCATACACCACTGATCACGGCGAGTGATGCCGAGGGTGCTGGACAGATGTTCCAAGTCACGACGCTTGACCTAGAGAACCCTCCTCGTACCGAGGATGGGAAGGTCGACTACAAGGAAGACTTCTTTGCACGCCACACCTCGCTGACGGTATCTGGTCAGCTTGAGGGAGAGATGGCAGCTCTTGCTCTCGGGGGGATCTACACCTTCGGGCCTACCTTCCGTGCTGAGAACTCCAATACGCCTCGTCACCTAGCTGAGTTCTGGATGATCGAGCCTGAGGTCGCTTTCCTTGAAATCGAGGAGAACATGGACCTAGCAGAGGAGTTCATCAAGTACTGCGTGCAGTGGGCGCTCGATCATTGTATGGATGATCTGACCTTCCTAGCGGAGCACTTCGACAAGGAGCTCATCGATCGCCTACGCTTTGTCCTAGAGAAGCCCTTCAAGCGCATGGCCTACACCGAGGGTATTGAGATCCTCGAGGCGGCAGTCAAGGCAGGGCGCAAGTTTGAGTTCCCTGTGTACTGGGGTGCCGACCTTGCTAGCGAGCACGAACGCTACCTCGTGGAAGAGCACTTCCAGCGTCCCGTCATCGTCACCGACTATCCTAAGGAGATCAAGAGCTTCTATATGAAGCTGAACGACGATGGGAAGACAGTCCGAGGTATGGATGTTCTCTTCCCCAAGATCGGAGAGATCATCGGTGGATCGGAGCGTGAAGCAGACCTCGATAAGCTCGTACAGCGTGCTCAGGAGGTCGGAGTACCCGAGAAGGATCTCTGGTGGTACCTCGACTCTCGTCGCTATGGTACGGCTCCTCACTCGGGCTTTGGTCTGGGCTTTGAGCGTCTCCTGCTCTTCGTCACGGGTATGGCGAATATCCGTGATGTGATCCCCTTCCCCCGTACGCCACGCAATGCGGAGTTCTAGTGCTGTAAGGAGGTAAGCTCGCTTACTTTCCCTCCCTCACTAAATAGATATAATGGGTGTCTACCTTCTTGGAGGTAGGCACCCATTTATTTGTACCCGAGCGAACCTTTTCTACCTCCTCTACGTTCTTACCACACAAGATCATCCATATATAGACTTATCCGTCAAGAAAAATGAAAGTACTCGTTATCTATTCGCATACCTACCACGAGCAGAGCTACGCTGGTAAGGCTATCCTTGAGGTACTCAAGGCGCTACCTAATGTAGAGATCCGCAATCTAGAAGAGCTTTATCCTGACCTCAATAAGATCGACATCGCTGCCGAGCAGGAGGCGCTAGTAGGGGCAGATGTCATTATCTTCCATCACCCCGTCTTCTGGTTCAGCGTACCAGCTGCGATGAAGCGCTACCTGGATGAAGTCTTCCAGTACGGCTTTGCTTATGGCACGGGAGGCGATAAGCTCAAGGGGAAGAAGTTCATCCACTCCTACACCACGGGCTCTGGTGCTGCGACTTTTGAAGACTCGGAGTTTAGCAGTGCTCTGACACTTCCCCTCAAGTGTACCGCAGCTTATACCCAGATGGACTATGTAGGAGCTTTCCCCCTCTATGGTCAGCTGTCCCTGACGAACCCCAACGTCGCAGCAGAAGCACGAGAGCACGCAGAGAAGCTAGTCTCTCTCCTCAAGACACTCTAGGAGGACTTGTTCGTCACCTTTAGTTTATGGGCAATTTCCCCTACTAAGCGTCTGGCTTGGTAGGGGAAATTGATTTATGGGGAAGGAGGGATGATGGAGTATAAGATATGGGTAGGGTAAGGACGTGGTATCGAAGAAGTTTCTACCTTTGCGTATGGCTATGCTCTGTCAAGGCCTTCTCTAATGTTTAGAGCGGGCCACAGAGAGCCTACTGCAGATATAGAGACTCACGACTAACTAAGCTTACTCTAATGATCCATAGTACACTGGAGGGATCGGCTCGCTACGAAGGACTACATCCCTTATTCAAAGAAGCTTTCGACTACATCAAGACGCATGATCTCTTGGCTCTAGAGTCGCAGCGCATAGAGCTCCGTGGTGAAGATCTCTTCATCAACCGCATGGATGCTCCTTCTCAGATCTATCAGCCACTCGAAGCCCACGAAGAGCATATCGATATCCAGGTGCTACTCAAGGGGCGAGAGCGGATTGGTTGGCTTCCCCGTGCCCAGTGCCAAGAGCCTCAAGCACCCTATGACAAGGAGAAGGATGTCATCTTCTTCGAAGACACTCCTGCGAGCTACGTGGATCTCGTCCCAGGGGACTTCGTGATCCTCTATCCCGAAGATGCTCATGCCCCCCTCATCGGAGGCGGTGGTGCTGTGAGCAAGCTCATAGTCAAGATCCGACTGCGCTAGCGTAGAGCTCCTCTCAGTCTGATAGTAGGGCTTCCCCAGTATTGATCTTGGCGCTTGCCCTAAGCTGACTTTGCTGCTTCTAAGAAACTGACCTTAGAGCTTCCGTTGAGCTAACCTCGGTGCTTCTTGAGTATAGCTATGGGATCGCTTCTATACTGAGGGTAGAGCCTCCTTAGAGCTATCGCAGAGCACGCTCTTAGCAGAGCTTGGGGCTTGGATCAAGGGTTAGATAACGCTCGTCGCCAGATTATACTTATCTTAGTTCAAGATTATTACCACTCATCCATACATATAAGTAAAACACATGAAGAAGAATCAATGGATCCGCCTAGGGCTTCTTGCTCTAGCCACGACGATTGCTCTGCCCGCTATGGCTCAACGCAAGGGTAAGGCTAAGTCTAAAGCTACTACCGTTAGCATCGCCAAGCCTAAAGCAGGGCATTACCTGATCCAAGGTACAGCACCTGCCGAAGCCAACGGCAAGTGGGTCTACCTCTACACCAATGCTGGTGCCGCTCTCGACAGTGTCCAGGTCGCAGCGGGGAAGTTCCACTTTGAGCGCCCTCTAGGTGGTGATGGTATCGTAGTCAACCTGATCATTCCTCGTTCATACTCCCTTTCCTTCATCCCCGAAGAAGGTGTCATCAAGGCACCACTTGATGCAGAAGCTGCTACGGGTACTCCGCTCAACGATCTCCGTGCTCAGAAGGTCAAGGAAGAGGTCGCCCTCTCTAGCGGTGTGAAGGAGAAGCTGATGAAGCTCCGCTCCGACAAGTCTCTTTCTGATAAGGAGAAGGAAGAAGGAATGGAGAAGGTCGTCAAGGAGTACTATGCTCAGATCCTACCAGGGGCACTAGCTGACCTCAAGGCTCACCGAGATGATGCTCTAGGCTACTACGCTCTGCAGACCCTCCTTGCACAGGAAGAGATCGACCTAGCCAAGGCTGAAGGCTACCTAAAAGAAGTTAGCGAAAGACTTCGCAATGAAGAGACGATCGTTAAGCAGCTAGAGCGTCTCCGCAGTCTTGAGGCTACTAAGCCAGGTGCACAGTTTATAGACTTCGACGGGGTCGATGATGCCAGCAAGCCCGTTCGCCTCAGCGACTATGTCGGCAAGGGACACTATGTGCTGGTCGACTTCTGGGCATCTTGGTGTGGACCTTGCCGTCGTGAGATCGCTCACCTGAAGAAGGTACGTGATGCATACACGGACAAGGGGTTGACCATCCTTGGTGCTGTCGTCTGGGACAAGATGGAGGATCACCTGCAGGCTATGAAGGATCTAGAGATCACGTGGCCTCAGATCTTCAATGATAAGAACGCAACGGATCTCTATGGGATCGCAGGCATTCCTCAGCTCATCCTCTTTGATCCTAGCGGTAAGATCGTCGCCCGAGATCTACGTGGCGAGATGGTCAATGACCTGCTTGACGAGATCATGAAGACTACCGAAGGTAAGCTCTAGTCTACAGAATAGATAAGATAAGGGAAGCCCCCAAGTTCGTAGCCTCATATAGGCTATGGACTTGGGGGCTTCCCTCGTTTATATCCTTGCTCTCGAAGGTGTAAGGGTAGGGCTTCTCTGAGGGTAGGTTAGATGGGGTAGTGCCGTCTGCTGTTTCCCTCTAGCATCAGAGCTATGTCCCATTTGGTCTTAGTGCTACGGGCATCTTAGCTCAAATACTTCTATACCCTTGATTCTAGCACTAAATCCTATCAGCTACTGGCGCTGGGATTTACTTACGCTTGGCTTTTAGCTTGGCTTGAAGGAGCTCTTTGAGGTAGCGACCCGTAGCAGACTCTGTGCACGAAGCGATAGCCTCTGGTGTCCCTTCGGCTACGATATAGCCTCCTGCCTTCCCGCCTTCGGGTCCCATGTCGATGACCCAGTCGGCAGCCTGGATGACCTCAAGGTTGTGCTCAATGACGATCACCGAATGCCCTTGGTCTACGAGGGCTTGTAGAGCCTCAAGCAGGGTGCGAATGTCATGGAAGTGCAAGCCTGTAGTAGGTTCGTCGAAGATAAAGAGGGTAGGGAGCTTCTTCCCCTTCCCGAGGTAATAGGCCAGCTTGACTCGCTGGTTCTCCCCACCAGAGAGGGTGGAGCCTGACTGCCCCAGCTTGATGTAGCCTAGCCCTACCTTCTGCAGGGGACGTAGCTGGTCGATGATCTTCGTTGTCAAGGTGGAAGAGGCTCTATTCTTGTCAAAGAACTCGACCGCCTCATCTACGCTCATGTCGAGGAGCTGAGAGATGTTGATCCCACAATACTCTGCTTCTAGGAGCTCCTTGCGGAAACGTAAGCCGTGGCAGGCTTCGCAGGGAAGAGTGATGTCTGCCATGAACTGCATCTCCACGGTGATGACCCCTGCGCCTTGACAGCGTTCACAGCGTCCCCCCTCCTTGTTGAAGCTGAAGTAGTAGGGCTTGAAGCCCATCTGCTTCGATAGGGGTAGACCTGCATAGAGCTCACGGATCGTGTCGAAGGCTCCTACGTAGGTCACGGGGTTGGAGCGGGAACTTCGTCCTATGTTGTTCTGGTCGACATACTCGATCTGGGTGATGGACTTGAGGTCTCCCGAGATCCCACGTAGCTCTAGGCTGTCCATGGGCTCCTTGTTGAGCATCCGAGAGACACCCTCGTAGAAGAGTTCGCGCATCAGCGTGCTTTTGCCCGAACCGCTGACACCGCTGACTACAGTGAGGGTATGTAGTGGGAAGCGGACGGTGATATCCTTGAGGTTGTGTAGTGTCGCTCCTTCTAGCTCGATGTAGCTATTCCAAGGACGACGGACGGAGGGAAGGGGGATCTCTTCTCGCCCCGTCAGATAAGCAGCCGTATAGCCAGGGGTCGTGCTGTCGATCTCTGAGGCTGGACCTGCATAGACGACCTCGCCTCCATAGCGACCCGCATCGGGGCCGATGTCGATGATGTAGTCTGCGGCACGCATCATCTCTTCGTCGTGCTCTACGACGACGACGGTATTGCCGAGATCTCGGAGGCGACGCACTACCTGGATGAGGCGCTCGGTATCTCTTTGGTGTAGGCCGATACTGGGCTCATCGAGGACATAGAGTGAGCCCACGAGGCTACTTCCGAGCTGGGTGGCCAGCGTCACACGCTGGCTCTCCCCACCCGAGAGTGTGCTGGAGAGGCGATCGAGGGTAAGGTAGCCTAGACCCACTTCGTCGAGGAAACTAAGGCGAGAGCGTATTTCATGCAGCAGGCGCTTAGCGATGAAGGCTTCGGCCTCGCTCAGCTGGAGCTGGTCGAAGAAGTCCCGAGCCTCCCAGAGGGTCATCGATACGATCTCGGCGATGTTCTTCCCCCCGATACGTACACAGAGGGCATCGGGCTTGAGGCGATCTCCATGGCAGGTCGGGCAGATGGTCTTCCCCGTGAAGTGGGCGATACGTACGCGGTTCTGGATCTTGTGAAGCTGGCTTCGTAGATAGTCGAAGTAAGGAGTGATCCCTATCGGGCCGTACTCCTTGCTGGGGAGACCATCCCACAGCTGTGCCTTCTGCTCCTCAGTGAGCTCCTCATAGGGGCGGTGTATGGGGAACTTCGCCTGCTCTGCATAGCGGATGAAGAACTGTTTCCATTCGGAAGAGACTACCCCTCGCCAGCAGGCTACCGCATCGTCATAGACGGAGAGGCTGGGGTCGGGGATGACCAAACGGCGGTCAATGCCCACGACCTTCCCGAAGCCTTCGCACTCGGGGCAAGCACCGATGGGGTTGTTGAAGCTGAACATCTCGGGCGAAGGCTCTTGGAAGACACGACCATCGGCTTCGAAGATATTGCTGAACTCCTGAAGGCGCATGGGCTTTCGTCCTTCCTCACCCATCTCTTCGATAGCAAGGTAGCAGACTCCACGTCCTTCGAAGAAAGCGGTCTCTACCGATTCGCCTAGGCGGTCTACAGCCTCAAGGTCTTCGCTGATAGCCAGACGGTCGATGAGCAGATAGAGTCCTTCGGCTCGGTCGTCACTCCAGAGAAGGGCATCCTCGATGGCTATGATCCCCTCGGGCAGCCATAGTCGGCTGTAGCCCTGCTGTAGCTGGATCTCGAGATGGGCTGCCAGTTGTCTCCCCTCGGGTACGTGTAGGGGCACGATGAGGTAGACACGACTTCCCACGGGAAGCCCCTTAGCATAGGCCAAGACATCCTTCACTGTGTGCTTGCGCACCTCTTCTCCTGTGCTGGGGGAGATGGTCTTCCCAATGCGTGCATAGAGCAGGCGCAGGTATTCGTAGATCTCGGTAGAGGTAGCGACGGTAGAGCGGGGATTACGGCTGACGACACGCTGCTCGATGGCTATCGCTGGGGGAAGCCCCCGTATCCAGTCGGCCTCAGGCTTAGCCATACGACCGACGAACTGACGGGCATACGACGAGAGACTCTCCACATAGCGACGCTGTCCCTCGGCATAGAGTGTGTCGAAGGCGAGCGAACTCTTCCCCGAGCCACTCACCCCAGTGACGACGATGAGTTGGCCTCGGGGAATGGCTAGGTCTATATTCTTGAGATTATTGACACGCACATGGTGCAGGAGGATGTGGTCTGCCGTATCCTGGCGGTCGGTGAGGGGGGCGGGAGTCTTCTTCGTTTCTTTCTTTGCCATCGAGATGGAGGAGGGGTTAAGTCGAGACGGGTAAGGGAGCTTGTTGCTCCGAAGGAGCCCGTCTGCTATTCTCGCAAAAATAAGAATAATCGAGTAGAGGATTTAGTTCTCCTTGCCTTTAAGATCTCCGCTTCTGCTCTCTGTGCTTCTACGGGGGCTGGCTCTGCGTCCCTCAGCAGGTGTCGGTTGTAGGGGGCTGTTGCCCTTACGAGTGTTTGCAGTAGCGCCTCCCAAGAGGTACTACTGGTGCCTCCCAAGAGGCGCTACTGCTACCTCTGAGGACTTGCTATTAGAAGGGCTAAAGCTCAAGACTTAGTGCGAGAGAACTGTGCTCTTTGTGCCTCCGATGAGGAAGTAGGATCGGTAGAGTCGGAGAAAAAGTGTACCTTTGTGCCCGAAAGTAGCCCCCACGGGGGACGTGGATAGATTTGAGATGCTTGCAACCACGAGAAAAAATGCTAAACCCGTCGTCTTGATGGAGCCTTATCCTTGGCTCTTCACCCTCTACGACAGACTTAGCTCACCTCGACCTTGGTTGCACCGATAGGCAGCTGAGGTCTTTTTATATTCACCCATTGGGGCTACGTCTGAAATCACTAACCCATATACAATAGATATACCGATGAGTTATCTCTTTACCTCTGAGTCTGTCTCAGAAGGTCATCCCGACAAGGTGGCTGACCAAATATCAGATGCCATCCTTGACCACTTCATGGCACTTGACCCGCTCTCCAAGGTCGCGTGTGAGACGCTTGTGACCACGGGGCAGGTCGTGCTGGCGGGCGAAGTCAAGAGTGATGCCTATGTCGAACTTCAAGACATTGCTCGAGATGTCATCCGTGAGATCGGCTACAACAAGAGCGCTTATTGCTTCGATGCAGACAGCTGTGGAGTCCTCTCCGCCATCCATGGGCAGAGTGCTGATATCAACCGTGGTGTCGAGCGTCTATCTCCCGAAGAGCAGGGCGCTGGCGACCAAGGGATCATGTTCGGCTACGCTTGTCGTGAGACCCCTTCGCTCATGCCTCTGCCACTGGACCTGTCGCATGCCCTCTTAGAGGAACTCGCCCACATCCGCAAGGAAGAGCTTCACTTGATGCCTTACCTCCGTCCCGATGCTAAGAGTCAGGTGACGGTCGAGTATTCGGATGAGGGGAAACCCCTGCGTATCGATACCATCGTCATCAGTACCCAGCACGACGAATTCATTGAGCCTAGTGATGATTCTGCAGAGGCGCAGGCAGCGGCTGACGCTCAGATGCAGGCTCATATCACCGAGGATATTCGCAAGATCCTTCTTCCTCGAGTACTCGCACGCTACCCCGAGCAGATCCAGCAGGCACTCGATGCAGACTTCAAGCTCTATGTGAACCCAACGGGTAAGTTCGTCATCGGGGGGCCCCATGGCGACACTGGGCTCACGGGTCGTAAGATCATCGTAGATACCTATGGGGGGAAGGCTCCTCACGGCGGTGGAGCTTTCTCTGGTAAGGACCCCTCGAAGGTAGACCGCTCGGCAGCCTATGCCGCTCGTCACATCGCTAAGAACCTCGTCGGTGCCGGTATCGCAGACGAAGTGTGCGTGCAGCTGGCTTATGCTATCGGTGTAGCAGAGCCTATCAGTATCTTCGTCGACACCTTCGGCTCTTCGCATGTCTCTGTCGCTGATAGCGCCATCGCAGAGCGGGTAGGGCAGCTCTTCGACCTGCGCCCCTATGCCATCGAGCAGCGCCTCAAGCTACGTACCCCCATCTATAGAGAGACGGCTAGCTACGGGCACTTCGGGCGTGAGCCTCGCACGGTGACTAAGTACTTCTCTACCAACAGTCGTGGTAAAGTCGCTCACGAAGTAGAGCTCTTCACATGGGAGAAGCTCGACTACGTAGACACCCTTCGCAAGAGCTTTGGGCTCTAGGCATCCTAGTCTCTCTTTTTTTCATATCTTTGCATGCAAAGCGGAGCCAAAGGGGCTCTGCATTGCATGTACAAACGATCAGATGAAACTGAGGTCTTCGCTCTCTCCGAGCGACAAGAAATATAGAAAAGCCGTATGTCAAGCTCTGCTTGGTAGACGGCTTTTCTCTTTATAATACCGCCTCAGATCACCTATTCCTACACATCTTCATTAAGTATCCGTCCCTATGCAAGACTACAAAAGAGCTACTTTGATCCTAGATGATGGGAGTCGCTTCGAAGGCTACTCGTTCGGCTATGATGCCCCTGTGGCAGGCGAAGTCGTCTTCAATACCGCGATGACTGGCTATACGGAGAGCTTCACTGACCCCAGCTATCGGGGGCAGATCCTCGTCATGACTTATCCCCTCGTCGGGAACTATGGGGTGCCCTCTCCCAAGCGAGATGAGCACGGCATCGCCTTCTTCAGAGAGAGCGATGAGATCCATCCTCTGGGGATCGTAGTCTCTGACTACTCCGAGGAGCACAGCCACTGGAACTCTGAGGGCTCGCTCTCCGAATGGCTCCGCCGAGAGAAGGTCTTCGGTCTTACGGGTATCGATACACGTGAACTGGCCAAGACGCTCCGAGAGAAAGGCTCAATGAAGGGCAAGATCGTCCTAGAGGGGGGAGAGGATATCCCCTTCGATGATCCCAATAGCCGCAACCTCGTGGCAGAGGCTTCCCCCAAGGAAGTCACCATCTATGGCAATGGACCGAAGAAGATCGTGCTCGTAGATTGCGGAGCGAAGAACAACATCGTACGCAACCTCATCCGCCCCGATGTGACACTGTATAGAGTGCCTTGGGACTACGACTTCAACGAGATCGACTTCGACGGGCTCTTCCTCTCCAATGGCCCTGGCGACCCCAATATGTGCCGTATCACTGTCGAGCATATACGTAAAGCCTTCGATAAGAAGAAGCCCATCTGTGGCATCTGCATGGGTAACCAGCTCCTAGCCGCAGCAGCAGGAGCGAAGATCTCAAAGATGAAGTACGGGCACCGCAGCCACAACCAGCCTGTGCGTGAAGTCGGGACAAACCGCTGCTACATCACCAGCCAGAATCATGGCTACGCTGTCGATGCCTCGACGCTTGGACCAGGCTGGAGAGAGAAGTATGTCAATCTCAATGATGGCTCCAACGAAGGGATCTGCCATGAGACCCTACCCTTCTTCTCGGCTCAGTTCCACCCCGAGGCTTGTAGTGGGCCGACGGACACGGTCTTTATCTTCGAAGAGTTCCTTAACCTGATTTAATCCCCTTCAAAAGCAAGAGACAATGATCGACAAGAATAAGATACAGAAGGTCCTTCTCCTAGGATCTGGAGCCCTGAAGATCGGGGAAGCAGGAGAGTTCGACTACTCTGGCTCTCAAGCACTCAAGGCGATGCGTGAGGAGGGGATACATACCGTCCTCGTCAATCCCAACATCGCTACTGTCCAGACTTCCGAAGGGATCGCCGATGAGATTTACTTCCTCCCCGTCACTCCCTTCTTCATCGAGAAGGTCATCGAGAAGGAACGCCCCCAAGGGATCCTTCTCGCCTTCGGCGGACAGACCGCCCTCAACTGTGGGGTAGCCCTGCATCAGAGCGGAGTACTTGCCAAGTACAATGTCGAGGTCCTCGGGACACCCGTAGAGGCGATCATGAACACCGAAGACCGAGACCTCTTCGCTCGCAAGCTGGATGAGATCCAGGTGAAGACGATCCAGAGCCATGCTGTGGAGTGTGTCGAGGATGCTCGCCGTGCTGCAGCCTCTCTGGGCTATCCCGTGATCATCCGTGCAGCCTATGCCTTGGGTGGCCTCGGTAGCGGCTTCTGCGACAACGAAGAGGAGCTAGATGAGCTCTGTAGCAAGGCCTTCTCCTTCTCGCCTCAGGTACTCGTCGAGAAGAGCCTCAAGGGATGGAAGGAAGTTGAGTACGAAGTGGTACGTGACTGCTACGACAACTGTATCACGGTCTGTAACATGGAGAACTTTGACCCTCTGGGTATCCATACCGGAGAGAGCATCGTCATCGCTCCTTCACAGACCTTGACGAACAACGAGTATCACAAGCTCCGTGAGATCGCTATCCGCATCGTACGTCATATCGGTATCGTCGGGGAGTGTAACGTGCAGTATGCCCTAGACCCTGACAGCGAAGACTACCGAGTCATCGAGGTCAATGCCCGCCTATCTCGCTCATCGGCTCTAGCCTCTAAGGCTACGGGCTACCCTCTGGCCTTCGTCGCTGCTAAGCTTGGGCTAGGCTATGGGCTCTTCGAACTGAAGAACTCTGTGACCCGTACGACTCCTGCCTTCTTCGAGCCTGCACTTGACTATGTCGTCTGTAAGCTCCCTCGCTGGGACCTAGGGAAGTTCCACGGTGTCTCCCGTGAGCTCGGTAGTAGCATGAAGTCCGTAGGGGAAGTGATGGCTATCGGACGTACCTTTGAGGAGGCCATGCAGAAGGGGCTCCGTATGATCGGCCAAGGGATGCACGGCTTCGTCGGCAACAATACCAAGGAGATCCCCGCTGACCAGCTCAATGGCGCTCTGAAGGCTCCTACCGATACACGTGTCTTCGCTATTAGTCAGGCCTTCGCCATGGGCTACACCGTAGACCAGATCCACGAGCTGACGAAGATCGACCGATGGTTCCTCGACAAGCTCCAGAGCATCGTCCGCACCTCCGATCGTCTCGCAGCAGTACAGCAGATCTCGGATCTAGACCGAGAGCTCCTACTCAAGGCCAAGCGTCAGGGCTTCTCGGACTTCCAGATAGCTCGCTTCATTCTCTCCAAGCAAGGGATCAAGGCGCACGATAAGGATGCTCTGGCGGTACGTGCTCTGCGTAAGAAGCTCGGAGTATTGCCCGTAGTCAAGCAGATCGATACGCTCGCAGCTGAGTATCCAGCAGAGACCAACTACCTCTACCTGACCTACAGTGGTACGGCTAACGATATCGCTTACGAAGGAGATGGACGCTCGGTCGTCGTCCTTGGTTCTGGGGCGTACCGTATCGGTAGCTCTGTCGAGTTCGACTGGTGTGGAGTCAATGCCCTTCAGACGATCCGTCAGCAGGGCCTACGATCTATCATGATCAACTACAACCCCGAGACGGTAAGTACGGACTACGATATCACGGATCGCCTCTACTTCGATGAGCTTACCTTCGAGCGTGTCCTAGACATCCTTGATCTAGAGACACCCCGAGGTGTCATCCTCTCCACTGGTGGGCAGATCCCTAATAACCTTGCCCTGAAGCTTCACTCCCAGCGCATCCCCATCCTCGGGACACAAGCCGAGGATATCGACCGTGCTGAGGATAGGCATAAGTTCTCTGCGATGCTAGATGAGCTAGGCATCGACCAGCCTCGCTGGCAGGAATTGACGAGTATCGAGGACATCGACTCCTTCATCCGTGAAGTAGGCTTCCCTGTGCTCGTTCGTCCAAGCTACGTACTATCGGGGGCGGCAATGAACGTCTGCTCCAACTCCGAGGAGCTCTACCGCTTCCTTGAGCTAGCGGCAGACGTATCGAAGGAACATCCGGTGGTCGTAAGCCAGTTCATCGAGCACGCTAAGGAAGTGGAGATCGATGCCGTAGCGCAGCGAGGGGAGATCGTCGCCTACGCCATCAGCGAACATATTGAGTTCGCAGGGGTACACTCAGGGGACGCTACGATCCAGTTCCCAGGGCAGAAGCTCTATGTCGAGACGGTGCGCCGTATCAAGCGCATCAGTCGTCAGATCGCCGAGGCGCTACACATCTCAGGACCATT
>NZ_CALHVI010000044.1 GCF_938039215.1 uncultured Porphyromonas sp. | reverse complement strand
ACTTACCACAAGGAGGCTATCTCCAAGCCACGCAACGGCCTTGCACACATCATCATCATTCTCACTCGTAGTCGCAATAATCAAATCACCAGGACTTGCACGCCGTGACTTCTTTGCAAATTCATCGGTAACAAAAGACTTGGTATCATAGGTAAATCTACCATAGTAAGTATATATCTGCCCGTAGTGAATAGCAGGCACACCGCTATCTTGTAAATCTTTCTTCTGCAGACTACCTCCACGAACAAATGTACCGACCTCGCCAAGTGTCTTCCACTCGACGGGCTGACCTTTGAGGAGCTTTTCGATATATGTGATCATGCCTCGAGCTCGCTGATGATGGCGTCAATATCTGAGCGGAGCGTATTGATACGTGCCACCGTCTGCTGGATGCGGCTATTGAGATTGGTGATATCGATCTCCTCGCGAGTATCTTCGGCTTCGATATAGCTACTTACCGAGAGGTTGTAGTCCTGCTCCTCGACCTCCTTGAGGTCTACCCAGCGTGCCACGTGTGGGACATCCTCACCGCTGGCAAAGAGCTCGACGATATGTGCGATATGCTCATCCGTGAGGACGTTGTTATTCGTCTCCTTGCGGAAGAAGTCCTCGCCGCTGGCATCGATGAAGCGGATGCGCGCGTCGGCTTTGTGCTTGGAGAGCGTGAGGATATTCACCGCAATACTCGTGCCGTAGAAGAGGTTCGTCGGGAGGGAGATAATGCACTCGATATAGTTCGAGTCGACGAGGTACTTGCGGATCTTCCGCTCAGCCCTTCCTCGGTAGAAGATTCCAGGGAAGCAGACCACCGCCGCACGGCCTCGCGCCGAGAGGTGGTTCACCGCATGGAGGATGAAGGCAAAGTCCGCCTTGGATCGTGGTGCCAATACCCCTGCAGGAGCAAAGCGCTCATCATTGATCAGCGTCGGATTCTCCGAGCCCGCCCAGGAGATGGAGTAAGGAGGGTTCGATACGATGGCATCGAAGGGCTTCTCCTCGGTGTGCTTGGGATCGAGGAGTGTATCCCCCAGCTGGATATCAAAGTCGTTGTAATTGATCCCGTGGAGGAACATATTCATACGCGCCAGATTGTAGGTCGTCAGGTTGACCTCCTGCCCGTAGAAGCCCTCTCGTATCCTATCCACCTCAAAGAGGCGACGAGCCTGCAAGAGGAGCGATCCCGAGCCACATGCGGGGTCATAGATCTTATTGACCTGCGTCTGCCCATGGAGAGCGAGCTTGGCGATGAGTCTGGAGACCTGTGAGGGTGTGAAGAACTCCCCTCCCGACTTCCCGGCATTGGCGGCATAGTTCGAGATCAGGAACTCATAGGCATCGCCGAAGAGGTCGATCTGACTATCCTCAAAGGCACCGAAGTCCAGTGTCGCCACGCCCTGCATCACTGCACACAGACGGCGGTTCTTCTCGTCGACCGTCGTCCCCAGGCGGGTACTCGTCGTGTCGAAGTCGGCAAAGAGCCCCTTGAGATCGGGTTCGGACTTATAGCCCACGGCAGAGCCCTCGATAGCATCGAAGATCTCCCGCAGGCGGATGTTCAGATCCTTATCCTTGGCTGCATCTCGAGCGACGTTCTCAAAGAGCTGGCTGGGGGCGATGAAGTAGCCCTTCTGTTCAATCAAAGCCACACGGCTCTCGTCAGGAACACCCTCATCCAATAGGTCTGCATAGCGGAAGCCTGTCTGGGCACCAGTCTCGACATAGGCGGCGAAGTGCTCACTAAGGAAGCGGTAGAAGAGCATCCCGAGGACGAACTGCTTGAAGTCCCATCCATCGACGGCACCACGCACCTCACCCGCCATCTTCCAGATCTGGCTATGGAGCTGCTCGCGTTGTATGTTGCTTGTCATTTAGGTTCACTTTTTTGAAGGGATAAAGATACTGATTCTCTCAGACTTTAGGCGAGGGGAGAAGAGAGGTGTCAGGACTTATGCGTTGGTGTTTCGGGAGGGTCTTTAAGAGCAGGGCTTTCAGCTCCGGTGTCCCTTTTTTGTTTGATCCTTTGCGTTCGGCTACGTGGGGAGATGCGCCGATCATCTGTGCTCCCTCTTGTTACGCCTCAGCTCAGTAAGAGCCTAGCTAAGGCTGGGGCTCTAGAGCGCCTCACGGCAGGGCGAACTAGTTACCCATTCATGGGGCGGCGGAGGGAC
>NZ_CALHVI010000043.1 GCF_938039215.1 uncultured Porphyromonas sp. | reverse complement strand
AGTCATGGAGCTTGAGTCGTTGGTAGCCTTCTAGGCCAAGCACTGGAGCAAGCTTCTCCTTAGTCTTAGTGAAGCGGAAAGGACCTAGACCTATATAGTCTACGGGCTGTGATCTTGCCTCATCTAGATCCTCTAGGCTATTGCAGGTACGGCCAATCAGCACCGAAGGACCTAGGATCTGACGAGCAAGGGTAGGGGACATATCTTCCTTGCCTAAGTGCACCCCATCTGCAGAGATCTCTTCGGCGATGTCTACGTGGTCATTGATGATGAGTGGAACTCTGAAGCTACGGCAGATAGCTTGTAGGTCACGAGCCGTCTCAAGGATAGCCTCCCGTGGACTTCCCTTCATCCGTAGCTGGACAAGATCCGCTAGCCCCAGTCGAAGGACACGCTCTGTCTGCTCGAGGATCTCTGTGTTTGTCCTACCGTGGGTGATGAACATCCGTCGTCCTAGATGCACTTGTCCCTTCTCTTCGGGAAGCATACCCCCGCGACGGTAGCACCCAACGGCTCGCTGTGCCTTTCCCATAGCTTGACCGAGTTCTTCCCCACGAGCAAGCGCCACGGCGAGCTGTGCTGCGTAGAGACAGCCCGTACCATGGCGATCTTCTCCCATAGATAAGGTTGTGCGCTGGATTGATTCCCCATCGGGGAGGTAGGCTATATCGGTGATCTCCCCGCTCGTAGCTAGGGCGGACTTACAGAGGAGTATTGTGTCGGAGCATCGGGCGACCTCTTGAGGTGGCATTCCCCCGAAGAGTACTTCCCGTTCGTAAGCATTGGGGAGAAGAAGGTCGACCTCACTTATAGCCTGATGTAGCGACTCAGGTGTGCTGTCGGAGAGGAGCGTGTAGCCTGAGCTAGTCCTTAGTATAGGATCCCACGCGATCAAGCAGGTGGGGAAGAAGCGGCGAATATGTTTGGTGATCGTGAGGACTTGTCCGAGTGAGGTAGCAAGACCAATTTTAGCGACCTCTGGAGAGGCTTGCTGGGAGAGCGCCTCCAGCTGCCCCACGAGATCCTCTTCACTGACGGAGGTACATCCGTAGAAGGAATGAGCATCCTGCCTCGTCAGTGCCGTAGCTACCGTATAGCACCGAGCACCAAGACGCTCGGCATGGCGAGCATCAGCCGTGATCCCCGCCTCTGCTGTAGGGTCAAGTCCGCCACAGAAGAGCACCCTTGGCTGGTACATGCGATGGAGAGCTCCCTCTAGCTCGTGAAGCCTTAGTCCTTCCCAATAGCCTAAGCTCGCTACCGCCGAGAAGCCTAGCCGAAGGAAGAAGTTAGCGTTCTCTGGGAGAATACCGCCCAGAGCGATGAGGGGGAAGGTATACGATCGGCAGAGATCTATTAGCGTCTCTTCCGACCAAGCTCTTGTAGCTCCGTAGCCCACCTTGCTTATGCTCGGAGCCACGGGGCTTAGGTAGGCATAGCTAGGAGCGAAGGGGAGTGCCTCAAGTTCCTCTTGGCTGTGGCAACTTACTCCAATAAGCTGGTCGGATCGAAGACCCTTAGGACGCTGAGAGAGTCCCCTCCAGTCTGAGACAGAGAGGTGCACTCCTCCCAAACTATATTCGCAAGCTAAGTCGACGTGATGAGATACGACACATCGCCTCCTCAGCTCCCGAGGGATTGCTTGAAGGAGCTCTATAAGTGCCTCCCGTGTCGCATTAGGCTTACGTATATGCACTCGGCATATCCCGAGGCGGAGGAGATGAGCTATCCATATCGCCTCTTCCGCCCCCCTAAGTTCGGGGGGGGGGATGACGATGATCTGATGAGGTTGCATAGGAGATGGTCTTACTCTTCCCTTTGACAGCATCCTCCCTCAGAGGTATGAGCGATCCCTTGTATCCTTTGTGGAGCGCTAGGAGACTGCCCTGCCAAGAGTGTCTGACGGAAGGTGCGGTTAGCACGCATCGAGCAGAAGTGCTCTCCGCACATGGAGCAGAAGTGCTTCTCCTTGTGTATCTCTTCGGGGAGCGTCTGGTCATGAAGCTCCATGGCTCGCTCTGGGTCTAGGGCTAGATGGAACTGATCCCGCCATCTGAACTCAAAGCGTGCCTTGCTCATCGCATGATCACGAAGGTAGGCTGTGGGGTGTCCCTTTGCTAGGTCGGTCGCATGAGCTGCTAGCTTGTAGGTGACGACACCCTCACGTACATCATCACGCTCGGGGAGTCCGAGGTGCTCCTTGCGTGTCACATAGCAGAGCATGGCTGTACCGTGATGCCCGATGATGGAGGCTCCTATGGCTCCTGTGATATGGTCGTAGCCTGCGCCTATGTCTGAGACCAGAGGCCCGAGGGTATAGAATGGTGCTTCGTCGCAGTCGAGGAGCTCCCGAGTCATGTTCTCTGGGATGAGCTGCATCGGGATATGCCCTGGTCCCTCGATCATCACTTGCACATGATATTTTGCTGCTATCCTATTGAGCTCACCAAGTGTCTTGAGTTCGGCCATCTGGGCGGCATCGTTGGCATCATGGATACATCCAGGACGCAAGCCATCCCCGAGGGAGAGGGAGACATCATAGCGGGCTGCTATCTGGCAGATCTCTTCAAAGTGCTCGTAGAGGAAGCTCTCCTTGTCCTTCTCTGTGCACCAGCCTGCCATGATCGCTCCTCCACGGCTGACGATGCCCGTCAGACGGTGTAGCGTCAGAGGGATATGTTCCTTCCTAAGTCCAGCATGGATGGTGAAGTAGTCTACCCCTTGCTCTGCCTGCTCGATGAGGGTGTCTCGGTAGATCTCCCAAGTCAGATCAGAGACACGCCCACGTACCTTTTCTAAGGCTTGGTAAAGAGGGACGGTACCGATGGGCACGGGACTATTGCGGATGATCCACTCTCGTGTCTCATGGATATGCCTTCCTGTCGAGAGATCCATGACAGTATCAGCTCCCCAACGAGTAGCCCATACCGCTTTCTCTACTTCTTCGGCTATACTGCTGGTGATGGCAGAGTTCCCGATGTTAGCATTGACCTTACAGAGGAAGTTACGTCCGATGATCATCGGCTCCATCTCTGGATGATTGATGTTCGCTGGGATAATCGCTCGTCCTTGGGCGATCTCATTGCGGACGAACTCAGGAGTAACTACATCGGGTAGGACGGCACCCATAGCATCGCCTCGGAGGGCGAAGCGCTCACGGGCTTCCTCGATAAGCTGATTCTCTCGGATAGCGACGTACTCCATCTCCTCGGTGATGATCCCTTGGGAGGCATAGTAGCGCTGAGTCACACAGCCCTCTCGGGCGGCAAGAGGCTGGGTAGATATATGTCGATAGCGTAGACCATCAAGGGCATGATCGGAGAGGCGATCTTGAGCATACGTACTCCCTAAAGCTTCTTGTCGAAGGGTGTCGCCTCGTCGCCCTATCCATGGGGTTCGCAGACGAGGGAGTCCCTTCTCTAGATCGACTACATATGCAGGATCGGTATAGGGCCCTCCAGTATCGTAGACGACAACGGGAGCATTGGGAGTACGGCTTCCATCCTCATGGATGGTATCGGATAGGGGGATCCTGCGCATCCCTACACGGAGGTCTGGGAATAGCTTGCCTGAGACGTAGATCTTCTCGGAGCCCATCATAGGGCCATGGGTCACGACTTCGTTGATTTTCATTGATAGATAGTGTTTGATCGTTGGGTATGAGGGGGTACTAGACAGGCTATCCTCCGAAGGTCGGGAGGATGAGGAGGACATCATCGCCGTCCTGGAGCTGGGTATGCTCAAGGGTAGAGCGTGTGATGATCTGAGCGTTGATGGCTACAGCTGAGCGTGGGGGCAACTCTCGCCCTAGATGGGCAAGGGCTTCGGTCAAGGTACAGGGGGAGGGGAGGAGGGTAGGCTCTCCATTGATCTGGATCTTCATCGGATTATTCTTCCTTCATGGTGCTATATGATATGCGAAGAGAAAGCACGAGCTAACTCTTAGTCCAGAGAGCCTAGACCATGAGGGAGGAGGCGATGAGCGCATACACCATCGCCAAGCAAGATAAACGGAAGATACAAGAGGATAAGCGGCGAGACTTCGCCATCACTCTCTGCCTACGCCAGCATTATCTGGATCAGGTCTTCGGGTATAATCTCAGCTCAGCTCAGGACTTATCGTCTCTGTGCCAGCACCCCTTCGAGTTGCTCACGACAAAGGTAAGCCTTTTCCCCAGATCTCCAAGGGGAAAGGTCAATAAAAGACCTCCGACACCATGAGCCCCATCTGGTGGGTACTACATGGTGTCGGAGGTAGTGTACTGTTGGCTAAATGGAGAGGGTACTATTTACTCCACCAGATGCGTCGTGCTTCGGGAGTCTTGGGATCAACCTTCTCAACACGCTTCTCCACTTTATCGGGGAGGTGATAGAAGAAGTCTAATCCCGTGAACTTCTCAAGCTCTTGGACGGAGAGGGTCATGTCCTCGATGTGCTCACTCCTACCATAGTTGCGATGCTCAGTGAGGAAGGCTATAGCATGGTAGGAGCTACCCTTCTTCATCAGTACTGCCATCCAGAAGTAGCGAGGGATGACGACCTTGCCTGCAAGGCGCTTTTCTTCGATCTGATCCTCTCGGATCGTAGCACCCTTGGCTACATAGAGCTTGTCGCAGAAGTTGCGGTCACGTCCCCACTGTTGGACTTTGTTCTCTAGGCGATGCCAGACCCCTGCATTGTGCGACTGGAGCTGTGGGCTCATGTTGGTGTAGTAGAAGGTCTGTTCATTGGCCTCACGAGAGTAAATCCTATCCTCAGAGGCGACGAGATGTCCTCGGCTATAGCCGCTATGACGGAAGAAGGCCGAGGTGTCATAAGCCTTGGGGACCTTAGGATCCCAGCTCCAAGCATTGGTGCGTGAGATGCTGTCTCTCGAAGTCACCTCATCGAAGGAGAAGGCGACCCAGCGGGCATGGAGCTTATGGACGTCGTACTCCAGCGAGTAGTTCACGACTCCCGAGGCATGGTGCGTGATGAAGTAATTCTGCGCTCCTCCGGCAAGACGTGGGAGCTCCAGGAGGGTCGTATCGCCAAAGATCAGTTCCTCCGAGATGCTATCTAGTCTCTGTGTAGGCGGTAAGGAGTCGGTGGGTCGCCTAGCCCCGATGGGCTTCGACCCAGGGGGAAGGATCGAGTCGGTGGCAAGGCTATCCCGTCCCTTAGTATGGCGGGAGGTAGTGGTAGATGTGCCGGTAGTGACCCTTCTCGTCTTCGTCGAGGTCTGCGACCGATCCTGACGGGGCTGAGGGATGCGATTAGGCTGGTAGCTACAGCCAAAGGAAGCCACCAGAAGTCCAAAGGCAAGGGTGGTAATTAGCTTTTTCATGTGCGTGTGGTGTTTAGGAAGTGAATAAGCTTACTTCAAAGGTAAGAATTTTCTAGGGATGACTTACAGAGGAGAAAGGGTAATCCTCCTATAACGTAGCTCTCGGACTCGTAGGTACATAAAAGAAGCCTAACCCTAAGGGAGCTCAGCTCCTCTTAGCGCTAGGCTTCGACCGTTTAAGAGCTCGTCTGCTTCACAGCCTAAAGGTCACTCATATCCTTCTCACGAGGGTGCAGAGTCATCGCTGTGATGGTGACGAGAAATGGTACTCTCTCCTCTGATGCACTTAGGCATCCATAGGAGGTCTTATTCTTCTCTGCAAAGGTAATGATAATCCTCTGACTCTACCTAATTGTGGGGAGAAAAAATAGGGATGGCATACCTACTTATTCCGATCCTCCGCGGGTGGATAGAGCAAGAGCCCTCCCTCGGCTGAGTGTAGCGGGGAAGGGCTCTTGACTAAGAGGAGAGGCTTATGCTCCTATTCGATAGCTGCCTGGGCTGCTGCTAGGCGAGCGATAGGCACACGGAAGGGGGAGCAACTGACGTAGTTCAGCCCGATGCTGTGGCAGAACTTCACCGAGCGAGGATCACCACCGTGCTCACCACAGATACCGCAGGGGAGATCTGGGCGGGTAGCACGTCCACGCTCTACGGCCATCTTGATCAGCTGACCTACACCCTCCTGATCGAGCTCCTGGAAGGGGTCGACACTGAGGATCTTCTTGTCGAGATAGACGGGCAGGAAGCCTGCGATATCATCTCGGCTGTAGCCGAAGGTCATCTGCGTCAAGTCGTTCGTACCGAAGCTGAAGTACTGGGCATGCTTAGCGATCAGATCGGCGGTGAGTGCTGCTCGAGGGATCTCGATCATCGTACCGACATGGAAGTCGATCTCTACACCTTCTTCGGCGAAGAGCTCACGTGCGGTATCACGGATGACCTTCTCCTGCTCGTCGAACTCATTGACGATACCGATCAGCGGAACCATAATCTCTGGTCGTGGGTCGTAGCCCTCCTTCTTCAGCTGGATAGCAGCCGATAGGACGGCTCGTGTCTGCATGACCGTGATCTCAGGGTAAGTGTTCCCTAGGCGGCAACCACGATGACCGAGCATGGGGTTGTGCTCACTGAGCGAATTGACACGACGTGCCACTTCTTCTACCGATATACCCATCTCATCGGCCATGATCTGCTGACCAGCGAGATCGTGGGGGACGAACTCATGGAGAGGGGGGTCAAGGAGACGAACGTTCACGGGGCATCCATCCATAGACTTGAGGATGCCATAGAAGTCTTCCTTCTGGTAAGGTAGGAGCTTGGCAAGAGCCTTCTCACGTCCTTCCTTCGAGTCAGCAAGGATCATCTCACGCATGGCCTTGATCTTCTCGTTCTCGAAGAACATGTGCTCCGTACGGCACAGACCGATACCGACAGCACCGAAGGAGCGAGCTATAGTAGCATCGTGTGGTGTATCGGCATTCGTGCGGACGACGAGCTTGGAGTACTTCTCACAGAGCTTCATCAGATCAGCGAAGTCACCCGTGAGCTCTGCGGGCTGCGTATCTACCTGACCGAGGTAGACTTCCCCTGTGCTCCCGTTGAGCGATAGGTAGTCACCTTCCTTGAGTACGACCCCATCAATCTCTACGGTGCGACGCTTGTAGTCGATATTGAGAGCACCTGCACCTGAGACACAGCACTTACCCATACCACGAGCTACGACGGCTGCATGGGAGGTCATCCCACCACGAGCGGTGAGGATCCCTTCGGCAGCAGACATACCTGCGAGGTCTTCGGGAGAAGTCTCGATGCGTACCATGATCACACGGCGGCCTTCTTCATGCCAGCGGGTAGCGTCATCGGCGAAGAAGACGATCTGCCCTGATGCAGCCCCAGGAGAGGCTGGGAGCCCACTGGTGAGGACCTTAGCTTGCTTACGAGCTGCGGGGTCGAAGACGGGGTGCAGGAGCTCATCTAGCTTGTGAGGCTCGCAGCGCATGAGAGCGGTCTTCTCATCGATGACTCCATCACGCAGCAGATCCATAGCGATCTTGACCATGGCGGTACCTGTGCGCTTCCCGTTGCGGGTCTGGAGGAACCATAGCTTTCCTTCCTGGACCGTGAACTCCATGTCCTGCATATCTCGATAGTGATCCTCGAGCTTCTGCTGGATAGCATTGAGCTGGGCATAGATCTCGGGCATTGTTTCCTCCATGGAGAGGTATCGGGTCGAACGTACAGACTCCTCGACGCACTGCTGCTCAGCCCAGCTAAGTGAGCCAGCCTTAGTGATCTGTCGTGGGGTACGGATCCCTGCTACGACATCTTCTCCCTGAGCATTGACGAGATACTCCCCGTTGAAGACATTCTCGCCAGTGGCTGCATTACGGCTGAAGCAGACCCCAGTGGCTGAAGTGTCGCCCATGTTACCGAAGACCATAGCCTGCACATTGACGGCAGTACCCCATTCGGCGGGGATGCCTTCCATCTTGCGGTAGAGGATGGCTCGTTCGTTCATCCAGCTATCGAAGACAGCGCAGATAGCTCCCCAGAGCTGCTCCATAGGATCGGAGGGGAAGTCCTTGCCCGTACGACGCTTGATTTCTTGCTTGAAGAGGACGACGAGGCTCTTGAGTTCGTCGACATTCAGTTCATTATCTAGATGTACACCACGCTGTGCTTTGACCCGATCGATGATTTCTTCGAAGGGGGCTACATCCTCTTTGCTCTCAGGCTTCATGCCGAGGACGACATCCCCGTACATCTGGACAAAGCGGCGGTAGCTATCATAGGCGAAGCGCTCATTGCCAGTCTTCTTGGCGAGCCCTTCGACGACGGTATCATTAAGACCAAGGTTAAGGATGGTATCCATCATCCCTGGCATCGAGGCACGAGCCCCTGAGCGCACGGAGACGAGGAGCGGGTTGGAGGGATCGCCGAAGGTAGATCCCATGAGCCCCTCGATATGATGGACCGCCTGCATGACTTCTTCGGTGAGGAGGGAGATGAGTGTTTCTTTGCCCCGAGAGAAGTACTCGTTGCAAGTCTCCGTCGTGATCGTAAAGCCTGGGGGGACGGGCACACCGATGAGGTTCATTTCTGCCAGATTAGCCCCTTTACCTCCGAGGAGATTCTTCATTTCCGCTTTACCCTCAGCAAGGCCGTTCCCGAAGGTATAGACTCTTTTGTTGTCTCTCATTGTTAGCGTAGTTTAATGCGTTGGTTATACATTGACATGAGCAAATGTATTGATTATTCCGATAGCTTGTTCCGCTTGGTAAGGCTTGGCGATTTAATATAGTTTTTAAGGAAGTATATACGGGAAGGTAAGGCTCGTAATCTTCTCTTTTTAAGAAGTTTAATGATGTCTTAGAGGAGAGGTTGATCAAGCTTCAGTTTGTGGGTAAATGAGCGGGAGAGGGGTGATTTCTACCTCGCTTTGCTTGGGGGATGCTACATGGAGAGCTGGAGGTGACTTTGGTAGAGCATCGAGGGAGTGCAAGTATCCTCAGCCGAAAGGGTCAATAGAGATCTTACCTAAGCATCCCATTCATAGGTCATCAGAGGGAGGCATACATGGGTCGCTCAAGTACCCCATGAATGGGTCGTCTCGGTGACCCATTCATGGGGTGCAAAAATCCCCTTTATGCTAGGGGCTTCCTTCGTCATCATGACGCAGGTAGCCACCCTTGTATAAAGGGGAGTATGGGGTAGCCTTAGCTTATGAGCTTGGGGCATCCCCTAAGAAGGTGTGAGGCTAAGCCATCTCGACGACGGTGATCCCAGCACCTCCGAAGCGGACATCTTCATCGTGGAAGTGCTCGACCCCAGAGACACCACTGAGGTAGGTGCGTATCGACTCACGTAGGGCACCCGTTCCTGTACCATGCAGGATACGTACTTGGTTGACTCCAAGCTGGAGAGCCTCGTCGATGAAGTAGGCTACGGCATCCACGGCCTCTGAGGCACGGAAGCCACGTACGTCGATCTCCTGACGGAAGCTGAGTCGCTTCTGGTGGATTTGGTCGATGATCCCCGATGAGCGTACGGCTTGTGCTGGGGTGGTCTTCCGAAGGTGGCGCTGTGCTTCAGCGGATGATACCCCATGGAGACGCTTCAGAGGGATTGTTGTCTTCAGAGCTCCAAGGGCTACACTAGCCTCTCGGTCAGAGATGGAGAGGATCGTGCCTAGTGCCTTCTGTCCCTCGATGCGAACGACACTACCGACCTCGAGTGGGGCATGCCCCTGCATCTCCGAGGTACTGGTCGCTGAGGCTTCGGTGCGGAGCTTGAGGGTAGGTGTCTCCTTCCCCTTAGTCTTGCGCTCTGCGTGGCGCTGTCGTCGGGCTAGGAGACGCTCTACCTCCCGCTGGGTCTTCTTTGCTTGTGCTAGAGCCTCTGCTTCAGCCTCGGCTGAGAGTTCCTCCTTGTAGTCCGCTAGCCTCTGACGTATCGAGCGGGTCTCGTCCTTAGCCGCCTCGGCCTCTCGGATCTCACGGATGGTACGTTCGATCTCGGCATTTGCCTCTTGGATGATGCGCTGAGCCTCCTTCTTAGCCTCTTGGATGATACGCTTGCGCTCGGTAGCAATTTGGCTCATCCCCTCGGCATATTTGCTTGAAGCCTCTTGCAGGATCTTCTCTTCCTGTCGGATGCTTTGGCGCTTCGTCTCCCAGTAGCGTTTATCTCGGATGACATCCTGCAGGTACTTGTCCATGTCGATGTAGTCGGAGCCTACCTCCTCACGCACCTCTTGGATCACCTCTTCGGGCAAACCTATCTTACGCGCGATCTCTATGGCGAAGGAGCTCCCTGGACGACCGATGGAGAGCTTGAAGAGCGGACGCATCTCGTGGCGGTCGTAGAGCATAGCCCCGTTGATGAGCCCAGCATGATCCTCGGCGTAGGTCTTGAGATTCTGGTAGTGCGTCGTGATCACTCCGAAGCATCCCGCATCATTGAAGCGGTGGAGGAGTGCCTGCGCTATCGCTCCGCCGATGGTAGGCTCAGTGCCTCCACCGAACTCATCGATGAGAAGTAGGCTCCGTGAGCCTCCCTCCTTGACGAAGTGCTTCATGTTCCTCAGATGCGAGCTATAGGTACTGAGGTCATCCTCGATGGACTGCTCGTCACCGATGTCGATATAGAGACGATCAAAGATCCCTACGGACGAGTGATCGGCCATCGGCACGGGGATCCCACACTGCACAAGGTACTGCAGAAGCCCGACGGTCTTGAGGCAGACGGACTTCCCCCCTGCATTAGGCCCCGATATCAGAAGGATGCGAGCCTCGGGGGCTTGTAGTCGTATATCCAGAGGGACGATGCTTCGGTCCTGAGCTCGGAGCGAACGGAGCAGGAGGGGATGCTTAGCTCCCCACCATTCGAGGGTAGGCTGGTCAGAGATGCGAGGGCATATCCCCCCGACATCACCCGCCCAGCGTGCTTTGGCTCGGACAAAATCATAGTGTCCGAGGAGCGCATAGGCACCGAGCAGATGCGGGATATTGGGGCGCAGACGACTCGCTACCTCTGTAAGGATGCGGATCACCTCACGACGCTCTTCGCTCTCCAGCTCTCGGATATGGTTGTTGGCCTCGACAAGCTCCACGGGCTCGATGAATACGGTCTTCCCCGTGGCGGATTCGTCATGGATGATCCCTCGGAGCTTACGCTTGTGCATCGGGCTCATGGGGATCACGAGGCGACCATCACGTAGTGTCGGCTGCGTGTCTGGCTCTACCCAGCCCTCCTGACGAGCTGTGGAGAGGATGCGCTGGAGCATACCCGAGAGGCCGCGCTCTGTCTCACGGATCGACTGGCGTATGCGTAGGAGTTCACGGGAGGCATTATCACGGAGCTTCCCCTCCTCGGTGAGTAGGGAGCGTAGGTGGCTCTCGATCTTGGGGAAGGATGGAGTACCCTCCAGAAGTAGGGCGAGGCGAGGGTAGGTGTAAGCGAAGGTCTCCTCGGCTCGCTCCCCCGAGGCATGCTCCTCTAGGAAGAAGTGCTGTAGACTATGCAGGGTCTCCAGCATACGCAGGAGGTCTAGGAGCTCTTCCTCCTCGATGTACGTGCCTTGAGGACGGATGCGGCGAAGCACCTCGCTACAGTCGACGAGGGCCAGAGAGGGGAGGACGGACTCTCCAGAGAGGATGGTGATCATCTCTCGAGATTCATCCTGTGCTCGGGCGATCTCTGTCGTGTCGCACGAAGCCTCTAGGCGCTGCATCTCCTCTTGCCCTAAAGTGGAGGTGCAGTAGCCCTCGAGGATGTGTCTGACCTCAGTATAGCCGATCTTCTCGGAGAAGTTATGTGGGTAAACGTCTAGTTTGCTGCTGTTCATTCAGGTCAAGATAAGGGGCAGGTCGGCGGTGCGATCTGCCCCATAGCTATGTCTTAGTATAATAGGGGAGAGGAGTCGGGGACTAGCGTCGCTTGGTCTTCTTCTTGCGTACCGACCAGCCGAAGTGTCCTATGTATTCTCCTAGGCCGAAGTATTCGCCGTGGGCATAGACGAGTAGTCCTGCCCGCTTCATGTCGAAAGCTCCCGTCTCGGGATCAATATACTGCTCATCGGCACGTACGCCTACGACCTCGGCGAGGAAGAGATCATGACTCCCCAGCGGGGTGACCTCACGCACGCGACATTCGAGACTGATGGGTGACTCCTCGATGAGTGGTACTCCGAGCGTGGAGCCTGCCTCCTTGGTGAAGCCACAGGCTTCGAACTTGTCCATCTTCCGCCCCGATACGACACCGCACCAGTCTGTCTCACGTGCCATAGAGACGGTAGAGAGGTTGATCCCAAAGGCTCCATGCTGCTGGATGAGATCGTGTGAGTAGCGCTCGGGACGAATGCCGACGACGCACATCGGGGGATTGGTACACACGGTGCTCACCCACGAGGCGGTGAGGATATTCGCCTCGCCATCCTCCATCGACCCGCAGCTGATGAGTACGGCGGGTAGGGGATAGATGAGCGTCCCCGGCTTCCAGTCTACCCTCATAGGAGTTCGGCCTCCTCTGCTCTAGTCTTGCGCCCGCAGTAGTGGCACTCGAGGACAGCCTTCCCTCCCTTGGCCTCTTCGGCTGAGATATGGAAGAAGGTCTGCATAGGCTCAGCGTTGGTGATGCACTTAGGATTGGAGCAGCGTACGAGCCCATGGATCTCGGAGGGGAGGCTGACCTTACGCTTCTCGATGACCTGATAGTCACGGATCACATTGAGGTGCACATTAGGAGCAAGGAGGGCTATCTTGTCGATCTCTTCGGCGGAAACGAAGTGGTCTGCCATCTTGATAATGCCCTTGCGCTCTTGGCGGGCACTTAGGAGGTTGTTCCCGATCGTCACAGGAGTCGTCAGCTCATCTAGATGGAGGAGGGCTACGATCTGAAAGAGCTTCTCTGCTGGGATATGGTCTAGGACGATCCCATCACGGATCGCCTCGACGAGCATCTTATCTTTATTCATGAGTCTCTAGGTAAGGGGCAGTGTGAACTAGTCGTCGATCTCTATGCCCAGGACTTCGCAGAGGATGGACTGGCGGACATACAGTCCTCCCTGAGCCTGCTCTACATAGTAAGCCTGTGGGGTATCGTCCACATCTAGGGCGATCTCATTGACACGGGGGAGCGGATGGAGGATGCGCAGGTTCTCCCGACAGCCTTCGAGCATGGAGGCGGTGAGGACGTAGACATTCTTCACACGTTCATACTCCTCGAGGTCGATGAAGCGCTCACGCTGTACGCGCGTCATGTAGAGGATATCTACGCTGCGGATCACCTCGGGGGTGAAGTCGGTCGTCTCCGTAAATGGGATCCCAGCCTGCCGACAGAAGTCCTTGCACTCCTCGGGCATGCTTAGCTCGGGAGGAGAGACGAAGATGAAGCGAGGTCGGAAGGGAGCCATCCCGACGATGAGGGAGTGTACTGTGCGCCCGTACTTCAGATCCCCGACGAGGGCGATGGTCTTGTCATAGAGACTGCCCTGCGTCTTGCGGATGGCATAGAGGTCAAGGAGCGTCTGCGAAGGGTGCTGGTTAGCTCCATCCCCAGCATTGATGATCGGTGCACGATTAAGCTCCGAGGCATAGAGAGCTGCCCCCTCCAGATAGTGGCGCATGACGATGGCATCGGCATAGTTCCCTACCATAGATATGGTATCCTTGAGGGATTCGCCCTTGGAGGAGCTGGAGGTAGAGGCATCAGAGAAGCCAATGACACGACCTCCAAGACGATTGACAGCCGTCTCAAAGCTCAGACGAGTACGTGTTGATGGCTCGAAGAACAAGGTGGCGATGACACGCCCCTCAAGAAGCTTACGGTTGGGATTCTGCTCGAAGAGAGCGGCTCGATCTAGGAGATGTAGGATCTCTTCAGAGGAGAGTTGGTTGATCGATACTAAGTGCTTCATATCACTGGAAGAGGGTCTATAGGCACCATGCAGCTGGCATTGCCTAGAACAAAGATAGTGAGATTATGACGAAGCAAGAATGGGCTCTTACATGCCTCGAAGAAGTCACCCATTCATGGGTGACTGAGGTGACCCATACATGGGTAGCTCGAGTACCCCATGAATGGGTCTCTTTGGTGTGCTATGAATGGGTACTTGGATGCTCTACGACGGGTCACTGGACCTACTATAAATAGGGTAGTGCAGCCCCTAGCTATATGGGCTCTCCAAACTATGTGCTTACCATGAATAAGAAGTACTGAGGGGGAGTCCAATG
>NZ_CALHVI010000042.1 GCF_938039215.1 uncultured Porphyromonas sp. | reverse complement strand
GCCTTAGGGTTCTCTTTGGCTAATAGCTCTCGTATTTCAAGCGCCCGTAGGTAGTATGTGTTTGCCTTTTCATATTCCTTCAGTTTTTTGCAGTTCTTTCCTAAGTTGTTTAGTGCATTAGCCAGGTCTGGTCTAAACGCCTTCGGATTCTCTTTAGCTAATAGCTCTCGTATTTCAAGCACCCGCAGGAAGTACGTGTTTGCCTTTTCATATTCCTTTAGGGCGTTGTAGTTACCCCCTAAGTTGTTTAGAGTTTGAGCCAGGTCTGGTCTAAACGCCTTAGGGTTCTCTTTGGCTAATAGCTCTCTTATCTCAAGCGCCCGCAGGTAGTATGTGCTCGCCTTTTGATATTCCTTTAGGTCGTAGCAGTTAGCCCCTAAGTTGTTTAGAGTGTTCGCCAGGCCAGGTCTAAATGCCTTCGGATTCTCTTTGGCTAATTGCTCTCCTATCTCAAGCGCTCGCAGGTAGTATGCGTTCGCCTTTTCATATTCCTTTAGGTCGTTGTAGTTAATACCTACGTTGTTTAGTATTCTCGCCAGGTCAGGTCTAAAAACCTTCGGATTCTCATTGGCTAATAGCTCTCGTATGTCAAGCGCTCGCAGGTAGTAGGCATTCGCCTTTTCATATTCCTTTAGGTCGTTGCAGTTAGTCCCTAAGTTGTTTAATATGCTAGCCAGGTCAAGTATAAAATCCGTTGGATTCTCATTGGCTGATAGCTCTCTTATCTCAAGCGCCCGTAGGTAGTATGTGTTTGCCTTTTCATATTCCTTTAGGTCGTTGTAGTTAACACCTATACTGTTTAGTATGGTGGCCAGGTCCGGTCTAAAAGCCTTTGGATTCTCTTTGGCTAATAGCTCTAGTATTTCAAGCGCCCGCAGGAAGTATGCGTTTGCCTTTTCATATTCCGTTAGGTCGTTGCAGTTAGCCCCTAAGTTGTTTAGTATGCTCGCCAGGTCAGGTCTAAAAGCCTTCGGATTCTCTTTGGCTAATAGCTCTTGTATTTCAAGCGCCCGCAGGTAGTATGTGTTCGCCTTTTGATATTCCGTTAGGGCGTTGTAGTTAAAACCTAAGCTGTTTAGTATGTCCGCCAGGTCATATCTAAATGCCTTAGGGTTCTTTTTTGCTACTAGCTCTTGTAGGTCAAGCGCACGCAGGAGGTATGTGTTCGCCTTTTCGTATTCGTGTATCGTAGATAGATAGGAGGCATATGTGCGTAATAACTCTGGGTTATTCGGTGCTACAGTGAGGGCTTGCTCGTAGTACTGCGAGGCTTGGGCGTACTGGTAGAGCTCTCTGCAGGCCTTGGCCGCGAGAGTGAGCTTCTTGAGTAGCTGCTCCTTGGCCTGCTCCGCATTGGCCAGCTGACGCTCAGCTTGCTCCTGAAGACTCTGCGCCACCTCTCTCTTCTCTTGGGCTTCTTGTAGCTGTTTTTGGATGAGCTTGCTCTCCTGCTCAAAGTCAATGTGTCGCTTGAGGTAGCTGGCGACGCTGTCCAGCTCTCCCTGCTCGAAGAATCGGTAGGCACGGCTGTAGATGCTATCCGCTTCATCCAGGTTGATGAGCACCATACTCTTCGCATACTCACGGATTCGCTTGATTGCGTTGAGCTTATCTTCGGCGAGTAACTTGAGGCTATCGATACTTCGCTGATAGTGTTCGTTGGTATAGTCATTAGCCTCCTCTAAGGCGCTGATGCGCTTATTCAGCTCAGCTATCTTCCGCTCACGGATTTCATTCTGCTTCTTCACGGTCACGGCGATGAGCCTCTTCTCTCGCTCCTCCAGTACTTTCTTATCCTGCACGCATATGGCGACTGGGGTCAATCGACCCACAGTGACATCGCGTATCAAGCGGTCATCTACGATGATATAATCTCGGTATTTTCCCGTAGGCTTCACCTCAATGGTGGTCTGGATGCCTCGCTGGAGCCCAATGATCTGGAGGATGAATTCCCCGTGGCTGTCTGTTGCCGTAGGCTTCGCCTTCGGATGGTTGATGCTGACCTCTGGGACGTACTCGGTCTTTCCTGTGTTGACACGGCTGTTCTGCACGGTGACGACTCCCTTGAGGGGGATCTGCTGTGCCGTGAGGAGGTGGGGGGAAAGAAGGAGGAGGAAAAAGAGTAGACGCTGTGGCATAGGCCTTTGTTGCTTATGTGTCAAGTCGAATAATTATCGGGGCGATAGGAAGAGACGGATCGCTTGCTCTCCGATCATAGTGTAGGTAGCTCGATAGCTTTGGTATCCCGCTTTGGTAACTTCTATTTCTTGCTCTTCAGCTTGCCTTGCCGTAGGAATAGGCAGTGTGAACTCGCCTCGTTCGTTGGTCTGTGTCTCTACCCCTGCTATGCGTACGACTGCGTGAGGGATGGGCTCTTGGGTTACTTCATCCTTGATAATTCCAGTGGCTCGGTCAATCCCTACCAGCCCAACCGCGATATAGAGGGTCTCTCCTCGATGTAACTGTACGATGCTATCTCGACAGAAGTAAGGTAATCCCTCAGTATCCTCTATCTGTATACGCGCTTGCTCTCCCGAGGAGCTATGGGGTAGATCGGCTATGAGGACTTGCCCCTGGCTATCTATCTCTCCCCGATAGGTTTTCCCTCCCGTGGAGAGTGTGATACTCCCCATATCTCGTAGTGGTATGTGGGCCTTGCCACGCCAGCCGTGGATCTGGATCGTTTGGTTGAAGGGGGCACGAAGAATAGCTATCGTCATGACTCCCACAGCTATCAAGCACAGAAGGAGTACTGTGCCCATGAGGTATTGGGCTCGCTTGATTCGCTTGGTCTGCTCCTGCTGGAGCTGCTTGAGCTCTTGGACCGTGTGGTGAGTCTCGGTCGTGATCTGGATCAAGCGATTTGCTAACTCCTCGAGTTTCCCCAGCGACAGGCCTAAGGATTCACTCAGGTGGAGCTCAAACTGCTTCGGATCGGATAGCAGATCTCCCAGCCTACGTAGCTCCTTCATTTGCTCGGGGTCGAGCCCCTGGCCTAACTTTAGATCCTTGAGATCCTCTCTTATCTCTCGTTGCTCAGCCTGTAGCCCCTGGAGAAGATCACGCAGCTCATCCGACATCAATCTCTGGTAGGCTACCCACGCCTCGTGGTTAGCCGGTGACTTCAGCCCTTCACCAAAGCACAGCTGGATCTGCGTCGGGTAGTGCTGGGCGATGAATGAGCGTAGCTTAGGCGGCAGGTCACAACCCTCTAACTCGCGAAGAAGGTAGCTCGTGACCGAGGTGTCTGCATAGCCTGAATGTATGAAGTTATTGATGTGGAGGTCATCAATAGAGGCTGATTTGATGATGTCCTCGGCCTTGGAGTGAAGTGCTTGCTTCAGTTTCTTGAAGGCCTTTCTCGCCCCTTGCCTCTCTTGAGGGGTGATTGGGCTTTCCTCGTATAAAACTTGAATGTTATCGAGGGCATCGCCAATAGAAGCAACGAAGAGCTTCTTAATACTATGATTGAGGTCATCAGGATGTGCTCGGAATAACCAAGTTTTTGCCCTTCCTTGCAGGAGGCTCTTCACTGTATCGGTAAATAAACTTCCACTAATCCCTGTAACAAGCCCAAGTAAAGCCTCCCCCGAGAGACCTTGTGTCAGGCAAACCAAGGAGACATGCGACAAGACTCCCAGGAGCATAGCACCCGATGTAGCTAACTTATTCATTACATATAGACATACTTAATCTTTGGCTGTACGGAATCGTTCCATCATAGAAAGATAGGATCAAACAGCAAGAGACTCAGATTCTAGTGAACATTAACCCCCTATTTAAGTCAGGGTATACCACCTTCAGACATACAAATATATATATTAACAATATATAATAAATATCCATTCCTAATCATAAGAGAAGATCAGGAGTAAAAACCTAACAGTGCAATGAACAATAGTAAGCTTATTACATTTAGTAGCAGTACGTTCGACTATCATACTATACCTTCCATACAATACACGCTCACTCTAGGTCCATTAGCTGACATCTCATGATAAACACTTCTGATTTTATCATCTAGGAAGCATTTCCCTTCCAAGAGACACTCCAGTCAGGAAGCCCTAAACTAAGCCCCTGGATCATAAACGTCTCTTCTACATTGGATATAATGGCACCAATGGTATAAAAGAACTCCGCCCCTCGAAGCACGGAGCTTCGAGGGGCGGAGCCTTCTATTTAGCTTGGGGAAGCCTCCGATTAGGAGAGCTTTTCCTTGAGGGCTGCCAGTGCGTCGAGGTCACCGAGGGTAGCCTTCTCCGTAGCTGCGTTGGTAGCAGCGACAGCAGCAGCGGCATCCTGGTTGCGTGACTGGCGTTCGGCACGCTCAGCGCGTTCGCTAGCACGAGCTTCAGCCTTAGCTTCGTCTTCGAAAGTACGGCTGTGCGAGACGATGATGCGACGAGCATCCTTGTTGAATTCGATCACCTTGAAGGGGAGGGTCTCACCCTTGACCGCCTGCGTACCATCGGCCTTGACCAGATGCTTAGGCGTAGCGAAGGCTTCTACACCTTCGGGGAGAGCAACGACTGCGCCCTTTTCGACGAACTCACGGATGGTACCTTCGTGGATGGTACCGACCTTGAAGTCAGCTTCGAAGGCGTTCCATGGGTTCTCCTCGAGCTGCTTGTGGCCGAGAGAGAGGCGACGGTTTTCCTTGTCGATCTCGAGGACAACGATCTCCAGAGGAGCACCTACTTCGGTGAACTCGTTAGGATGCTTGATCTTCTTCGTCCAAGAGAGGTCAGAGATGTGCACGAGGCCGTCGATACCTTCTTCGATCTCTACGAAGACACCGAAGTTGGTGAAGTTGCGGACCTTAGCCGTGTGGCGAGAACCGATGGGGAAGCGCTTGTCGATGTTTTCCCATGGATCTTCCTTGAGCTGCTTGAGACCGAGGCTCATCTTGCGCTCTTCGCGGTCAAGCGAGAGGATGACAGCTTCGACTTCGTCACCTACCTTGAGGAGTTCCTGAGCCGAGCGAACGTGCTGCGTCCAAGACATCTCAGAGATATGAACAAGACCTTCTACGCCAGGAGCCACTTCGATGAAGGCACCGTAGTCAGCCAGGACGACGACCTTACCCTTGATCTTGTCGCCCACCTTGAGGTTAGCGTCGAGGCTATCCCATGGATGTGGCTGGAGCTGCTTGAGGCCAAGAGCGATACGCTTCTTAGCTTCGTCGAACTCAAGGATAACGACATTGAGCTTCTGGTCGAGCGAAACGACTTCGCTGGGGTGAGATACACGGCCCCAAGACAGGTCGGTGATGTGGACAAGACCATCGATACCACCGAGGTCGATGAAGGCACCGTAAGAAGTGATGTTCTTGACAACCCCTTCGAGGACCTGACCCTTCTCGAGCTTGCTGATGATCTCAGCCTTCTGAGCTTCGAGTTCAGCTTCGATGAGGATCTTATGCGATACGACGACGTTCTTGAAGTCCTGGTTGATCTTGACGATCTTGAACTCCATGGTCTTGTCGACATAAGCATCGTAGTCGCGGATAGGACGTACGTCGATCTGTGAGCCAGGGAGGAAGGCTTCGATACCGAAGATATCGACGATCATACCACCCTTCGTACGGCACTTGACATATCCACGTACCACTTCGTCCTTCTCGAGGGCTTCGTTGATACGATCCCAGGAGCGTGCTACACGAGCCTGGCGGTGAGACAGGACGAGCTGCCCCTTCTTATCTTCCTGTGATTCGATGAAGACTTCGACCTTGTCGCCTACCTGAAGTTCAGGATTGTAGCGGAACTCAGCAGCGCTGATGCTACCTTCGCTCTTGAAGCCGATGTCTACGAGTACTTCACGCTTACCGATCTTGGTAACCGTACCGATGACAACTTCCTGATCCTTTACGCTGTTCAGGGTGCTGTCATAAGCTGCTTCTTGCTCCTTGCGGGAAGCAGAGCAAGCTACCTCTCCCTGCTCAAACTCATCCCAGTTGAAGTCCGCGATGGGCTTGATCTCTTTCAAATTTTCCATTTGTTAAACTTACTATGAATTACACACGAGCACTCCTATAGTGGAGCACATGGCTTGTTGACCTCAGTTAAAGTGGACATCAAGCGATGCACTCCCCCACAAAAGTCGGGGACAAATATACGAAAAAAGAGTGTACCAGCACCTTACCCCCTGACGATCTTCTGAGGAAGACCGAAGGACTCGCGACGAAGCCCTAAGCGACTGTGCCTCAGCGAGGGGGATTTCGTCTCTATCCGAACTTCCCCCAGCAACTTCTGAAGGAAGAGGATGGCTCATCTGACTCGGGGAAAGCGAGCCTCTCAGCCCCCTCTCAGGCGGGCCTAGGGAAGGCTCCAAAAACGACCCACGGTAGGTCGCCGAAAAAACCTACTGTAGGTCGTCCGACCGACCTACCGTGGGTCGCCAAGACGACCTACAGTAGGTTTTATTTGGGGTGCATCGAGCCCCTTCCTGCAGACGGGCAGGAGAGCGACCTTACGACAATGAAAAGCCCCCTTTAGCAACCGAGGAGTAGAAGGCATGCTTCTTCTCTGTTGGATTGCTAAAGGGGGCTCTTATAAAAGTAGAGGGGAGGAGCGGGAGGCTATACCTCGATGTAGTAGCTCTTGCCAGCTCGGGGAAGCGACTCGACAGCCTTAGTCTAGGTAGATCTCTGCGGGATAACCCACATGCTCGAGGTAGAGCGCATGTGCAGGGGCCGAAGATCCGGCTTGACCACGATCTTTGGCATCGATGACCGCACAGAAGTCTTCGACAGAGAGGCGACCCTTCCCGACTTGGAAGAGCGTCCCGACGATGGCTCGCACCATATTCCTCAGGAAGCGGTCAGCGGTGATGGTGAAGATCCATTGCCCTTCTTCCGAACCCGCTTGCCAGTAAGCCTCCGTCACCCGACAGTTGTTCGTCTTGACATCGGTGTGCAGCTTGCTGAAGCTCGTGAAGTCGGTGAAGTCCTTCAGTCGCTCCGCAGCCTCATTCATCCGATCGAAGTCTAGAGGGAAGTGCAGGCGAAGCATGCGTGCCTCTTGGAAGGGATCCTTCCGAAGGGTGACATAGTAGCGGTAGGTGCGGGAGGTGGCACTGAAGCGAGCATGCGCCTCCTCTGTGACGGGGCGAATGCCATGTAGGGCAATGTCGTGAGGCAGGTAGCGGTCGGTGCGGTAGATGAGCTGACGGGCTTCGTCCAGAGACATCGGGAGGTCTACATGAGCGACCATCCCACGGGCATGCACCCCTGCATCTGTGCGTCCAGCACCGAGGATAGCGATGGGTTCGAAGGAACGAGCGACCAGCGTCAGAGCCTGCTCGATGGTCTCCTGCACCGTCGTAGCATCAGGCTGTGTCTGCCAGCCACTATAATTCGTGCCGTCGTAGCTCAGCGTGATGAAGTAGCGCATCCCTTAGCTCTTCGCTTTCCGTGTGCGGGTAGTGGTCTTGCCTGCCGATGCCGTCTTGCGTGCACCGCTCTTACGAGCCGTCTTCGCAGGAGTGTCGGCGATGAGCTTCATACACGCTTCGTAGGTCAGCGCAGTAGGATCTTCACCCTTGGGGAGCTTATAGTTGTCGCCCTTGTATTTGAGGTAGGGGCCAAAGCGACCTGCACGGATGGATAGTTCGGGATCTTCGTCGAAGGTCTTCAGCAGGCTCTTCTCCTCGCTCTGACGCTTCTCTTCGATGATCTTGATCGCTTCGTCCGAAGTGCACGACAGAGGATCGACCTCCTTAGGCAGGCTGTAGAACTTCCCCGCATGGCGGACATAAGGGCCAAAGCGCCCGACAGCGACCGTCATCGTTTGCCCCTCGTATTCACCAAGGGTCTTCGGAAGGTCAAAGAGCGAAAGAGCTTCCTCCAGAGTGATCGTCTCGATCGACTGCCCAGGCTGGAGGGATGCGAAGCGAGGCTTCTCCTCTGCGTCCGTAGCACCTAGCTGGGCCATGGGGCCGTAGCGCCCGATGCTCACCGAGACAGGTAGCCCCGTCTCAGGCTGTACGCCTAGGATGCGCTGACCGACACGCTGGGCAGTGCGCTCGTTCGTCGCACGCTCGACTCCAGGATGGAAGTCCGAATAGAAATCTCCGATCGTACCCGTCCACGGAGCCTTGCCCTCAGCGATGGTATCGAACTCTTCCTCCACACGAGCGGTGAAGTTGTAGTCCACGATATTGGGGAACTGCTCCACGAGGAAGTCATTGACGACGATCCCAACATCCGTGGGGAAGAGCTTGCTGCGCTCTGCTCCATAGATCTCCTGACGTGTCTCCCGAGTGACCTGCCCATCCTCGAGGGTGAGCACGGTATAGCTACGTGGCTGACCTTCACGGTCGGCACGCTCGACATAGCCACGGTTCTGGATCGTCTGGATCGTAGGGGCATAGGTAGAAGGACGGCCAATGCCGAGCTCTTCCATCTTGCTCACCATCGAAGCCTCCGTATAGCGGGCAGGGCGCTGGGTGAAGCGCTCATCCCCTTGAAGTGCGGAGAGTGTCAGTCCTTCCCCTTCCTTCACGGCGGGAAGGAGCTTGGTAGCCTCCCCTACTCCCTCTTCGCTCGAGCCCTCCATATAGACATCGAGGAAGCCTCGGAAAGTAATCACTTCACCTTGGGCAACGAAGGCATAGTCCGTACGAGGCACGGGGATGGAGACCGTCGTACGCTCCAGACGAGCATCGGCCATCTGAGAGGCAAGTGTACGCTTGCGGATCAGGTCATAGAGACGCTGCTCCTGTGGAGTGCCGTCGATCTGTTCACGATCGACATAGGTGGGGCGGATCGCTTCGTGCGCTTCCTGAGCCCCCTTGCTCTTGGTCTGATACTTACGAGGCTGGTGGTAAGCCTTGCCTGGATGACGCTCGATCTGAGCAGCAATGGCGGCAAGAGCTTGATTGGAGAGATTGACCGAGTCGGTACGCATGTAGGTGATATGCCCCGACTCGTAGAGGGACTGCGCTAGGCGCATCGTCTGCGAGACCGAATAGCCGAGCTTCTGAGCCGCCTCCTGCTGAAGTGTGGAGGTGGTGAAGGGCGCAGCGGGCGAACGACGGGTAGCCTTGCGGGCAATGTCTCCAATAGAGAAGGTAGACGAAGCGCAGAGCTTCATCAGTTCGGCAGCCTCCTCAGCAGAGGAGAAGCGATGATCAAGCGTAGTGGCCAGCTTCTCCCCTGAAGGCAGGAGGAAAGTAGCCTGAAGGCGGTAGGAAGACTGGGGTACGAAGGCATTGATCTCACGCTCACGATCGACGATGAGGCGCACAGCCACCGACTGCACACGCCCCGCAGAGAGCGAAGGGCGGATACGCTTCCAGAGCACGGGAGAGAGCTCAAAGCCCACGATGCGGTCCAGGATACGGCGAGCCTGCTGGGCATCGACAAGATCCATATTCACCTCCCGTGGATGCTCCAGCGCTTCGAGGAAGGCTTCGGCCGTGATCTCATGGAAGACGATACGGCGGGTCTTCTCGGGCTTCAGTCCCAGGGCCTCACTTAGATGCCAAGCGATAGCCTCCCCTTCACGGTCTTCATCGGAAGCTAGATAAACGAGTTCCGCCTTTTTCGCTTCAGCCTTGAGTTCCCGCACCAGATTCTTCTTATCGTCATTGATGACATACTCGGGGCGGAAGTGATCTTCGACATTCACACTGAAGGAATGTTGCTTGAGATCACGCACATGACCAGCGCTGGCCATGACCTTGTAATCGTTCAGGTGATGCTTCTTGAGGAAGCCTGAGATAAGCTCAGCCTTCTTCGGGGACTCTACGATGACTAACTTCATTTATCGTGTGGTAAAGTGGCCGCCTTCGACCGCTAGGTTTATTTTATGCCGACAAAGGTAGCAAAAACTCCCCTGTAGGTACGCTTAGTATAAGGATGTGAGGACGGAGGGATAATAATCAGAGTGGAAGCGGGACGAGTCTCAGCTATAAGAATGGCACTTCCTAGCCACTCACCTCTCTCATCGGAATTTCTCCAATTGGGACAGCTGAACTGAGATTGATGCGACTCCCCCCTCGCCCCTCATCAAGCAAAGGCTCTAGTCCAAAGATAGGGCGCACACTACCCCACACAGAAGGGGCTACGGGAGGGGCAAAAAAGAGACCTACGATAGGTCGCCTTAAAAACCTACGGTAGGTCGCATCGATGACCCACAGTAGGTCGTCCTTGCGACCTACCGTAGGGTCCATTTGGCTCCTTCCCAGGGAAACAGAAAAGGGCCTCATCCACCTCCGATGCTAGCCGATCCTTCAGACGCTTGACATGTGCTGTGAGCTTCGTCTTACATCGTCGAGATCTCCCCACCCTCATGAGAGAAAGAAACTCCTCAATGGCTAGGGAAGTGATGGAGCGATCTCAATAAATAAGACGGAGGTAGTAAAAACAAAATCGGTTGACCAAGTAACCTTGATCAACCGATTCATAAAAGGAGTGGAGAATAACGGATTCGAACCGTTGACCCCCTGCGTGCAAAGCAGGTGCTCTAGCCAGCTGAGCTAATCCCCCAGAGTAAAGTCTCTTAAGTAGTCCCAGGCAGATTTGAACTGCCGACCTCTACATTATCAGTGTAGCGCTCTAACCAACTGAGCTATAGGACTCTCTTTCAACTTCCGCCGGGGATGGAAGATTTTTCCTTAAACACTTGCTTTAACATCAACACCTCTTTTTTACGACCGAAGTGTAATACTTAAAGACAACTGACTCCCAGCTTCTTTTATTCTCTCTATCTATAACATGTAAACAAGATGAGAGTACATACTCTAAATAACAAGCACCATTTAGAAGATGCCTTTTGAACTCGCTCCAGAAAGGAGGTGTTCCAGCCGCACCTTCCGGTACGGCTACCTTGTTACGAC
>NZ_CALHVI010000041.1 GCF_938039215.1 uncultured Porphyromonas sp. | reverse complement strand
TAGGTCGCCGAAAAAACCTACTGTGGGTCGGTCGACCGACCTACCGTGGGTCGCAAGGACGACCCACAGTGGGTTTTATTTTGGGTGCTCCCATGCACTCTCTTAGATGCTCTCGCTGGAATAATATATCTTTGTGTGTAAGAAACCGTTTTGCCCACAAGCGACATGTCTAAGCAATATACTATCCCGGAGATCCTCGCCGCAGAGGTCGATGCTCTCCGTTCTATCCCCGCTACCAACGACTATGAAGCAGCTATCTCCTTGATTCTGGATCGCGTCCATCAGAAGGGGGGACGACTCATCACTTCTGGGATGGGCAAGGCTGGACAGATCGCCCACAACATCGCTACGACCTTCAGCTCCACAGGTACACCCGCCTACTTCCTGCATCCCAGCGAAGCGCAGCATGGTGATCTGGGGATGGTCTGTGCCGATGACCTGATGCTCTTGATCAGCAATTCGGGCAAGACTCGTGAGGTGCTGGAGCTCGTCGCTCTCACGCGCCGCATGTACCCTACGCTCCCCTTCATCCTCATCACGGGGAACACAGGGAGCCCGCTCTCAGAGCTTGTCGAGGTCACCCTCTCCACGGGCAATCCTCCCGAAGTCTGCCCGCTAGGGCTTACCCCGACGACCAGCACGACCGTGATGACGGTGCTGGGTGACCTCCTCGTGGTGAGTGTGATGCAGCGCATCGGCTTCACCTATCAGGACTATTCGCTCCGTCACCACGGAGGCTACCTCGGAGACAAGAGCCGTGAGCTCGTTAGCCCCGAGGGCAAGTAGTCCGTCCTGATAAGACTCTTATCAAGTACCCTCGGTGCGTCTCGGGAGAGGCTTCCGGCGAGGGACTCATCCTTTTCATTATTCATGGTATGCCCCCAGGAGGTCGGTCTGATGGACTTCAGCGGAGTATACATCCCTCGCTAGCTACCCTCATCAAGGGAGAAGCGAGGAGAGCAAAGTACATTAGATGACATTCGAAGAACTAGGGGTAAGTGCCCCTATCTGCCGTGCCGTATTAGAGCTCGGCTACCAGCAGCCCATGCCCGTGCAGGAGGCTGTGATCCCCTACCTCCTAGGAGAACCCATTGACCTCATTGCCCTAGCGCAGACGGGGACGGGGAAGACCGCTGCCTTTGGTCTGCCCCTCCTGCAGAACGTCGAGCGAAGCCTCGCCTCCTCCGACGGAGCTACTGGTGTGCCCCGTGCCCTCGTGCTCTGTCCTACTCGTGAGCTGTGTCTGCAGATCGCTGACGATCTCACGGCCTACAGCAAGTACCAGCCCACGGTACGTATCCTCCCCGTCTACGGGGGCTCCTCTATCGAAGCACAGATCCGCACCCTGCGCCGTGGGGTAGAGGTCATCGTGGCCACACCAGGCCGACTCATTGATCTGATGGAGCGAGGTGCTGCTAGCCTAGATGCCATCGAGACCGTAGTCCTCGACGAAGCGGATGAGATGCTCACCATGGGCTTCTCTGAGAGCCTGCAGACGATCCTAGCGCAAGTGCCTCAGGAGCGCCACCTCCTGCTCTTCTCCGCTACCATGCCCCGAGAGATCAGCTCCATCGCTGCCTCCTACATGCACGAGCCCAAGGAGATCATCGTCGGGACGAAGAACGAAGGCAACAAGAATATCCGCCACTATTACTACGTCGTCTCCGCTCGGCACAAGTATCTTGCCCTGAAGCGCATCGCCGACTACTACCCCGATATCTATGGGATCATCTTCTGCCGTACCCGTAAGGAGACACAGGAGATCGCCGACCAGCTCATCCGTGATGGCTACAATGCTGATGCCCTCCATGGCGAACTCTCTCAGGCACAGCGTGACTATGTGATGCAGAAGTTTCGCATCCGCAATCTACAGCTCCTCGTCGCTACCGACGTGGCTGCTCGTGGGCTGGATGTCGATGACCTGACGCACGTCATCCACTATGGTCTGCCCGACGATATCGAGAGCTACACCCACCGCAGTGGCCGTACCGCCCGTGCGGGTAAGATGGGGATCTCCATCGCCATCTGTCATAGCCGTGAGCGTGGTCGCCTTCGAGACATCGAGCGCATCTCTCATGCTACCATCGAGCGCAAGCATCTGCCCTCGGGGAGTGAGATCTGCCAGAAGCAGCTCTTCCATCTGGCTGACCGCATCGAGCGTGTCGAGCTGACGGATGACACGACACTCGATGCTGTCCTGCCCGATCTCGTGCGCAAGCTCGACTGGATCGACCGTGAGGAGCTGGTCCGTCGTCTGATGCTCCTCGAGCATCGCCGTCTGCTAGACTATTATGAGAGCGAGGAGGTGATCGAAGAAGCGGATGACAAGGGTCGTCTGGCTAGCGATGGCAAGGAAGGTAAGAAGCGTGACAAGCGTAATGCTGTCGCCGAAGAAGGGATGAAGCGTCTCTTCATCAACTTCGGTAAGCTCGACCGCATGTTCCCCAACAAGCTCATCGAACTCATCAATAAGTGTGTCCCAGGCCGAGTGAAGATCGGTAAGATCGACCTGCTACCTCGCTTCTCCTTCTTCGAGGTCGAGGAAGCCGATGCTCAGGAGGTCATTCGCTCGATGAGTAGCTACGAAGTCGATGGTCGTCGCATCGCAGTAGACTACGCTGATGCACTCGGCGCTGAAGGCTCGGGGCGCAAGGAGCATCGTCCGAAGCGCTCGGCAGGAGGCTTCTCATCCGAACGTAAGCCCCACCGCAAGGGTGGTGCTCGCTCTGGAGATGGCGCCTTCGATAAGTATAAAGACAAAGACCGCGCAAAGCGTAGCCGCTCCCGCCGCTAAAGGCTAGAGCTTCCCTCCCACTCCCGCTGACGAGGTGATACTAGCTGGGTCACCTCGCAGCGTTATCTCTTTAGGACGAAGGTCACCTGCTCTAACGTAAGTCCGTATCCCATATTAGTAATTCAAACACTACGCAATCATGAAGAAGTTCGTTTACGCCTTGTTTGCTTTCCTCTCTGTAGGGCTCGTCACACAAGTTCAGGCACAAGGTATTCATCCCCGTGTCGAAGTTGCTGGCAACTTCTCGACACACATCGTCAATAACTCCAAGGGTCTCTCCGTCAAGGACTACAAGATGCGCTCGGGCTTCCGTGTCGCAGGTGCTGTGGAGTTCAGCCTCTTGGGTCCTCTTTACTTCGCCCCAGGTCTGGCCTTCCAGCAGAATGGGAGCAAGGTGAATGGGCACACTGCGACGCTCAACTATCTGAGTGTCCCCGTCAATCTCGGTCTGCGTGCTGGGCTGGGGAATATCGTCGCCCTCTCCTTCGAAGCTGGTCCCTCCTTCTCCTATGGGGTCTCCTGCGAATCTTCATTCAAGGATGTGCTTCAGAATCTGGAGAACGAAGGCTTCCGCCGCTTTGAAGCTGGGGTGAATGCCTCGGTAGCACTCTCGCTGAGCAGCCTCTATGTTCGCCTCGGTTCGGATATCGGTCTGACCAATATCTATAAGAAGAAGGCCGATGCCGAGAGCCTGAAGAATGCCTCCTTCTACATCGGGGTAGGGCTCCGCTTCTAGAGATAAGCCGCCCACTACTTTTCACGGGTAGCAACAGCCCCTCATGAGTCGCTTGACAGACTCATGAGGGGCTTCTCTTTGTACCCCCCGTCGAAGAGACCTACGGTAGGTCGCCTCGACGACCTACCGTGGGTCGGTGGTGCGACCCACAGTAGGTTTTATTTGCGATCCACGGTAGGTCCCTTTTAGGGCTCTTCTATGTCCGTGGATGTACAGCCTAACGAGGGTGTGTTTGACTTCGGAGATATCCCCACGAGATCGGCTATATATTAGTGGAGTCTCAGCGCTGCTGGAGCTCATGCTATCGCTCTGTGGGGATGGGGCGCTTGTCTGGGTGTTGCGCCCTCACGCACCAGCCCTAGTGAGGGTGAAGGGTTTCTGCTCGTAGTTCCTTGGAAAATCGTATCTTTGCCCCACTGATTGAACAGACTAACCAACAAAAAACAAGATAAATCCGTATGGCACATCAAGAGCATCGTGAGCACGATACCCTAGACACGATCGACGAACAGGTACTCAAGGGTGAACTCTTCTTCGAGCGTCATGGCAAGAAGATCATCATCGCAGTGGCAGCCCTCCTTGTCATCGCACTAGGAGTCTTCGCCTACCATCGCTTTGTGCAAATCCCTAAGGGCGAGAAGGCCACGGCACAGATGTTTGTCGCCGAAGATAGCTTCATGCTCGGTCAGGATAGCCTAGCCCTCAAGGGGCAGGGTGCTGGCGCTCTGGGCTTCGAAGCCATCGCCAAGAACTTCTCTGGCACGGACGCTGCTAATCTGGCTCATGCTTATAGCGGTATCTGCCTCTATGATCAGGGTAAGTATCAGGAAGCGCTCGCTGAGCTGAAGAAGTTCTCCACTGATGAGACTGTCGTCGCTCCTTCGGTACAGCGTATGATCGGCGACTGCCTCGTCCAGCTCGGTAAGCTCGAGGAAGCTGTCAAGACCTACGAAGCTGCAGCTAAGACCGCTGCTAGCGAAGCGATCTCCCCCAGCTGCCTCATCAAGGCGGGTCACGTCTATGAGAAGCTCGGTAAGTACGACAAGGCGATCGCCCTGTACAATGAAGTCAAGACGAAGTACTACACGACTCCCGAAGCGGAGACGGTAGAGGCTGACCTCCTTCGTGCTCAGGCTGCTCAGGGTAAGTAGTCTTCCCCCTAAGCCTATGTCTACAATAGACCATATACAATCCCTGCATCACAGCCCCGTCCCCTCTGGGGAGGGCTTGCACATCGGCATCGCCGTAGCAGAGTGGAATAACAACATCACCGAGCCCCTCCTAGAGGGTGCTCTGGAGGTGCTTCGCACTCAGAAGGTGAGGGAGATCGCGGTCTTCCGTGTGCCTGGGGCTTTCGAGCTCGTGAATGCTTCGGCTCGCTTGCTGAATGATGGTGTGGATGCCGTCATCGCTATCGGCTGTGTCGTCCGTGGAGATACCCCCCACTTCGACTACATCTGCCAAGGGGTGACCTTCGGTATCTCACAGCTGAATATGGGTACCACGCTGGGATCTCAGATGAAGCCAGCCCCCGTCATCTTCGGGGTGCTTACTACCGAGACGATGGCGCAGGCTGAGGAGCGTGCAGGGGGGCGACTGGGCAATAAGGGCGCAGAGGCAGCAGAGACTGCACTCAAAATGTGCCGCCCTATTTGCACAGTTCACAAATAGTTTGTACCTTTGCACTGCAAACAAACGGAATGGGCAGTTACCAGAGTGGCCAAATGGGGCTGACTGTAACTCAGCTGGCTTACGCCTTCGGTGGTTCGAATCCATCACTGCCCACCACAATTGCTTCCAATATAAGGAATGCGGAAGTAGCTCAGTTGATAGAGCATTAGCCTTCCAAGCTAAGGGTCGCGGGTTTGAGCCCCGTCTTCCGCTCTGACAGCTGATGATGCTGACCACCATCGAGGAGTAGATCACGACAGATGATCTGCTCCTCGCTCTTTTGTATGGGTTCTCCTTGCTCCTCCCTCCCTGCTTCCATTGCCCCGCTTGCTCATGACTGAGGGGATAGATGTCTCTTTTTCTTGAGTCCCTGCTGAATGAGGGTAGCTACTTGGTGAGGACTACTTGGTGATATGATGCAGGGGTTCCCTTGGGGAGACCCTGTGTGCGTGTCTCCTTCTTGGGGGCGGATGGTGTTCGGTATTTTTTGTTCCTTTGTGCTCGAGAAGGTGGGAGGTTTAGAGGCTATCTTTGGGCGTGATTTTTCCCTTAGATCTAGAGGATGTTTAGTTGCGTACACGTTCGCTCTTGCTATCTCACTTCGCTGTGCAGGCCACTAACACGTAAATTAATAGCATGCTTATGAAGAATTTCTTGCTCCTTTTTTCTAGTGCCGTCTTGGCGCTGACCTCCTGCTCCAAGCAGGTGGATGAGCCATCGGTAAACATCCCAGAGCAGAACTCTACGATCCATCTCAATATCGAGGGCGAGCGTGAAGATATACCTATGGTCGACGCTTCGGGCCGTGCGATCAATCTCACGGGCAATGTGGCGAACAAGAAGATCACTTCTATTACGCTTGAGTTCTCTCAGCAGGTCGATGGGATCGTCTGCATCTACAACAAGGAGGGTAAGGGCTTCACTCGTCGAGTTAAGTTCGATGTCAATGGCCGGAAGTTCGTCTTCAAGGGAAGTATAAACCTCAATGGGGCATCGAAGGAGCTCCTTCGTGATGCCAAGATGGATATCTACGTCGGGGGTGACTATATTTATGAGGGTGATGACAAGCCCGTCATCTACAAGCCCTCGATTAATCCTATTCCTACCCGGGATAAGATGAACCTCACCCAGTTCAATCCTATCTTCTTCAGCCGTGGTGTGCCCGTTAGCCCTGGTGGCTCAAGCTCCGATGTGGACTTCGATAGTAAGGGGCATCGCTTCCGTCTCTTCGGGCACTTTGTCTCGCTGCGCTTCCGTAATCCACGCCCAGGCTTCAACCTTAAATTCAATGGGATCATCGTCGATGCTTTTGCTAACCAAGGCTTCCAGCTCAAGACTCCTAATCAGACATCTTCTAGCACAGCACCAACTTTGGGCTTCAAGGAAGAGGGCAACACCAGGGGATTGGCACGTCCAGGTATTGGTATCTTCTATCCCTTCTCTGATGGACGAACGATTACTCTCAATGGTCCTGCAAGCGAAGGGCAGACGAGTGTCCCCACGGGTGACCCTGCCTACACGGTCTACATCCATACGCCAGCGCAGTGGGCGGGAGGTTTCCGTTTCGGTAAGGATGCTGTGACGGGTGTCTCGCCCTTTACTTCTGAGCATGGATCCTCCTACAACTATACGAACCTTCAGAAGTCCTTCGATGAGAATGAGCGCACGGGGAAGTTCTACAACCTCTTCCTTACGCTCCAGAAGCGTCCCCAGCCTTAGATCTTAGGAGGGCCTTTGCTGTAGGCTTTCTCTCTTACAATAAATGTGGAGCGAGAGCTCTGAGATCATGCGATCTCAGAGCTCTCGCTCTCCTTTTATGATCCATTCTCTGAATATGGTAGCTCGGTAGTGTAGCTCTATTAGTTGGCGGAATGATAGGGTAGAGGTCGTTTGCTCTCAAGGCAAGGTGGTGTGGTTTGCTTTCCTGCATTTCTCTTCTCTTTCTTCTTCTCGTCTCAAGGCGGGTCTCTTGCCTCTGGAGTTGGTGCTTATTGGTGGAGGACTTTAGGATAGAGTTGTTGTAGAGGTAGTCTGTGTTTGTTGTTTAGGGATTTTTTTGTTCCTTTGTACCTCTAAATCGAAGAATAGGGAGTGAAAACTTGATCTTTTACCTCGGTTTATTGTTATTAATCCGAGGTGCTTCCATGAGCTTATGCTCCCTGCCTCGTATGTATATATGCCCTGGAGAGGTCGCTACTCATGAAGCACCCTCCTCGTCTATCTCTCCTCGAAAGGGTCGGTTGTTATTCGGCCTCTTTCTTTCACAGAGCCCAAGCCTCATCCATGCTCGGCTCATGTGACCTCTCTCAAAATAGTATCAAATAAGAAGAATAAGAAGTAAAGTATGAAGAAATTTCTACTCCTATGCTCGGTGGCTCTACTCACCTTCTCTGCCTGCTCTAAGGTTGTAGACGAACCTGTAGTCAAGGGCAATGACCAAGAGCAAACCTCAATCAACCTCCATATCGAAGGTGAGCGTGAAGATGTGCCTGTTGTTGATGTTGAAGGTCGAGGTCTCAGTCTTACAGCTGATGTGCGCGGGAATAAGATCACATCTGTCAAGATAGCCAAGACGGAGTCAGTCAAGGCTATCCTCTGTCTCTATACTTCTACTAAGGGGATATCTAGAGAAGTAACTCTCCCGATCGTGGATGGTAAGATCTCATGGAGAGGGTCTGTCGATGTGGGGAGTTTTACCAAAGAAGAGCTCCGTGATGCCAAGGTCAGTATCTTCATTGGTGGAGATTACACCTATCCTGGCGATGATAAGCCCATTACTTATGAGTCTTTCAATAAGGCTGTCCGCACGACTAATGGGATGAATCTCTCGCAGTTCAACCCGATCTTTGTTAGCGAAGGGGTTAGATTGACTCCTGGCGGCTCAGGGTCTGATGTTGACTTTGATAGCAAGGGGCATCGCTTCCGTCTCTTTGGCCAGTTTGTCTCTGTTAGGTTTCGTAATCCCCTTCATGGATACAATCTCCTCTTCAATGGTATGATCGTTGGTCCCTATGCAAGTATTGGTATGATTCTGCATACGACTCCTTCGAATGGGTTTGCGAAGCCGACTTTCAGAGTTAAGCCAAAGACCTCTGTGGCGAAGTTCTATCCCTTTACGGACGGGCAGCCGATTACACTCAACGGTCCTGCGACGGAAGGTGGTGCTGAGACTGCACCTAAGGATGATCCAGCCTACACGATCTATATCTTCACTGGAGTAGAAGGTATGGGTGGTATTCGATTTGGTAAGGATGCGGCTTCGGGATCTAGTCCGCTTACTACTCACCCGTCGCGTCATAATAGGACTAACCTTGAAAATAAGTCGCAGCAGGAGGCTACCAAGCAGGGTAAATTCTATAATGTCGTTATGCGTCTGAAGAAGATATAGGGTCTCTCCCTTAAGGCTACTAAGACGAACAGAAAAATAGCGTAAAGCTCTAGAGTCGGATGTGCTAACTCTGGAGTATGACTAGGATCTCCTCTTGACCCTCTCTGTTAGGGAGGCAATGGGATCATCCAAGAGGGAGGAGCCTCCTAAGCTCTCTTCCATCGACCATTCACCTGCTATCTCCCTGCCTAGTGTGGGGATACCTATGGAAGAAGGAGCACGAGGCTGCCCCCGTGCTCCCTTCCTCTCTTCTTTCCTTCTCTTATCTTCCCTCTCTTGGGGGCGATGTAGACTTCAAGGGAAGGCTTTCTTTAGGGAAGGTTGGGGAGAGGTGATGAGGTTCATGTTTTTGGTTTGTTAGCTTTTTTTTTGTTCCTTTGTGCCTTGAAATGGTTGTAATTGGAGTCGAGGGCTTGTTCCCCATCTCAGCTTATGGCTATTAGCTAGAGGAGTCTTCTCTCAGTTTGCACCCTTTTTCATAGTGTATGTTGTCTTGGTATTGCCAAATTGTTATCAAGTAAAATCCAACGAAATAAATAAAATGATGAAGCATCTAGAAAAGGAGCTCTACGAAGCTCCACAGATCAGCAAGCTCGTGCTGAATAACGATCTTAGCCTCCTGCTCACCTTCTCTGTAGAAGGTAACGTCGACGATATCGAAGACGGGGGCGAATGGTAGGTCGTTCGTAGACCATATCTGCGAAGGTCCTACGTGGAATTTAGAGAGGAGCATTAGGCTGTATGCCTGATGCTCCTCTTCTTTTTTATGCAGTTTCCTTGTCCATTGTTTGGCTAGTAAAGAAAAAAAGTATACCTTTGCATCCGAAATCGTCCAAGAGACCCTTTCAATAACTAGAATTAGGCTCCGTAGCTCAACTGAATAGAGCATCTGACTACGGATCAGAAGGTTACAGGTTTGAATCCTGTCGGAGTCACGAACCATAAGGCAAGAGCGCCGAGAAGTAATTGAAACTTCTCGGCGCTCTTGCTTTGTGGTTTGTCGTCGGGGCTTGTTTGTGCGTCTTGTCGCTGTGTTGGCGGATGTGTCTTGTCGTTGCGCCTTGCCGCTGGTAGGGGAGGAGGAGTATTTACGGGGAGATAGGATAGGAGTAATTTAGAAGAGGGAAAGGTCTCTCTAGCGAGGGGAGGTAGGTGTTTGAGGGCTGAGAATAGGGTCTCTAGCAGTGGAGGTAGGAGTATTTAGGGTTAAGGATAGAGGCGTGTATGGGTGGGAATATGGGCGCTTAGGGCTAGGTGTAGGGGAGTTTAGGAGAGGGAAAAGAGGAGGGCCCTGGAGAGCGGGAAGGGTGAATTTATTTGAGCTGTAGGTCTCGGGCGATCTCCTCGGCGAGGAGGCGCTCCTTGGCTACGGTATCTACTTCGTCGATGTCGTAGATCGAATGTGCCCGATCATAGATGGGACCCCGTACTTCTAAGCTCTTGGTGACGAACTCGAGGAGCTCCTCACCGCTCTTGTCTCGGATGGTGGGGCGGGTGCGCTTACAGAGCTCCAATCGAGCTGCTAACATAGGTACTGATCCCCGAAGGTAGACCGTGCGTCCCGCCTCAAGAAGGAGGTCCATCGTGTCGCCTTGGCAAGGGAGTCCCCCGCCGGTAGCGAATACCGTCTCGGGCATGCTCATCAGTTCCTCGATCGCCATGCGCTCCCTGCGTCTAAAGGTTTCCTCCCCATACTTAGCAAAGATATCGGTGATGCGCTCTCGGAAGCGTGTCTCGATGAAGACATCGGTATCAATGAATCGGAAGCCAAGGATATCGGCGAGATGCCGTCCCACGGTGCTCTTGCCCGAGCCCATGAAGCCGATGAGGAAAATGGGGGAGTGCATGTGGGTGGGCTTACTTCTTCTTGTCGGGGTAAGCGATGCGTGCGTGATACATCGTCTTAAGCTTGAGGTAGAAGACTTCCTTGGTCTCCTTGATGTCGTGGAAGGTCAGCGGGGTATCGTTGAGTAGCCCTTCGGCGACGATGCTATCGACGATCTTGTCGATGAGGTTACGGATGCCTTCTTCGGTGTATTCGCTGAGGCTACGACTAGCTGCCTCTACGCTGTCTGCCAGCATGAGGATCCCCTGCTCTCGGGTATAAGGATTGGGCCCTGGGTAGGTGAAGGGTTCGGGATCAACCTCTTCGTCGGGATGCTCATTCGCATACGAATTGTAGAAGTAGCGGGTGGTGCTTCGTCCGTGATGGGTGCGGATGAATTCGATGACGGGATCGGGTAGTCCGTGCTTCTGTGCCAGCGTGATGCCATCGGTGACGTGGCGGATGATCATGCGTGCACTCTCTTGGTAGGTGAGGAACTGATGGGGATTGCTCACGGGAGAATTCTCAGTGAAGAACTCGGGGTGCAGCATCTTGCCGATGTCGTGGTAGAGCGCTCCTGTACGGACGAGCTGGGCATCAGCTTCGATCTTCATCGCTGCAGCAGTGGCCAGGATAGATACCTGATAGGAGTGCTGGAAGGTGCCTGGGGCGATCTCGGAGAGCTCCTGAAGTAGGGGCATATTGGTATCGCTGAGCTCGACGAGGCGGATATTGGATACGTAGTCGAAGATGCGCTCGATGACGAAGGCCAAGATGTAGGAGAACATCAGGAAGATCAGGTTGATCCCGTAGTAGAGCAGTTGGATCCAATAGTCTGAGGTGATAGCATCTTCGTGGATCAGCTGGATGATCATCGAGGAGCCGATATACACGAGGTACACGGCGAAGGCAGCTCGGATGATCTGACCTCGTGAGGTGAGGCTCTGCAGGGAGAAGAGCGCTGTGAAGCCCGCTGTGATCTGGATGAAGATGAAGGCTAGGGGCTCTGAAGGAACGAAGTAAGCTGCGGTAAGGATCGTGATGAGGTAGGCATTGAGCGCAAGGTGGCTACCGAAGAAGATGCGCAGAAGCAAGAGGAACATCACGTAGGGGATGACCTGAGTGGGGAAGAGTCCCGTACTAGCTTGGAGCTCCGTCATCACGATGAAGCTCAGCATGAGTACCAGCAGGAGCAGGAGGTTCTTCGGCTGGGTCAAGAAGCTCTTGCAGAAGAGGAGGAGGTAGCTGGCAAGCACACCGAAGAGCAGTCCGCAGTAGAGTAGCAGCCCGAGATTGAAGATCGACTGCGTCTCGCCGCCCATTCGCTCGACCTGCTCGATGCGTAGCGATCGGAGTACATTATATATATAGGGGGTGACGATCTCTCCTCGGTCGATGATTCGTTCGCCCTGCTGGACGAGTCCCGACGAAGAGGATAAGCGTCCCAGAGCATCATCAAGGAGCTTGGCCGAATACTCCTTGTCGTAGCGAATGTTGTCTTCGAGGTAGGAGGCGACGCTCATCTTCTGCAGTTCGTCCCGCTGCAGTCCAGCCTTCGACGCATGGTCGAAGATCAGATCATAAACTTCCTTTAAGCTATAGAATTGGGTGATGGGTTTGCGGGCTAAGACGTTGTCCGCACCAAGGAGGTTGACCTCTAGAAGCCCAGCTTCCTTCAGTGTGCTGAGGTTAGAGGCTTGGATAATCCCGTTGGTGTAGAACTGTCGTAGCTCTTCCTTGAGGAAGTCATAGTAAGCTCGGGGGATCGTCGTGGTGAATCGCTTCTCGTAGGTATCGTGGAGCTGGTTGAGCTTGCGGGGAAGGAGGTCGGCATCGTAGGTATAGACGGGTAGTGTCTCCTGACGGATGCTGTCCTGCTCCATGCGTAGCTGTTCGCTAGACTTGTAGATGGGGAAGTCGTACGGAGCTGTGACGAGGTCATAAGCCCAAGGCTTGCCGCTGCTGAAGGTATATTGGAAGCTTCTGTCTCTTGGGGCTAGTAGCATGACGACAAGTGCCGCTACAACGAAGGTCAGTAGTACTCGTGCGCCTCGGCTCAGAAGGAGCTTCTTGATGGAGGGTAGATTCATGTCTTCTAAACTATTGCTTTACACAAAGATAGCGAAAAGGGGAAACGCACTGACTTGGTGCGCCTTGATCGGCTCTCCTTTAGCTCTCAAGAGAACGAGCGTTCTGCTCCAAATTGGGCCCTCTACAAACCCGCTTAGAAAGGGCTCTCTGGAGACCCCGAAAAGGAACCTACGGTAGGTCGTCGGGAAAACCTACTGTGGGTCGCCTCGACGACCTACCGTGGGTCGCTGAGGCGACCTACCGTAGGTTTTATTTTGCCCCGCTGGGAGGGGCGCTTGGAGAGGCTTGTGCTGGATCGTGTCTAGACTGCTATTTTATTACCTTTACCTGTCAGAAGGCTTGAACTGAAGGAGGAGGTAAACCTGCTCACTTCTGCCTGGGAAGAGGCCTCATTGATCTAAGTAAGAATCATAAGTAGGATAGGCGTATGCAAACAAAACTATTTGCTGCTGGAGCGCTCCTCGCTTTGTCGCTCCATGTCGCTAAGGCTCAGGAGGTGGTCAGCCCCGCCTTCGGCCTCCAACTGGGTACATTTAATGGTGTCTACTACGAGCACCCACTTGGGCAGCACTTCAGTGTGGGCGCTCGTGCGGGGCTTGTGCCTGCTCTGTCAATAGAAGATAAGAAGCTCTCCTTTCTAGGGCTTATTCCTGCGGCGGAGTTTGGTCCTCGTTATTACTTCTCTGGAGAATCGTCGAGGGCTGGCTTCTGTACGGGTGGTTATGTCGGACTCTTAGGTTTGGTCGTACTCCCTCGATGGACCTTGCTCGAGCCTGAACGTGTCCGCCGTAAAGACACTTCTTATTGGTATGAGTCTTCCAGAGAGAGCTACGCAGTCGCGCCTACCATTGGCTGGGTCTTCGGTGTCGGGGAGTCAAGCTATCTTGGCCTCTCTGTCGGGGTTAGTGCCTGGTGGTCACGGTATGAGTCGGGGACGAAAAGTCGTTGGGAGAGCACGCTGAAGGACAAGGAGTATCCGATCGTGTGGAGTGTTAGCTACGGCTTCCGCCTGTAGTGTAGCCCCAGCAGCATCACAGCGCCCCTCTGCCTACCTTGTGGCGGAGGGGCGCTGTCACTTTTTGCCTCTTGTCTTCCTTGAGTATCGCTTGTGATTAAGAGGAAAGTATTTGTTCAAACTTGAGGTCTATGCAGCGGGTTTTGTTGGGCTTCCTTCGGGGGATATGCTCTGTCTCAGCTGGACTTGTCTGCATAGGTGTGGGGAAAGTGCTATCTTTGTATAGCTCATACAATCAAGGATTAGCTATGTGTGCACTGCGTATTTTCCTAGAGGGGTTCACCTCCATATTCAATCCGCCTATGCGTAGACGGGATCCCGAGATCGAGAGGCTAGAGAAGCTTGTCGAAAGCTACCGTACTATGAGTGATCGGGAGCGCCTAGCTAGTGACTGGCAGGCTGTTCAGGGTGATATGGGTAGAGCTTGGCAGAAGATACGGATGAGCTATGGGCAAGAATAGTGTCAAGCGCACGAACGCTACCCTCCAGCGTCCAGATGCCGTAGGGACGCTCAGTGAAGAGCATATTGTCATTGATAATAATCCCATGCCCTCTGCTGATGAGCTGGCTAAGTATCAAGAGGTTGATTCGGGACTCGTCTCTTATTTTCAACGGATCACAGACGAAGAGCGAAGCTTCAGACATGAGGTGGCACGTCAGAGTGTAGATCTTCTGGCTCGGGATAATAAGCGAGGGCATACTGAGCGTCTGCTCGGACAGGTCTTTGCATTCCTTTCGCTCCTCGTATTCTTAGCGATCACCGCATGGGCTCTTTACTTGGACAAGCCTTGGCTAGCGGGGCTCTTTAGTACGCTCTCTATAGCTGGTATTGTCTCTGCCTTTATAAACGGAAAGAAGGAATAATAGCCCTTTTATAGATAAGATACCCGCCTCGGCTACCCTAGAGTAGCTGAGGCGAGTGTTTTTTGTGGCGGGTGATTTGCTCGGGTGCTTGAGGGGAGTGTGCCTCAAGAACGAAGTGCTTGTGTTTCGCTCCACGGGTTACGGGTTTTTCTATTTCTCATGGTTGGTATAGAGGTGCTGATTTTGGGGTGCGTTGAGTTGATACGATATGCCTATGCTTGTGGAAGTTGCAGGAGTCGTAAATAGTTCGTAAATTTGCATGCTTTTTGTGCCTCTATACCCTCTCGTGAGGGAGGTAAGTAGATGGCAGAGAGCACCAAGCAGTATGTTTAAATATTGTCCGGGAAGTCCGGATCAATTTAATTCTCAGTTTTAATGACAGATCCTATTGCAGATTATCTGACGCGCCTGCGTAATGCAGTGAAGGCGGGCCACCGTGTGGTCGAGATCCCCGCGTCTAATCTAAAGAAAGAGATCACGAAGATCCTCTTCGACAAGGGGTACATCCTCAACTTCAAGTTCGTCGAAGATGGCCCTCAGGGGAGCATCAAGGTGGCTCTGAAGTACGACCGTTCGGGCCGCGTCAATGCGCTCAAGGCCCTCAAGCGCGTCTCTCGCCCAGGTCTTCGTAAGTATGTAGGGTATCGTGAGATGCCTCGTGTACTCAATGGTCTCGGTATCGCTATCCTCTCTACTTCGAAGGGTGTCATGACCGATAAGGAAGCTTCGCAGCTCAAGGTGGGTGGCGAAGTGCTATGTTACATCTACTAAAGCAAGGAGGTACAACAACTATGTCAAGAATAGGTAAGCACCCAGTAAGCATCCCCGCAGGGGTCACGGTGTCCGTGAAGGATGGCGTCGTCTCAGTCAAGGGCGCTAAGGGTGAACTCTCTCAGAGTATCGATGCTCGTATCGAGGTAGCCGTAGAGGGTGCCGAGGTCATCGTACGTCGTAGCAGTGATGAGCGCGAAGATCGCTCACTACACGGTCTCTACCGAGCCCTAATCCATAATATGGTCGTTGGGGTTTCTGAAGGTTTCTCTAAGACCCTCGAACTCGTAGGGGTCGGTTATCGTGCTTCTAACCAGGGTCAGATCCTCGAGCTCTCCCTTGGCTTCACGCACAATGTCTTCCTTCAGCTGCCTAAGGAAATCAGTGTTGAGACGAAGACGGAGCGTAACAAGAACCCTCTGATCATCCTCTCCTCGGCTGACAAGCAGCTCCTCGGTCAGGTCTGCGCTAAGATCCGCTCCTTCCGTATGCCCGAGCCTTACAAGGGTAAGGGGATTCGCTTCGAAGGTGAAGAGGTTCGTCGCAAGTCTGGTAAGAGCGCAGGTAAGTAAACCGCTATAAACACGTATAAAGCAATCATGCCACAGAAAGAAACAAGAAGACAGAAGATCAAGACGCGTGTACGTGCCAAGATCAGCGGTACGGCAGAGCGTCCTCGCCTGACGGTATTCCGAAGCAATAAGCAGATCTATGCTCAGGTGATCAACGATGTCGATGGCGTCACCCTGGCTAGTGCCTCTTCTCTGAAGCTCACCGCTGAAGGGACGAAGAAGGAGATCGCTGCGCTCGTCGGAGCAGAAGTAGCTAAGGCTGCTCAGGCTGCAGGAGTGTCCACCGTAGTATTTGACCGTAATGGCTACCTCTACCACGGCCGTGTGAAGGAGCTCGCAGATGCTGCACGTGCGGCAGGTCTTAACTTTTAATACCGTCTATCGCAATGTCAGATAATCGCTCAAAGATGAATAGAGACTCCGAGCAGAAGGATAAGCTCGTCGAACGCCTCGTGGCTATCAACCGTGTCACCAAGGTGACCAAGGGGGGCCGCACCTTCACCTTCGCTGCTATCGTCGTCGTTGGTGACGAAGAAGGTCGCATCGGCTTCGGTCTCGGTAAGGCTGGCGAAGTATCCGCTGCTATCCAGAAGGGTGGTGCAGCTGCTCGCCGCAACCTCAAGCAGATCCCTCTCCACAAGGGTACGATCCCTCATGAGCAGTCCGCTTCATTCGGCGGTGCTCGCGTCTTCCTCAAGCCTGCTTCTGCCGGTACTGGGGTGAAGGCTGGGGGTGCTATGCGCGCCGTCCTAGAGAGTGTCGGTGTCACGGATGTCCTCGCTAAGAGCAAGGGCTCTTCTAACCCACACAACCTCGTCAAGGCTACTATCGAAGCACTTACTCAGATGCGTTCGCCTCTGATGGTCGCTCGTCAGCGTGGTGTCTCCGTCGAAAAGGTATTCAAGGGCTAATCATCACAACTAGACTGTAAGTACAATGTCAACGATAAAGATCCAACAAGTACGTAGCAAGATCAAGAGCCCTAAGCCTCAGAAGCTCACGCTCCAGGCGCTTGGGTTCAAGAAGCTCAATCAGATCGTCGAGCACAATGACACGCCACAGATCCGTGGTATGGTCGAGAAGGTCAAGCACCTGGTGCGCATCGTAGAGTAATCACCCTATAAAGAAAGACAGAAAAAGAAATGGATTTATCTAGTTTGAAGCCCGCAGAGGGCTCAGTCAAGACGCGCAAGCGCATCGGCCGTGGTCCAGGCTCTGGTCTCGGGGGTACTTCTACTCGTGGTCACAAGGGGGCTAAGAGCCGCTCGGGCTATTCTAAGAAGATTGGCTTCGAAGGGGGGCAGATGCCTATCCAGCGCCGCCTGCCTAAGTTCGGCTTCAAGAATATCAATCGTGTCGAATATGCACCTGTCAACCTCGCTACGCTCCAGAGCCTAGCTGAGGCTAAGGGCCTCACCCGTGTCGCTAAGGCTGACCTCATCGAAGCCGGTCTCATCGGTAAGAATGATCTGGTCAAGATCCTTGGTAACGGTACGCTCAGCCTGAAGCTTGAAGTGGAAGCTAACGCTTTCTCCAAGTCTGCTGAAGCGGCTATCATCGCTCAGGGAGGCAGTGCAGTAAAACTCTAGTAGCTCATGCGCTTTATAGAGACACTGAAGAACATATGGAAGGTCGAGGAACTGCGTCAGCGGATCCTCACCACCTTGTTTTTCGTCCTGATCTATCGCCTGGGGTCGTACATCGTCATCCCAGGGATCGATCCTAACCAGCTCAGCGCCCTGCAGAAGCAGACGAGCGAAGGTCTGATGGCACTCCTGGATATGTTCTCCGGGGGGGCATTCTCTAATGCCTCGATCTTCGCTATGGGGATCATGCCTTATATCTCCGCATCTATCGTCATGCAGCTCGCCGCTATCGCTGTGCCTTCTATCCAGAAGCTACAGCAGGAAGGTGAGAGCGGGCGCCGCAAGATCGACCAGTGGACACGCTATCTGACCGTACTCCTCCTGCTCGTCCAGGGTTCGGCTTACCTAGTCAACCTGAACATGCAGCTGCGTAATGCTGGGGGCTCTCTCCCCGAAGGACTATGGTTCGATATCTATGCGATCGTCGTCATGGCTGCAGGGAGCATGTTTGTCCTGTGGCTCGGCGAACGTATCACCGACAAGGGCTTGGGTAATGGGGTATCTCTGATCATCATGATCGGGATCATCGCTCGTCTCCCAAGTGCAGTCCTCGCTGAGTGGGGGACACGTGCCTCGGGCGGTGCCGGGGGGCTCGTGTGGTTCCTCTTCGAGATCGTCTTCTTGCTCTTCGTCATGGCAGGCGCTATCCTGCTGGTACAGGGGACACGTCGTGTGCCCGTACAGTACGCTAAGCGTGTCGTGGGGAACAAGCAGTACGGCGGTGCTCGCCAGTACATCCCTCTGAAGGTCAATGCCGCTAACGTCATGCCGATCATCTTCGCGCAGACGATCATGATGCTCCCTATCACGCTCCTTAGCTGGGCTCAGGGGGACAGCACCAGCGGCTTCATTCAGGCCTTCATGGACAATACCGGAGTCTGGTACAACCTTGTCTTCGCTATCCTCATCCTCCTCTTCACCTACTTCTACACGGCGATCACGATCAACCCCACGCAGATGGCTAACGACCTGAAGCGCAACAACGGGTTCATCCCAGGTGTGAAGCCAGGTAAGGCTACTAAGGAATACCTTGATGCGATCATGGACCGCATCACCCTCCCAGGAGCCTTCTTCCTCGCTATCGTGGCTATTATGCCCGCCTTCGCTCGTGTCCTCGGTATCTCAGGGGGATTTGCTCAGTTCTTCGGGGGAACGTCTCTCCTGATCCTCGTAGGTGTCGTACTCGATACCCTGCAGCAGATCGAAAGCCATCTCTTGATGCGCCACTACGATGGCCTGCTCAAGAGTGGTCGTATCAAGGGACGTACAGGCTCAGTAGCTGCTTACTAAGATGATTTACTTGAAGACAGACGAAGAGATCGAGCTCATGCGTGCGGCCAATCTTTTGGTGGGACGTACGCTTGCAGAGGTCGCTAAGATCATAGCACCAGGAGTCTCGACTCTGGATCTGGATAGACGTGCTGAGGAGTTCATCCGTGACAACGGTGCTACTCCAGCCTTCCTCGGATATAATGGTTTCCCTGGGAGCCTCTGCACCTCGGTCAATGACCATGTGGTGCATGGCATCCCTTCCTCCAAGGTCGTACTCAAGGAGGGAGACATCGTCTCCGTCGACTGCGGTACGAAGCTGGCAGGATTCACGGGTGACTCAGCTTATACCTTCGCCGTTGGTGAAGTAGCTCCTGAGACACTCGCCCTGCTCCGCACCACCAAGGAGTCTCTCTATGTCGGTATCGAACATGCCGTCGCTGGTAAGCGTGTCGGTGATATAGGCGCAGCTGTGCAGCAATACTGCGAAGCTAGAGGCTATCACATCGTCCGCGAGCTGGAGGGACATGGTATCGGGAAGAATATGCACGAGGAGCCAGGTGTGCCGAACTTCGGTCGCCGAGGCACTGGTCCCGAGCTCCGCTCAGGGATGTGCATCTGCATCGAGCCTATGGTCAACATGGGATCGAAGAACGTCGTCTTCGAGCGTGATGGCTGGACCGTCCGTACGAAGACCGGTAAGCCATCCGCTCATTTCGAGCACTGTGTCGCTATTCGTGATGGCAAGGCCGATATCCTATCTTCGTTTGACTTCATCAAGGAAGTCTTAGTAGACAGAGAGTTTTAAGTCGTAAATCGCACTTATGCCGAAGCAAGCAGCTATAGAACTAGACGGAGTCATCCTCGAAGCCCTCTCGAACGCTATGTTCAAGGTGGAGCTAGAGAATGGTCACGTCATCACCGCCCATATCTCTGGGAAGATGCGTATGCACTACATCAAGATCCTCCCAGGTGACAAGGTCAAGGTAGAGATGTCTCCCTACGACTTGACCAAGGGGCGTATATCATTCAGATATAAATAACCCTATATAGATATGAAAGTAAGAGCATCACTCAAGAAGCGCACCGCCGACTGCAAGATCGTTCGTCGCAAGGGGCGTCTGTACGTAATCAACAAGAAGAACCCCAAGTTCAAGCAACGTCAGGGGTAGTCTTAACCATCGGACTATATTAAACGAACTAAGATAAGTATGGCTATCAGAATTGTTGGCGTCGACTTGCCACAAAACAAACGAGGAGAAATTGCCTTGACTTACATCTTCGGGATCGGTCGCAGCAGCGCTGTGAAGATCCTCGATAAGGCTGGGGTCGATCGCAATATCAAGGTCAAGGACTGGACCGACGACCAGGCTGCTGCTATCCGTGAGGTGATCGGCGCTGAATACAAGGTCGAAGGGGATCTTCGCTCCGAAGTCCAGCTCAACATCAAGCGACTGATGGACATCGGTTGCTACCGTGGTGTCCGTCACCGTATCGGTCTGCCTCTACGCGGTCAGAGTACGAAGAACAACGCTCGTACTCGTAAGGGTAAGAAGAAGACTGTCGCAAATAAGAAGAAGGCTAGTAAGTAATAGACGTTGATATGGCAAAGAAAGTAGTAGCAAAGAAGAAGGTCGTCAAGATCGACGCTGTGGGTCAGGCTCACATCCATTCTTCTTTTAATAACATCATCATCTCTCTGACCAACAATGATGGTCAGGTCATCAGCTGGTCTTCCGCTGGTAAGATGGGATTCCGTAGCTCTAAGAAGAACACTCCTTACGCTGCACAGATGGCAGCTCAGGACTGCGCTAAGGTCGCTTACGACCTCGGCCTCCGTAAGGTGAAGGTCTTCGTTAAGGGCCCAGGTAACGGCCGTGAGTCTGCTATCCGTACCATCCACGGTGCTGGCATCGAAGTCACCGAGATCGTCGACGTGACCCCAATGCCTCACAATGGTTGCCGTCCTCCTAAGCGCCGTCGTGTCTAATCCCTGATGTCGCTTTAGATCACAGAGAAGTTTCATAAGATCGCAGTACATGATAGAGAAGCTCTCGTCTGGATACCTCACTAGAGGGTGTCTGTCTCGAGAGCGTAGGTGATCCACCGAAGGCCTAGCGAAGAAGATCAGGTCGACGACGAGTGAATAGATTGGCTATACTTTCATATATCTATCCTCTCCTCATAACCGGTCGCGGCTGCACTCCGTCCACCTTCGTCTCGCTCTAGCTCACGTAGGATGCCACACCTCCTCGCACGAGGTGTCTCGTACTGCCAAACAATAGAAGACAATGGCAAGATATACAGGTCCAAAATCAAAAATCGCCCGTAAGCTCGGCGCTCCTATCTTCGGTGCTGACAAGGTTCTCTCCAAGAAGAACTACCCTCCTGGACAGCACGGGAATAACCGCCGTCGTAAGACCAGCGAATACGGCATCCAGCTTAAGGAAAAGCAGAAGGCTAAGTACACCTATGGCGTACTTGAGCGTCAGTTCCGCAACCTCTTCGAGAAGGCTCAGCGTTCTAAGGGGGTTACCGGTGAAGTGCTCCTTCAGCTCCTCGAGAGCCGTCTAGACAACGTCGTCTACCGCCTCGGTATCGCTAAGACGCGTGCTGCTGCTCGTCAGCTCGTCTCGCACCGTCACATCACTGTCGATGGTCAGGTCGTCAATATCCCTTCTTACACCCTCAAGCCCGGTCAGGTCGTCGGTGTTCGTGAGAAGGCTAAGAGCTTAGAGGTCATCACCGACTCTCTGGCTGGTCGTAGCCACAGCAGCTACAGCTGGCTTGAGTGGAATCAGGCTTCGCTCTCTGGGAAGTTCCTCAGCGTTCCTCAGCGTGAAGATATCCCCGAGGAGATCAAGGAGCAGCTGATCGTCGAACTATACTCTAAGTAATAATCCCTAGTATCTCACTCACATGGCAATATTAGCATTTCAGAAGCCCGAAAACGTCCTCATGATGGATGCGACGGACTCGTACGCTAAGTTTGAGTTCCGTCCTCTGGAGCCGGGCTACGCTACCACTGTTGGTAATGCCCTGCGCCGCATACTCCTTTCTTCACTCGAAGGCTACGCCATCTCGACCATCAAGATCGAAGGTGTCAATCATGAATTTGCTACTATTCCGGGTGTCTTGGAGGATGTAACTAACATCATTCTCAACCTGAAGCAGGTCCGCTTCCGTGCCCTTGTGCCTGATGCGACTGAGGAGACTGTCAGCCTGACGATCTCTTCTCAGAAGCAGTTCCTCGCCGGGGAGCTCAATGGTAAGCTGGCCTCCTTCGAAGTCCTCAACCCTGAGCTTGTCATCTGTCACATTGACGAAGCCTATTCGCTGACCATCGAACTCTCCATCAACAAGGGACGTGGATACATCCCTGCTGACGAGAAGCTGGTCGATACAGCGAAGGAGAACGAGCTACAGACGATCGCTATCGATTCGATCTATACTCCTATCCGCAACGTCAAGTACTTCACTGAGAATTACCGTGTCGAGCAGAAGACGGACTACGAAAAGCTCATCCTCGAGATCACGACCGATGGAAGTATCCATCCGCTACAGGCTCTCAAGGACGCTGCAGCTATCCTCATCGACCACTTCCGCCTCTTCACGGATGATCCCGTAGAGGTCGAAGAGTCCATCGAAGAGGAAGATGAAGTAGTCGAAGCAGAAGATCAGCAGGAGATTGATCATATCTCTCAGCTGCTGAAGACGGAACTGAAGGATCTCGATCTCTCAGTCCGTGCTCAGAACTGCCTCCGCTCTGGTAATGTCCTCAAGCTCGCTGACCTGGTGGTCCTCGATCGTGAGACGCTGAACAAGTTCCGCAACTTCGGTAAGAAGTCTATGGACGAACTCAACGATCTCATGGAGCGCCTAGGGCTGGACTTCGGGATGGATGTTAGCAAGTACAAATTAGATAATGACTAAGTAGAAAGATGAGACATAATAAGAAATTCAATCATCTAGGGCGTAAGAAGGCGCACCGTGAGTCTATGCTCTCCAACATGGCGGCATCGCTCATCCTGCACAAGCGCATCTTCACCACGGTCGCTAAGGCTAAGGCACTGCGTGTCTATGTCGAGCCCCTGCTGACCCGTGCTAAGGAAGACAGCACGCACGCTCGCCGTATCGTCTTCGCTGAGCTGCAGAATAAGTACGCTGTCAAGGAGCTCTTCGGCCCTGTCGCTGAGAAGATCGCTGACCGTCCAGGTGGCTACACCCGTATCCTCAAGACGGGTCATCGCCTCGGTGACAACGCTGCTGTCTGCTTCATCGAACTCGTAGACTACAACGAGAACATGCTTAAGGAAAAGGCTGAGAAGAAGGCTGCTCCTAAGACTCGTCGTTCACGTCGCTCTACGAAGGCTGAAGCTCCAGCTGCTGAAAGCGCTGAGTAATCCCTCTCTTGATGAACCCTCGCTTCGTAAGAAGCGGGGGTTCGTCTTTTTGTATCTATACTAAGGCGAGTCTCAGGATAGATCTATCCGCTCCCCTCAGATCTCTATCACACAGCTACCATGAATCTCTGCTAGGTCTTGGTAGCTTTGTTATTTTGGGAGTCGATATACTCTCCTTCGAATCGGTTCACTCTTCCCCAAAGGCGAGCCCCTCACCAGAGATGGCCCTCTCGCCTCTATGATCCGCCACACAGCCCTGTGGGATCTCTATGAGCTCCTCGAAGCTGTGTAGCTTTTACCCCAATTATTTATCCTCAATTCAATGAAGAAGATTTTTTCTCTACTTCTAGCCGGTGCCCTTGGCTTCGGCTTTGTGTCTTGCCAAAAAGACAGCCCTAAGACTCAGACCGAAGAGCAGACCCCTAAGGGTCCCGCTGTTGTTGGTACCTGGTTGCTCTCTCATCAGTCCAGTGGTGGTAAGCTTACGGAGACTTATCGCTTGACCTTCAAGGCTGATGGCTCCTATGAGTTCCGCTACTATCGTGTTACTCAAGGAGAGTACAAGGATCATCTAAGTTCTGAGTTCAATACCGAGGAGACCACTGCTGGACGCTACTCCTATGCCGATGGCGTGCTGACCCTTCTGTCCTCCGAGTTCGTCGGCTACGGTGAGCGCTTTGTGGAGGCTCGTAAGAATAACCCTAACGAACATAATCCTATGGAGCAGAAGGATCAGATCAAGGGTCTAGCCTTCTTCTACGATGAGAAGTCAGATCTGCTGAGGATCTCACGCAAGCACTCTGCGGAGAACGTAGATATCGACGAGGATGTAGAGTCGATGCCTTTCACCCGTCAGAAGTAAACTTTCGGTCATAGACCTCACGGAGGATGCTCACGCTCGGTGAGCACTTCTCCTAGGGGAAGGCGTCCCCGCTAGTAGCATGGCCTACTGGCGGGGGCGCTTCGTTCGTTGCCGGAGGCTATCCCGTGTATAGCATGCCTTCTATAGCGGTCTGGGGGAGGAGGGTAGAGCCGTGAGTCCGTAGCCTTACCCCTTCACTCAAGCGGGGAGGAGCGCTCGGGAGAAGGATCCCACTAGCTTCGGAGGAGGTTAGTCCTGTCTATTTTGCTTGCAGATGGCTTTGTTTTCGGATAAATGTCTATATTTGTTACCGAAAAGTTGACTTTTGGGTGTGGATACCTAGGGGTTGAGATGCTGGGGGTGAGGTTGCCAAAGCTCCTATCTCCAGCCTATTTTTCATAAAGATGTAGATGTGTATTGCTTCCCCTCATCCTCCTTGCCTTAGGCTTGGAGCATGGGGGGAAGCTCTTTTATAAGAGCTAGCCCCTCGCTAGGCCTGATCTGGAGAGGGATTGCAAGGCCTCTAAGTCAATGCCTTCAGATGGCCCAAAAAGGACTCTACGGTAGGTCGCCGAGAAAACCTACGGTAGGTCGTCTCACCGACCCACGGTAGGTCGTATGGACGACCTACCATAGGTTTTTCTAGCGGGTATTTGAAGGAGGCTTCTAGTCCCCGTCGGAGAGCGCCTTCTTCACCAGCCTCCGCCTCCCTTCTTCCCCTTCCCCTCAATCGCCACCCGATGCCCCGCCTCTTCACACCCTGACGCTCAAGCTTAGAAGCTCAGAGACTGCTCTCGGGAATTCCCCGACGGCTAGGGGAGGAGTCAAGGCTGTGTAAAGTGGTCGTGCAGATATAGCTCTAGGCAGAACCAAATGGAGCCCAAAGCTCTTACCTTTATATATATACATTCATCACGATACCTCATGGAACAGATCCAAGTAAACAACCTCATCATAGGCTTCGGTAAGGCAGGTAAGACCCTTGCCGCAGATCTCGCTCGTGCGGGCGAGTCCGTACTCCTTGTCGAGCGTGATGCCACTATGTACGGCGGCACCTGTATCAATGTCGGCTGTATCCCCTCTAAGACACTCCTCGTCGAGGGCGAACTCAGTGGCCGCCTTCAGGATAAGGACGCTGCCTACCATGCGGCGATGGCACGTAAGACGAAGCTCGTCACCGCACTGCGTGCAGCCAACTATGACAAGCTCGCCAGCATCCCTGGCCTCCGTGTGCTCACGGCTGAGGCCTCCTTCGTCGGTCCGCACCGCCTGCGCCTCGAGGGGGCCGAAGGGAGCTACGAAGTCACCGCTACACGCATCTTCATCAATACGGGTACACGTAGCCGTCTCCTCGAGTTGCCTGGTGCTTCGGACGCACGTATCTACGATAGCCGTGCCCTGCTGAGCCTTGCAGAGCGCCCCGAGCGCCTCGTCATCGTGGGCGCAGGCTATATTGCCCTTGAGTTCGCTTGCATGTATCAAGCCTTCGGCACTGCAGTGACCTTGCTGGAGCAGGGGGATCGCTTCCTCGCACGTGAGGATAGAGACATCGCCGAGGAGATGCAGCGCCTGCTCGAGGCTAAGGGCATCCAGATCGTGCTGGGGGCTGCCGTCGAGGGCTTCGAGTCCAGCCTTGAGGCAGTGACGACGGTGACGACGGTAGGACGCTTCGACAGCGAAGCCGTACTGCTGGCCGTGGGACGCGTGCCCAATACCGAGGCGCTCGGCCTTGAGCATGCGGGCATACACACCGATGACCGTGGCTTCATCGTGACGGACGAACTGCTACGTGCTGGCGAGGGAGTCTGGGCGATGGGCGATGTTGCGGGGAGCCCGCAGTTCACCTACGTCTCGCTGGATGATTACCGTATCGTTCGGGATCAGCTCCTCGGATCGGGGCAGCGCACGATACACAATCGTGGTGTCCTGCCTACCTGCGTCTTCACTACGCCACCGCTGGCGCAGATCGGCCTGACGGAGCAGGAAGCCGAGCGCCGTGGGATCAAGTACCGCCTGCATAAGATCCCCGCTAGCTCCATCCCCAAGGCAAAGGTCCTCACCCAGACCGATGGACTGCTGAAGGCGCTGGTCGATCCCGAGACCGATCTCATCCTCGGAGCTACGCTCCTCTGTGCTGAGGCGCACGAGCTGGCGAACCTCATCAAGATGGCTATCGACAACGGTATCCCTGCCAGCTACCTCCGTTCCCAGATCTTCACGCACCCAACGATCGCCGAGGGGCTCAACGATCTCTTCGCTTAGTTCTCCGAGCCGTGCTACCCCCTTGCCTCAAGGGGAAGCCCCTAAGCCCTAGTATAGCTCGCCCCGTCATGTACGCATGGCGGGGCGAGCTGTTCTTGGGGGGGAGGAAGAGGGTGAGTGCTGAGCCGAGGGTGGGGGAGGCTCTAAGGTTGGGATAGGATCACCACCTTGCGCTCCTTCAGTGGGAATGGCTGGAGCAAGTACGCAGGCGAAGCAGGTAAGGATATGGAGTTGCTAGCTCGGATAGACTTCTGTGTCTAGCAGTACCTTAAGGTAAAACTAGGCAAGTCAATCCCGCAGATACAGGCGTTGCTGGCCAAGCTCAACCCGATACGCTTCCTTGACCTAGAGCTCTAGCTGAGGCTGTAGATGATTATGCCTTAGCCCTAGGGGAGGCGGTGTGCTTGTATGATATTCAATATATTATCTGTATATTTGCAGTCCATTAGCGCTCCTACGGTTACCAACCCAGCAGCTTCGGCTGCAGCGAAAAAGTAGATAAATTATAACGTTATAACAATAATGAAGAAAGGAATTCATCCTGAGAACTACCGTCCTGTAGTATTCAAGGACATGTCTAACGAAGACATTTTCATCACGCGTTCGACGATGGCAGCTAAGGAAACGATCGTCGTCGACGGAGTAGAGTACCCTCTGATCAAGGTGGAAATCTCCAGCACGTCGCACCCCTTCTTTACCGGTAAGGCAAAGCTCGTCGATACGGCTGGTCGTGTGGACAAGTTCATGAGCCGCTACGGCAACCGCAAGAAGTAGTCTACTTCTATATTATCACCCTCTGTGTGGCGTGAAGTACAAACGCCCTAAGAGAGCAAAGCTAAGAGGCCACCTCCCCAAATCGGGGAGGTGGCCTTGCTTCTTTTTGCCACTTCACTGTGGGTCGAGCGAGCAAATAGATATCTTAAAAAATATAATTAAGTCATTGTGAATGATTAAACTCTGTGTATAGTGTAAAAGCGTTATCTTCGCACCCGCAACTAGATATCAAAGCAGAGTATATGAAGACAAGACTCTCAGCGTTGGCCCTAGCTCTCCTCCTAGGAGGAAGCGTGGCCTCAGCGCAGAAAATCTTGGTCACAGGGCGCGTCACAAATGCTTCGAAGGCGGTGCTCCCCAAGATCCAAGTCGTCGTAAAGGAGACGGGTCGTAGTATGGCGACTACTGAGCAAGGACTCTACGTCATCGAGCTCGAATCAGGCCAAACCCTCCAGTTCATCCTCGATGGTAAGATCCTCAAGACTTTGGTGGCCACCCAGCCCCAGCTTGACGTAGAGCTCTCTGTGCCCACTCAGGAGAGAGACAAGACCAAGACTGACAGTACAGCCGTGCACCAAGGAGATGGGAAGGATGATGTCATCCTCTCGACCTCAAGCCGTGGGGCAACCTCGATCACGGGGAAGGCTAAGCCACTATGGGTGCTCAATGGAGTCGTCCTCGGAAGTGACTACGGCAGCCTAGAGTCCTTCTCTGGGGCAGACCCCAAGCAGGTAGCTGCTGGTATCGTGCCTGGTCTGAGTATCGACAATATCGCTTCGGTGCGCATCCTCACGACTTCTTCGGAGACTTCGAGCTACGGTCCTCGTGGTATCGCTGGGGTCGTAGAGATCACGACGAAGTCTGGCTCTGCAGGTGTCTCCTCCTTGAGCTATCGAGGCGAATTCATCTACCGCCCTATCCCTACCTACAACGATGTCAATGTGATGAACTCCCAGCAGCATGTGGCGCTCATCCAAGACCTACTCGACGGGGGGATGTATCCGATCCACACGCTGGAGACGAACAAGGACCAAGGTCTTATCGGACGTATGTACCAGCTCTTCAACGAGCTCGACGCTTCGGGTAAGCCTCGCCTAACGAATGATGAAGCCTCTCGCTTGGCCTACTTCCGTGCTGCTGAGCGGGCTAATACCAACTGGTTCAAGGAGCTCTATCGCAACACGATCGTCCACAACCATACGCTGAGCTTCAACGGCGGGACAAACAAGACTAACCTTTTCGCCTCACTCACGGCACGTGTCGACCCAGGATGGACGATCGGTAGCCGAGCTAATACCTACTCGGGGAATATGAGTGCGGACTACAAGCTCCTGCCCACGCTCAAGATCGGCCTCAACCTCATCGGTGAATATACCACCTCGGAGGATCCCTCTACTTCGGCAGTCAAGTATGCTAATACGACCAGCCGAGCCCTTCTGCCTACGGAGAACTATACCCAGGACTACGTCCCCTACAATATCTTCGATGAGCTCCGTGAGAGCCGCCGCACAAAGACCCTCGGTTACCTCGGCATCCAAGGGACAGCCACTTGGGATATCCTCAAGCAGCTACGTGCGACCTTCGTCACCGATATCAAGTACACCAATACTGTTACCTTCCTCGACAATACCGAGCACTCTGTCCTAGCTCGCAGCATGCGTGCCATGCAGACGACCAACGTGCGCAACAACAATAAGAACCTGCGTACAGACCCCAATGATCCTTATGCTCTGCCTTACTCCGTGCTCCCCGAGGGTGGGATACGTGAGAGTCGTGTCGTACAGAACTATGTCAATAGCTTCAAGTTCGATCTTGACTACCACCAGACCTTCGGTAAGCACAATGTCCTAGCTGCTGCAGGTGTGGAGCTGAACCAAGGAAATGTAGAGAGCAACTGGAATATCAATTATGGTGTCCTCTATGATCTCGGCTTCCACTCCTATTACCTCCCCGATGCCATCCAGCGCCTCTATGAGCAGGGGAAGGACTACTACACGATCCGCAACCGAGTCAATAATAACCTCGGGATCCTCACGCGTGCGAGCTACTCCTTCGATAATCGCTACTCCATCGATGCGCTGCTGCGCTTCGACGCAAGTAACCGCTTTGGTCCCTCTCGCTATGTACGTTGGCTCCCTACGTGGAACGTCGAACTGACTTGGGGTGTAGACAAGGAGCGTTTCTTCCGTCACCTTCGTCCCCTCTCTTCTCTTCGCTTGAAGACCTATGTCGGGATGGTCGCAGACAACCCCTCGGTCACCAACTCCCTTGAAGAGATCTACCCTGCTATTCCCTGGCGACCCAACTCCAAGGAGATCGGTCTAGCGTACAAGAATCTGGCGAACCACGACCTGACATATGAGAAGACCTTGACCTATGGAGCTCGTCTGGGCTTCGGACTCTTCAAGGGGCGTATCTCTGCAGAGGTCGATGCCTATCGCCGTCGTAGCTATGACCTCGTCGGTCCTATCTACACCCAGTCGCTTGGCGGGGTAGCGCAGAAGAATGGGAATGTCGCTGAGCTCCAGTCTTCGGGCTTGCAGTTCACCCTTTCGACGGTCAACTTCAAGGTGCGTAACTTCAGCTGGACGACGGGCTTCTCCTACCTGCATAAGACGAATAAGATCACTTCGCTCCTGAGCAACCCCACCGTGCGCACGATGATCTCGGGCTCGGGCTTCTCTTACGAAGGCTACCCCCTTTCCTCTGTCTTCTCTATTCCCTTCCTTGGGCTGACGAACGAAGGGATGCCTCGCTTCTACAATGAGCGTGGGGTAGAGACACTCGGGGACTTCAACTTCTCGAGCAGTAATATCAACTTCCTCAAGTACAGTGGGACGCTTGACCCAACGGACGTGGGGACGCTGACCAATACCTTCCGCTACAAGAACTTCTCTCTCTCGGCAAATATCAATTATGAGTTCGGGGCAGTCACTCGCCTGCGTAGCATCTCCAACACCGATGACTACTCGGCCTTTCCACGTGAGCTGACGCAGCGCTGGAAGAAGCCTGGCGACGAGAAGCATACCGACATTCCTCGTCTACCGACCAGCTATGCCTTCGACCAGTACGGCGCCGACAATCTGATCAATGCTTACTACGCCTACGGAGCGTCTACAGCCCGTATCGTCAGCACGGACTTCATCCGCCTCAAGGAGATATCGATGGAGTACACTGTCTCTAAGACCCTGCTTCGTCGCACCCCGCTGAAGAACCTCGCGGTGAAGCTGCAGGCTCAGAACCTCATGCTCCTCTATTCGGATGCCCGTCTGCGTGGTGACGACCCCGAATATATGTACAGCTCTTCGGTCACGGCTCCTAAGAAGCTGATCCTAACCCTGCGTGTCGGACTCTAACCCCCGCGAGATACCATTATGATGAATAGAATCTTTGTGCCCCTCGTGGCTCTCGTGGCTCCCCTTGTCCTCGGCTCATGCAATAAGCTTCTCGATGAGCAGCCCGATGAGCGTGTACTCATCACGAGTGCCGACAAGGTACGCCGTATCCTAGCCTTCGCCTATCCAGTCTCCTCCTATGCTTATGCTTGTGAGATGTCCTCGGATAACGTCGACGACTATGGGACGGACAATCCTAACTTCACGAAGTTCACCTACGACCTCGTCTACTGGAACGACGGCCCCGAATACAACGCTTCCGATGGGATGAGAGCTCTCTGGCGCTCGTACTATCTGGCTATCCAGCATGCCAACACCGCTCTTCGTGCTATCGAAAATCTGGGTGGAGGTGGCGAGCTTAGTGCCGCCAAGGGTGAGGCTCTCGTGGCTCGTGCCTACGCACACTTCGTCCTAGTGAACCTCTTCGGTAAGCACTACAATAGCACTACTAGCTCGAAGGACCTCGGAGTACCCTATATGACGGCTCCTGAGGAGACACTCGATCCGAAGTACACGCGCAACAGCGTAGCCGAAGTATATGCGGCGATTGATAAGGACCTCACTGAAGGGCTCCCACTCATCTCGGATAGCTTCTACAGCGAGAAGGCCTACCACTTCAATAAGGCTGCAGCTGAAGCCTTCGCCGCTCGCTTCTACCTCTTCTATGAGCAGTGGGACAAGGCGATCGAGCATGCTACGAAGGCACTTGAAGGGAAGGCCCCACGTCGCTGGGCAGACTTCCAAGAGGCGAATATCGTCGGAGCAAAGACCGAAGATGCCTACGCTAAGCTCTACACCCGTGAGACGATCTCGGCGAACTTCCTTCTCCTGCCTGTGACTTCGAGTGCGGTCTCCTACTTCTCCTATGCTCAGCTGAAGCGTTTCTCCATGACGCACCGAGTAGCAGAAGAGGTCTTCCTCGGAGAGAATATCTGGCATACCTCGACGACTCCTCAGGCAGACTACTGGCAGGTGCCCTTCGTCTCCCCCTCCTACAACTACCGTGATGTCATCAACCAGTCGAAGTATCCCTACTACGCAAGTAATAAGGATAAGACGCTCTCAGTAGCCTTCACAGCTGAAGAGACGCTCCTCGTTCGTGCCGAGGCAGAGATCATCCAGAAGCAGTACGACGCTGCCGTCGCTGACCTCAACACGTGGACGACCGCCTACCTCAATACGACAAAGAATACCTTCACCAAGGATGCGATCATTGCCTTCTACAAGGCGATGGAGTACAACACCGAGAAGGTCCCGACGATGAAGAAGAAGCTCAACCCTGCCTTCACCCTCGATGGGGGCGAAGATCAGGAGATGCTCCTGCATCACCTCCTGCAGTGTCGTCGTGTGGCTACGGCTCACGAAGGTCTGCGCTGGTTCGATATCCGTCGCTATGGCATCGAGGTCTTCCGCTTCGTCCATGACACGAAGGATCGTGAAAAGTTCACCACAGCCAAGACGCTCACTTCGTGGGACGAGCATACGACCTTCCAGATCCCCCAGAATGTTCGCAACGCTGGGATGGAGCCAACTCCTCGCACTCACTAACTCTACTACGCTCGACTAATCGCGTCACACTATGAATATGACTCTAAGGAAAGCCTCCCTGTGGGCCCTAGCATCGCTGATGATGGCCCTCGGCAGCTGCCGCAAAGTGGATGCAGATATTACCTCGACCTCTGTACTCAATCCTTCGGCCAATCGCACGGCTATGGATGAGTATATTGAGCGCGAGATCACTTCGCCCTACAACATCCAGATCTACTACCGCTACACGGAGAGTGAGATCGGGCGCAACTGGGTCACCTCCCCAGCTAACGAGTATAATAGCCTCCAGTTCGTCAACGTCCTCAAGTACCTCTTCCTCGAGCCCTACACCGAGGTAATGGGGGTGAGCTTCGTGCGTCGCTTCACGCCTCAGGCTTTCGTTCTGACGGGGCTTCTGGCCTACAACCCTCCGCCAAGCAACTCCAATACGCGTGCTTCGACGGTCAACGGGATTAAGATCATCTTCATGAACATCAATAGCTTCGACTTCCCTTCACTGAGCGGCTACTACCATACGATGGATAGTCTCGGGAAGGTGCTGGAGACGGACCCTTCGGTGCAGGCGGACTATGATGCCTGGAAGACTTGGCTTGATGGTCAGAATAAGACCTACCTAGATCGTCTGAAGGATGTCTACCTGCGTACGATGTATCATGAAGCAGCGCATACCTTCCACCAGCGTGTAGAGCCGACGACGGACTTTGATAAGATCACTTCGCTGGACTACCGTCAAGCCGACTGGATCTCAGGCTGGACACGTGAGAAGAAGAACTCCCTTCATTATGGCTTCATCACTAACTACGCCAGCCAAGAGGCTCATGAGGACTTCGCCGAGCTCTTCGGGAACTATGTCATCATGAGCGCTGAAGAGTGGGAGGCGAAGCTGGCCTCTGCCGATGTCGTCCCTGAGGGTCGCACCCGCTCGGGACGCTCGATCATCGAAGAGAAGATCCGTATCATCAAGGAGTACATGCTCAATATCTGGGGGCTCGACATGGACAAGCTCCGTGAGCAGCTGCAGAAGCGTTACCCCGACTTCGCTAGACAGGACTTCACCACCATGACCTCATCCTCGACAAAGCAATGAACAACAAGAAGATCCTAGCCCTCGCTACGGGTGCCCTCCTCTGGATGAGCTCGTGTACCGGAGCGAGCGACCTTGATAAGCTCCCAGAAGCAGCCGTTCGCACCCAGCAGGCGATCACTGAGACGGTCTCTAGTCTCGAAGGGCATGATGGCTACTGGCGACTGACCTACTACCCCGATTCGAAGCGTGCTTACGGGGGATACTCGATGTATGTACAGTTCAAGGAGGGGCGTGTCACTGCTCTCTCGGAGCTCTCTACGACATCGACGAATTCGACCTATGCGGTGAGGAACATCGATATGCCTACGCTGGCCTTCGATACCCGCAGCAATGTCCTGCACCACTTCAGTACCTCCACGGAGTACTTCCGTAATGCTCGTGGGGGCGACTTCGAGCTCCTCCTGATGGGGAAGCGTGGGGACAGCATCATCCTGCAGGGGCGCAAGTACCGCAATATGATGAGCCTCGTGCCCATGACCACCGATCCTATGGCCGAGATCACGGCACTGCAGGAGATGGCGAAGAAGTTCCAAGGCAAGGGGCTTGCTCCCGTCACCATTGGTTCGGCGGGTAAGGTAGAGCTTCGTCTGCATCCGACCTATCGCCAGCTGGAGTTCATCCTCGCAGGGGAAGGCACGGAGACTAAGAAGGAGCAGATGGCTTTCGCCTACACGACCGAAGGCTTCCGCCTCTATGAGCCCATCACCATTGGCGGGGTCAAGATCTCGGGCTTCCGTCTGAGTGCCGATGGAGCGAGCATCACTTCCCTCGAGGGGGATGTGACGACGACACTAGTCTCGCTGCCTATCGACCTCGTCGGGAAGAGCTATGTAGCCCACCTTGTGACAGACCATGCCTCCTCGGGGCTGATCACTTACTTCACCAGAGTCAATAAGTCGCTCTATAGCCAGCGCAAGGCTCGCATGAGCACCCGTACCTACTTCGGTGTGAATACCGAGGCAGACCAGAAGACGGGTCTTGTCGGCAATGATACGCAGGTGACGGGCTTCATCACGATGCCTATCTATGAGCAGGCGGATGGTAGCTACACGCGCCTCTCCTACGAAGCGGACTTTGTCCCCGTAGGTAGTGACCCGACGCAGATAGATGTCCTACTGCGTGACGGTAATGAGACCACTTGGTGGTACTGGTATGCGGGTTCGGCTGACTACTGGGTCTCTCGTCTGGGCTCTCGAGCTCCGTACAAGGTCGAGACACTGACGGATGCTGATGGTGCCGCTTACTACAAGCTCACCAGCGTCAAGGACGATAAGACTTGGTTCTACCTCTACGAGGTCAAGTAGCCAGCCTCTCCGCCTAAGGATATAAAGCGAGATCGCCCGAAGCACACAGCGTGCTTCGGGCGATCTTCTTTTATGTAGCGGGTTGGTCTACGGACTAAAGGTCTTCGTAGATACGTACCCAGCCATGCGTGTCGGGATAATCCCCATACTGGATCGCACGCAGACGCTCGTAGAGGGCGGTAGAGATCGGGCCAGGGTTGCCGTCCTTGCTGATGACGTAGCTCTTGTCTTCGTCGAGGTCATCGACTCGGAGGATTGGGCTGATGACGGCAGCCGTACCACAAGCGCCAGCTTCGTCGAAGGTAGCCAGCTCCTCTACATGGACGGGGCGGCATTCGACCGTCAGACCCATATCTTCGGCCAGCTGCATGAGGCTCTTGTTGGTGATGGAGGGCAGGATCGAGGAGCTCTTGGGAGTGATGTAGCTCTTGCCACGGATCCCGAAGAAGTTCGCAGGCCCGCACTCGTCGATGTAGAGCTTCTCCTTAGCGTCGAGGTAGATGACGGCGGAGTAGCCCTTCTCATGAGCGAGGACTCCAGAGCTAAGGCTAGCGGCATAGTTCCCGCCGACCTTGTACCGACCTGTCCCGAGGGGAGCCGCACGGTCATAGCCACGCATGATAGCCATAGGGCTGGGGCGGAAGCCCGACTTGAAGTAAGCACCTACGGGTGTGACGAAGATGAGGAACATATATTCGTCCGAGGGCTTGACTCCGACCTGCTGGCCGAGTCCGATCATCAGAGGACGGATGTAGAGGGAAGCACCGCTTTCGTAGGGAGGGATGAAGCGCTTGTTGAGGCGAAGCACCATGTCGACAGCTTCGAGGAAGCGTTCGGTGGGGAGCTCGGGCATGAGGATGCCTCGGCTGGTGCTCTGCATGCGTGCCGCATTCTCTTCGGGACGGAAGACACGTACCTTGCCGTCCTTCCCTCTAAAGGCCTTCAGTCCTTCGAAGGATTCTTGACCATAGTGGAGGCAGGTAGCGGCCATAGGGATGGTGATCATGTCGGACGAAGATACTTCCCATTCGCCCCACTGGCCATTGCGGTAGTAGCACTTTACGTTGTAGTCGGTGGGATGATAGCCGAACCCGAGGCTTTTCCAGTCCAGCTCTTGTTTGCTTTCCATTGTCAGTCTAATGTATTTATAGGTTGATGAATAGTCAGAGTCTCTCCCGTGGGAGTCTAAGCAAAGATAGCGAAAAGGCAGAGAGTTGGTACTTGTCCCAGAGAAGGGGAGAAGCGAGCTCTGAGAAGAGCCTCTAGAAGCGGTATGCTTCGGGTAGCGTAGTGAGGCTGGGGAGGCACCAATAGCGCCTCTCGGGAGGCGCAAGTAGTACCTCCAGAGGGGGAGCAGTAGTGCCTCCTTGGTCGAAGAAGAGGGGTGGGGAGGGGGTAGGCACGGGAGACCTCACCCTTGCGCCAAGAGGCTTGCTCTGGAGATTGTGTGTGTGGGCTCTTTTGTGTATCTTTGCGCAAGTTTTTAAGTGTAAGTTTAGAGTTACCCTCATGCATACGGATCAGTATAAGGTCAATCTCAGGAGTTTACCTGAGGGCGATCATGAGTATAGCTGGCATCTGGATGACGCTTTCTTTGAGCGACTTTCGGAGGGAAGTATGCAGGGCGGAGAGGTCGAAGTCGATCTACAGCTCCGTCGTACTGGGGATGTCTTTAGCTTATCCTTCGACTACGAAGGCTACGTCACAGTGCCCTGCGACCGCTGTCTTGATCCCGTCGATATAGACGTGGAGTCGGACAGAGAGTTTGTGGTCAAGTTCGGAGTCGAAGCCCTAGAAGAGAGCGATGAGATCCTAGTCGTCTCCGAGTTGGACGGCGTACTGGACCTCGAATGGATCCTCTATGAGGACATCGTGCTGAGTCTGCCTATCCAGCGGACGCATGAGGCAGGGGAATGCAACCCCGAAATGATGTCCGCCTACGACCGAGTAGCTACCGATCAGGTGCGTGAGCCCTCCGAGGGCGGAGCACCTACCCTCGATGAGGATGGGATCGATGAACGCTGGGCCGCTCTCAAGGGTCTCAAAAGAGATTAGTAATTAAAACAAAATAGATTTATGGCACATCCTAAAAGAAGACAGTCCAAGACCCGTACAGCTAAGCGCCGTACCCATGACAAGGCAGCTATGCCTACGCTAGCTAAGTGCGCTAACTGCGGAGCATGGCACATCTACCACACCGTCTGTGGTGAGTGTGGCTACTACCGTGGCAAGCTAGCTATCGAGCAGCAGGCTTAATCTTGGCCTCCAGCCTATAGTACAAAAGCCCCAAAGGAGACTTTGGGGCTTTTTTTGTACTTTCGTGCCTAAACTCGAGCATTCGAAATTAACTCCATAAGTATATCATCTAGCCAAACTATGAGTCTCATCAACGCAGCCATCACGGCTGTAGGCGGGTACCTCCCCGAAGATAAGCTGACTAACGCCGACCTCGAGAAGCTGGTCGATACCAACGACGAATGGATCATGACCCGTGTCGGGATCCGTGAGCGTCGTATCCTCAAGGACCCTACTAAGGGTGCTTCGTATCTAGGTATCCAGGCGGTCAAGGACCTCCTCTCTCGCAATGATATCGACCCCGCCACCATCGACGGGATCATCCTCGCGACGAATACCGCCGACTACCACTTCCCCACGACAGCATCCATCGTCGCCTACGAGACGGGTTGCGTGAATGCCTTCACCTTCGACATGCAGGCCGCCTGCCCTAGCTTCATCTATGCGCTTGAGGCAGGTGCTAACTATATCCGCTCTGGGCGCTACAAGCGCATCCTCGTCGTGGCTACGGAGAAGATGTCCGCCGTCACCGACTATACCGACCGTGCTACATGCCCGCTCTTCGGTGACGCTGCCGCCTGTGTCCTCCTCGAGCCAACAGAGGAGAACGAAGGCGTGCTCGATGCCTACTTCCGCACCGATGGTACGGGTCGTGACCACCTGATCATGAAGTCAGGGGGCTCAGCTAACCCACCTTCGCACGAGACGGTAGACCGTCGTGAGCACTTCGTCTATCAGGAGGGAGCGGCTGTCTTCAAGCAGGCTGTCAAGGGCATGTCCTCGAGCTGTCGTACGATCATGGAGCGCAATGGCCTCTCCTACGAAGACGTTGCTTGGGTCGTCCCTCATCAGGCGAACCTCCGTATCATCGACGCTGTCGCTCGTGAGATGCAGGTGCCTCTGGATCGTGTGATGATCAACATCGAGTACCGAGGCAATACCAGCTCGGCTACGATCCCCGTCTGCCTGTGGGAGTTCGAGAAGCAGCTTCGCAAGGGGGACAACCTCATCCTGACCTCCTTCGGTGCAGGCTTCACTTGGGGTGCCGTCTACGTCAAGTGGGCGTACGATCCTAAGAACTAATAGGACCAAGCCGAAGACCTTGCCTTCCTCTCTCCCGACGGAGAGAGCGGGCAGGGTCTTCGTCTCTCATAAGAATAGTCTACACGGATGATCGAAGAAAAGAAAGAGCCGACACACCGCTCCGGCTTCGTCAATATCGTAGGCAACCCCAACGTGGGCAAGTCTACCCTGATGAACCTCCTCGTCGGAGAGCGTGTATCCATCATTACCTCCAAGGCGCAGACGACACGCCACCGTATCATGGGGATAGTCAATACCCCCGAGCTACAGATCGTCTATAGCGATACCCCTGGGGTACTGCGCCCGAACTATAAGCTGCAGGAGAGCATGCTCGAGTTCTCCGAGTCAGCCCTCGGGGATGCCGATGTCCTGCTCTATGTCACCGACACCGTGGAGACAGCGGACAAGAACGAGTTCTTCCTCGAGCGTGTCCGTGGGGTGAAGTGCCCCGTCTTGCTCCTGATCAACAAGGTAGACTTGACCACACAGCCCGAGCTGGAGGCACTGGTCGACCGCTGGCATCGAGAGCTTCCCGAGGCGGAGATCATACCGCTCTCAGCGCTGAACAACTTCAATGTCCAGCCCCTGAAGAAGCGTATCGAGAGCTTGATCCCTCCCTCACCACCCTACTTCGAGAAGGATGCGCTGACCGACAAGCCCGCCCGCTTCTTCGTCACCGAGATCATCCGTGAGAAGATCCTCCTCTACTATCAGAAGGAGATCCCTTACTCCGTCGAGGTCGTCGTCGAGTCCTTCAAGGAGGAAGAGGCTCGCATCCATATCCAAGCCCTCATCATCGTCGAGCGTGATAGCCAGAAGGGGATCATCATCGGTCACAAGGGGGTAGCACTCAAGAAGGTCGGCTCGATGGCTCGTAGAGACATGGAGCGTTTCTTCGAGAAGAAGATCTTCCTAGAGCTCTTCGTCAAGGTGGAGAAAGACTGGCGCAATAGAGATAACCTCCTGCGTGCCTACGGCTACCGCCTAGACTAACCTCCCGTACAGAATAAGTAGAAAAGCAATATGAGTCATTTAGTAGCAATCGTAGGACGACCCAATGTGGGGAAGTCCACCCTCTTCAATCGCCTGACCCAGAGCCGTGGGGCCATCGTCAGCGAAGAGGCAGGCACGACCCGTGACCGTCAGTATGGTCGGGTCTCGTGGCTCGACCGAGAGTTCTCCATCGTAGATACAGGGGGCTGGGTCGTCGGGAGCGAAGATATCTTCGAGGGCGAGATCAATAAGCAGGTCGAGATCGCTATGGAGGAGGCTGATGTCATCCTCTTCGTCGTCGATGTGGAGAACGGTGCCACTGACCTCGACGACGAAGTGGCAGCTAAGCTTCGCCGTACGAAGAAGCCCGTCCTACTGGTCGCTAATAAGGCCGACAACTACAACCTACACTATGCTGCGGCGGAGTTCTACTCCTTCGGCCTCGGCGATCCCCTGCCCATCTCTGCCGTCAGTGGCAGTGGCACAGGGGATCTGCTCGATGCGATCGTCAAGGAGCTCCCCGAGGGTGAGGTCGAGGACGAAGTCCTAGATGCTCCTCGTATCGCAATAGTAGGTCGTCCGAATGCGGGTAAGTCCTCCCTCGTCAATGCCTTCATCGGCGAGGAGCGCAACATCGTGACGAACGTGGCAGGCACGACCCGAGACTCCATCTATACGCACTACACGAAGTTCGGGATGAACTTCTACTTGGTCGATACGGCGGGGATCCGTAAGCGTGGCAAGGTCAACGAAGATCTAGAGTACTACTCGGTCATTCGCTCCATCCGTGCCATCGAGAACTCCGATGTCTGCGTCCTCATGCTCGATGCTACCCGTGGGATTGAAAGCCAAGATCTTAATATCTTCTCCCTCATCCAGAAGAATAGTAAGGGGCTCATCGTCTGCGTCAATAAGTGGGACCTAGTCGAGGACAAGAGTAATGCCGTCATCAAGACCTTTGAGGCAGCGATCCGCCAGCGCCTAGCGCCCTTCACCGACTTCCCCATCATCTTCATCTCGGCCTTGACCAAGCAGCGTATCTTCAAGGTGCTCGAGGAAGTGCAGCGTGTCTACGAGCGACGCAGCACCCGTATCCCTACCTCCAAGCTCAACGAGGTCATGCTTCCCATCATCGAGGCGACACCGCCTCCTGCTACCAAGGGTAAGTACATCAAGATCAAGTACGTCATGCAGCTCCCCACAGCAGTACCGAGCTTCGCCTTCTTTGCGAACCTCCCGCAGTGGGTCAAGGAGCCCTATCGTCGCTTCCTCGAGAATCAAATACGAGCGCACTGGGACTTCTCCGGCACACCGATCAATATCTTCATCCGAGAGAAGTAGCCCCCGCTACGTCTCCCTCCACAGAGTCTACCCACACTCCTCCCGCTTTGCTCGGGTGGGGTGTGGGTAGACCTTTTAGTACCCATCATACAACGATGTGGTTAGCTATATCTAGGTAGGTAAATTGGGGCTCGGGGGATGATGGGCTTCTTTCCCTACCTATATTAAGGTAGGTGGGCGGGAATAATTATGCCTTTTTTTCGCTAATGATGGCACTTTATATACCTAATTCAGTTATCTTTGTGAGGAGTTTGATAGGATACATGGTACTCTAGACACGTAATAGGTCTTCCAGGAGTCTGATACCCATGCCTATGGACTCCAGTCACGGATATAAAATAGATAACAACTAAATAGCAACTTTATGTCGTGGTTAATCAAATCTTCGATCGGGCGTAAACTGGTCATGAGTATCTCAGGGCTAGCGCTCATCCTGTTCTTGACCTTCCACATGTCGATGAACCTTGTGGCACTCTTCTCTGAGGAGGCCTACAACGCCGTGTGTGAGTTCCTCGGTGCTAACTGGTACGCACTAGTAGCTTCCATGGGTCTGGCAGTCCTCTTCCTCGTCCACATCATCTATGCCTTCATCCTGACCCTGCAGAACCGTAAGGCTCGAGGCAATGACCGCTATGCTGTCATCGACAAGCCTAAGGGCGTCGAGTGGGCTTCGCAGAACATGATGGTCCTCGGGGTCATCGTACTCCTCGGGGTCTTCCTCCATCTCTTCAACTTCTGGGCAAAGATGCAGCTGGCAGAGATCATCGGTCAGCACGATCTCGGTATCGCTGGTGTCGCTGGTCCTACCGATGGAGCAGGCCTGATCCGCTATACCTTCGCTAACCCCATCTTCGTCGTCCTCTACCTCGTCTGGCTAGGAGCTCTGTGGTTCCACCTCTCGCACGGTTTCTGGAGCTCACTACACACCGTCGGCTTCAATAACCGTATCTGGTTTGAGCGTCTGCGTCGCCTCTCCAATGTCTACACGACAATCATCATCCTTGGCTTTGCGGTGGTCGTCATCTATTACTTCCTGCAGTCCCTCTGTGGCGGTGCTTGTCCCTTCGCTTAAGGCTGAGCTAAGCTTAATCCATCAATCCCATAGATATTATGTCTAAGATCGATTCTAAGGTTCCTGCCGGCCCATTAGCCGAGAAGTGGACAAACTATAAAGACCACCAGAAGCTCGTCAACCCTGCTAATAAGCGTCGCCTCGATATCATCGTCGTAGGTACGGGGCTAGCAGGTGCTTCTGCTGCTGCATCGCTCGCAGAAATGGGCTTCAACGTGCTCAACTTCTGTATCCAGGACTCTCCCCGTCGTGCTCACTCTATCGCCGCTCAGGGGGGGATCAACGCTGCTAAGAACTATCAGAACGACGGCGACTCTGTCTACCGTCTCTTCTACGATACCATCAAGGGGGGGGACTACCGTGCTCGTGAAGCTAATGTCTACCGCCTCGCTGAAGTAGCTAATAGCATCATCGACCAGTGCGTAGCTCAGGGCGTACCTTTCGCTCGTGAGTACGGCGGTCTCCTCGACAACCGCTCCTTCGGGGGTGCTCAGGTGTCACGTACCTTCTATGCTCGTGGTCAGACGGGGCAGCAGCTCCTCCTCGGTGCTTACTCCGCCCTGAGCCGTCAGGTAGGTAAGGGTGCTGTGAAGCTCTATACCCGCTACGAGATGCTCGATGTCGTCATCATCGACGGTCGTGCTCGTGGTATCATCGCTCGTAACCTCGTCACGGGGAAGATCGAGCGCTTCGCTGCTCACGCAGTAGTCGTAGGGACGGGGGGCTATGGTAATGCCTTCTTCCTCTCCACGAACGCTATGGCCTCCAACGGCTCAGCAGCTTGGCAGTGCTACAAGAAGGGTGCATACTTCGCTAACCCCTGTATGGCACAGATCCACCCCACGTGTATCCCCGTCCATGGCGAGTTCCAGTCTAAGCTCACGCTGATGTCTGAGTCGCTCCGTAACGACGGACGCATCTGGGTGCCTAAGAATATCGAGGATGCGAAGAAGCTTCAGGCTGGTACCCTTCGTCCTACGGAGATCAAGGAAGAGGATCGTGACTACTACCTCGAGCGTCGCTACCCTGCCTTCGGTAACCTCGTCCCCCGTGACGTAGCTAGCCGTGCGGCTAAGGAACGCTGCGATGCTGGCTTCGGTGTCAATAACACGGGTCTGGCAGTCTTCCTCGACTTCTCTAGCGCTATCCAGCGCCTCGGCAAGGACGTAGTAGAGGCTCGCTACGGTAACCTCTTCCAGATGTACGAGAAGATCACCAACGACAATCCTTACGAGACTCCGATGATGATCTATCCCGCTATCCACTACACCATGGGTGGTATCTGGGTCGACTACGAACTGATGACCTCTGTCCCTGGCCTCTTCGCCATCGGGGAAGCTAACTTCTCTGACCACGGTGCTAACCGCCTCGGTGCTTCGGCTCTGATGCAGGGTCTGGCTGACGGATACTTCGTCCTACCTTATACCATTCAGAACTACCTAGCAGACCAGATTCAGGTGCCTCGCTTCAGCACCGATCGTCCCGAATTCGACGAAGCTGAGAAGGGTATTCAGGACCGCATCGCTCGCCTGATGAGTATCAAGGGGAAGCAGTCGGTAGACAGCATCCACAAGAAGCTCGGTCACATCATGTGGGACTTTGTCGGTATGGGCCGTGAGAAGGAAGGCCTCGAGAAGGCTATCGTCGAGCTCAAGGCACTGAAGAAGGAGTTCTGGAGCGACGTGCGCATCCCTGGTAAGGCTGATGACCTCAACGTTGAACTTGAGAAGGCACTCCGTCTCGCTGACTTCATCGAGATCGGCGAACTCATGGCTCGCGACGCGCATGACCGTGAAGAGAGCTGCGGTGGTCACTTCCGTCTGGAGCACCAGACACCCGAAGGTGAAGCCCTTCGCCACGATGACCAGTTCGCCTACGTCTCTTGCTGGGAGTATCAGGGAGAAGATCAGGATCCCGTCCTCCTCAAGGAGCCGCTCGACTACGAGTTCGTCGTCCGTCAGCAGCGTAACTATAAGAACTAACCCCAAGCCAACATCGGTACAATGGACAAGAATATCAACATAAAGGTTAAGGTCTGGCGTCAGCGTGGTCCCGAGGTTAAGGGGGCATTCGAAACGTACGACCTACAGAATATATCTCAGGGTAGCTCCTTCCTGGAGATGCTCGACATCCTGAACGAACAGCTCGTCCGTGAGGGCAAGGAACCCGTCGTCTTCGACCACGACTGTCGTGAAGGGATCTGCGGTATGTGCTCGCTCTACATCAATGGGCATCCTCATGGACCCGATGATAGCATCACGACTTGCCAGCTCCACATGCGTCGCTTCGACGAAGGGGACACGATCACCATCGAGCCTTGGCGCTCGGCGGGCTTCCCCATCATCCGTGACCTGATGGTCGACCGCTCGGCCTACGACAAGATCATCCAGGCTGGTGGCTTCGTATCGGTCAATACCGGTGGCGTGCCCGACGCTAATGCGATCGCTATCCCCAAGGCTAATGCTGACATGGCGATGGACGCAGCAGCTTGTATCGGCTGTGGTGCCTGCGCTGCGGCTTGTAAGAACGGCTCTGCGATGCTCTTCGTTTCGGCGAAGGTCAGCCAGCTGGCGCTCCTTCCTCAGGGGCGTGTCGAAGCTGCCCGCCGTGCTAAGGCGATGGTCGCTAAGATGGACGAACTCGGCTTCGGGAACTGTACCAACACCCGTGCCTGCGAGGTAGAATGTCCTAAGAACATTTCGATCTCCAACATCGCCCGTCTGAACCGCGAGTTCCTCTCCGCCAAGTTCAAGGACTAAGCCATCCGCCCCGCTCGTGGGAGCACGGTCAGCGGACCAGCTCCAGAGGGGGAATGATTCTTATATCTTTGGGGCTCTTTCCCCAATTGATAGGTTAGATTGGTGTAGTATCGCCCACCTTCATGAGTCGCCGACTCAAGGAGGTGGGCGATCTCTTTTCTCCCGCCACCTCATCCAGCGGGAAGGGCTAAGCCCTCGTCTTCTGCCCCCTTACCCTTGCCTCTCTTCCCTCCTTTCCCTCCCAAGACGCAACGGCCTCCCTCCCCAAGCCCAACTAAATTCGCCCTCGACATCTTGCCCCACAGCCTATAAGAAGCAGAATATCCCCCTCCGTCAGAGCAGAGGGGGATATCAGTTGGGTTAGAGCTAAAGAGAATATACCTTTGCTATCAAGCTCCCTAATACCTATCCAGAGCTTATCTCTAGAGGCGGTACGTAAGCATCATTACTAGTCATGCAATAGCTCAGCAGCTAAGGCTTGGAGTGACTACTTGAACCCATACAGCGGAGGGAAGTATGCCTATGCCGAGGAGCTTGGTCTTGTAGAGGTACCTGAGGATGAGATGAGGAAAATGCTGTCTCCGAAGCCTCGAAGTGCAGCACATAACCACCTTAGTTCAGCTTATGCAGGACTCTCTCTGCAATGAGAATAAACTTATTTCCCTCCTGCTCCTATGAGGCAAGAAGAGTAGAGGTGGTAGCCTAGTATCGCACCTATTATCAGCAGTATTATGAGGTAAGGCATCGCCATGCTCTTGGAAAAGAGACACCTCCAATAGCTACAAGAGATGGGCCTCACATCCATATTGTATATCTCCGTTAGAGAATGTTTTTCTTCCAGTTGAGTTACGCTTCTTTTGTATAGCTCTCGATACTTACGCTCAAGCTGCAAGTAGTAAGCGTCTACCCAAGCGCACATTATCGTAACGGGGATCAAGAGCCACAAGAAGATCAAATTCTTAGTCTCGCCCCAAAGCCCTGCTAAGAGGGTAGCCATCACCATAGTAAATCCCTTGATCTGAAAGGAATTGCTCGCCATGCGGGTGATTGCATTCTGGACGAACTCTAGATGCTGTCTCTTAAATTCATCGTGTTCCATAAGACTACGGGTTTATGTGTAATACTTTCTCTTTAAACTCTTCCATGAACTTTTTCCAAACACCAAACTGTATGCTCTCGCTCACATAGGCACCACTTCTGTCATCGCGACAGACCTCTTCAGAAGCTCCCTTTTCTCCCTTGAGAGCAACATACACATTCCTGATTATCTCGTTGTCCTCCCACATGCAAGGCTTCAGGATAAAGGGATAAATCCTCTTGCCGAGGTCCTTGGCTAGTTGTAGCTCCAAGCGGGTGATATAATCGGTACTAAGGAGAGATGGACTCACCAAGACCACAAGCACATCTGCCTCAGAGATCTCTTTGTGGATAGTAGGATGAATCTCGGCCCCAGCTTCGGTACGCTCGTCGTAATAGATCGTAACCAAGCCCTTATCCTCCAAAGGCTTGAAGAATTGTAGGCAAATCTTTAGATCGGCCTTATCTTCTTTGGAGTAAGAGATGAAGACCTTCTTCATCTTGCCTATATGCTTGTTATCAGTCAGGTGTTGGAATGAACGCAAAGAGATTGGTTGAGCCTGCCCCTTATCGAGCGTCCCATCCTCGTTTAGCGGATAGCCTACAGCTATTCCTCTACTTCCTCCAGCTCCCACAACCCCCTTCTTGGGATCATAATTATCTATGGAAGCAAGGTTGACAAACAATCTTCTCTCCTGACATAGGGAAAGCTTGGAGGTCGATATATAGAGGTCTTTTATAGTGACCTTCTCTCTCAGTCTCCAATGCTCTTGTCTACGACGACTTAAATACCTTTCATCATTGCTGGGCGGGAGGTTACTCCAGTACATATCCAGAATATCTTGCAGTAGCATACGCTCCACCTGGCTCACTCGATGCTCTACGCCTTGGTCAATAGGCTTTATATATACCTCTATGGTGAGCTGCTCGTGGTTGAGACTAACCCATACCATATACCGTCCTTCGGGGTAGGTCTCGGCTCCTCGGTCTTCTTCATATAGTAAGGAACCGTTGCTTCCTTGTTTGATAGGCTCCTTCTCGGAGGGCGTGTTGACTAAGGTGAAGAAGAGTTGGTCACGCCAAAACCTCTTAAGCTCATTTTCACCTTGTCCGTAGTAACAGATGAGCTGGTTGATCAGCCCAAATGGGATGAAGTGCTCGAACTTTAGGGTGATATTGGGCTGCAGGTAGCTAAGCTTAAGCCACTCATACATCTCATCGCCATCAGCTAGTGGTAGGTAGCCTGGTATGATATACTCCTGTCCGTTGTCATAGATGACCTTCTCTAACTCCAGCAGGCGAACTAAGTGTTCGTCTTTCTTTTCTATGACCTTCTTTTCTACAACACCTTTTCTCCCAATAATTCGCTTGTCTAGAATTTTAGTGTGAATATAATTTACCGTAGCCTCTGGATCTAACCATACGAGATCGGATAATTCTTCATCATCCTTGTAATAAAGCACCTCGCCGTGTAAGTAGAGCTGATGTAGCTCTCCCTTTAAAGAAGAGGTAGTGTCTGTATAATCTGGCATTGCCTTGCGTAGATCCTCTATACGGATAGGGCTGTGGGATTTCTCTCTCTCCTCTTCGTTGAGAATATAATTGTAGAGGATCCCTTCACTCTCAGTGACATCGATGCTCATCTTTTCCTTGAGCTGGGCAATCTCCTCCTCTAACCTGAGGTGTAAATATTGCTGAGCAGCCTTGTCTCGCTTTGGGAGTAAGCTGTCTCGAGCCTTCATCCCCAGCTTTCCCCTCTCTAAGGCTATATAGAACTCTTCTCGGACAGAGAATGTTGTCCTCTTCAAGTTTTGTTGGTCATCTTTGTCTGCATAGGTCTGAACAACCAAAATATTCTCTCCGTCAGAGCCGTCTTGCTTTACGAGCCTTCTTTGTCTGTCAGCGTAGCGAATCTGTCCCAGCCAATAGTTTCGATTAAAGTTTAATATCTTCTCTCTGTGGGGATCTTCGCCTTCTACGAACTCTTTACCTCGTCTATTCTCATCTAGCTCCTTTCTCCAAAAAAGCATGTAGAGAGCTCCTGTACTGTAAAAGGCTTGGTAGATACCATGGTAGAAGTCCTGCCCACCAAAGTCATAAAAGTTAGCACCTAAATCCTTCCTTTTTACCACACGAAGCACATGTGTGCTTCCAGTTTTCTTTTCCCTCTTGCATAAAGAATTCAAGAATGTACTCTTCCCCGAGGAGTGATTCCCTAATAGCATCACTTTAATAGGCAGATCTAGTGTTTCTGAAGGTCTGCGTTGCTCCCATCTCTTGATATCTTCTAAGTGATTTTCATAAGGAGTGAAAATCAAGCGACAAGGAAGCTGCTCCGAGTCCTTATCCGAGAGGTCTCTCCTTATATACTTAATGTCATTCCCCTCTACCTTTAATTCTTTTAAGCTGGTTTGAGGGAGATTTTCAATTACCGAAAATTGATTATTAGAAAGATCTAAACTTTCCAATAAAGATAGTGGTTCCAACCCTTCAATCTTTGATAGTTGGTTCCTTGATAGATTCAATCTACTAAGCTTTGAGAGTGAATCTAAGCCTTTGGTGTGACTAAGTTGATTGTCGCTAGAATCTAACTCATCCAGCTCTTCTAATGCTTCTAAGCTCTCAATACTCTTTAGTCGGTTCCCGCTAAGATTCAAAGAATGTAGCTTGGATAGATGCTCTAAGCCCTCAATGCTCTTTAGTTGGTTCCCGCTAAGATCCAACGAACGTAGCTTGGGTAGATGCTCTAAGCCCTTAATACTTTTTAGTTGGTTCTTGCTAAGATCCAATGAACGCAGCTCGGTCAGTTTATCTAGGCCCTCAATACTCATTAGTTGGTTATTTCCAAGACTCAATAAGTACAGATCGGATAGCTTTCCCAACGCTTCAATGCTGGTTAGTTGGTTGTTGTTAAGATCCAATAAAAAAAGTTTGGGAAGCTGTTCTAAGCCAACAATACTCGTTAGTTGGTTCCCCCTAAGATTCAATGATCCCAGATTGAGTAGTTGCTCTAAGCCCTCAATATTCGTTAGTTGATTATTTCCCAGATTCAATGATCGCAGATTGAGTAGTTGCTCTAAGCCCTCAATATTCGTTAGTTGATTATTTCCCAGATTCAATGATCGCAGATTGAGTAGTTGCTCTAAGCCCTCAATATTCGTTAGTTGATTATTTCCCAGA
>NZ_CALHVI010000040.1 GCF_938039215.1 uncultured Porphyromonas sp. | reverse complement strand
TTGAAGCGAGGCTGGGTGTATTCGGTATGGATGCCGAGGAGGTCAACAACGGCATGAGTAAGAAGATCCGACAGGATACGCTTATCTCGCTGACGGCTTAGCTGTCGCCAGAGATCGGGACGCTCCTTGCGAAGTCGCGGAGAGAAGTAAACGAAGAGCGGGATCTCCACCGCCTTGGGTACCAGTGCGTGACCCATCAGTTCGGGATAATCTTCATCGAAGAGCGCATCTCCATGGTCGGAGAGATAGATCACCAAGGCATTCTCCTCTCGATAAGTTTGGATGATCTCGTGGATGATGTGATCGGTATAGAGGAGGCTATTCACATAGCCAGAGATGATCTCGTCTTTGCGCTCATCCTTGCGCTCGGGCAGGCTATCAGGAGAGAAGCGAGCGAAGGCTTCGGGGTAACGCTCTCCGTACGTCATGTGCGACCCCATCAGATGCACCACTTGGAAGAGACCTAGAGGGGAGGTAGAGCGCAGACTATCGGGTAGGCTATCGTAATGATATAATAGTGGTAGGATAGCTTCGTCGTAAAGATCGGGGCGATCCGAGACACCTTCACCGCCTAATCCTTTGAAGAAGGAAGGATTACCCGTAAGAATATCTGCTTGACGACCGAGGAGATTGGAGATGGAGTACTCGCCCGTGATCTCTTGGTTGGCGATCCAAGCCGTAGCATAACCTGCTTGACGGAGCACCTGAATGAGCGAGGGGAATTGATACCAAGGCTTCTGCCCCTCTTCGTAAGTGAAGAAGGTCAGCGAACGGGTATTCGATAGGATGGTAGCCGTAGCAGGCGACACTACGTCAGTGAAGGCAAGAAGCTCCTTCGCTTGAAGAAGGCTGTCTGCGTAAGGGGTATTCTCCAGCGGATAGCCATAGCAGTGCATGCTACTTCGCCGAGCTGATTCGCCGAGGATAAGGATGACGTTGAGGGGCTTCTTCGAGATAGGACGAGGGATGGTGAGGGCTTCGACTGCTCGCTGGCTATCACGGATCTTCGCTTGCTCTTCCGCAATACGCTTCGTAGCATCATGCGCCCCAAGGGTATTGTAGATCAGACGATCAATGCCCGAGGTGTAAAGCCCTGTGAAGCTAATGTGCTTCTTGTAATAGGCCAAGTCACTGGGCAGATGCACTACGGGGCCAAGGAGGATAAGAGCCGTACCCGTGATGTAGCCGAAGAGGCTGAAGAGGACAGGATGCTTCTTGGTAAAGAGACAGGTAAGAAAGGCAAAGCTGGCAGCGGGCAAGAGCTGAAGGAGGACAGCTATCGCTTGGTCTGCTGTGATGCTATCAAGGAACTCACTCCCCTCTCGCCAGTTCGTCGAGAGCATGATCTGCGCCAAGTCCATATTGTACGTGACATGGTAGAGCCCGATGAGGTAGAGCTCGTACGCAGAGAGGAGTAAGGTTGCGCCCGCAAAGAGTGCTCCCAGCGAGCGAGCGAGCCACTTCCATGGAGCTAAGGCGAAGAGAAGGGTAAGGAGACTTGCCCAACCTCCGATGCGAAGGAGCTGATCAAGCACCAGCGGAAGCACTTCGCTCGAGGGAACTTCTGTTTGGTAGGGAATATAAGCGAGTAGCACACGTAGCTGGGCTAGGAAGACAAGAGCGAAGAGCCAAAGGCGCTCGCTTAGTCTTCGCCCGAAGGCTACGTGTGCTACTCTATCTATAAGGGAAGAACCCCGCATCTAGGCGTGCTTGAAGAGACGGCGAGCGACCTCTCGAGCTTCAGCGATGATCGCTTCTTGCCCTAGGACGTACTTGTCTCGCATGAGGATACGACCATCGACGATGACCGTATCTACACAGCTACTACCCGAGGTAGCGTAGACGAGATTAGAGGTAAGGCTATTCAGCGGTACGAGTTCGGGGGTGTTGAGGTCCACAAGGCAGACATCTGCCAGCGCACCTTCTTCGACACGTCCTGCGGGAATGCCGAGGATATCTGCACCGACGCTCGTAGCGGACGCAAAGATATCATCCGCCTTGCATGCCGTACTATCAAATCTCCAACCCTTACCGAGGAAGGATGCGAGCTTCATCGCCACGACCATGTCGAGGTTGTTCGACGAAGAGCAACCATCCGTCCCGATACCGATGCGTATGCCACGACGCTTCATCTCCTCGTACTTGAAGGCATAGCCACTAGCAAGCTTGAGGTTCGAAGCGGGATTGTGCACCACGCTGACGTTGTGCTTCGCCAGCAGATCCATCTCTTCGTCATCGATCCAAACGACATGCGCTAGGACGAGATGCTCGCTAAGGATGCCGAGCTTATCGAGGTAGCGAACGGGCGTAAGACCATGCTGACGGACGCACTCTTCGATCTCACCCTTCGTCTCGGAGAGATGCAGGTGGATCTTCACATTATGCTCCTTGGCGAACTGATGGCAGAACTGTAGCTGCTCTCCGCTCACCGTATAGATAGCATGTGGCCCGAGGGTGAAGGTGATACGATCGCTAAACTCCTTGAAGCGCTCGAAGTACTCATAGCTTCGCTTACGATCAAGCTCTGCACGCTCGGCATTGCCTTGATCGAAGAGCGTGTAGGAGAGGTGTGCACGTAGTCCCATCTCTTCGACAGCCTTCGCCGTCTCGAGTGGGTGCATATACATATCGAGGAAGCAGGTCGTCCCCGAGCGAAGCATCTCAAGACAAGCGAGCCGAGCACCGACATAGACATCATGGGCGGTCATCTGAGCTTCGACTGGCCAGATATAATCCTCGAGCCAAGTCATCAGCGGCAGGTCATCGCCATAACCTCTGAAGAGCGTCATCGAAGCATGCGTATGCGTATTGATGAAGCCGGGGATGATCGCCTTGTCCGTACCGTCGAGCACCTCTGCTCCGGCTGGAGCAGAGATACCTTCGGCGATACGGGCTATGCGGTTGCCCTCGATGAGGACATCTGTTAGCTTGTCCTGATGAAGGACATTCTTAATAAGGATGGACATGCAGTGTACGGGAGCTTATCGCTGGGGATAAATCTTGTAGAATTCGGCTACGTCCTCGATACCCTTGTAGAAGATGTCGAGGGGAAGGTTCTCGTTGGGAGAGTGGATCGCATCGCTTTCCAGCCCGAAGCCCATAAGGATGGTCTTGATCCCGAAGACACGTTCGAAGGCCGCGATGATGGGAATACTACCGCCACTGCGCAGACCAAGAGGACGCTTACCGAAGGCTACGCCGACAGCTTCTTCGGCTGCACGGTAAGCAGGCAGGTCGATGGGGCAAAGGTAAGCCTGGCCACCATGCATCTTCGTGACCTTTACACGGACGTACTTAGGAGCGATACCTTCGATGTAGTCTACGAGAGCTTGGCTGATCTCCTTGTGATCCTGATTAGCTACGAGACGGCAAGAGACCTTAGCATAAGCCTTGGAGGGAAGAACAGTCTTGGAGCCTTCGCCCTGATACCCACCCCAGATACCGCACACGTCGAAGGAAGGACGGCAGCTGTTACGCTCGAGCGTATGGTAACCCTTCTCACCGAAGAGGTCATCCACATCGAGGAACTTCTTGTAGGCTTCTTCATCGAAGGGGATCTGACGGATCATCTCACGCTCTTCGGGCGTTAGGTCGACAACCTTGTCGTAGAAGCCGGGGATGGTGATACGTCCGTCCTTGTCTTGAACTTGAGCGATGAGCTTACAGAGCTCGTTGATGGGGTTAGCCACGGCACCGCCGAAGTGACCAGAATGAAGGTCGTGATCGGCACCCGTCACTTCGATCTGCCAGTAAGCAAGACCACGTAGGCCCGTCGTGATCGAAGGAGTTTCGGCGCTGAGCATGCTGGTGTCGGAGACGATGATGTTGTCGGCCTTGAGCATCTCAAGGTGTTCGCGGCAGAAGGGTTCAAGGTTCGTCGAACCGATTTCTTCTTCCCCTTCGAGGATGAACTTCACGTTGCAGTTCACGAGTCCGAGAGCAAGCGCCGTCTCGAAGCCCTTGATCTGGATCATCGACTGGCCCTTGTCGTCGTCAGCACCACGTGCCCAGATGTGACCGTCACGCACTTCGGGTTCGAAGGGTTCGCTCTTCCAAAGGTCAAGAGGTTCGGGGGGCATCACGTCATAGTGACCGTAGACGAGAAGCGTGGGGAGTGAAGGGTCCTTCTGATAGTGACCGAAGACGATAGGATTACCTGGAGTCTGGAAGATCTCGGTGTGCTGTACGCCGATCTTCTTCAGGTGGCTCTGCCAATACTCGGCGCAGCGCTGCATATCGGGCTTGTGTTCGCTCTTGGCGCTGACGGAAGGGATACGGATAAGTTCAAAGAGATCCTCGAGGAAGCGGCCTTCGTGCTCGCGGATGTAGTCCTTGATTTGGCTCATAATGGGGTCTAGTTCTTAGAATGAATGTATTGTTTGAGGCGGTGCGAAGGGCGGTGAATCCCCCCGCTTTGCCCTACTAAAGGTAGCAAAAAACTCCGTCTTTCCTCCGCTAGCCCTTTGTCTTCTTCGTCTTTTGTGGCGCTCGGCGGAAGTGAATATCCTCTAGAGTGAAGTAGCGCTTCGATGGGCGAAGGAGCACTTTGACTTCACTGATGTGGATGGTGGGATTGAATTTCTCCTCGAGTTCTACGACGTGGCTCTTGAAGCTGGGCATCAAGTGCCCGAGGCGACCATAGTCAACGATGGCGCCCTCCGAGACAAGGTCACGTGCAGTGTCTGCGGCGAGGTTGAGGACACTCTGCACCTCCATGTAGTTCAGCGTGGTGTTGTGGGAGACGAGGTCGCAGAAGCGCTCGAAGTCGACATGATAGCGTCCCGTGGGCTGTGCGACCTGCATGGTCTTGCCTCGGTGTTTGCCGAAGGTGATCTTCTTCTTGAAGACGACGTACTGAAGTGATTTGCTTGACATAGTATGTTGCGTGTTTGGGTGAAGAGGCTGAAATGCCTGAAGAAAGACATGCTACTTCGCAAGGTTTATTCCTTAAGCAAAGGTAGTTAGCTTCGGTCGAAGGTGCAAGAAAAGACGGTCGAATAAGGGAAAACAAGCAATCCAACAAGAAATTTAATCCAGTCCAATCGAAAGAAAAGATCAATCGAAAATCCAAGCCAATTCAATCCAATCCAAGAAATTAATCAATCTAATCTATCATTTCCTTCGATGTCCTCTAAGATTTCAATCGCATTACTATTATAACTCGTACGTTCGAATGGAAATAATCGAACGTACGATCATCTAAATTCGAACGTTCGATTTTGAGAAATCGAGCGTTCGAACTTCAATGATCGAACGATTGAGTTTCTTAATTGGATTGATTGATTTGATTTCTTGGATTGATTGATTTCTTTAGAAGCTTCCTTTCTTTCTTTCTTCAAGAAGAATTGGTTTATTTCACAGCGACAACCGTTTGATTTACCACGAAGTCAATTAACATCTTTCACGAAACGCTTTCACATTCTCCGTCAAGCTTCATTACTTTCCCCGTCCTGCTTTATTACTTTCCCCGCAAAGCCCTATTACTTTCCTCGTCGACTTCCTTGACTTCCTTTGCGAACGAGCATCGCTTTCCCCGCAAACTCCCTCTGACGTTGTCTGAAAGATTTCGTACCTTCGCTGCCGACATTAACATTTAATCCACATGCCTCATGAAAAAAACAGCTCTCCTATTATTGGTCGTTGGCGCTATATGCTCCTGCTCCAAGAAGAATGACACGCCCGTCGTACCAAAACCAACGCCTACGCCAACTCCTCCTCCAACACAGCAATTCGATTACATAGCCAAGATCGAAGGCTTCCGCCCAACGAACGGTGGGAAGGGGAAAGAAATGGTGCAAGAAATCAACTTTAACTACGACAATCAAATGCGCCTGGTCTCGGTCGTAGAAAAGTACCCTAACTCAACGATTCAAAAAGTTGTTGAAAGTAAATTCTCATACTCCGGCCAGACAATCAAGTTCGTACACAACGAGCATGAGCGTGACAAGAGCTTAACCCAAGGTACCGAGTATTACTTGACCCTAGATGCCAAGGGAAAAGCAATAAAACTCGTAGAAAAAAACTACCCCAAAAATACTAGTCCCAAAACCTATACAGCAGAAGGTTACACCTACGACAACAAGGGACATCTAACTGAATATAAGCGATCAGAAGGCTTCACCGCAAGCCTGACATGGCTGAATGGAAACATGACGAAATGGGTCCATAAATCAACTGAGGAAACAGAAACAGAGCCGTGGAGATACACCTCTTATCCTAACCGTACTTACCCTGATCTCGGTCTCTTCTTGAGAGGAAGAATAGAAGAAAGCTATTGGGTAGATCATCTCGGGTTGCGCTCTGCAAACATAACTTCAGGCTACACAATCATGGAAGGTGAAGAAGGACAAAGCATCGACGAGCTTAAGTACAAGCTGGATGCTAAGGGTAGACCCGTTGAAGTAGAAGAAGCTAGCAACGGTAACCCTACTTGGATCCACGTAATTACCTACGTCAAGAAGTAACCTTCGCTTCACACGCAGTACATTATCCGCGGGAGGAAGCCCATGAGCTTCCTCCCGCGGCTGTTATATTTACCGTGGGAACATGCCTTGGGAAACGACTCCTCCTTCCTCTCGTCCCAAACACACGACATCTAAGAGGGTAGTATTCATGATAAATCGTATCTTAGTAGGGAGTATTAACACTAAATCCCAAACGCAAAATGAAAACAGTAGCATTATTAGTATTGGCTGCAGGCCTCCTGTGCTCCTGCTCCAAGAAGAATGACACCCCTGTCACTCCAACCCCTCCCGTCACAGTGAAACTCGACCGCATCGCTAAGATCGAGACCTTCTCCTACGAAGGCGGAGAAAAAGAATGTACGTACGAAATCAAATTCAACTACGACAGCCAACTCCGACTTGCGTCAATCGTGGATAGAAACCCAAGCAACCCCCTCATCGCCGAGATCGATGGTACGTTCGAATACTCCGGACGGACGGTCAAGTTCGTGTACAACGACCACAAGGCCACCGCAGACTTAACCCAAGCGACAGAATATAACCTCTCTCTCGACGGCGGCGGCAAAGCGACCAAGCTCGAGACGAAGCTGTACTATCGTGACCCTGGAGTCGTAACCCTTACCCAAAAGGATTATGAGTATGATCAAGAGGGCCATCTAAAGAAGTACGTATTCGAAAATGTCAAGATCAGCTTCAAATGGCAAAATAAGAACATGATCGAATGGACCCGTACCGTGACTACAGAAAAAGATGGAGTAATCAACACAGACATAACTACAGAGCCTTGGAAATACGACAAGACCCCTTCTAACCACACCTACCCAGACCTCAACCGCTTCCTCGCAGGAGAAACAGTCGAAAGCATGTGGGTAGACTACTTCGGACTACGCTCTGCTCGGTTGGCTTCAGGCTACACAGCAGGCCTTGGCACATCGTATCAGAGGAATAAGACCTTCAAGTACACGCTCGATGCTAAGGGTAGACCTTCTGAGGTAAAAGAATCAGAGAACAGTAAGCTTCGCCAACTCCATGTAATCACCTACCTCCAGAATTAACCTCTGACTGCGTAGTTAATGCGTAGCTTTGTGCCCAACAGCATAACTAAGATAGCGAGGGAAACCTCGTCCTTTAGCGAGGAGCCGAACATCAATAATCATACGTAGCAGAGGATGGAACTACAGACCAAACGACTATTATTAAGACCTTGGCGGGAAAGCGATGCCCCTGCCCTCTTCAAATATGCACAGAACCCCAATGTCGGTCCTATCGCCGGTTGGCCTCCGCACCAGAGCGAAGACGAGAGCCGTGAGATCATCCGAACGATCCTCTCTGAGTCTGGGACCTTCGCCGTGGTGCTCAAAGCCACGAACGAAGCCATTGGGAGCATCGGCATCATGACCTTAAGGAGCGCTATCCATACCGCAAGTATCGCAGAGGGCGAATGCGAGCTGGGCTTTTGGATCGGCGAACCCTTTTGGGGCCAAGGCTTGATCCCCGAAGCTGTCCATGAGTTGCTTCGCTATGCCTTCGAAGAGCTAGCGATGAGTGCCGTGTGGTGTGGCTATTACGAGGGCAATGTGAAGTCTCAGCGAGCACAAGAGAAGTGCGGCTTCAAGTACAGCCACACCAAAGAGAATAAGCCCGTACCTTTACTTGGCGAAATGCGCACCGAACACTTTACCAAGATTACCTTGGGCGAATGGAAGAAGCAGACACAGCGATAAGGCTCCAGATAATCTACGGGAGCTAGGCTACTCCTTATATCAAACGACGACACCCCGCAAGGGACTTGCCTTTTCCGTAGGCAGTCACCTTGCGGGGTGTCGTCGTTTGCTATATGCCGAAGCGCCTAATTGTCGGAGGTGGAGTTCGGCTCTCCTACTTTATAGACAATGACCGCTCCCTTGATTGTGTAGTGGTTCCCTTGGGGCTTGGGCACCTTACGGAGCTTCTTCTGCTGAGGTCGTGCTACGTCCGTCGAAGTGAAGAAGTAGCTTCTAGCTGGATTATTAGGATTCTTATCAAGTAGGCTATTGCTCGTGTCGTCTACTCCAGATTCTGTTTTCTTACGAAGTTCAGTTACGTAGTTTGGATCAATACGTAGCAGGAACTGACCTTCATACTCCGAGTTAATATCGCTAGTATTCTCCCTAGATTCTCCATCAAAGTCAAAGGGCATGAAGGTAAGTAGATCTCCTTCTTCTGTCACTAAAGCCTTATCGTAGTAACCGACGACATTGACCCGAACGAGTATGCTTCCGCTTCCTGAAGTGTTGGGTAGCTCAGAGTTGTCTGAGCGATAACTTGCCGTGCGGTAGAGCGCTTGATCGGGAGAAGTCGTCGCAGAGGTATCCTGGACAGAGAACAAGTCGGAGTATTCGGAGATGGGCTTCCCAAGACCAAGCACAGCTGTCTCTACCTCCAGCTTACTAGCCTTCTTCAGCTGAGCAGGGATCTTGAGGAAGTAAGTTGCTGGATTTATTGGCTCCTCAGGGAATCCGTAAGAGATAGGCCACTCACTTGGTCCTCTGGAGATGAGCGCCCCCTCGCCAAGATGCCTGCCAGCGATGTCGTAGGTGATCGGCTGCTCGTAGTAACTGCTATCAGCAAGTAGGATATTATCCTCTATGATCGTATAGATCGAGCGATCCTTGTGAACGAGGATATTGCTTGCCCCTCGACTATTGTGTAGGAACTGCTTGGAGAGGACAGCGCCATCCAAACGAAGAAGCAAAGTCTGTAGATTCATTAGGACGGCTCCGCCCTGAGATGGAGCAAGCGAATCGATAGCACAGGTATAGCCATCCCCAGCATCTTCTTCTGGGACACTTGCCAGTGGTACCAGATGTGACTTATTGACTTGGAGACCACCTGTGGTAGATGTACCTACACAGGTATAGAGCAAGAGCTTGGATGTGGCCTTGCGAGATAGGTCTACGCTGTAGAAAGCTGCGACGGAGGTATCCGTCCACTCAGTGTAATAGAAAGGTCTGTAGTTAGCTGCTGCCTCATTGCCTTTCATATCCTGCCAGAGATTGTCGCTCAGACTAATTGGGTAAGGGCACAGGGTATCATAATCGAGGAATCCGTCAAGTTCTGATAGATCTAGCTTGGGAACTTCACAACTGGGAGAGATTACTAGTGGGTACTTAGATGGCTGAGCCTCTTCGTCGCTACTCAGTGAATTCGTATAGAAGCTAGCTACGAGCGCATAGCGTCCATCCCAAGTGCGGTAGAGGATACGGGTGTTCTTATTGAGGCTGCTACATAGGGACTGATAGTTGTCAAGCCAAGCTTTAGGAACGTGGACAGCGCCTAGGAGTTTGTTACGTCGATCATTGGGCTTAGCTTGCTCGAGACTATCACGAAGATTGAGGATGGCATCACGGCGAGCAATAGCATCAAGGTTGGGATAAGAGCCCTTCTGCCATTGAGCGAAGGCTTCCACAGCAGGAAGGCATAGCAGGAAAGCTAAGAGGAACTTGAAGGAGTACTTAAACATAGTGCAATATGAAGTTTGGTGTGCCCATGGTCACTGTCCTGGGCGAATTATGCATCGTTAGCAAGGAGAGACTTCGTGACAAGTACACGACCTCACTAATCTCTTGGAAGATGTTCCCTCTAAGGGTAAGGCAAATGTATATGTATGCATAGAAGAAACCAAATAGTTAGAGCCCATCCCTCCGTTCGAATGCAAGACACCCCGCAAGGTGACTGCCTAAGAAAAGGCGAGTCCCTTGCGGGGTGTCTAGCTTAAAGGCGAGCGGAGTGCCGAGCCTTAGAGACGACGAGCGCCGTCAGAGATGACTACGTCGTAGAACTTAGGCTGAATGCCGTACTTAGCTTCGTAGCGCTTCTTGACTTCGGCGATGAAGCTGTCGTGAAGCTCTTCCTTGAGGAGGTTGATCGTACAGCCACCGAAGCCACCACCCATGACACGCGAACCAGTGACACCGAACTCACGAGCGAGGTCGTTGAGGAAGTCGAGCTCTTCGCAGCTCACTTCGTAGAGCTTGCTCATGCCGTGGTGCGTCTCGTACATCTTCTCACCGACGGTCGTGTAGTCACCCTTGTCGAGGGCTTCGCACACAGCGAGGACACGCTCGACTTCGCCGATGACGTAGGCTGCACGCTTGTAGTCCTCTTCGCTGACTTCGTTCTTCACCTCTTCGAGCTGAGCAAAGGAGGCATCACGGAGGAACTTGATCTCAGGGTAACGCTTAGCGAGGACGGCTACAACATTCTCGCAGCTCTCACGACGCTTGTTGTAGGCGGAGCTAGCGAGCTCGTGCTTGACACAGCTGTCGACGAGGAGCAGACGATAGCCCTTAGGATCGAAGGGGTGCTCTTCGTATTCGAAGCTCTTGCAGTCGAGGCGAAGGAGCTTACCTGCCTTACCGAAGACCGAAGCAAACTGGTCCATGATACCGCACTTCACGCCGCAGTAGTTGTGCTCGGTAGCCTGACCGATCTTCGCCATATCCCACTTAGAGAGGCCGAGGGAGAAGAGGTCATCGAGGGCAAAGGCAAAGGTGCTCTCTAGTGCTGCCGACGAAGACATCCCTGCGCCGAGGGGTACATCGCCTGCGAAGACCGTGTCGAAGCCTGCGATCTTGCCACCACGCTTCTGGATCTCACGGCAGACACCGAAGATGTAGCGTGCCCAAGACTGGCTAGGTGCATCCTCTTCCTTGAGTCCGAACTCTGCTGACTCATTGAGGTCTAGAGCGAAGGCACGGACACGATCCGTACCATTAGGGCGGATCTCTGCGACCATAGCCTTGTCGATGGCTCCGGGGAAGACGAAGGCACCGTTGTAGTCGGTGTGCTCGCCGATGAGGTTGATACGACCAGGCGAAGTGTAGAGCGTACCTGCTTCGCCATAGAGGGCTGCGAACTTGTCGCGGATAGCTTGTGTATTCATTTGAGGTCTGAAGATATTTGTTTGAAAAGCAGTCCCCCTGACGTATAGTCGTACGAGAGGGGGACTGTGGAGAATCTAAAGAGTCTGAAGACTAAGGGAGCTGACGAACCTTGTGACCTACCAGTGCGTAGTAGAGGAGGTAAGCTTCACCGACGAGGACGATGATCCAAGTGAAGTGCCAGCTATGGAGGCTGTCAGCGAGGATACCCTGTGCGAAAGGCAGGATAGCACCACCGACGATACCCATCATCAGAGCACCCGAGCCAGCGGAAGTGTACTTACCGAGCTTGTCAATCGCCAGAGAGAAGATAGCCCCCCACATGACGGAGTGGAATAGACCAGCACCGACGAGGAAGTAAGGATTGTTCAGCACCATACTACCGAGCACGAGAAGACCTGCCCCCGTCGAAGTGATGAGGAGCTGCTTGCTAGCGCTGATACCGCTGAGGAAGCTACCACAGAGACGACCGACGAGCATGAGCCCCCAGTAGATGGTAGCCATCAGAGCTGCCTGCTCGGGCTTGAAGCCTAGGCTCTGACCATAGAGGTTGATATTGTTCCCGATACAGACTTCTACCCCGACGTACATGAAGATAGCTACGACACCGAGAGCCAGATGCGAGAAGCTCCAGACGCTCTTCTCCAGCACTTCGCCTTCCTTCTTCTCTGCACTAGCGATCGAGGGAAGGTGTATGTTCATCAGAGCGACGATGAGACCACCGACCAGGACGATGAGCACGAGGAAGGGGATGTAGAGCGAGCTAAGGGCGATGTCCAGACCACTCTTACCTGCGAAGATCACCGAAGCAACCAGCATAGGAGCGATGGTAGCCATCGTAGAGTTGGCCGTACCTGCGATCGACTGACGTGTAACCCCCGTCGTACCCTTCACGTCACAAGCAATGATGTAGGGATTGAGCACTGCCTGAAGGAAGGTCATAGCCGAACCAGCGACGAAGCCTGCCAGCAGGAAGACATAGTAAGCTACGGGGATGATGACAGCATTAGGATCTTCTGCTACAGCTTGGAACTTCTCAAGGTCTACTGCCTCGAAGACATAAGCTGAGAGCTCATACAGCCCAAAGGCAGCGATCAGCCCAAAGAGCCCTGTGATCAAGGTCTTCTTGTAGCCCGTCTTCTCGATGCACTTAGCGCTAGGGATACCCATAGCGAGGTAACCGCTAAAGAAGGCGAAGGTGATCAGCGTGGTGAGCGCATTGGTCAGAGAGCCAGATTTCTGAAGGAAGGCGGCCTGCATAGGTGCTTGGAACTGCCCGTTCAGGTTGGTGATCAGCCCCACGAGGGCCATGAGCACCACCATGATGATGAACGGCACCAGATAGCTCTGCGTCTGTTTCTGTTGTGTCATTACTTCTTTGGTTATTGAATAGAGAGTTGTTAGTTAGCGTTGCTTAGCCTTCTACGGTGAAGCGGAAGGCGGTCACCGAGCGGAAGACTTCGCCAGGATTGAGGCGTGTCGTCGGATACTCGGGTTTGTTAGGGCTGTCGGGATAGTGCTGGGTCTCGAGACAGAGGGCAGCACGAGCGGGATAGCGGTGATCATGCTTACCACGGAGATTGCCACTCATCCAGTTGCCCGTGTAGAGCTGTACGCCTGGCTGGTCGGTGTAGACCTCCATGACGATACCCGTCTTAGGCGAAGAGCAGCGGGCTGCACGTCCGAGCTTACCCAGCGCCTTATCTAATATATAGGTATGGTCGTAGCCTCGTGCCCAACGTAGCTGATCGAAGTCGGCATCCACTCGCTCCCCGATGGTATGAGGCGTGGTGAAGTCCATTGGCGTACCCTCGACAGGAGCAGGTGCTCCGTAGGGGATAGCCGTCTCATCGGTGGGGAGATATTCCTTGGCATCGATCACGAGCGTGTGGTCGTGTACCGAGGGGTCACCTTCGCCCGAGAGATTGAAGTAAGCGTGGTTGGTGAGGTTGAGCACGGTGGGCTTCGTCGTCGAAGCCGTGTACTCGATCGTCAGCTCATGCTCATCGGTGAGCGTGTAGATGACTTCTACGGAGAGTTCGCCTGGATAGCCTTCTTCTCCATCGGGAGAGACGTAGCGGAAGGTGACTTGGTTCGCCTTCGTTTGCTCCCCCTTCCAGATCACGGCATTGAAGCCACGAAGGCCTCCATGCAGGCTGTTAGGTCCATTATTGATCGGTAGCTCATAGGCTACTCCATCGAGGGTAAATTTCCCTAGGGCAATGCGGTTCGCATAGCGTCCACAGATCGCTCCGAAGTAAGCCTCTTCACTGTCGATATACTCCTGTAGGCTATCGTGTCCGAGGATCACATCGACTAGCCCCGTTCGGCTGGGTACGACGAGGGACACAAGCTTAGCACCTTGGTTGATGAAGTGTGCTTCTGCTCCAAGCTTATTGGTAAGGGTATAGAGTTTGACAGGTTGGCCTTCGACATTCCCTTGGAAGGCTTCTGGCGAGAGGCCAGCTTTATTCGAATGCATCAGTTCTTGAGTTTATTAGCTAGAGTATATGTCAATGTAGCGCTTTTAGCCCCCAAATATACAAATAACTCCGAATACCGACCGAGCCCCGATATACAGCGAAGCCCCATCCCAAAGAGCCTCGAGAGAGACTACTTGAGATGGGGCTTCGACGATGTGACCCAGGAGGGACTCAAACCCTCGACCTTCAGAACCGGAATCTGACGCTCTATTCAACTAAGCTACTGAGCCAAGACCTGCACCGATGCTTAGAGACCATACCTCCCTCGGAAGGGTAGCCTGCACCTTGCAGGCGCAAATGTAGTAAAAATCTCGCTCATACCGCATAGATAGAGACCTATGGTGGGTCGCCGAAAAAACCTACTGTAGGTCGCATCGACGACCCACGGTAGGTCGATGAGACGACCTACAGTAGGTTTTCAGAGCGACCTACCGTGGGTCGCTCCAGAGCCCCTCCCCAGAGCAGACCGAGAGCGACTGATAAATACCCCGTCTCTATGGCAGAAACCCCATGGAGCCAGCTACCCAAGCGAGGGCGGTCGGAAGTTCGTATCTTTGTGTCTCACTCGACAAGTAAGATATGTATCCATCCTATAGATCTTTCGTTGGGCTCCTTGGGCTCATGATCGCCCTCGTCTTCGGAGCATGTAGCAAGAAAGCTCAAGTCGAAGAGACCCCGCCCATACAGCTTCTACTCATCCAAGCCCAGAGCCTCTCCCGCCTCGAACTAGCGAGCTCTCGGATCAAGGTCACCCTCAGGATCGACCCGCATCGTGACGGCTTCCTCGGCTTCAAGAAGCTCTTCGGATCGAAGGTCACCCGTGTGGAACTCCAATCACAAGCCTCCGTCTTCTGCGACCTCGCGCTGCTCACCGAAGGGATGATCACCCAGCGAGCAGACAGCACCGTCGACCTGCGCCTTCCCCCTCTAGAGATCAAGCGTGAGCTAGACGACCTACACCATACGGTCATCCAAGAGCCGACGGGACTACGTCGTCGCCTCTCGACAAACGAGCTGGATGAGTTCATCAACTCCAAGCAAGCCGACATCGACAAGCACATCGCAGAGGCCCTCCAGCGTCATCGTCCCGAGCTCATCCGCACGGCCTACTCGACTCTAGAGAAGAAGCTTCAGCCGATCTTCCAAGAGCTTCACCTCACCGTACGCCTTCATCTCGATCCTGTAGACGAAGCCTTCCTGCCCTCTTCTCCAGCCTCTGTCACCCCCTCCGCCTCGTAGTCATGCGCCTCTCTCGTATCCGTCAGTTTAGCCCGCTCCTAATTCTAGTCGTCGGGCTTGGTCTAGGACTCCTACTCTATCACCTCTTCACTCGAGAGGAGAAGAAGCCTGAGATCACGACCGAAGAACTTCAGATGAAGATCAGCCAAAGGCTCCGTCTCATCACTGAAGAGATCAACTACCGCAGCGACATCCACCTCTATGAGGCAGGACAGCATGCTGAGGGTACGGCCGACCTCGTCGCTTATGTCAAGTACGATCTGGAGCATCTACGCTTCACCACCTCTGGAGATACGATCTATGTCAGCCTCCCCGAGGCCGAGATCGAGCTGGGTCGCCGTCCAGGAGGAGATCACTCCGTGAGGTACTACCTCGACCGAGGAGGGCGACTCGGTGAGCCAAGTGCTGACCGAGAGGTGATCCGACGACTTGAGAAGCGGATCCTTGCCGAAGCAGAGGCAGAGATCCGCTCCAACCCTCGCTACCTTCCTCATGCTCAGAGGCAAGCCGAGGCGCAACTCCAGCGCTTCCTCTCAGCCCTTGCCCCTCAGCGTACCATCATCGTCGCAGGCGAGATCATCGTACCCCAAAACGAAGTACCCCAACTCTCCCCTACTCCCTCTTCCGCTCAATGATCAGCGTAAACAACGTCTCTGTATATTTCGGGGCTAAGCCCCTCTTCGAGGATATATCCTTCGTCATCTCAGCCAAAGAGCGCATCGCCCTCGTAGGGAAGAATGGCGCTGGTAAGTCTACTCTGCTGAAGCTCCTTGCGGGCATCGACGAGCCTACCCAAGGCACGATCAGTCGCCCCAAGGGCATACGCATCGGTTACCTCCCGCAGGTGATGCAGGTCAGCGACGGGCGTACCGTCCTCGGCGAATGTCAGCAGGTCTTCAGCCACATCACTGAGCTCGAAGCTGAAGTTGACCGCCTCACCGAAGAGATGGCGACACGCACCGACTACGACAGCGCAGAGTATATGGAGCTCATCGAGCGTCATGCTCAGCGCTCCGACCTCCTAGCGATGCAGAGCACGGGAAGTATCGAGGCGAACATCGAGAAGACGCTCCTTGGGCTGGGCTTCGAGCGTACAGACTTTGACCGCCCGACCTCCGAATTCTCTGGGGGATGGCGCATGCGTATCGAGCTAGCCAAGATCCTCCTTCAGCGCCCCGACATCCTCCTGCTGGACGAGCCAACGAACCATCTGGACATCGAATCAATCCGTTGGCTAGAGCGCTTCATCGCTGCAGGGTCAGCTGCCCTCGTACTCATCTCACACGACCGAGCCTTCATCGATGCTACGACCAGTAGAACCCTAGAGATCGAACTCGGCCGACTGCACGACTACAAGACGAACTACAGCCACTACCTCGTCCTCCGTGAAGAGCGACTCGAGCAGCAGCGTCGTGCCTATGAGAACCAGCAGAAGGAGATCCAGGAGATCGAGCGCTTCATCGAGCGCTTCCGCTACAAACCCACCAAGAGCGATCAGGTACAGAGTCGCATCAAACAGCTAGAGAAGATCGAGCGCATCGAGATCGAGGATATTGACCGACGTGCGATGCACTTCTCCTTCCTCCCTGCCGTCACCTCAGGGGCCTATCCCGTCATCATCGAGGGTCTATCGAAGAGCTACGGAGCGCATACTGTCTTCTCCGATGTCAACATGACGATCGAGCGAGGAGAGAAGGTCGCTTTCGTCGGGAAGAACGGCTCAGGGAAGTCCACCCTCATCAAGTGTATCATGGGCGAGGTCACAGACTATACGGGGACACTCAAGCTCGGGCACAATGTCGAAGTCGGGTACTTCGCCCAGACACAGAGTGCAGAGCTTGATGGGGGCTATACCGTCTATGAGACCATCGACCGAGAGGCACAGGGCGAGATCCGCACCCGTATCAATGACCTCTTGGGAGCCTTCATGTTCGGAGGCGAAGAATCCGAGAAAAAGGTATCCGTACTTAGTGGTGGCGAGCGAGGACGAGTAGCTCTTATCAAACTCCTACTACGACCCGCCAACCTCCTGATCCTCGACGAACCGACGAACCACCTCGACATACGCTCCAAGAACGTACTCAAGGAGGCGATCCTTCGCTTCACGGGTACGGTGATCATCGTCTCCCACGACCGAGAGTTCCTCGATGGGCTAGTCTCCCGTGTCTATGAGTTCCGTTCGGGCCGAGTAAGCGAGCACATCGGAGGTATCTATGACTGGCTGGAGAAGCGAGATCGAGAGGATGGCACTACGCCGAGCAATCCACGAGCCACTTCTGCCACAAGCAAGGAGACTAAACCCGCCGAGCCCACCTCGGGGGCACTTGACTACCAGCGACAGAAGGAAGCAGCCCGTGAGCGTCGAGCCCTCGAGCGAGAACTAAAGAGTCTCGAGGAGCGCAGTGAAGCTATTGACTCGGAGCTACAAGCACTCGAAGAGCGTCTAGCAGATCCCAAGCATGCCACCGATGCCACACTCTTCGATCAGTATAGTCAGCTGAAGCGAGAACAAGAGCAGGTACTCGAGCGCTGGGAAGAACTAAGTCTACAGCTCGAGAGCTAGCGAAGACCTCCTTTAGGGAGTAGGGTTGCTCCCTAAAGGCTGCTTCCCCACCTCACACCCACCTACCTTCTATCGATCCTCATCCATGCCACACACCCAGGACGACACACAGCACCTCTATGCCCTAGCGCTCGCTCAAGTCAAATACCTCGGAGCGCAGGCTGCGGCCGAACTCATCGAGGCCGTAGGAGGTGTACAGGAGCTCTTTACCCAGCCCGAGCTTGTACACCAGCACTTCCCTCGGCTCTCACGACGCATCAGCGCTCAGCTCACCTCTACTTCGCTCCTCGGGGAAGCACAGCAGATCCTCGAAGAGTGCAAGAGGAAGGAGATCCGTCCACTCTTCTTCCTTGACGAAAACTATCCCTCAGCCCTCAAGGAAATCCCCAGCCCTCCCATCATCCTCTACACCAAGGGAAATTATACAGACTGGGGAGAACGGGAGCATCTAAGCATCGTAGGGACAAGAGGGATGACCGACTACGGGCGGGGGCTTACCCGAGCACTTGTGCATGATCTATCAGAGAGCTTACCCACGGCGACGATCGTCAGTGGGCTTGCCTATGGTGTAGATATTGAAGCTCATGAGGCAGCACTGGAAGAAGGCCTGCCCACCGTCGCTGTCCTTGCGCATGGGCTCGATACCCTCTATCCGAGCCTCCATCGACGGATAGCAGAACGCATGCTGGATGAAGGGGCTTGGGTCAGCGAATATCCCCCAGGGGTGAAGCCTCATCGGGGAGCGTTTGTTGCCCGCAATCGCATCATCGCTGGCCTAAGTGCGGCGACTATCGTCGTAGAGGCAGGCGAGCATAGCGGCTCGCTCTCTACGGCTCGCTATGCTCTGGAAGCCAGTCGGGAAGTCTTTGCCTTCGCTGGGCGACTGACTGATCCCATGAGCCGAGGTTGCCATCAGCTGATTGAGGAGCAGCGTGCACATCTTTGCCTCGGAGCTAGGCACATCCTCGAGGAGCTAGGCTGGAGCCCTGCCGTGGATCAGCGGGATAGAGCAGAGGAGAGCTCTGCGACGGACATCGTCACAAAGCTCCCCTCCACAAAGGTCTTACCCCAGCATCCTTTACTCACCCTTCTCTCGGAGCAAGGCTCACTCTCTACCGATGAGCTCGCTCGCCTCACCTGCCAGAGCATCCAAGAGGTGAGTAGCCAGCTCTTCGACCTTGAGCTTGAGGGCTGGGTCATAGCAATCGCAGGCGGTCGCTATACCTTGGCTTAGTTACAGGCGATATTTCTATGCTTTGGAGAAGTTCTAAGGCTTACCAAAGCTCCACTTCAATGCCAGTGTAGGCGCGACGATCCACTGAGGGGCATCGACATTCTTCGAGAGACGAACTTCGGTGCCTATACTCAGATTGAAGTCAGGAGCTACTCCACGGATCTTATTCAGATTGCACCAGAGCTGTGGCTGGGTCATGAACTTGAAGTTCGTCCCCCAGCCTGGTCGTGGATCCTGCTGATGCCACCAGCTGAAGAAGCCCGTCGCTGTAATAAGTCCCGTCCCAGGAGCGAACTTCCAAACGCCACAAAGCTCGTAGTTATGTGGCTGAGCTATCCCTCGTATATACTTGTAGAGCGGAGTCAAACTAAGCATCGTGCGACGCTCGGGGCTTAGGTACTTGTAGGTGATCCCCGTCATGAAGGCATCGCCGAGCGAGACGGCTCGTGAGCCCAGAGGTTCGGGAGCCTGCGCATTGATGAAGCGAAGGCCACCATCATAGCGGACATGCCACGAGAGGGGTCCTTGCCAAAAACGGAGATTGCGCATGAACTTCCAGTTCGCACTGACAGCTCCTTGGTCCAAGAAGGTCATATCTACAAAGTAGAAGGTATCGCCAAAGCGGTCCACACTCTGCTGCTCTACTGTCATCGTCATGCGTGGACGATCGGCCTGCACCTTCGGGTGAATGTAGCGTCCGAGGTCGTAGTGCAGCTGGATATTCTGGGCCTGAGCTGGGCGCATACAGAGAAGAGAAGAGAGGAGGATCAAGCTCCTAAAGGAGGTAAAAAATCTAGTCCTTTTCATCATTATAGGTTAGGCATGAATAGAGGTGTGTCACCTCGATGCGAGCACAAAGATATATCAGACTGCTTAGTGTAAGGCTCTCCCAGCTATCCGAGAGCCCTCCGAAAGGGGGGCATAGTAAGCCTCTCCGAGGGGGCAAGAAAAAACCTACTGTGGGTCGCCTCACCGACCTACGGTAGGTCGTCGAGGCGACCCACAGTAGGTTTTCTTGACGACCCACCGTAGGGTTGTTTTGGGCTGCTACATTTGCCTTGCTCTAGAGGGCTCTTCAGAGGCGAGTTTTTCCCATGGATGCACCCATTGATCTCCCTACACTTAGGTAGGGTATAATTGTCGTACCTTTGCAGGCACGACTCTACGCTCCTAGAGCGTTAAGCAGATACGAGGCGAATGGTCTCAGATTAGGAACAAATAGAAGAAGAACGACAAAAGCAATCGACATGCGCCATTGGCAGGTCAATCGTCATTTCCTCAAGGTACTGAAGGTGATAGTGTGGATCGCTACCGCCCTCTTCTTCCTACTCTATCTGCTGCCTCTAGGGCTCTTCCGCATCCCATCGATCCAGCGTGAGGCCGCTAGCCAAGTAGCTAAGCTGCTCACCGAAGTCTTCGACAGCCCCGTCAAGCTGGATCGGGTGGATCTGACGGGCTGGACGAATGTCGAGGCGCATGGAGTCCTCGTACTCGACACTGCGGGACGCAAGATGCTCTCGGCAGAGCGCCTTATAGGAGGCCTTTCGCTCACCGATCTAGTCACCGACCACGAGCTTCGTATCACCTCGGCTCGCCTCTTCGATGCCCACCTCAGTCTCATCCGAGATCCTAAGACAGGACGACTGAATATCCAGCATACCATCGACCATCTGAGTAAGCCCCGCTCCTCAGAAGAGTCGCTCCCCGTAGACATCAATAGCATCATCATACGAGACATGCGTCTCTCCCTGAGCGAATCTGGGAAGGAGACGCTGCTTGTCAGCAAGCTCTCTACCCGCATCCGCCGACTGCGCTTCGCCAAAGGCTACATAGGTGGAGCGATCGACGAACTGAGCTTCACGACCAATCAGGGGCTTACCCTCAAGTCGCTCACAGGGCAGGGCGAACTGCAGGGCTCCCGCCTCAGCCTATCGAATCTCCAGCTCCAGCTTCCCCAGAGTTCGCTCTCGATCCCATCAGCTCGTCTGGAGCTCAATCGCCGTGGTCTTGGGCTCATCGAAGAGCTAGAAGTGGGTGACACCCAGCTAACTCTCTCCGACTTTGCCTTCCTCTACCCTACCCTGCAGTCTCGAAGGGAGCAGGCTACCCTACATGCTACCTACAGCCGAGAAGGAGCACATGCAGGGCGGATCAACTTCTCCCTACGCATCCCTCGGCTTGCCATCCTAGGCGGAGGAGCACGACTTGCGTGGAGTGAAGACGGAGCCCTAGAGCACCTCTCTACCGACATCACCGACGCTGAGATCAGTACCCAGATACTTGAGCTCGTCCGTCCACAGCTTCCCACAGCTCTCCTTCCTCATATAGAGCGCATCCGCCGAGCCCATACGCTACGCTATGCGGGAAAGACCACTTTCTTCCGAGGCCGCTCAGTCCAAGGCGTGGGCTACATCAGCACGAACCAAGGACGCTGGGACTTTGACCTCACCGCAGGCATTGAGGGCGATCGACTACATCGCCTCTCAGGGAAGCTCTCTACCCCGAAGTTCGATCTAGCTCCTCTCATCGGTGACCTAGCTCCCCTAGGTACAGTCACGACGAGCGTAGAGGTCGAGGCCACTAACACTACGGGGGCGCTAGAGGATTGGAACGCTCGCCTACAAGTGCAGCTCCCAGCCCTCTCCTACCGAGGCTACACCTTCCGCAATGCCCAGCTCTCGCTCCTACCACAAGGAGCACGCCGTCATCAGATCGACCTCCAAGTCACAGATCCAGGTCTTACCCTTGCACTCCAGGGTGCAGCGACCTTCTCGGGGCGTGCTCTGCATGGTGTAGCACTTGACCTACAGCTGCGGCACATGCAGACCGACCTCTTGGGGCTCTTCCCCCAACTGGGACGACAGACCTTGTCCCTGACAGGACATCTGACGATGGATGAGCTAAACATCGACCGAGGACAAGGGAAGCTCTCCATCGATTACTTCGCCCTATCCTCCCCACAGCGTACCCTAAGCCTAGACGGGCTATCGCTACTCTTCTCTGGAGACCCCGAGACAGGGCGCATGCTCTACCTACGCTCCCCTTACCTCACGACTTCCCTACGAGGACACTATACGCTGGCGAAGATCCTCCCCGATCTACGTCGCACACTCTACCATCATTATCCAGCGCTTGACCTCACTCGAGATACCCGTACTTCTACGGGCTTAGCTACCCCACCCTCCACGGACTTCGACCTATCTGTCCAGCTTCGTAAGATCCCAGACGAGTGGAAGCCCCTACTGAACCTCCCCGTCGGACTAGACGAAGGGGCTGAGCTCCGAGCCTCCTATCTGGGGCGTACCCACGAGCTGAACCTCCAAGCAACCGTCCCCACTCTTTGGCTAAGAGAGCACGAGCTCCGAGGGGTGACCCTAAGCCTCGACCAGCATGAGCTCCGCCTAAGCACCGAGGCTCGTCTAGCTAATGGTACGCACGTACAAGGACTAGGGCTCTATACACAATTCGCTACGGACAGCCTCCACACAGAGATAGACCTCGGGCGGGATGTGACGAAGAGACAGCACAACGGCTATGTCAATATCGGAGCCAAGCTACGACAGCACCTATCCCCCGAGACCAAGCAGCGCTCGGTAGGCTTCGATGTGGCTATCGATCCCTCCACCGTGCGGGTACATAGTGATACTTGGAGCATTGCTCCAGCCCATCTATCCTACCACCGAGGAGAGCTCCATGTCCAAGGGCTTGACCTAGCCTCTTCCGAGCGACGCATCAGTATCAGCGGAGCCTTGAGTTCGCGCCCTGAGGATCATCTCAATGTAGCTCTGAAGAAGATCAACCTCCTCTATATCTTAGAGTCTGCGGGGGTAGGCTTCAATATGATCAATACCGAGCTCTCGGGTGCGGGTACAGCACGCCTCCAAGGAGGTAAGATCGTAGCCTCTGCCTCTGTGACCTCACCCGCCCTCTTCGTCAAGGGGGTAGACACAGGTGCGCTACAGGCTGACCTCACCTTCGACAGCGGGGATGGTCGCATCATGCTCAAGGGGGAAGTTCAGCAAGAGGACAAGGGACATGCCTTTGTCGATGGCTACATCCGACCAGCAGGAGGCGCTGGGATCGACCTAAGCTTCGATGCGGAGCGGCTACGTGCTGACTTCGTAGGGAAGTTCATGGATACGCTCTTCGATCATGTAGGAGGGAGGGCGACGGGGAAGGTGCGTCTGTTTGGTGTCTTCGAGGAGGGAGTCACGATCGAAGGAAGAGCAGATGTAGAAGAGGGAGACCTGGGTGTTCGCCTCCTCGGCACGAGCTATCACTTCTCACACCGCATAGACTTCACCCCGACCTCTATCCTCTTCAACAAGATCCCCGTGCAGGATGATGAAGGGCATACGGGCGTACTCCATGGGGTGATCCGCCACAAGTTCTTTGATCACTTCGACCTAGATATATCGGCCACAGAGCTGAATGGGATGAAGGTCCTTCAGACGACGACCAAGCAAGCGCTCCCCGTGTTCGGTACGGCCTATGGCTCGGGTAAGGCTACCCTCCGAGGTAAGCTCCCCAAGCTCCTTCTGGACGTATCGATGCGGAGCACTTCGGGCACAGATGTCGTGCTGGACTTCAATAAGACGGATGTGCGCAAGGAGGATCGTCTCTTCACCATCAAGCCGCTCCGACAGCTCTCGACACAGGATAGCTTAGCCTCCCTAGACACAGTGCGCACCAAGGAGCCTCTGGTAAATAATGAGGAGACCGAGCTCAATATGCGCATAGCGCTACACGTGACACCCGAAGCCCGAGTAGCCCTTCGTATGGGCTCGCAGAACATGCCCAATGAGGTGGTGACTCGCTGCGAAGGGAACTTGCAGATCGAGGTACCCCACTGGGGAGCACCCACGACCTATGGGAGTCTTATCCTAAGTGAAGGGCAATATGTCTTCAACTTCGAGCAGCTCACTCGCAAGCGCTTCACCCTCGTAGAAGGAGGCCGTCTCGACTTCCGTGGCGACCCCATGGCTGCCTTCATTGACCTCAAGGCTTCCTACTCGCTGACAGCGAATATCGCCGACCTAGATGCGGGGCTATCGACCCTAGCACAGCGCACGACGATGCCGGTGAGCTGTACGATCCACCTCGGAGGGATCATCTCTCACCCCGACATCACACTCGGGGTCGAACTCCCAGGTTCAGAGCCCGAGATCGAGCGCCGACTGCAGTCGCTCTTGACCTCCGAAGATGAGCGCAATCGTCAGTTCCTCTACCTGATGGCTATCGGGAAGTTCTACACTCCCGAGAATAGACGAGGGACGAAAGGTGTATCCAACGGTCTTACCTCTTTTGCTGCCACGACGCTCTCCGAACAGCTGAACCGAATCCTCGGGAACTTCTCCAAGGACATTCAGATAGGGACGAACATCCGCACCAACAACACGGACTTCGAGGATACGGATATCGAACTTCTCTTCTCGGGTAGTTGGCTTGGTGATCGCCTGCTGATCAATGGGAATGTAGGCTATCATGACAATCCCTTCCTCTCGGGGAAGTACATCGGAGAGTTCGATCTCGAATACAAGCTCAATCCTGCAGGTACGCTTCGCCTCAAGGGGTACAGCCACTACAATAACATGTATCAGTACGTGCGCCAGTCACTGACGACCCAAGGCGTAGGCTTCATGTTCCAGAAGCGCTTTGACTCCCTGCAAGAGCTCTTTGCACCCAAGCGCAAGAGAAAGCAAGACTCCGTCACTTCCACTGAGTCTACCCCAGACTCTCTGAAGCGATAACCACAGCCCCCGATTCCCTTTAGATAATAGATGCCTTTCCAAGAGCGCATCCCATACTCCCATTGCCTTGCTCTAGAGCCTAGCGATCGAGGGAAACACGCCTTCGGAATACCCCATACGAAAGCCCCTCGGAGCGACCTACGGTAGGTCGCCGAAAAAACCTACTGTAGGTCGCATCGACGACCCACGGTAGGTCGGTCGACCGACCCACAGTAGGTTTTATTTGGGGGGCATCTAAGCCCCTACTCTAAAGGGTCAGTGAAGAAGCCTCCGAACTGGGGCTGTAGCCCTAGGAGCGAACCCTTCTTCGGGATCAGTCCCAACCCTCCCTTCGCTAGCTTGATCAAAGAGGAGAAAAAGAGTACATTTGTACCATAAGAACATTATAACCATATTCACAAATACACGACAGTTATGAGCTTCCTCACACAAGACAAACTGACGATCGTAGGTGCCGCTGGCATGATCGGATCGAACATGGCTCAGACAGCAGCCATGATGTCTCTGACTCCAAACATTTGTCTCTATGACCCCTTCCCCACAGGGCTGGAAGGTGTCGCCGAAGAAATCCGTCACTGCGGATTTGAAGGGCTTAACCTGACCTTCACCTCTGATATCAAGGAGGCACTCACGGGAGCTAAGTACATCGTATCCTCTGGGGGGGCTCCTCGTAAGGATGGGATGACTCGCGAAGACCTCCTCAAGGGTAACGCAGAGATCGCTGCTCAGCTCGGTAAGGACATCAAGGCATACTGCCCCTTCGTCCGTCACGTCGTCATCATCTTCAACCCCGCTGACATCACTGGGCTTGTGACGCTCATCCACTCGGGCCTCCGTCCTGAGCAGGTCACCACGCTAGCTGCTCTTGACTCTACACGTCTTCAGAGCGAACTAGCTAAGCACTTCGGCGTCGCTCAGAGTGAAGTCGTAGGCGCTCGCACCTACGGCGGTCACGGCGAAGCTATGGCTGTCTTCTCCAGCGGTGCTTCGGTAGCTGGTCAGCCTCTCTCCGCACTCATCGGTAGCGAACAGCTCCCTGCTGAAACTTGGGAAGATATCAAGCAGCGTGTCACCAAGGGCGGTGCTAACATCATCAAGCTCCGTGGGCGCTCTTCCTTCCAGAGCCCTGCTTATGTCTCGATCGAGATGATCCGTGCAGCTATGGGTGGAGCACCCTTCCGCTGGCCTGCTGGCTGCTATGTCAATCTCCCAGGCCTCGATCACGTCGTGATGGGTATGGAGACGGTCATCGATCAGGATGGCGTACACTACAGCCACGAGATCAAGGGCTCCGAAGAAGAAAAGGCAGCGCTCAAGAAGAGCTACGAGCACCTCGTGAAGATGCGCGACGAAGTCATCTCTATGGGTGTCATCCCTGCTGTAGCTGACTGGCACAAGGTCAATCGTTACCTCTAGTCCTCCACTAACGGACTACTAAAAATTCCTAGGCGACTACTACCGCTTCATCAGTGAGCGTGTAGTAGTCGCCTAGCCTTTTATTCCCCTACTCTTGTCCCGTACGTACCATGGACAGCTACCGGCACATCTCTAGATTCTTCTGCCTGCTTTGCTTGGGGTTTCTCCTCTCGGGGAGCACTATGCTCCTAGGGCAGGAGCGCTTCTTCCGTGTCATGGGCTACAACGTGGAAAATCTCTTCGATACAGAGGATGACCCGACGAAGGACGATGATGCCTTCCTCCCTACAGGAGCACAGCACTGGACGAAGGAGCGCTATCGGACGAAGCTCCAGCATATAGCTGAGGTCATCAGTACTGTCGGAGGAGAAGCCTTCCCTGACCTTGTGGGACTTGTAGAGGTGGAGAATGCCACAGTGCTTGAGGATTTACTCGGGATGACCACCCTTGGAGCAAACAGCTCCTACCGTTACCTCGTCACCTCGGGAGAGGATCGACGGGGCATAGATATAGCGCTGCTCTACGATCCCAAGACCTTTGCGCTTCTTTCCTCCGAAGAGCTCCCCCTCACCTTTCCCTTCGATGCAGATAAGAAGACTCGCCCCATCCTGAGAGCTTCGGGACGACTAGCCTCGGGCGATACGCTCCACGTGTTCGTCTGCCACCTACCCTCCCGTCGGGGCGGGGCTTGGGCTAGTGAGCGATATAGGAGCTGGGGCTGTCGGCGACTGAGGGAAGAGACGGACAAACTCCTCTCCGAGGGAGGGAGCAATACCCATTGTCTACTCTTGGGGGACTTCAACGGAGATCCAGAGGAGGCTCCGACAACTAAAGATCTTGCTTCGATCCCCTACGTACAAGGAGCGGATCTACAGAGTGCTCAGGTGACTCAGCTCTATTCGCTTCTACATCGACAGACACAGCAGGAGCCAAGAGGAAGCTACTGCTACCAAGGGGTATGGTCGCAGCTCGATCAGCTTCATCTCTCAGTCTCACTGCTCCGTCATGGCTCCCGCCTGCGCTATGTAGAGGGAAGCGCTGAGACTGTCCGCCGCCCCTTCTACTCCGTCGTACCCGCTTCGGGCGGTGATCCCGTTCCCTTCCGCACCTACGGAGGGAGTTACTATCGTGGAGGCTACAGCGATCACTTCCCCACGACCCTACTTCTCTGCTATTGATCACCTCTAGCAGGTGCAAACGAAAAGAGCATCACTTCTACAATCGAAGTGATGCTCTTTCTTCTTACGTGAGCCGAAAGCCGGACTCGAACCGGCGACCTATTCATTACGAATGAATTGCTCTACCAACTGAGCTATTTCGGCCTTAACACGAGGGACGGTGTCCCTTGCAAATGCGGTGCAAAGGTAGAGATTTATTTTAGATCTGCCAAAAGTTCGCCGAGGAACTTATCAAGTTCTTCATTCAGTCCAGCCAGTAGCGGAGTATCGAGCTTAATCAGGTCTTCATCCAAGAAAAGCAGTTCCTCGATGACTGTGAAGTCAGGACGGACAAGCTCAATAGAGAAGGGGCGGGCAAAGCAGTCCTTATCCCAGAAGCCCTTTTGCTCCAGCCGAGTGACCAGTTCACGCAGGGTCTCTACCGCCTCAGCTGAGGGTACTTCGGCCGAACCCGTCTCAGCCCAAGCGAAGACAGGGACATGGCAGATCTCCTGATCCTCATCATCGAAGAGGCGCAGGACACCCGTATCACAATCAGCTTGAAGGAATAGGTCATTGATAGAACGCCCAGCGATGGGGCTCTCTTCGCTCACTAATGCGAGGAGATGCTTCCTCAGGAGCTGGAGTTCACGCTCGTTGCTATGCGACATAGGACTAGTTTACAGAGTTTGCTTGGAGCTCACAGCTACGATCTGGGAGGAGCTCCACTGGCTATTAGGACAAAGGTACATAGGAATATCGAGATATATAGCCTTTGGGCGAGGAAATTCTGTCGAGCTTTGGTTTCCGTTCCCTCCTCTCGAAACCTCGTCTAGGAAACCTACGGTAGGTCGCCTGACCGATGCACGGTAGGTCGTCAAGGCGACCCACAGTAGGTTTTATCAGCGACCTACCGTGGGTCGTTTTTCACCCCTCCCGAAACGCCCTCTGGGAGCGGGCTCTGGTGCCCCCTTCTTTCCGCTCGCAAAGGAGGGAAGAGGACTTGCGGAAATACTCCTCGTCGCTCACACCCCAAAAGAGGCAGCCCCTTCCCCAATGTCTGTCCAAATCTTCTCACTTGAATAAGCGACCTTCTCCCTGCATCCTCTTTCGTACGTTCCGGCCGAAATACTACGTTAGTCCCATAGAAACCCATTTGCAGATGAGGTGCATCGGCACTACATTTGCGGGAAACTCACCCATCGTATGAAGAAGACTGCTTTTGCCTTCGCCCTAGTAGCTGGGCTCTGCTTCGCATCCTGCGGAGAATCCTCTAATGGGGGAGCCACCCCCACCCCTTCACCTGACAACAAAGACCCTAAGAACATCCAAGAAGTGGAGCAACTACTGCGCTCTGCTGGCCACGTCTCTGAGGCCACCGAAGACAAACTCATCGCCAAGGCGGTGGGATCACCTACGTCGGTGCCGGCACTCAGACATACCTTAGAATCTACAGGGCTCATCGTAGACTGCGACAAAGTCACTCAGCGGATGCAGTACGATGTCACCGACCATTCTGGGGACTTTGTCCTTCTAGATCCTTCGACAAACATCCTTTGGCCAGGGTGCTTCATCCAAGGGAAAACGATTCGTGGGAAGGGTGGATTTACAGCCATTCCCTACATAGATAAGCGCCAGCCTGGACGCATCAGCCTGCAGGCTTCCTCTGGAGCAAAGGCGGTCGGGACTGCAGGTGAAGGGCTTTGGTACGAAGAGGTCCAAGAGATGCGTGAGAGCGAGGTGAGCCAAGCACAATCTAGGCTCATTCGTCACTGGCTGGAGAGTGGTGCATCAGCGAGCACCTCCTACTCAATGCAGGTCGTACACAGCCCCGAGGAAGCGATGATCGCTAGCGGGATCGATCTGGCCAAGAGCGGAGGAAAGCTCAAGGCCTTCCTTAGCTCGGGCTTCGATAAGAAGAAAGCTCACGTCCTCGTCAAGCTGTACCAGCGCTTCTATACCCTCGGGTATGAAGATCCCGAAAGGGGAGGTAAGGGAGCTTTCAAGCCCACGATTGAGCAAGGGGAATTAGCACCCTACACGGGGGCTGGAAACCCTATCTGTTATGTATCCTCGATATCCTATGGGCGAGCCTACTACTTCCTATTCGAGAGTGGGCAAAGCTCAAGTACTCTTCTAAGTGCTCTCAGCACTAGTTTTGGGAAATTCCAAGCTGGGCTCTCGGTAGAGAGGGACGAAGTACTCAGCGGAAGCCGAGTGAGGATGCTTGAGCAAGGGAGTAGTGCCCATGGCGAACAAGGCACAACGATTTTGCCAGAGAAGATCTTTACAATGCTCAACGAGAGTGCCCAGCCTTCCTCCAAGAATCTTGGGGTACCCATCTCCTTCACGATTAAGCACCTCTATGATGCCCAGCCTGTGCGCATGTCTGGTAGTCTTAGCTTCTCTCATGACAAAGTCACCTTTGTCCCCAGATCGAAGAGTAATAATGTCGCCATACTCTTAAGAGATATAGCTATCGAAAGTAGCACCAAGGGGCAGTGGGTTCAGTCCAATAGGGGGCATGTTAAAATGCTGGATGCAAGCGTCAGCTTTGACAAGACGGGAGATAAGGGAGTTCACTACAAGCAGTACATACAGAGCAACACGGGGGTAGACCTTACGTCACGGATGCACCTGCGTAGCACAGCCTACCTTCCTGTGTACGGACACACTCACTATAATTGCCGACCTGAAGGCATCGACCTAGTTACCCTCTCTATTGATCTCGAGATTCGCCCCGAAGCCTACAATCGAAATGGTGGGCGAGTAGGCCAGAGCCCCCAGCGAGTGACGCTCAAGCGCACCTTCCGCTATGACGAAGCAAATCGCCAGTGGAAACCACTCAGTGACGGAGCGAACACGGGAGGTGATGCCTACCGCACACTTACGACGACACGCTCCTTCGAAGGGCTTACCTTTAATATACGGGCGAACTTCTCCTTCTTCGTCGACAATACCCTTATCGAATAAGGGGATTCCCCTAGATAATTTCAAGCCTTCCCCGCCTTGCACTTGGCAAGACGGGGAAGGCTTGTTTTTATGCCCTTGAGCCAACCTTCTCTGAGGAACGAAAAAACAACCTACGGTAGGTCGCCTGACCGATGCACGGTAGGTCGTCGAAGCGACCCACAGTAGGTTTTATCGGCGACCTACCGTGGGTCGTTTTTCACCCCTTCCGAAACGCCCTCTGGGAGCGGGCTCTGGAGCCTCCTTCGACCGTGCTCGGGAGAGGGATGAATTGGAAAGGGAAGACGACACTCAAATGGCAAGTGAGAGCTAGGAGATCTTCTCCGTACGATCTTACCCCAAAGCTTGGATCTTCGAGAGGAGTACTCTTGGGGCTCTTTTAGCGGAAAGATCGGGGCTTTCTCCAGACAATTATAGGGTTCGATGATGGAATGTAGAAGGAGCAATTAGGGCAGTCAATATTTTTGTTTACCTTTGTGATGTCTTACGAGTATACCCCGATAATAATGGCTGGTGAAGCGCACTAGTTCTGGAGAAGGGGTAGCAAGGGAAGTCGGTGTAAGTCCGACGCAGTACCCGCTACTGTAAGTCACTCCCTCCAGCACTCCGAAGCTTAGTCTCTGGAGTATCTGAAGGCTCTTCTTGCAAAGAAGTACAGGCCGATCCCCAAGGATCATGCTGAGTACTTCGCCACTGAGTCTGGCGACTCCCTCTAGCCTCCCCGCTCCACGAGCGAGAGATACTAAGTTAGAGTGAGGACAAGGACTTGGGAAGGACTGCAACGAAGAGAACCCAGGGTGATAAGCCAGGAGACCTGCTCATGAGATCCAATGTATCAATCTCGGGAATAAGATTGGAAAGGCATTGCCATGAGATGCTCCTCTTCTAGTGACATCTCTCCGATGTGTGCACCTTCGTCTACCCTACTTGTCCAGCTTGGACGTGCGGACGTAGAGAAGGAAGTCTTTCTGCCCTAGCTTCTCCGAGGCTCGCAGTGGCTTCCAGATATTGAAATGTGTCGCGCGTACTACTTCGCTGCCCCTCTTGGGTGGTCAAGTAAGAGAGAAGCTCACCTCACTAGAATATCCCACGATAATCTTTTGATCCTCATACAGCTGTGTGTGCTTAGAGCCCTTAGGCTCCCAGTGCATGCACCCGCTTGTGACAAGTAGGACAGGGACGCTACTCTGTCTCGGATCTCTATGGGTCTGGTACAAGCAGGGGTTTTCTTCATGTTCCTCCAACCTATCCAAAACCGCCCCTGCGCCCCATAGGGCCCGACAGGGATGCCTTCGTGCTGCAGAGCCTATCAATACGCGACTCAGTAGGTGCATGGTTCGGTCTAAAGCTCGTCTACAGCGGTAGATGTATGCTTTAGCCACCGTGCTCCCAATATCCTTAGCCTAGCCTAAACCTTCCATGCACGAAGGTGAAGGTCATGCAGAGAGCCTCCCCTCTAAGAAGAGAGAGAGCAAGCTGTGGTAGATACGATCAAGGCAAGCACACCACGACCATAGTCATACTCCCTCATCAGAAGGGAAGGAAAAGCACACGCTTTCAAGCGAAAATAGTATCTTTGCCGAGGCTCAGTGTATCAAGACTGGACCTAGATTGAGATATTACAATATGATCAAGAGACTTTGTATAGCTTGCGTAGGACTGGCGCTTCTCACTTCGTGCGGTGAATACTACCGTGTGCAGAAGTCCTCAGACCTCAACGAGCGCTATTCCTTCGCCAAGAAGAGCTACAACGAGAAGAAGTATGGCCGTGTAGTAAGCCTTCTCGAGGATATTGTCCCCCAGTTCGTAGGCACGAGCGAAGGTCCTCAGAGCACCTACCTGCTCGCTGACTCCTATCTCCAGCAGGGCGATGAGAGCGAAGCCTCACGTTACTTCCAGAACTACTATACCAGCTACCCTAAAGGCTCTATGGCCGAAGAAGCTCGCTACAAAGCAGGCTATTGCCTCTTCATGGCTTCTCCCGACCCAAGACTCGACCAGAGTGCTACCATCGGTGCTATTAAGGAGCTGCAGTCCTACCTAGAGTTCCACCCCGAAGGCAAACACAAAGACGAGGTGGAGCAGATGCTCTTCGAGCTTCAAGATAAGCTTGCCTACAAGGAGTTCCTCGCTGCCCGACTCTATTACAACCTAGGGCTCTATCTCGGGAACAACTACGAGTCATGCATCATCACCGCCCAGAATGCGTTGAAGGATTACCCTTACACAAAGCACAAAGAGGAGCTGACCTTCCTTGTCCTACGAGCCAAGGCAGAGCAAGCAGACCTCAGTGTCCCCGAGAAGCTCCAAGAGCGACTACGCGATGTCATCGACACCTACTATGCCTACCTCAATGACTTCCCTAATGGGATGTACACCAAGCAGGCTCAGAAGATCTTTGATCGGATGAATAGTAAGAAGGTCAATGACTAACCCCTAAGTAATCACAGAGAACAATAGAATATGCCTAAGTACAAAAAGAATGTACCGACCAACACGATCAGCCGTGATATGGTCAGCCTCAGCAAGGACACTGAGAACATCTATGAGACGGTCATGATCATCGCTAAGCGTGCTAATCAGATCGCTCAAGAAACGAAGCAAGAACTCGAAGCTAAGCTGCAGGAGTTCGCCGTCTACACCGATGACCAGCAGGAGATGGTAGAGAACGAAGAGCAGATCGAGATCTCTCGCCAGTACGAGCGTATGCCTAAGGCTACCCTCATCGCTGCTAAGGAATACGAAGATGGCGAGCTGTACCACAACATCGCAGGTCGTAGCAAGAAGTAACTCCTAACCCCTACATTAGCTGCCTCTATGTGGCAACGTATACAGACCGTCTGGCTCCTGCTTGTAGGGCTTCTGATGGCATTCTTCGCCTTCCAAGACATCGCTGTCTTCACCCTAGCCTCAGGCCAGGCTTGTGTCCTAGACAATTGGCGTATCTATAGTGCAGTAGATGGCTCATCGCTACACAGCGTCTGGGGCATCGGGGTACTCAGCGTGCTCACGGCACTTGGGTCGCTTGCACTGATTCTCCTCTACAAGCGACGCATCCTCCAGATGCGCCTGACCATCTTGACGATGCTCGTGATCTTCGGGGAACTCATCTACATCGCTTGGGCTAGCTGGCAGTTCTGCTCAGAGAATGATGCAAGCTTTGCCGTCCGCTTCCCCCTTGCTCTCCCGATCATCTGTCTCCCACTGCTCTACTTAGCTTCTCGCCGTATGATCTACGATGAGACGCTTGTGAGAGCCTCTCAGCGTCTACGCTAAGGATAACCGCATAAGCGAAGCACTCTCCACTCAAAGCTCTTGAGACAGGGTGCTTCGCTTCACTTTTCTCCCCCATTCATCTCAACTTCCATCATTCAGCAATCATGCAGTTCGATTCGCTTCAGGCCATCTCTCCTATTGATGGTCGCTACCGCGGGCAAGCAGAGGCTTTAGCCCAGTACTTCTCTGAGGAAGCTCTCATCCGCTATCGCGTGCGGGTAGAGATCCTCTACTTCATTGCCCTCTGCGAAGAGCTCCCTCATCTCAGAGGTATCCTAAGCGGTGGTCGTAGAGATCGGCTTCATGATATCTACCTCAGCCTCACGACCGAAGGTGCTCAGCGGATCAAGGAGATCGAGCGAATCACCAACCACGATGTCAAGGCGGTAGAGTACTATATCAAGGAGCAGTTCGATGCTCTAGGGCTGAGTGATGAGAAGGAGTTCGTCCACTTCGGGCTCACCTCGCAGGATATCAATAACACAGCCTTCCCGCTGATGATCCGTGAGGCAGTAGAGCGTGTCTTCCTCCCCGAGTTCGGTGGTCTGATCGACCAACTGCAGTTCTATGCCAACGAATGGAAGGATGTCTCTATGCTCGCTCGTACGCATGGTCAGCCCGCCTCTCCTACTCGCCTGGGCAAGGAGATCGAAGTCTATGTCTACCGCCTACAAGAGCAGCTCAAGACGCTAGAGAATATCCCTCATACGGCGAAGTTCGGTGGCGCTACGGGGAACTTCAACGCACACGTGGTAGCCTATCCCCAGCATGACTGGAAGCGCTTCGCAGCAGAGTTCGTTCGGAGCCTTGGTCTGGAACGTGAGGCCTTCACCACGCAGATCTCCAACTACGACCAGCTGGCAGCTCTCTTCGACGTGCTCACCCGCATCAATGTCATCCTCATCGACCTGGCTCGAGACTTCTGGATGTATATCTCGATGGATTACTTCAAGCAACAGATCCGTGCAGGCGAAGTAGGCTCCTCGGCGATGCCCCACAAGGTCAACCCCATTGACTTCGAGAATGCTGAGGGAAATCTAGGGCTCGCTAACTCGATCTATGGTTTCCTCGCTCGTAAGCTTCCCATCTCACGTCTGCAGCGTGACCTCACGGACTCCACTGTCCTTCGCAATGTAGGTGTGCCCCTAGCGCACAGCATGATCGCTCTGAAGAGCCTTCGCAAGGGGCTTGGGAAGGTGCTTCTCAATAAGGAGGCACTCTACCGTGACCTCGAGCACAACTGGGCTGTCGTGGCAGAAGCACTTCAGACGATCCTTCGCCGTGAAGGCTACCCCAAGCCTTATGAAGCGCTCAAGGAACTGACCCGCACCAACACGGCGATCACAGAGAAGTCCATCTACGACTTCATCGAAAGCCTCGGTGTCAGCGATGTGATCAAGGAAGAAATGCACCGCATCTCCCCACACAACTACACGGGGCTCTAATTCCCCTTTAACAGCTCAGGGCGAGCCATACCGTCCCGCCCATCCACAAGAAAGGCTCCCAGGGAACTAGCTAATAGCTAGCTCTCTGGGAGCCTTCTTTTGTGGGTCATAAGCCCCTACACTACCCTAGGGGATATCAAGCAAATAGGGACTGTCTCCCGACAGCCCCTATTCTCTGTTAACCTTAAATCTAATACCATGAAAAACACACTACAAAGATACGACATATTTTCATACTACCAAACACTTCTATACATTTCTACTAATTCGGTAGTGATTTTTCGGGTGCTCACTCCCAATTTCTCCTTCTCCTGAAGAGAGAGCAGCTTCGATCTCTGCTCTCAAATTCCGCTTATCATAAGGGTTTGGGAGGGATTATCGCTCTAGAGAAAACAACTTTTCACAAGTAAGAAAAAAGAAGGGTTGCCTCAGAAAAATTTTTCAGGCTACCTCTGAAATATCTCCCCAAGTCCCACATTTGTCTCTACAAGCATCGATTTCTGTTCTTTCTCTGCTAACTATTTCCGAAGAAGAAGGCACTCCTTTCTTTGAGGAGCGAACTCCCCCTCACGCACGAGCCCCAAGCGATTAGGCTTGGGGCTCATACGCAAGGGAGATCCATTCATTATCATCCCAAAAATCGTCCGCTAACGAAAACAACCTCTCTGTAATCTTTTGATTTACAGAGAGGCTGTACTAGTCGGTTGTACCCAGAGTGGGGCTCGAACCCACACAACCTATAGGTCAAGGGATTTTAAGTCCCTCGTGTCTACCATTCCACCATCTGGGCGACCTCACGAGGCACTTACCTAAGTAGAGTGCACTCGACTTGCCTGCAAAAGTAGCTCAAAATCCCTATATGAGCAATTACCAGCCCCCTAAGCTGCTCGCACAGATGGACTATCCTGCGTGAAAGCCCATCTCTTCCCCACCAGAGACAGAGGGAACAAAGGTTTGATGAGTTCGGGGAAAATAGCTGGGAGATATATGCACTTCAGCGGGGCGCATCTCCCTGCCCCTATCACTACTCTGGAGGCACTAGTATCCCCTCTGATGAAGCACAAGTAGTACCTCCAGAGAGGCACTACTGCTCCCTCGTTTTATGCAATATCACTCAATATGATTAAGCATAAGAGGATGCACCACCAAGGCCCAGACAAAGGGTCCAAATGAATTCCAAGCGAAAACGGATGTGGAAAGAAAGCTAGCCAATACCGCCTACCAAGGGCAATTGCATCTCAGGAAATAGGGCCCTCGTTCCTAAGGAGCGAGGGCGCTTAAATACCGAAAACACCCATCCTTTCTTATAAAGAATGGGTATCGCTGGTGAAAGTAATTCCTATGGAGGGAGAAAGATTGGTCTTACTCGGGAAGGAGTGACTCTCCGAGGTCTTGTAGCCCTTGGATAAGGTAGGGACGAGTGAGGTCCTGCGGCTTGAGCACTTGATGATCCCACGCGATGAGATCAATGTCCACTGGGATCTCGGCGGGGGATAAGCGTCGCTGCTCGGGTGTGCGCCCTGCTCGGTATTCAAGATCCTTGAGGAGTGAAGTGAATTCCTGCTGCGAGAGGTGGGTCTCCCCCACCGAGACTATGTCGGTGAAGAGAGCATCCGAGAGTCCGAAGCAGACGGGCGCAGACTCACGAGCTGGAGAGAAAGTGAGACGCTCCAGAGCAAGCAGCCCTAATTCCCTCTGAACGAAGGCTAGTCGCTGTCGAGGCTGACTATTGGAGCCGAGTGTCAAGACAAAGCGGTGGAGCTTCATGGTCGCTTAGTATCGGTATGTTGGGTGTGAACGGAGGCTTCATGGATGGAGCTGAAGAGCTCTCTTAGGAAGCCTTCGTCTAAGCCAAGCAGTCGTCCCTGCTCTAGTCGATCTTCGATGAGAGAGCGATAGCGCTCAGGCTGCACGATCGGGAGATGCCCCTCGGCCTTGATCGCTCCGATGCGTTCAGATACCTTCATCCGCTCTTGCAGTAGAAGGAGAAGCTTCTTATCCAGCTCGTCGATCTCCTTGCGAAGCCCTAAGAGACGAGTACTATCAGCAAGGGAGGCAGGGCGAATATCCTGCTCTGAAAGTAGCAGGAAGAGCGCCTCGGGAGTCAACTGCTGCGATGCGTCACTCCAAGCCTCGTCTGGCTGGAGATGGGTCTCGATCATCAGTCCTGAGAAGTTCATCTCGAGCCCCATACGGCTCACTAGGGGGACGAGGTCTCTCCTACCGGAGATATGACTAGGATCAACGAGGATCGTCAGGGCTGGATGTCTGCGACGTAGCTCGATGGGGATCTGCCAGAGAGGAGCATTGCGGTAGAAACCCTTCCCGTAGGTACTGAAGCCTCGATGAATAGCAGCGATCCGATCGACCCCTGCGCTCTTGAGACGGAGTAGAGCTCCTTCCCAAAGCTCGACATCGGGGTTAAGAGGATTCTTCACCAGTAGTGTCACATCCCGACCAGAGACAGCCTCTGCAAGCTCTGCGACAGCGAAGGGGCTCGTCGTCGTACGTGCTCCGATCCAGAAGGTATCAAGTCCAGCCTTCAAGGCTTCCTCTACATGCGTGGCCGAAGCTACCTCAGTAGCCACCTGCATCCCCAACTCTTCCTCGATGCGTCGAAGCCAAGGCAAGCCCGCTTGCCCTACCCCCTCGAAGGAACCAGGACGTGTGCGTGGCTTCCAGAGACTTGCACGGAAGAAGCGGACTCCTCCTGCCCGCAGCGCCTTGGCCGTGGCATAGGTCTGCTCCTCCGTCTCGGCACTGCAGGGACCAGCGAAGACCAAGTAAGGGAAGGAAGAAGGATAGCGAAGTGTAAGAGGACGGAATGGAGAGGCTTGCATGAAGGGGATAGAGGGAGAACTTAGGACGGAGTGTACTCCTAAGGATGAGAGGCGAGAGAGTGAGGCTCACTCCCTAATTCCTCGATGAGGCGAAGGATGGAGCGGTAGAGGACCGAGTGCCACGGATGGGCTTGAGGGGAGAGGAGATCGTTGTGCCAGAGAAGATTGAGCTCGCCATTGTAGCGGGCAGTAGTACGGATCAGGTCACTCGCTATGGCTTCAGCCTCAGCATGCTCCAGCGCCATATATCTTGGATCGCTGAGCGTGAGATCTCTTAGGATGAGCGGGTGAAGGATGAGCTCAGTCAAAAGGCGGGTGTTGGGGTTGATGAACTTCACAGGGCGACAAGTCCCAAGGCGAAAGCCTACGACATCAGCATAGCCCATCGTGTAGTCATTGCGGAAGCCCGAGAAATAGGCTTGCAGGAGATCTTCGGGTTCACAAGAGGTGAGCTTGTTGTGTCTGAGCCCACGGGGCTTCTGATGGAAGATCTTCTCAAAGAGCATGCGCTCCTGCTTGATCCGCTCAGCTCGATGCCCCGCAGCATAGCTACACTGGAGCGCTATGCGAGCCTTGTACTTAGTCCCGACGGCGAGGACACGTCGTATATAGGGCGAACGAGGATTGTAGAGGGGCTTATCCAAGGGGTGACGCGAGGGCATTCGGATGAAGAGCATGATCTGCCCTCGATCCTCTCCCAACTTGTCACACAGCTCTCGATCCCATTTGAGGAACTTAGGGTAGGTATAGTAGTCATCCTCAACGTCTGCCGAGAAGCTCAAGCGAAACGCTTCTATCAGAGACTTCTTCTCCTTGATCCAAGCACGGAGGAAGCTACGCAAGCCCCTATAATTGTAGGGACGTGCTAGGTCATGCGTGAGATTCACTTTAGAGAAGGTCTTGGGACGCTCCTCCATGCGCAGACGGTAGCGCTCAGCGATCCCCGAATCGAGCAGTATAGAGCGGAGTGCCTCGCCATACTCATCGACAATGGGGCGATGTAGGAAGCCCGCCCGATAAGGAAGGGAATTCTTGCCCAAGAAACGCCCGTGATCGTCACGCTCACTCCGACGACACATCTCCTCATAGCGTGAGACGAGGAAGTAGGCCGAGGCAATGATATCTGCGTGGATGATGAGCTGAGTACGCTCTTCATTCCACTCCTCTCGGGGCTCACCGAAAAGAATTGGGATCCCTCGCCATTCGGAGAGAGGAAGCTCTGGGAGCGTGCGGGGGGTACCGTAGTACTCCCGCTTGAAGAAGCCCGAGGGGATGATGACGATCGGGAAGAGCTTCATCTCCTCTGGGTCATCCGTATATCCGATGGCATCGAAGCGCCGCTGATAGCGGTCTTCGCCCTCACTCTGAAGCCAGAGAGGACCGACGAGGAAGTCGATGAGGTACTGCCGTATCTTCTTGCTAAGCATGGCGGGAAAGGGGATAGTTAGTTCGGATCATCGATCCCAGAGGTCGTCAAGACAGCCTCTATAGGATAGTGATCGGACTCCGATGCCGTCTTGTCGACTTCGCAGCGCAGTGCCCTGAAGGCTGGGCCAAAGAGGATGTGGTCGATACGCACAAAGAAGGGGGACGTGTGGAAGGTGATCCCAAGCCCATTGCCTTTGCTGACGAAGGCATCTTCTAGCCCTTCTCCGATCTTGTATCGTGCATAGGAGAGCGGAGTATCATTGAAGTCACCACAGACGATGACTCGCCCTGAGCCATAGTTCTGTATGAGCTCATGGATGATATTAGCTTGGATATTGTGCGAGCGGAAGGTCGGGCTGAGCTTAGCCCCTAGAGCGTCCTTCAGGCGGATGGCTTCACCTTCCTTAGCTAGACGAAGATAGTCCTCCCCATCGACACGACGCAGGCGGAAGGACTCGAGATGCACATTGATGATCAGCGTCTCCTTGCCTCGGATATCCACCTTGTAGGCTACCGCTCCATTGACCCAAGAGGGCAAAGGGATCTCCTTGGCTTCCTTGATCGGATACTTTGACAGTAGCGCTAGTGTACTTCCGCCACGATTGACACGGATCACATTGATGTACGGATAGTCCTCATCCAGATAGCTCCTTAGCGTCTTGGTCACGACACCAGCCCAAGGATTCTGATTGAGCATCGCTTCCTGGATGCAGACGATATCAGCCCCACTGCTCTTGATGTACTGCAGCGTGGCATTAGGACTCGTCTTCGTGTGGGGCTTGAAGCCGAAGGCGCAGACATTGTAGGAGAGGATGCGCAGCGACTCTTCTTCTGTGCCCAAGCTCTTCTCAGCCCTGCTGATCGGGAAGTAAACGAGGAGCTGGGGTAAGGAGATGAGCCATACCGTAGCGATGAGTAGTAGCCTACGCTTATCCCAAGCCAGAAGCCAGAAGATACTGACTACAATCTGTGCGATCAGCAAGATCGGGAAGAACAGTCCGAGGAAGGCAGGGATGATCCATGTCACCGGAGGGACATACCCAGAGTAAGCCCCTAGGAGATAGGCTCCAGAGACAAAGAGCGTCCCCACAAGGAGGAGGATCCGTGCTATACGTGAGCTGATGGTGAAGAGTGCACGAAGCTTCATTATTTACTAGCCGAGGGCGGAGATTTAGTTCTTGTCTTGGGTGGAGCTCGTATGCTGCATGAGGATGCGACGCTCAGTAGGGCTAAGGCTATGGATGCCCGAGTGTCGGATCTTCTTGAGCAGGCTATCCAGATCGGTAGTGACAGAGCTCTGTAGATGTTTTGCCTTGTGACGATAGTAGAGTCCGCAGCCTACACCGAAGAGAAGCCCACCAAGATGCGCCAGATGCCCGCCTAAGTTGCTCCGCCCTGCACTGAAGAAGATAAAGAAGAGGAGGATCCAAAGGGCAATGGGAGGAATGCGCTTCCCACTGAAGCGTAGGGTGAATAGGGACAGAACCTTGTGATCGACTGTAATTCCCGTAGCGCATACGCTCAGGATAGCAGCAGAAGCACCCTGAAGAGATAAAGGAAGGATGAACTCTGCCCCGAGGAGCTGATAGCCTAAAAGATAGGCCAAGGCACCAGCTACGATCCCTCCAAAGTAAGCCCAAAGGAAATGCCGAGCCCCAATAAACCCTTCCATCGTAGGGAGCAGGGCATAGACCAAGCACATGTTACTTACGAAGTGCAGGATGTTGAAGTGAGGCAGAGCGTAGGTCACAAAGCTCCAAGGCTGTGAAAGCACCTTATCCCACTCGGGATAGAACGAGAGGTGAAGTCCAAGATCCCACCAGCGCAAGGGTGCGATGAGAGTAGCACCCCAGGAAAGTAGTCCCAAAAGGATATAGGCAAGGGTATGCAGGATGAGTAGGCGCAAGACCACACTACCCTCCAACCAATAATCCTTGTATAGCTTATGCCAGTTCATCAGTCGTCTATCGAATGATCCCCTTCTTGCGCCAGAGATAGATGAGTATAGCCCCACCGATCATACCACCAAGGTGAGCGAAGTGAGCTACCTGTCCCCACGTATTGTGAATACCCATATAGAGTTCAATGGCTCCATAGAGGAAGACGAAGTACTTCATCTTTAGTGGAATGGCAAAGCCTATAAGGACATACGAATTGGGGAAGAGTACGCCCGAGGCTAGGAGAATACCGAAGACAGCCCCAGAAGCCCCAACGGTATTGAGCATCCCCAAGAAGGCATCCCTTGAGAGAAGTCCGCTCGAGAGCTGGACAAAGTCATAGCGCATCACCTCCTGCAGTTCGTAGTACCAGCTGAGTTCTTGTACCAGACCCGCACTGATTCCACATAAGATATAGTAGATCAGATAGCGCTTGCTTCCCCAGAAGTACTCGATACTAGAGCCAAACATGAAGAGAGCAAACATATTCGACAGCACATGATCGATCGAGGCTGTGCTGTGCAAGAACTGATAGGTGAGCAGTTGCCAGACCTCGAAGTTAGAGGCTCCGAAGTAGTGCAAACCTCCGTACTCCGCTAGGTCTATTCCACGACGGAGAAGCAGGACAGAAGTAATATAGATAAGGAGGTTGATGACGATCAGATTGCGAGTCACTGGAGGAGCCCAGCGAGTCCAGGCTGACGAAGACTGCTGCATGATGCTTGCTTGTTAATTGATGTAGCGTTGAGTATATCGTCTTAGAGAGGAGCTACTATGAATCACACGACTCTGATACTCCCCGTTCTCGCAAAGATAGCTATTCTCCAGCGCTTAGACGTGGTTTGAGGGCTCAGATACACACCGACATACACGATAAGAGCCCCCATCCCCCGAGGGAAGGACTCCAGAAGGCCCAATAAAGAGAGCCCTACGGGAAGAGGATCCCGCAGGGCTCGAAGTAATTAGGTGTGTAGTAAGAGCTCTAAGTGAGGCTCTTCTCTATCACCCTAAGAAGAAGGGACTACTTGATACGCTTGTAGCCGTAGACAGCGAGGTCACCAAGCTCTTCTTCGATACGGAGAAGCTGGTTGTACTTAGCCATACGGTCCGTGCGGCTGAGTGAGCCAGTCTTGATCTGACCTGAGTTGGTAGCAACAGCGATGTCAGCGATCGTAGCGTCTTCCGTTTCACCAGAGCGGTGAGAGGTGACAGACGTGAAGCCATGACGGTGAGCCATGTCGATCGCATCAAGAGTTTCGGTGAGCGTACCGATCTGGTTAACCTTGATGAGGATGGAGTTACCGCAGCCTTCAGCGATACCACGACGGAGGTATTCGACATTCGTTACGAAGAGGTCGTCACCTACGAGCTGGATCTTCTTACCGAGCTTGTCGGTGAGCTTCTTCCAACCTTCCCAGTCGTTTTCAGCCATACCGTCTTCGATCGAATCGATTGGGTACTTCTCTACAAGCTGGCTGAGGAACTCAACCTGCTCGTCGATCGTGCGCTTAACACCGTTTTCGCCTTCGAACTTCGTGTAGTCGTAGATGCCATCCTTGAAGAACTCAGAGGAAGCGCAGTCCATAGCGATGGTGATGTCCTTACCAGGGACGTAGCCAGCCTTCTCGACAGCCTTGAGGATAGACTCGATAGCATCTTCCGTGCCGTGGAGGGCAGGAGCGAAACCACCTTCGTCACCTACAGCCGTGCTGAGGCCACGTTCGTGGAGGACCTTCTTGAGGCTGTGGAAGACTTCAGCACCCATGCGGAGACCTTCACGGAAGGAAGCCGCACCTACAGGGCGAATCATGAATTCCTGGAATGCGATAGGAGCATCGGAGTGAGAGCCACCATTGATGATGTTCATCATGGGGACAGGCAGTACGAAGGTGTTCGTGCCACCGATGTAGCGGTAGAGAGGGATGTCGAGGTACTGAGCAGCAGCCTTAGCTACAGCGAGAGATACACCAAGGATAGCGTTAGCACCGAGGTTGCTCTTGGTCTTGGTACCATCAAGTGCGATCATCTTCAGGTCGATCTCACGCTGGTTGAGCACGCTCATACCATAGAGCTCAGGAGCGATCACGTTGTTGATGTTCTCTACAGCCTTGAGGACACCCTTACCGAGGTAGCGTCCCTTGTCTCCGTCACGGAGCTCGAGGGCTTCGTTTTCACCAGTTGAGGCACCGCTGGGTACAGCCGCACGGCCGATGATACCACAAGCAAGGTGTACGTCTACTTCTACTGTGGGGTTGCCACGAGAGTCGAGGATCTCACGCCCGACGATCTTGATAATTTCCATAAACTAGTTTGAATTAGCAAATCTATCTGATTATACTTTCTGCACAAAGATACGACGAATATATCAGACCTATTCTATTTTATTCTCTGTGGAATAAGGGAATAGGTCGAGCCTCATCGACAAAGGTATTTTTCCTTGACAAGAAGCTTGATACTTCGGCTTATTTACGGTAGCGCTTCGTCAGGTCAGAGAAGGCATCTATACGGCGATCTCGGAGGAAGGGCCACCAGCGACGTACCGACTCACTACGGGTGAGGTTGACTGGGACGACCTGGATCGTTTCCTCCTGTCCTAGCTCGCAGAGTAGCTCTCCTTGGGGCCCTGCGACAAAGCTCCTTCCCCAGAAGCGAATACCTCGAGTCTGACCCGAAGGATCCTCCTCATGACCGACACGATTGACCGTGATGACGGGCAGACCATTAGCCACGGCATGTCCACGCTGTACGAGCTGCCAAGCATCGCTCTGTCGGGTCTGCTCCTGCTCTTCGTCACTACTCTCATAACCAATAGCTGTGGGATAGATGAGGAGCTCAGCACCTGCCAGAGCCATGAGTCGTGCGGCCTCTGGATACCACTGATCCCAGCAGACGAGTATCCCCAGCGTACCGACAGAGGTCTCTATGGGCTCAAAGCCTAGATCACCTGGGGTGAAGTAGAACTTCTCATAATAGGCTGGATCATCGGGGATGTGCATCTTGCGGTACTTCCCAGCGATCGTGCCGTCCTTCTCCAGCACCACGGCGGTATTGTGGTAGAGGCCAGGAGCACGACGCTCGAAGAGGGAAAGAACGAGGACGATACCAAGCTCTTTAGCTAAAGCTCCAAACTCTTCCGTGCTGGGGCCTGGGATAGGCTCCGCCTCATCGAAGACATGGACATCCTCCGTCTGGCAGAAGTAGAGTCCGTTGTGTAGCTCCTGTAGGACTACCAGCTCTGCTCCCTGCTCAGCAGCCTTGCGGATGGCTGCCTTTAGGCGAGTCTTATTGTCGGTATGGTCGGCAGTGTTAGCCTGCTGAATGAGGCCAACCTTTAGGATACGCTTCTCGTTCATTAGTTCCACTTATTCTTATTGATAAATCCCTTGGGGAACTGCATCGTAGCACAATGCAAGCTCCCATGCTGGTAGATCAGGGCACGACTATCTACACCTACGATAGTGTGCTCGGGCAAGGCCTTGCGCAGGCGCTCTAGAGCCACTTCATCCGAAGGTACACCATAGGTTGGGACGAGCAGTGCCCCATTGACGAAGAGGAAGTTGGCATAGGTCGCAGGGAGACGCTCGCCTTCTTCGTCGTAGATCGCAGGGGGCAGAGGGAGCTCCACGAGCTGGTAGGGTTTATCCTCGAAGGTACGGAAGTTCTCCAGCTCCTCACGCATTCTGCGAAGAGCATGGTAATGGCTATCACGCTCATCATCGCACCCGACATAAGCGATCATCTCGGGCGAGAGGAAGCGAGCAAGCGTATCAATGTGCCCATCGGTATCATCCCCTTCCAGCTCACCATTCTCTAGTGCAAGGAGACGCTTTCCGCCCAAGATCTCAGAGAGGTGGGTGCGCAGGACTTCTTCGTCGACTCCCGCATTGCGGTTAGGCTCGACGACGACACTCTCCGTCGTGAGGAGCGTCCCCTGTCCATCAGACTCGATACCCCCACCTTCGAAGACGATGCTTAGGGCATTGACATAGGAGACATCTGAGGAGAAGGCTCGAGAGAGGTAGAGGGCACGCGAGACGAGGTTATCTCGGTCTGCGGCGAACTTCATCCCCCAGCCATTGAAGGTAAAGTCTACGATCAGTGGGCGTAGCATACCGTCTGCTTCGTGGTAGTGGAGCGAGAGGGGCGCATAGTCACGGCACCAAGTATCATTGCACTCCATCTCGAGGAGGAAGAGCTGATGCTTACGAGGTTTGTCGCCGAGGAACTGGCGGACATGCTCTGTATCCTTAGCGAGGATCAAGAGATCCTCCCACTCTAGGATAGCTTCAGCGATGCCACGGTAGCAGGCTTCGATCTCGGGCAGACGGGAGACCCAGTCCATATCAGCATTGGGCCAAGAGAGGAGGACGAGATCTTGCTCGGCCCACTCGGGGATCAGGGTAACTTCAGGGGCTATATTCATTTGTTCTTATTTCGGAGGTCTAATTGGATGAGTTGTGCTCTTAGCTCTTCCCAGAGGCTAGGGACAGCAGTCTCAGCACTTCGGTCGAGGCCTGCAAGTGCAGCCTCACGAAGCCCCGTAGCAGCGAGGAGCATCTGCGGAGCTTCGGGATGTAGATGGATATCGCCACCTAGACGAGCAAGATCCTCGGGATGGATGTCATAGCCTGGACGGGGATAGACATGCAGTGGAGTCGTAGCGAGCAGACGCTCGTAGTCATACCAGCGCTTTAGGAGCTGGAGATTGTCACTTCCGATGAAGAGCGAGAAGCGACAGTCAGGATGCAACAAGCGCAGGGCTCGCAGCGTATGGACGGTATAGTGCGGTGAGGGAAGGATGTCCTCAAGGGTCACCAGTCTCAGTCGGGGCTCATCGGCGATGGCCCTGCGGATGTAGTCGGCACGCCACGTAAAAGGGAGCTGAGAGGCTAGTGACTTCAGCGGATTTACTGGGCTAAGCACCAGCCACACCTCTTGGCAGGGCAGACTCTCGAGGGCATAGCGGATGAGTCGCTGATGCGCTCTGTGCAGCGGGTTGAATGAGCCGAAGTATAGGCAGACTTCCCGAGGCAAGATCTTCGTCACTAATTGTGTAGACAAGCTAGATATTGACGGGGAGGCCAAGGGTACGCTGTGCGAGCTCGATCTCTTCGGGCTCACCCGTATGCTTGCCATCCACGTCGCTTAGCTTAACACAGGGATGCCAGCGTTCCTTCTCCGTCATCTTACACTTCCAGAGCTTCATGACGATATTCATCGGACGGACACCATTGCCCACATCGTTGGAGAGGTTGGTACCGATACCGAAGCTAGCACCGATACGCCCCTTACAGTAGTTAGCGATCTCGATGGCACGCTCGGGGTCAAGGCTATCAGAGAAGATGATGTACTTGATGGTAGGATCTACTCGGAGCTCTCGGTAGCGGGTGATGACCTTCTCGGTGAAGGACAGAGGGTCACCACTATCATGGCGCAGGCTGGTGAAGAGCATAGCGTGCTTCTTACTGAAGTTGCGCATGAAGACATCTGTCGTATAGGTATCGGTCAGCACCGTCCCTAGGTCACCGTCGTAGACATTGATCCAGTCCTCCATCGCCATATAGTTAGCCATCTTGTAGCCAAACATCGCCCCATGGAACTGGATCCATTCATGAGGATGCGTCCCCGAGACTCGAAGACCATGCTTATAGGCAAAGTAGACATTACTCGTGCCGAAGAAGTTGTCTCCCGAATGCTCCTTCAGCAGCTTCGTCACTAGATCCTCAATCGCCGCACTGAAGCGTCGACGCATGCCGAACATCGAGAAGGTGATATTCGCCTCGGACAGTTGCTTTGCCTTGCGGATGATCGTCTCCTCCGTATAAGCTAGATCGGGCTGCTGGCCCATGATCTGGTAGTAAAGTTCGCTCACGAGTGCGAGGATGGGAGTCTCCCACAGCGTCACACGATAGAGCAACCCCTCTGCGACGATGGAGAGGTACCCTTCTTCGTCTTGAGTGACCTGTAGCTCCTCGGGATCGAAGCGGAAGCCTCGGACAAAGTCGATATAGGTCGGGGGAAGGTAAGGGAGCTCACGGGAGAGGAAGTTCGCCTCATCCTTCGTCAAGGCGAGTTCGGACATCGCCTGAAGCTCCTTCTTCAGAGCATCTGCAAAGCCCTTGGGATAGCGGGTCTTTCCCCGATCAATGAAGCGAAACTGCCCGTAGGCACGTGGGTAGAGCTTAGAATAAGCGTAGCTCGTAGTGAACTTATAGAGGTCAGTGTCTAGGACACTCTGGATGATCGGCATAGTCTATTGTCACTTAAGGTGAAGAAGGCTCCTCGTTCGGTGGGAGCATTATGAGGCAAAGATAACCCAAACTAGTGACTCAGCCACCCCCATCAACCCGCCTATGAGGCAATGGAAAGATGCCACGCTCTACAACCCTTCGGAGGAGGCTCGCTGGAGGGGCAAAAAAGAGACCTACGGTAGGTCGCTCCAAAAACCTACTGTGGGTCGCATCGACGACCTACCGTGGGTCGTCAAGGCGACCTAC
>NZ_CALHVI010000039.1 GCF_938039215.1 uncultured Porphyromonas sp. | reverse complement strand
TAGCTCGCTCGCTGTCCGTCCTGGCCGCCGTTTCTCGTTTGCGGTTGCAAAGATAGTGCAAAACTTTTCTTCCAACCAAATCTCCTCGCAAAATATTTCCTTACTACCCTCGTTGAGTTGAATTCACTTGCCCATAAATAAGGCACTTACAAGGGGTGAAAAAAATTTCATCTTTCTGTGAAGGCTACTCCAAAATCTGGGTGAGAAATGGGTGCCTTCTTCCTCGACTCGACTCCTTTTGCAGCCCATGGAGCAAGAGTACCAAACCGAAAGAGCCAAATTCAACCCACTAAACGAGCGTATTCATCCCCCTAAATGAGCAAGGTCATTCCCCGCATGGAGGGAATTCATTCCTCGGGGCTCAAAAACGCTCTTCTTTCCCCCACCCTTTCTGCCCGCACCTCCCCTACCCCAAAAAACGACCTACCGTGGATCGCCTTTAAAACCTACTGTGGGTCGGTCGACCGACCCACAGTAGGTCGGTAAGGCGACCCACAGTAGGTTTTATTTGCTCCCCATCAATGACGCTACACTACACCATAATATATAAGGGGAGCAAGAACCAGATCCACACAACTAGGTAGGAAGGCTCCAATAATCCCTATTATGAGGTATGAAAAGCGAAGCACCTTTGCTCTAATTTTGCGACGTTGAGCATACAAGACCATTACCCAACTTTGACTTAGCGCCTATGAAGCATATTCAAACATCTTGAGGTAGCCCCTGCTTTGACCCACAAGGCAGTGCTCTGCCTCCACAAATCCGAGCACTGAGTACCCCTCCTCCAAGGGGTGGCACTCCTTGCCTACCTATTACCCATCCATGCCTGGAGGATAACCCTGGTCCTCCTCCAATCGAACCTATGTGGAAACAAACAAATAAACGACACCACCCGATAGATCATCTACGACAGAGTACCCTCGGGCTCGCCCTTGGTCTCACCCTGCTCACTCTATCTAGCCCCGTGCAGGCTAATATCACGGAAGACCTTCCCACAACTGCGGCAGAGAAGGCACAACAAGATCAGATCACCTTCGTGATCCTAGATGCCGCAACCCAAGAACCCATCATCGGCGCCGTCGTCCGCTGTACAGGGGCTACGACCCCAGCCATGACCGATAAGAATGGTCGCTGTACCTTGCGCTTCAAGACGATGATCACTAGCGCTCATCTTGACATCAGCTGTGTCGGCTACCAACGAGTCACCAAGACCGTGGCCGTACCCGCAAGCAAGATCATCTCAGTGAAGATGAGCGAAGATGCCAAGATGATCACCAAGGTAGAGGTCACGGCTCGCAGACAGTACACCAACAAACTCCAGCAGACGGCCAAGGTCGATCACAAAGCCATCGAGCGAGGAGGTGCCATGTCTCTGGCTAAGCTCCTAGAGACCGTCCCTGGGGTAAGCTCCATCAGTTCGGGGAATACCATCGCCAAGCCCGTGATCCAAGGGATGCACAGTAGCCGCATCCTGCTCATGAACAACGGTGTGCGCCTAGAGAGCCAGAGTTGGGGTGCAGACCACGCTCCCGAGATCGACTACACTGGTGCAAGTATGGTCGAAGTCGTCAAGGGTGCCGAATGTATCCGCTATGGCTTCGGTGCTATGGGCGGTGTCGTCCTGCTGAACGATGCGCCCCTCCCCTTCGGACGTGAGAAGCTGAAGGTCAATGGGAATATCAATATGGGCTACGACACCAATGCCCGAGGAGCTAGTGGCTCTGGAAGCCTAGAGATGGGCTACAAGCGCTGGGGCCTTCGCCTACACGGGATGTACACCAAGGGTGGAGACTACAGCACCGCTGAGTACATCCTCAACAATACCGGCTACAACACGATCAGCCTCTCAGCGATGACGGGCTATCATTCGTCTCGCATCACCGCCACCCTCTTCTCTAGCCTCTACTACCAGCGTAGCGGAATCTACTATGCGAGTAAGGTATCTGACCTCGATCAGCTCATCAAGCGCTTCGAATATGGGCGACCCGACGAATCAACCTTCCGCCCCTTCTCCTACAAGATACAGCCTCCCTTCCAGCAGTCCCAGCACTTCACCGTCAAGGGAGAGGTGAAGTGGAACCTTAGCGACAACCATCAGATCGACTTCACAGCTTCCTTCCAAGAGAACCTGCGTCAAGAGTTTGAAAACCGTAAGAAGACCACTTGGAGCTGGATCCCTATGCAGGACTTGATCCTCAAGACCTTCAAGGCTGATGTCCTCTGGCACGCTAAGTGGAACCGCTGGGGTATGACGACCGATGTCGGTACGTCCAATACCTATCAGACGAACTATAACTACCCAGGGACCAAGCAACCCGCCTTCGTGCCTAACTTCGCCGCCCTCTCGATGGGGGGCTACTTCCTCCACAAGGCTGAGTTCGGGAAGCTACAAGCAGCTCTAGGGATGCGCTATGACTTCCGTGTGATGTCGGTCAGTGGCTATACCAGCCTCAGTAGCTATACCTACTACGATGACTTCAAGCTGTACAGCAACTTCACCACGAGCCTAGCAGGACACTACCAGATCGACAAGAACTGGGACGTACGTGCTAATATCGGCTGGTCTTGGCGCCCACCCGATATCAACGAGCTCTATGCGATCGGCCTGCAAGAAGGCTCCTACTGGGTCGAAGGGAATAGACACCTAGCCAGCGAACGAGGCTACAAGTCTGTCCTCGGTGCTCGCTACCGCAATAGCTGGATCTCCGTCGAGCCAAGTGCCTTCTACCAGCGCATCAGTAGCTATATCTATGACCATATCGGTACGGGGAAGGATCGCTTCCACAACCACCCCAGCGGGAAGTACCCTAAGTTCATCTACGACCAAGACGATGTACAGCTCTATGGCGGCGATATCGAAGCGACGATCCAACCTATGAATGGACTTAGCTTCGTCGGGAAGGGAGAATGGATGTTCGCCCGCAATATCACCCGTCAAGATTGGCTACCCTTCATGCCCTCCGACCGCTATGGGCTATCGGGGACGTATGACTTCGACCTCAGCCGAGACAAGAAGTACCATGCCTCCCTATCCCTCTCGAGCATCTATGTGACTAAGCAGCGTCGCTTCGACCCCGACAAGGATTTGGTCAGCGACTCTCCAGACCCTTACTTCCTGCTCAACGGGACAGCAGAGGTCGGTGTACGCCTTCCTCACAAGCGTTCCCTCCGAGTCATGCTCGTCGGAGACAATATCCTCAACAATCTATACAAGGAGTACACAGACCGCTTCCGCTACTATGCTCATGCTCGCGGAGCCAACGTGTCGATGCGCCTTCTATTCAAGTTCTAATGCACACAAGCTGATGAAATCCATACAGACTAAGCTACTCCTCCCCCTTGCAGGTGCTCTACTCCTGATGAGTAGTTGCTCCAACGACAAGGTAGACGAGTTCTTCAAGAAGTTCATCCAAGCTCCCCCCTCTGAGATCGAGCGAGATGTCAAAGGGCACGATCAGATCTACGCTGTCCATGCGATCCTTCGTATGGGCTACAAGGGTGGCACCATCGGTGTAGGGCCCAATGCCAGCGAAGAGATCGAAACCTACAACACCTACCACGTGGCAGGCGACGAGACCATCATCCCCATGATCCAAGAGATCGACATAGCTAAGGATGACAATGGACAGATGACCATCACCACAGAGCGTGATCATTTCGATGTGATCGCTTCGGATAAGATCTACTATGGCCTAGAGCTCAAGTACTACGATCAGAATGGGATGCTCATCAACCATCAGTTCTCCAACTTCCCCTTCGTCAAGCGTAAGGATGGTACCGTAGAGCCCGACGAAGACAACTCGGCTCTGATGATGCACCAGCACTTCTTCGGTGTGGGGCACTTCACCTTGAGTAAGGGCTCTAAGGATACCAAGAAGACCCTACAGCTTGCCTATCCTCGTACACTAGAAGAGACCCCTCACTATATAGACCGCTACACCTTCCTCGACCGAGGAGGGAAGGTAGAGCCTGCATCGAAGTTCTCTGCGTCGAATATCTACGTCCCCGAAGGCTTCCAGCTCGGGTCGAACAGCGCTGTCTTCGACAACGAGCGTTCTTGGCGATCAATCGAGATCACCGGTCGCCCCGATGCACTCGTCCCCTACCGAGCCCCAGACGGTGTCACCTACCGACTTGTGCGAAGTATCGACATGCAGCGACTCAACCAGCTCGTCCCCGAGCTCTTCTCCTACGAATACCGAGATACCGACCCCGTGGAAGAGGAGCTAGGTAAGCTCTTCGAAGAATCCTACAATGATGACTATATCGACCCCGAGACCGACTCCCCACGACAGCGCTACGGAGAGACCGTCGGCCTACTGAAGCAGGAGCGCAGTCTAGATGCGGGTGCTCCACTGGATCGACTGGGCTTCAAGGGGGTCTTGCAGTTCAAGCGTGCAGGGATCGCCTTCCTCCTTCAAGTACGACTCTGCAACATCCTCACCAAGGGTCAGCAGCGTACTGGAGATGTACCCAAGCCTGCGAAATACACGAATACCAACAACATGGATAAGGGCTATCTCTGGGACTCCAACCAGATCCAGCCAGGGTGGGACAGCTTCGACATCGACTATCCCCTCCCCATCCGTGTGATCGCAGATGCTAAGGAAGGAGAAGAGAAGTGCTACCAAGATGTACGACGCTTCTACCCCGAGGTACAGCGTAGCCAGCTCTGGCAGATGCTTACCCAGCCCGAGAACTTCTTCTACCGCTACCGACGCAACATCGTCCGTATGTAATCGCTAACCCCCTAAGAAGAATCTATGAATACAGGAATAAACAAGACGATCAAGCACAGCGCCCTGGCCCTACTCCTTGGGCTATCGGTGAGCTCGTGTGATAAGTTCGTTTTCGGAGATATTCACCCCAACTACGACGACAACCCGCTCCTGAAGAAGTCCATTCCTCAGAGTGGTGCTGATAAGTATATCGATAGCCTCAAGAAGATCCGTGTCACGGATAATCTCGCTAACCCTGACCCCGACGGAGCCTTCAAGGACTGGGCTACGTGTCTGGTGATGTTCAAGGAAGGACACTCCCATGGTGATGGGATGATGCACGGGAACTTCGTCTACCCCAAGGCTCCATGGAAGCAGGAGGAGTTCGTCATCATCCACAACAATGCTGGCACTTACCCCACCGTCGAGGTCCAGCGACAGAGTACCGTCACCTACCTCGAAGAGCAGGAGAATAAGCAAGGGCCTAACTATATACGTATCATCGGCGGGCGACTCAAGCGCTGGGGCATGTGCCTCTACTTCTTCGACAAGAATGGTCGACTGATGAATGACGATATCCTCAACCAATCGGATCAGTACCAGATCTTCTTCACCGTCAGTGAGGTCGATGACAAGGGAGCTCCATACGAGGTGATGGATAGCCGTGGCACTTGGCAGACCAAGTACGATCAGTACGGTCAGTGGCAGCCAGGGGGTACGATCGATCCTAAGCCCGTACCTTCACCCTTCTTCGCAGGGAAGAACACGTGGAAGGAGCGAGCCGATGCTACTCCGAAGATCTTCGAATACACCTACCGAGATACTTGGATCCACGATGCTATGGGTGACGGAGCTAGAGAGCTCTTCAACCAGCGTCTCCTGCCCCCACTCACCCGTAAGGAGGCTGACTGGGCAGTAGCACCCTACGACCAAGACCGTGTAGGACTGAAGGGACACTTCAACTTCGACATCGATGCCGATGAGAATGATGCCCTGCACAAGGACTGGCCTCTAGAGATCACCCGACGCACGGATCCGACGACGGGCAAGGGCGGACGCTATACCCGTCCCTCGTTTGTACTCCCGAAGTTCTACCTCTCGGTGCGTGTGATGAAGTGCCCCAAGGGTAAGAAGGCTCTCATCCCTAAGGATCCCTATCTCGCACGCCACTCGACCTATGTCTTCCTGAGCAAGTTCATCTGCTCCGACTGGTTCAACCCCGACGAACCCAAGGAATATGGTGCAGACTCCCAGTGGAAGGAAGTCTTCCGCTTCAACATCCCCGTCAAGGTCTTCTGCAGTAGCTTCGACACCGACCCGACAGCCATTGACCCCAATGACCCCTATTACTACTACCTAGGGCAAGAGATCGGTCTCTCCTCCGAAGATGCTCTAGAAGCTTCGCAGAATGTCCAGACGCACGGCACGGGCGGTGGCTCGGGCTATGGCAACTGGTTCCTATAATCACATCATCCTTTAATAAATCCTATCTCAGCTATGCGCACACACATCCATCGCTTAGCCCTAGCTATGATCTTCCTCGGGGGGATCATCTCCTGCGCTCGCAACGAGGCACCCAAACATCGATCCGACTCTCGCTCCTCCGTCGATCACTTGATCATCAAGGAGGTCTTCTACATCGGGCATGCCTATACCCAGAAATTCCCAGAGAAGTATCATCTGGCACCACGACAGAATTGGTATGCTGACGATGCGTACATCACGATCCATAACCCTACCTCTGAGGTCAAGTATCTAGATGGGCTTGCTCTGTGCTCTTCTGCACTTGATCCTTCGGTTGCAGTGAAGTTCGAGGGCAAAGAGGATTTCCGAAAGCAGTACCTTGGCGTTGGGACTATTTCTTACTTCCCAGGTAGCGGGAAGGAGCATCCCATCAATCCAGGACAAACGGTAGTCATCGCCAAGTATGCGATGGACCACGCTAAGGACTTCTTCACGCGCCTTGATCGTGACAATGGCGAGCCCGTAGACCGCACACTATACTCAGGGGTAGATGATTTCTTTGATCTGTCAAAGGTCGACTGGGAATGGACCAATGCCGAAAACGATGGCGAACGCAAGAACAACCCCAATGTCCCTGACCTCGTCCCCATCTTCTCGGGGTATGACAAGGAAGAGAAGGATGAAGTTGATTTCGGTCTGAAGGAGATCACTGAGACGAGTGCTATCGCGCTTATTCAGCTTCCTTGGACACCCCAAGACTTCGCCAAGAACTATCCTGACACGAAGGATCGTCGTGGCTACCGACATACCGTCAATACCCTCAGCACCCACCACCACAATGCGATCAAGGTCATCGAAATTCCCTTCGATAAGGCAATAGACTGCATCATCGTCTGCCCCAAGAAGGAGTACAAGCTCAACCCCTACAGCTCAAGTGACTACAAGGATACCTTCGACAAGGGATATACTGCAGTCACGGACAACTTCATTAGGTCTACCCCTACAAGAGACTGGGAGAAGTACTCGGGTATGGCGATAATTCGCAAGTGGGACGGGAAGAAGTTCGTTGATGACAACAACTCAACCAGC
>NZ_CALHVI010000038.1 GCF_938039215.1 uncultured Porphyromonas sp. | reverse complement strand
GTCGATGCGACCCACAGTAGGTTTTTTCGGCGACCTACCGTAGGTCCCTTTTTCATCCCTCCTCATGGTCTATCAGAGCAGGAGGAGCTACGCCCCTTCTTGAGCTCGGCAGACATACTCCTCTAAGGATGGGGACACTTTTCGGGAATAGACTTAGGAAGGGAGCTTCACAGATCAAAAGCTCGCCCTATTTCTTTAGAGAGAAGCCTCCGAAAGAGGGCATGATCTCCTTCTCATCTTATACACTCTGCCCGAGAGTGCGGTATAGATAAATAGATTCCTAGAGATCAAAAGGTTATATATTTGATCCTCGTTGGGATAGAGGAAAACTTGACTACCTTTGTAGCTGTGTTTTTTAACACTCCTTTAGAAAGACTGAAGGTATCACACTTCGATTTAGATTTTAAATGGCAAAGCTTTATTACAGCCTGCTGGTACTGCTACTCTCTGTGACCACGCTCTTCGCCCAGCAAGGGACAGTCAAAGGTCGAGTCTACAGCACGAAGAACAATGACCCACTAGAACTAGCTACCGTACGAGTGCAAGGGACCAGCCTTGGCGCAAGGACAGATGTCGAAGGACGCTTTGTCATCTCGGGCGTGAAGCCTGGCTTCGTTCGCCTCATCGTCACGATGCTCGGCTATGAGACGACTACTTCGGCCGAAGTGCAAGTGGTGGGCAATCAAACAAGCTTCATCGACATCGCTCTCGAGGAAGAATCCACGAACTTAGCAGAAGTCGTTGTCCGCCCAAGGATACGATTCAAGCGTGCCGAAAGCCCGCTCTCGATACAGACGCTCGGCCTCAAGCAGATCGAGAAGAGTGCTGGAGCCAATAGAGATATCTCCAAGCTCGTACAGAGACTGCCAGGTGTGGGAGCGACAGACCCCAATCGCAATGACCTCATCGTGCGAGGCGGGGGACCTTCAGAGAATGTCTTCTACCTCGATGGTATAGAAATCCCCGTGATCAATCACTTCGCTACCCAAGGAGCATCGGGAGGTGGCGTGGGGATGATCAACCCTGACTTTGTCCGAGAGATCAACTTCTACACGGGGGCTTTCCCTGCAAGTCGGAGCAATGCGCTCAGCTCTGTCATGGAGATCAAACAGCGGGATGGCGATGCCGACCACATGCACGTCAAGGCTTCGGTGGGTGCTTCGGATGCGGCAGTTACCGTAGAGGGTCCTCTGGGGAGTAAGTCCACGTTCATCGCTTCGGCTCGCCAGTCGTACCTACAGTGGCTCTTCAAGGCGATCAAGCTTCCCTTCCTACCGACCTACAATGACTTCCAACTCAAGTACAAGTATCGCATAGATGCGCACAACGAGCTGTCCATCGTAGGCATTGGGGCGATAGACAATATGCGTCTGAACACTCAGCTACAGACCACGGGCACCGAGGTACAGCGCTACATCCTAAGCTATCTCCCCGAGTACAAGCAGTGGAACTATACGGTAGGCGCAGTGTACAAGCACTACGGAGAGGGGCACATAGACAACTGGATACTGAGTCGCAACATGCTGCGCAATAGCAGCGTCAAGCATCAGAACAACGATACCGCCCTCCCCAAGCTCTCCGAATATCAGTCCGATGAGACGGAGAGCAAGCTTCGCTATGAGCGTGTATATACCAGCCTACCCTTCAAGCTCAGCTTCGGTGCAGGTCTACGCTATGCCAGCTACACCAACCGCAGCGAGCGACTCGCCTTCCAGTCGGGGCAAGTAGTACCGCTCTCCTACGACGCACACATCAAGATGCTAGCCTACTCTGCCTTCGCTCAAGCATCAGACGAATACCTAGACAAGAGGCTCAAGCTCGCCTTCGGATTCAACCTCGTGGGCAATACGCTCAACTCGACCATGAGCAACCCTTTGCCTCAGCTATCCCCTAGAATTTCAGCTTCGTTTGCCCTCACGGATGACATTGATCTGAATGCGAATCTCGGACGCTATGCTATGCAGCCCGCCTACACGAGCATGGGCTACCGAGCCTCGGACGGGACCTATATCAACAAGGATCGCCTACGCTACATCATGTCGAACCAAGCCGTACTAGGGGCGGAGTATCGCCCCAGCAGTTACCTGAGCTTCTCAGCCGAAGGGTTCTACAAGTCCTACAGTGCCTATCCCATCTCCGAGCTAGAGGGGGTAAGCCTAGCGAGTAAGGGGACAGAGTACGGGCAGGTGGGAGCCGAGGCGGTGCTATCCACTGGTCTGGGTCGTGCCTATGGGGTCGAAGTAGTAGCTCGCCTCACGTCTTGGCAGCAGTTCTCTGCGACAGCCACCTACACGCTATTTAAGAGTGAGTTCACCGACAAGGCGGGTGTCTACCGCCCTTCGTCCTGGGATACGGGCCAGATGATCAACCTGCTCGCCAGCTATCGCCTGGGCAAGAGCTGGTATCTCTCAGCCTCTTGGCGCTATATCGGCGGAGCTCCCTACACCCCGATAGATATGGAGCTCTCGTCGAATAAGGCAGCTTGGGCAGTCACCAATCGAGCCTACCCCGACTACGCACGCTTCAATACACTGAGACTTCCCGCCAAGCACCAGCTGGATCTGCGCCTAGACAAGGAGTTCTACTTCAAGCGCTGGATGCTGAACCTCTACGTAGATGTACAGAATGCCTATCTGAGTAGCTCTGCTAACGCCCCGATCTACACGAACCGAGATGCTTCGGGGCAGATCATGGATCATCCTACCGATCCCCAGCGTCAGCAGCTTCGCCAGCTCGACTACTACAGCAAGCTCATCCTCCCGACGCTCGGACTGATCGTCAAGCTCTAACCGAGACACGCTGCCCCTACCCGACGCTCCGCCCTGCAGAGTAGCCAGAAGGGTAGCCCTCTGACAGCCCCCAAATAAAACCTACTGTGGGTCGTCCTTGCGACCTACGGTAGGTCGTCGATGCGACCCA
>NZ_CALHVI010000037.1 GCF_938039215.1 uncultured Porphyromonas sp. | reverse complement strand
GTAGGTCGGTGAGGCGACCCACAGTAGGTTTTTTCGGCGACCTACCGTAGGTCTCCAAATGGAGCCTTCCCCGAGTAGGTTTTGAAGGGCGAAAGTATCGGGATACATGGGCTCTTGGCACAGTCCTTCCCTCTGAAATCGCTAATTTTGTGGTACAACAGCTTAAACGACTATTTATATACACGACTACGATGGCTAAATCTAAGGAAGATAAGAAGCGTGCAGGCCTCATCCCTGAGCCTACACTTCGTCGACTCCCCTGGTATCTCTCCTTCGTCAAGCTCCTGCAAACGGAAGGGCATAAGTATGTCTCTTCGCCACGCATTGCCTCAGGTGTCGGGGTAGATGCAGCACTGGTAGCCAAGGACCTCTCTTATGTAGAGCTTCAGGGGCGTACACGTGTGGGCTATGAGACGGAGGCGCTGATCAACTATCTGGAGGAGTTCCTAGGCTTCACGAAGCGTCACCAAGCCTTCCTCATCGGGGTAGGTAGCCTCGGGTCTGGGCTTCTAGCCGACAAGGGGCTTCGTCAGTTTGGTCTAGAGATCACGGCGGGCTTCGATGTCGCTGAAGAGATCATCGGTACCGAAGTGGCAGGGGTGCCCGTCTATCATATCAATGAGCTAGCTACACGCATCGGGGCAGAAGGCGTGCAGATCGCTATCCTCACGGTGCCCATCCTGCAAGCGCAGCACATGACCGATCGCCTTGTGCGAGCGGGGATTCGTGCGCTGTGGAACTTTACCCCCGTGCGTATCCAGACCCCTGAGAGCGTCGTCGTACAGAACACCTCGATGTACGCACACCTCGCCCTTATGTTCACCCGTCTGAAGTCCGCCCTTCAGGGGGATGTCAAGGCTTAACGCTCCTCTACTTACTGTCTGATGAAGATCCTTGGCGTAGGCTTCAACTACCGCTCGCATTGCACTGAAGCTCCAGCTATTGGCCTGCCCGAGCAGGGTGAAGCGGAAGCTCCGCTCTTCTTCCATAAGGGCGATGCTCTTCTCAAGCCTCATTCCCCCTTCTTCCTTCCTGACATGGGCTCCACGATCGAATACGAAGCGGAGCTCGTCATCCAGATCTGTCGGGTGGGGAAGCGTATCGCCGAGCGCTTTGCGCATCGCTACTATCAGCGGGTGACGGTGGGGATTGACTTTACCGCACGTGATCTCCAGCGTCAAGCAATGGCAGAGGGGAAGCCTTGGCTGGCGGCGAAGGTCTTCGACGGATCGGCGGTCGTCGGCGAGTGGCTGGATAAGACGGAGCTTGGCTATCCTGATCGTCCGATCCCCTTCTCCCTGAAGGTCGATGGCCGTGTGGTGCAAGAGGCCGATAGCTCCCAGATGATCCACGGCTTCGATCGGCTGATCACCGAGGTAAGTCGCTTCCAGACGCTACGCATGGGCGACCTCATCTTCACGGGTACGCCAGCTGGTGTCGGACCCATAGCGATTGGTCAGACGCTGGAGGGCTTCATCGGGGAGCGCAAGGTGCTGCATCTCCCGATCAAGTGATCGGAGGGAGGAAGCTCCTACCCGCATCCATTGAGACGACGATGCCGAGGGAAGATACTCCCTCGGCATCGTCGTCTCTTTCGTAGCCTTCTTATCGGATGGGATTGTCGGAGGTGTCTCGCTCTGCCGCTTGATATTGATCTGTAGCTAGGGTAGCTCCTTGATCCTCTTCCTTACAAGTACTATGGTTCCATTCATGTCCATCGTAATACCTCGCCTCTAGGCTACTGCAAGGCTGAGAGCCGCTCCTTCAGCATCTCGACGGTCACCATGTTGGTCGTAGAGATACGGCAGGGTGGGAGAGCGTACTTGGAGAGAAGGCTGTCCTTGAGCGTATCTCGAGCCTGCTGCGTGGTGCCATCCCTATGGAAGCTCCAGCCATCGATCTCGATGACGAGAAGCGGACGCTTAGTGAGCGCATTGTAGATGAGGAAGTCTACATGAGCGAAGGGACTTTGGACAAAGGCAAGTTCTTCAGTATCCAATAGAGAGCAGTCAGCGATCAGCTTCGAGAGAGGATAGTGGCACAGCACCGACAGCTCCCGTCGTCCCATTTCTTCGAGAGCCTTGATCAAGGTGTCATAGAAGAGGTTCTCCGAGAGCTGGTCAGATATCTGATGCTTGGACTGGTAAGCTAGACGCTCGGTGGTGTACTGCTTATAGAGCAGGTCAAAGACGGAGTGTAGCTTGCTCTCCCTCACCTCGAAGTTGTTGTACTGGATGTAGCTGATCAGCTGGGATAGGATACTCTCTTCGGGCATATCGTTGCCCGTCGCGACGACGCAGAGGTGGGTCTTGGCACGTGAGATCGCTACATTCAGCAGGTTCGCATCATCAGAGAACTCCGTGGGGGCATTGTCCACCATGCTCATGATGATCGTGTCGCACTCTCGCCCTTGATACTTATGGACGGTGCTGGCTATATCTTGCCTCAGTGCTTGATTGATCGCCATCGCTTGATCACGATAGGGGGTGATGATGCCCACAGTCCCCTTGTCTTGATACTCGGGCAGTACCTCTTGGGTGATGACATCGATCTCACGCTGGTTGAAGCGCCCTCGGGCATGATTACCTTTCACGGTGCGTACTACTTGGAGGACCTTCTCCTGGCCCGAATCTGTCGTCATGGAGATCAGTTCTCCGTCATAGAAGCGCTGGTTGCAGAACTCGATGATCTTGGGATGACAGCGGTAGTGCTCACGTAGCAGCGTCACGGGAGCGTCCTTGAAGGCTTCGATACACGACTTCAGGAAGCTATGCGTCACCGCATTGTAGCGATCATCTACCTGATAAGCCTTTTGTATCGCACCGAGGGCAAGTGCTTCCTCTCGGCTCACAACATTAGGGAGCTGCTTGTCATCCCCTACGATCACGGCATTCAGAGCGCAGGATAGGGTCAGTGCACCTGTCTTGATATCGATCTGCGAAGCCTCATCCATGATCACATAGTCAAAGACATAGTCCGGACTGATATTCCCATTCGATCGGTAGGTACTGCTCAGCACCACGGGATACTCCTTGAGGAAGACCTCGGTCTTGGGCTTGAGCTCCTTGAGCGTGAACTGGTATCGGGCACCGCCTCCATTATAGCGCTTGGCGATGCTGCTTTTGAGGATCTGGAGTGAAGAGGAGGTAAGCTCCTTGACACGCTGCTTGATGTCGATGGATTGGAGTCGCTCTGTGATCGTCTCTATATCTTGCTCTAGCTTGGCTTGGGAAGCGAAGTAGTAGGCAGCCTCCAAGCATGCGATGACCTGAGAGAGGTCTTGCTTGAAGAAAGAGAACGCATGCGAGCCCAAGGTAAATATATGCTTCAAGCGGAACCAGAAGCTGGGCTTCTTCGACTGCTCTGCAAACTCTTGGCACTGGGAGAGCAAGGTCATTAGTACGGAAGGGGCCTTCTGCCTCAGCCATTCGGTGTCTCCATCGATAGTTGCATTCAGTCGCTCATTGTACTGCCGCTCGGTCTGCAGGGCATTGAGCTCTGCCTTGAGGAGGGCGAGCTTCGTTTGGTCCTCGAAGCCTTGTGATACCTTCTGTAGCGCCTCCTTAGCGAGCTCTCGGACTGCAGGGGTATCCCCGTGTGCCCAGCTACTCATGTCGGGATAATAGGGGCTCTGTCGCTTGATGAAGGCATCCTTGTTCTCAGAGTTCCCCAGCTGAGCTACGAGGAAGCCTAGACCCTCACGATGGAGCTTCTCGGCGATGTTCTCGACGGCGGAGTTGTTGTTGGATACTACTAGTATCGTCTTACCAGAGAGTAGCAGGTTGGCGATGATGTTGAGGATGGTCTGTGTCTTCCCCGTCCCTGGAGGCCCTTGCACAATGCTCACCTGATGGCCGAGAGCTGCTTCTACCGCAGCCTTTTGGCTGGCATTGCACCCGAAGGGATAGTACACCTGCCGAGGAAGGGAGCGCACGGCCAATCGTCGCCTATCGCCAAGGTACTGCGCCAGAGGCACGTTATCTCGCTTCACATCCACGTGCTGATAGGCCTTCGATAGGATATTCGTCCCATCGCTAGCGCAGAGTCCCGTCTCATCGGCGAGCTTCTTCAGATAGTCCCAGGTGGAGCCTCCCATCTGGTCTATTCGGGTGCGGGTGACGTAGATTTCCCGCCCATCAAGGCACTCTGCATAGCCGCTGGTGTAGGTCACGCGGTAGAAACGATGCTGGGGGCTGGCGAAGCACAGCAGCTCTGCGATGTTGGAGATGCGCTTCCCCCGAACGTAGAGCCCTCTATCCACGATGTTGATGACCTCGGGATCATGGAGGACGAGCAGTCGTGCTTTGTTGTATTGGAAGGGACGAGGAGAGGTGGTGAAGCGTACCATCCACCCTCCCTGTTCGCTTGCCTTGATGGATTCGACCTGTTCGGTGATGAACATCTGTTTGTCCCCTCGTCGCTCCAAGTCTACGATCATACACTGCCTTGCATCCATATCTCTGAGTAAAAATCTGCCTATTGCTATAAGTCTTTGCGGCCACGCTACACAGCGAACCACCCTTCAATGGGGCATCTAAATTACCAAGAATACGAGACAAAGGTGCGGTGGGTATGCTAGAAAGGGCTGTGTCAAACGCATGTCGAACGAACCTTTTCCCCGATCAAGCTTCATTCAGGACTTCTCCGTCTCAGTAGGCTGTCGGGGCAAGACGTATAGCTCTTCGCCTCCGAACGTATACGTATCGCAAGCAAAACGTATACGTTTGGCGGTGAAAACGTATACGTTTCGAGCGTGAAACGTATACGTCTTGGGCATGAAACGTATACGTTTTGCCCGAGGGAGGTATAGGTCTGCTTTCTGGGGCCTTTTCATGAGGAGCGAAGAAGTCCCTCCTTGGGTCGCTACGCTTACCTAGGATGAGGCACTAGGCTTACCCATCATGGGTCGTCGAGGTGACCCATGATGGGTCGCTTCACCGACCCATGATAGGAGCTTGCCTTCTTCTTCCGTTAGCTCACCTTTTCCCTCGAGCAGAGCCTTCTCCTTCCTTTGGCTATCTTTGCTCTATCACCAATTAGATCTCGACACGTATGACACAGCGAACGACCAGCCTCTTCACTCTATCAGCGGTGATGCTGAGCTTCTTTGCTATGGGATTTGTGGACCTAGTGGGTATCGCATCCAACTATGTGCAGAAAGACCTTAGCCTGACAGATACTGAGGCGAACCTCTTCCCCTCTCTCGTCTTCTTCTGGTTCCTCTTGTGCTCCGTGCCAACGAGCGTCCTGATGAATAAGATCGGTCGTAAGAAGACCGTACTCCTAAGCCTTGTAGTGACGGTGCTCTCCCTGCTCATGCCCCTAATGGGTGAGAGCTACTGGGTGATGCTCTTGAGCTTCTCCCTCCTAGGGATCGGCAATGCCATCATGCAGACTTCGCTTAACCCACTACTGAGCGACCTTATCCCTGCAGACAAGCTCGCAAGTAGCCTGACCTTCGGACAGTTTGTCAAGGCTATCGCCTCCTTCCTCGCCCCCTTGATCGCCTCTTGGGGCGCTACGCAGGCAATCCCAGAGCTGGGGCTTGGCTGGCGCATCCTCTTCCCCATCTACACCACGATCGGTGTGCTTAGCGTCCTTGCCCTCAATGCAACTAAGCTCTCGCACGAGAGCCGTAGCGAGTCGGTGAGCCTCGCAGACTGCCTTCGCCTGCTCTCCAAGCCTGCCATCCTCTTCTGCTTCCTCGGTATCATGTGCCACGTAGGGATCGATGTGGGGACGAATACTGTGGGGCCCAAGATCTTCATGGAGCGACTAGGGATGACGCTCGATGATGCCGCCTTCGCTACGATGCTCTACTTCATCTTCCGTACAGCAGGGTGCTTCACGGGATCGATCCTTCTGAGGCGTATATCGAGCCGAGTCGTCTTCGGAGTCAGTGTCCTGATGATGCTCGCTGCGATGGTGATCCTATCCGTATCCCATCACCAACAGCTCCTCTACGTCGCTATCGCACTCGTAGGGCTGGGGAATAGCAATATCTTCTCCATCATCTTCGCCCAAGCTCTAGGACGAGAGCCCGAGCGTAAGAACGAAGTGAGTGGACTGATGATCATGGGGCTCTTCGGAGGGACGATCTTCCCTCTCATGATGGGCTATGCCAGTGACTGGATGGGGCAGGTGGGTGCCGTGTGCGTCATGCTCTGCGGGGTAGTCTACCTCATGTTCCTGACCGCTAAGTTGGCAAAGTAGCTTCGCTTATCCGCCCTAGATATAGGATTAAAATGACTACGGCACACACCACTAGCCTCTAGTGGTGTGTGCCGTCTTTTATACGCATGCGCCCCACCTAGAGCTAGACGGGGCGCATGCGTAGAGGGGAATAGAATGTCGTGAAAGGATGGGGCGAAAGGTGTGCTCTCCTGCTTTAGAGGAAGAGGTCGGCGATGATCCCATCGGAGACAAAGACACCCGAGGGAGTGAGACGGAGGGTGCCTGACTGGTCGGTGAGCTTCCCAGCCTCAAGGTGAGGCTTAGCTTCGTGAAGGAGTGCATCGAGAGCCTTCCCTCCGAAGAGCTTCTGATATTCCTGGAGGGGGATGCCCCACTGCGTGCGCAGTCGGGTCATCACATACTCGTGCTGGAGCTCATCATCAGAGAGGTATTCCTCTTCGTAGGCTCTCCGTCCTGCGAGGAGTTCGGATGTGTAGTCCTTGAGCGAGGGGACGTTGTAGGAGCGGGTACGATGGCCATCGAAGCTATGCGCCGAAGGACCAAAGCCCAGATATGGGACACTCTGCCAGTAGCCCGTATTGTGTCGGGCATGAAGGCCTGGTAGAGCAAAGTTGGAAATCTCATAGTGCTCGTAGCCCGCTGCCCGTAGCTCTTCGATCAAGATCTGGAAGAAGAGGAGGCTAGCCTCTTCATCTACGGGCTTCACTCGACCCCGCTCGACAAGGCGGGTCAAGACCGTACCTTCCTCATAGATCAGGTGATAGGCCGAGAGATGCGGGACACCGAGAGCGAGGAACTCTTGGATGTTCGCTCGCCACTTCTCCTCCGTCTGATTCGGAAGCCCATAGATCAGGTCAAGGCTGAGGTTGGTGATGCCCTGCTGGCGAAGAGCTTGGATGGCTGTGTGTACTTGCTGTGCTGAATGCCGACGATTGAGGAAGCTGAGATCATCCTCGTCGAAGCTCTGTACCCCCATGCTCACTCGGTTGATGGGGAGCGAAGCTAAGCCCTTGGCATAGTCCTCGGTCACATCATCGGGATTGCATTCGATGGTGACCTCCCCTTCCGAAGAGCGAGGGTAGAGCTCCGAGATAAGGGCAAAGATCTGCCTTAGCTCCTCGATCGTAAGCAGGGAGGGGGTCCCTCCCCCGAGGTAGATATGTTCGACACATTCCCCCTCAGGAAGCTCCTCCCGACGCAGGCGGAGCTCCTGAAGAAGGGCTGTCAAGAAGTCCTTCCTCCAGCGTCCTCCTACCTGCGTATAGAAGTCACAGTAGGAGCAGCGGCTGGCACAGAATGGGATGTGGAGGTAGAGATTCATGCTATCGCCTCGTGGCTCGGAGCTGCATCTTGAGCTCAGAGATGCGACGGGATAGACCTTCGAGGCAGGGAGTAGAGACACCAAAGCGATTGACCGCTTCGATACCGAACTCTACCTCTTCTGCTCCCTCGAAATCCTCGAGGAGGAGCTTGCACTGAGTGTCCGCTAGACGATCGGCAAGGATGGTCGCTTGGCGATGTCCTTCACTATCCGTCGTCGTGGCCCACAGACGGTAGGTGATCCCTTCGCTAGGAGCACCCTCGGGGAGCTTCCACGAGAGGAGGAAGTCCTTGGGGGTAATGGGTGTGATGGTGAGGGCTCTTGGGGAAGCGGGCTTTGACTTCTTCCCTCGGGCAAAGGCCAGAGGTAGAGCCTGCCTGCGGAAGGCATCTTGGATCACTCTTCGGGTCGCAGGGAAGCTCGTCCCCGTGTGTGCTTCACGGAAGAAGCATACTCCCGATAGCCCAACTTTACGCTCTTCATCGATCTGCTCCTCGATCACGGTCTCGGGCCATCCTGTCTCTTCGACACGATAGGGCGCAAGACCTGCCACGACGGGGATATAGCGGGCGACATAGTCCTTCCACTCTCGGAGGAAGGGGCCATACAGCTCATCACGGTAGTACATCATCGGTACGATGAAGTCTACAAGTCCTTCCTTTCCCCAAGTCTCGGGATCTTGGTGCACAGACTCGTAGGCCGTCCATCCGTGGGGTCGTCCGAGGTCGGAGATCTTCTTGAGCTTCCCTAGGGGGGCGACACTCACGAGGGCATCGGAGCCTACCGCTTGGAGGGAATCCCGCACTTCACGGAGCTGGCGAGTGAGGTTAGCTCTTCGCCAAGCACTGCGGTCGAAGTAGCTCTCTCCGTAGCGCTGGTAGCTTGCGCCATCAGCGAAACGCTCTGCCCCCTCGGGATAGCGGAAGTAGTCGAAGTGGATCCCATCCACGGGGTATCGACGCACGAGGTCAGCCACGAGGTGGGCGATGTAGGTGCGTACCTCGGGATGCCCAGGATCAAGGTGATAGGAGCCCTTGTGGGGAATGGCCCAGGAGGGATGATCCCTAAGGATGGGGTGGGGAGCACGCTTCGATGAGGAGAGGGGATAGGTCACGAGCCAAGCATGTAGGCTCAGACCTCGCTCATGGCAGGCCTTGATGGCAAACTTCACGGGATCATAATCTCCGAAGAAGCCTTCTCCTGCGAAGCGAGTAGATAGGGGCTCATAGTCGGAGGGGTAGATGACCGTCCCGCTGTGTCGTAGCTGGAGGAAGACCGTGTTGTATCCATCGGCCTTGAGGCGGTCAAGGATACGAAGGAGGGATTCCTTCTGTCGGCGCACACCATCAGGGGTGTCTGCTCGGTCACGGGGCCAGTCTAGTCCATAGACTGTCGTGAGCCATACGGCACGCATCTCCTCACGGATCGAGTCCCCTGCGGGGCGTACCCAGCGAGGCTCTTCCGTGGGAGGGGCGATCACGATAGGTGCTTGCGAAGGGGTGGGAGCCTCTAGTGTTTGGGGCTTTTTCGTACCACAGCTAGCGAGCGAAAGGAGGAGTGCACCGGAGAGGAGGGCGAATATCTTCGTCGTGGTCATCCCTTAGTGATAAGCGATATTGTCGATCAGGCGCACCTCACCGCAATAGACGGTGATGCAGCCATGAGGGGCAGGGCTATCGCTCCAGGATGCGATGGGCTGAAGGCTATTGGTATCGACGATCTCGAAGTACTCGACACGAAGGCGGGGGACCGCATTGATCTGCTCGGTCACACGCTCGATGACCTGCTGGGGACTCATCTCCTTAGCCCAAGAGCGGCTCTCGGAGAGGATGCGGTAGATCTGGGGAGCTTCACGACGCTCTTCGGCGGAGAGACGGACGTTGCGGCTGCTGAGGGCCAGTCCATCGGCCTCACGGACGATGGGGCAAGCGATGATCTCGACGGGGCTACCGATGAGCTGCACCATAGCACGGATGACAGCGATCTGCTGGAAGTCCTTCTCGCCGAAGTAGGCGCAGTCGGGGCGGACGATGTCGAAGAGACGGGAGACCACCTGCATGACCCCGTTGAAGTGCCCAGGGCGGTAGCGTCCTTCCATCACTTCGGCTACGGCACCGACTTCGAAGGTGCGGGTGTCCTCTTCGGGATAGATGGTGCTGACCTCAGGAGCGAAGAGAGCCGAAGCCCCGACCGAAGCAAGAAGTTCGCTATCGGCCTCGAGGGTGCGGGGATAAGTCTCTAGGTCACGAGGATCATTGAACTGGGTGGGATTGACGAAGACACTGACGATGCAGCGGTCACACTCTGTGAGGGCACGACGTACGAGGCTCAGGTGTCCTGCGTGTAGGGCACCCATGGTGGGGACGAAGGCGATGCGAAGCCCCTTGGCACGCTCCGCCTCTACGAAGGCCTGAAGGTCTTCGATGCTCTTATAGATATTCATTGGATGGGTTAGGTCTTGGGTTGGGGTTATTTCTTGCTCAGCGCACCCTGAGCTAGGAGATATTCAGCGATCTGTACGGCATTGAGTGCAGCGCCCTTCTTGATCTGGTCGGAGACACACCAGAAGGTGATGCCCTTAGGCGAACTGAGATCTCGGCGCAGGCGACCCACGTAGACGGGATCCTTCTCTGCGATGAAGAGGGGCATGGGATAGACTTGATCCTCGGGGTCATCCTGCAGGACGATCCCAGGGGCCTTGCGGAAGGCTTCACGCACGGCATCCAGCTCAAGAGGCTCGGTGGTCTCGACCCAGATGGCCTCGGAGTGCGCACGGGTCACGGGCACACGTACGCAGGTAGCGCTGACCTGCAGATCGCTGTGCATGATCTTGCGTGTCTCGTGATACATCTTCAGCTCTTCCTTGGTGTAGTCATCATCAGCGAAGACATCGATCTGAGGGATGAGGTTGTAGGCAAGCTGATAGGCGAACTTCTTGACCTCTGGCTCTTCGCCTCGACCGATAGCACGGATCTGCTGATCAAGTTCTTCCATACCACGAGCTCCTGCACCACTAGCGGCTTGGTATGTCGCTACGTGTACGCGCTGGATGGGGGAGAGCTGGTGGATGACGTTGAGGGCGACGACCATCTGGATGGTCGTGCAGTTGGGGTTAGCGATGATCCCCCGAGGGCGGACGAGTGCATCGGCAGCGTTGACTTCGGGCACAACCAGAGGTACATCGCTGTGCATACGGAAGGCGCTGGAGTTGTCGATCATCACAGCGCCGTGCTTGGTGATGGTCTCTGCGTACTCGAGGGAGACGCTACCGCCTGCCGAGACGAAGGCGATATCTATATCCTTGAAGTCATCGCCGTGCTGTAGCTGGCGGATGGTATATTCCTTCCCACGGAAGGTGATCTTCTTCCCAGCGCTACGCTCGGAAGCAAAGAGTTCTAATCGGTCGATCTTGAGGGAGCGTTCGCTCAGGACACGGAGGAATTCCTGTCCTACGGCTCCGCTGACACCGACTATAGCTACGTTCATTGGCTGAAGTTCGGTTTATCTAAGTGAGATGAGTGAGTCCCATCGAAGGAGAGGGGCTCTAGGATGCAAGGCTTTTCGTAGGGGAAGCCTTCTCTTTTTTCAGGCACAAAGGTACGAAGAAACGCTGGACTCCAGCCCGTAGCCGAAGGGGGAGGTTAGCTCGCCTGCTCTGGGGTGGACTTCTGATCTAGGAGCATGGGCATGTAGAGGCGTATCTGGATCTCTGTGAGGGCTTCGGAGTGGGCGATGAGTGCATGGATCTGCTCGAGTGAAAGAGCCGTGAGGCTTGTGCCTACACTTCGGGCGATACGCTCCTTTTCGGAGGAGGGGAAGCGCTGCTGGAGCTCGCTCCATCCGATGGACTCTTCGAACTTCTTCAGGAGGTGTAGGTAGATCTCCGAGTCCTTCTTGCCCTTAGCCTCTCGGAGACGTGTGACTTCCTCCTCGGTGATGCCGTGGGCGCTCCATACGTCGGGGTGCACATTGTTGTCCCGAAGGTTATTGACGAAGCCCTCGAGGAGGAGGTGATCGCAGTCCCATTCGAGTGGGATGTAGGCGAAGTGCTCCTTGCCGAAGTAGGTCTGATAGAGGTTGTCGGAGCGCTGCATCTTCTTCACCCGCTCGACGACGAGGAAGATTGTGTTGATGACGAGGTTGAAGAAGTTCGTCGTCGTGCTGGCCGTGATGACCCCGTTGCCCGCATCGCTGACGATGACATAGTCACAGTGGAAGCGGCTCTTGTCGTGGGTGAGCTTGTGGGTACCTTGGTTGTCGTAGGCTCCGCCGTCGATGAGCTTCGGGGGCTCGGGGTTGGTGGGGCAGTCGGTGTAGGACGCACTTAGATACTTGCGCTTGATGGTGATGGGGGTGAAGCCGTAGGGCACGCACGAGGAAGCCATGACGGCTTGAGCGATGGGGAAGTTATCGGCATGGAAGATGGATTTCCCCGAGATACGGTAGGCATATTCGCCCATGGATCCCTTGGAGAAGGTGAAGGGGCGCTGGGTGGCGAGATTCGTCGAATTGATGCAGAGGACAGGGCTCGTGGGGAGATCTCCCAGCGTCTTGCCTCCGAAGAACACCTTATTATATAGTCGAGTGATCAGCTTGCTCGTCGGCAGGGTGACGAAGGAGTGCTTGAGGAAGAAGATGAGCAGGACGAAGAGCGAGATGATCCCGAAGAGGGTAGCGCCGATCCCCGAGAGGGTAGGGTACTGGGGCAGGAGGGCAGCGATCAAGGCTCCTGCGAGGTAGCCTAGAGCGAAGGAGATGAGCAGCAGGGCGAGCCCAGCTACTGCTACGTAGGCAAAGGAGCTCCAGAGGACCCCTCGACGCAGGCGGGCGATGAAGCCCGCTTCGAAGCGATCGTAGTCCTCTCTATTCAGTGCGTAGTAGGCCGCTGTGATCGAGCCTCCCGAGACGGAGGAGAGGACATCTACTTGGTCGAGGATGCCAAGACGATGGAGGGCACGCAGGGTGCCGATGTGATAGGTGGCTGCTCGGTAGCCACCGCCTGATAGGGCTAAGCCGATCTTTTTTCTGATGTAGCTCATGGGTATGGGGAAGATGTGGTGTGAGAGAAAGGGGTGGGTAAACCAAGGAGAAGGGATCACTATGGGTGAGCCTTTCGGGAGTAGATCTCCTTGGGTCAAGCTAAGCGTAGATAGGGCATAGGCCAGAGGGGATGCGTCGGGTGAATGGGTGCGTGAGCCTCGCTGGACTCTAGAGCAAAGCTACAAAAATGCTACATACCTAGCTCCTAGCCTCTTCTCTAGGCCCTCGATCAGGTTTTCCTCCCACCTCGTAGCCCCCGAGAGTAGAGCCTCTCTGGGCATGCTCCGTGACCCCCTCAGAGCGACCTACGGTAGGTCGTCCTAAAAACCTACTGTAGGTCGGTCGACCGACCCACAGTAGGTCGTCGAGGCGACCCACAGTAGGTTTTATTTTGCCCCTTCCAAGAGCCCGCTCCAAGCGGGCTGTGGAGCATCCTCATCGTCAAGCTTTGGAGATTGAAGAAAACCATTACCTTTGTGTATCACTTAACCATATCACTTTTGCGTTATGAAACACGCTCGCATGCTCTGTGTCGCCCTTGCGCTCTCTTCAGGTAGCCTTCTGGCGCAGACGACCTTCCCGCTACAGGGCACCTTGAAGAAGACCGCTGACCGCACCCCCGTGGACTTTGCTAATGTCCTCCTGAGACAGCCCACAGATAGCACCCTCGTCGTAGGGACGACCAGCGATGAGCACGGGGCTTTTCGCCTCGAGGCACCCCAAGGGACTTTCCTCCTAGAGATCCATGCACTAGGCTACAAGCCTTTCCATAAAACCCTGACGGTCACGGGTGCTCTTGACCTCGGCGAACTCCTCCTCACCGAAGAGACCAAAGAGCTCTCCGCTGTCCAAGTCACAGGCCGTCGCCCCATCATGCTCCGCAAGGCCGACCGCATGGTCTTCGACGCTACGCAGATCGCTCCCGCTGCCAGCTCGGCTCTGGATGTCCTGCGCCAGACCCCTGGGGTGAACGTCTCCGACGACGGCATCAGCCTCATCGGCAAGGGCGGGGTGATCGTCCTCATCAACGACAAGCGGGTACGTCTCTCGGGCTCTGCTCTGATCAGCCTCCTACGCTCCTACCCGCAGTCCGACCTTCAGGAGATCCAGATACTCACCACCCCGCCTGCTAAGTACGAAGCCGAGGGGAATGCCGGTGTGCTGAATATCATCCTCAAGAAGGCCAAGAACGATTTCTTCGGGGGAAGTATCGCTCCTCGCTTCGGACTTCGTAACGATAAGGTCCTATATAGCCTCAATACCAACCTCAACTACAAGAAGGACAAGGTCACCGCTTCTCTCCAGCTCGGAGGAGGCTCTTCAGGCTATGATGGTGGCCTAGGGACCTACCGCACCTATCCCAAGCAGGGTACTTTCCATTCGAGTGAGACCGCCTACTCGGGGCAGGGTCCTTACTTCAACCTTCGTGCGGGGCTAGACTATGCCTTCACTCCTGAGCTCTCCATGGGGGCGAGTATATCCTACAGCCCACAGAAGGATAATTCTCGCCGAGAGAATGATAGCCGAGACTATCGTATCCTCTCCAGTAAGGCTTATGAACTCCTACGCTTGTTCCCCGGTGTCGCCGATGAGACCGACAAGAGCCAATACACTACGGCGAACGTTCACCTTGAGAAGAGCTTCAAGTCCGCTCCCAAGCGTCGTCTCTCGTGGGATGCCGACTATGTAGGCTATCGAAGCCAAGAGGGACGCAACTTCACCTCCCGAGGCTTGATGCCTAATGGTACTCCCATCCCTGGGGCGGACTTCCACTTCGATGCTCTGACCGATCAGCACACCGACTCCTACATCACGAGCCTGGACTATACAGAGCCGCTTGGTAAGGGGACACTGGGCTTTGGGGCTAAGGGGACGTGGACCCACACCACCAACCGAAGCGACTACGATGCCAAGAGCTCCATGGGTGAGCGCCACGACAAGATCTCCTTCGACGAACATGTCTATGCGCTCTATGCCGACTTCAAGCATCCGCTCTCCGACAAGTGGGATCTCCGCACGGGTCTTCGTATGGAGTACACCCACACGGCAGGCGAAAACAACGGCCGTCGTCTGGAGCACCTCAAGAGCTACCTCAATGTCTTCCCCACGCTCTTCTTGGGATTCAACCCCAACGACCGCCATGCCTTCAGCCTCAATGGTACTGTCCGCCTCAATCGCCCCCACTTCGGCCAACTCTCCCCGTTCGCTAACTATGAGAATCAGTACAGCGTCATCCGAGGGAAGGAAGATCTGCGTGCTGCCAAGCGTGCCCAGCTTGCTCTCGGCTACACCTTCCTTGGGGCACTGAACTTCCAGCTCGACGGTGGCTATCTCTGGGATGGTATCACACAGGTCATCCGCCTAGACCCTAAGACGAACGAGGGAAGCTATACGCATGACAATGCCGAGAAGACCTGGACCTTCGGCCTGGAGAATAGCTTCTTCTTCAATAAGGTCAGCTTCTTCCAGACCTACATCTCCCAGCGTCTCTGGTACTCCGATATGAAGATCGGCCCTGAGTCTACTTCGCTCTACGGGGGAGCAGGCTTGAGCTATCATGTCAGTCTCAACAATACCTTCTTCTTCAATCGCAGTAAGACCTTCCAGGGGACCTGCTACTTCTACTATCGGACACCTAGCTATGATTGGGGCTTCCATGCAGGGCACGTCATCTCCGGCGGAGCGGGCCTATCCTACACGCTCCTCCAAGGGAAGCTCCGCCTCGCTCTCGACGCCTACAACCTCCTCCGCAATAACCTCCGTCTGGAGATCAAGACACCCGACTATCAGATGAACGCCAACAACGAGAATAATAATGCACTCACGCTCAACCTCGGCGTGACCTACTCCTTCGGAGCTCCCATCCAAGGTAAGTCCGAGCGCAAGAGTGCCCAAGAGCTCCGCTCCCGCATGTAGCACCCCGCCTCCTGTCAGCGTCGGCCCCTGCTTCCGCCTCCTTCGGCTCAGTCTCCCGAGGTTTTTTGTTCCGTCTTTTGCTAGCCTCCGCCTAGCCATTCGACTGCTTCCGCACGGAGTATCCTCGGCTTCCTTTTGGGCTCTTTCTTCGGAAGGCACGAAGCCTCGGGTGCAAATGCTCTCTCTTCCTTCATCAGTAAAGCGAGGGTGACCCATCGGGTCACCCTCGCTTTGTTTTCATCCCTCTCCTCGCTCATCTCTCCCTCTTTTCTTCTCGTCTTTTGCCTACTCTACACCCACCCTCAAATGTACCCTACGGTAGGTCGCTGAAAAAACCTACTGTAGGTCGCATGACCGACCCACGGTAGGTCGCCGAGACGACCTACCGTAGGTTTCTTTTTCCCCCTCCACGATCAGTCTCTTCTCCCTACGCCTACATCAAGGTCCCTCACTTGGTCGGTCGTGTAGGTCAAACGTATTCCCTCCCCCATCCGAACGTGTACGTATCGCAAGCAAAACGTATACGTTTGGCGGTGAAAACGTATACGTTTCGAGCGTGAAACGTATACGTCTTGGGCATGAAACGTATACGTTTTGCCCGCACAAGGTCTACATCCTCCCGAAACAGCTGCCTCCTGCACCGAATGAACGGGCTTGCTGCTGAGTCCCTCGCTGTATGGTACAGCCTTTTGCCTTGTCTCTTCTTCGGAGGAAAAGGAGAATGTTTGTCGCAGAAAAAGGCTACCTTCGTGCTGCTTCCCCTGAGAGGGAAGTGTCTTTCACAAGAAGTGTCCAGAGAACGGCTACGAGCCGTCCGCAACCTATCCGCATACGGGGCAAGGTGCGAGAGGCAGATCTCCTGCCTGACACGAGAGGACGTATCGTCTCATCTAAAAACTAAAGGTATGACTACCCCAGCTACATCTACTTCGGCAGAGGAGCTCGCATCTGGCTCCTACATCGTCTATGCGACCGAGCACCCCGAGGGGCATCTGCGTCGGATGGATGGCACCCTTCTACGTCTCTATCCTGTGATGTCTGCTCCCGCACCACTTACACCCGAAGCATGCACCGAGGACACAGACCTCTTTCGCCAAAGTGTGCCCCTCTTGTGGCGGCATCGTGAGCGCATCCTTTCGGATAGCCGAATGTTCCTCACTCCCATAGCGGAGGTGAATGGATTGGCATATCTGGGAGCCTTCTCCCCAGCGCCACTTGGTGCATACATTGAGCTTTGGACGCTGTGTGATGCTGCGCTCATCACGGACGAATGGGGGATAAAGCACTTCGTGACGCGTGTGGCAGGTAGCCCGCTCTCTGGGAGCAATCGCTGCACGCTGGTAAGCGAAACGGGCGAAGTCAGCATGCGCAGTGTGTGTGGCTTTAGTTCGCTGTGGCACCCCTTCCGTAGGCTTATTCGCCGCTACCGAACGCTCCAAGCCACGGCTCAGCACTACACCCTTGCCGAAGTCCTTACCCTCCTCAGCGAGGAAGGGTAGGGCTGCCCTTCCGCCCCCCTTCCTCATCCATGAAGTAGCCCCCCTTCCTCATCCATGAAGTAGCCCCCCTTCCGAAGGCAAAAAGTAACCCATACAAGTCATCGAAGTGACTCGTATGGGTTTGCATATCTCCTCCTTTTCATCGTGCTGGCTTTTTGCTAAGTTTGCTGTAGACAAATGAATCTGAAGACATAGAGTCTACACCGCAAACGTCTTACCATCACTCGCCATCCCATTATGAAGAAGAGTGCCCTTCATATCCTATTCGCCTGCCTCTGCGTGAGCGCCCTCGCCTCATGCGGTATCCAGCAGGAACTCCACTTTGCCCAACATACCGCCCTCGATGCAAGCACCAACACGATCAAGGTCGCTGATCAGCCCGTCTTCAAGGTCTCTACCTCAGCATTGAATCTCAAGGATGTGCAGCTTGCGCTGAACAAGGAAGCGCTACCGAAGGAGCAGGCAGCGTATATCGCCTCCATTCTAAAGGAATGCCATTCGACCCAAGACACCATCATCGCCGCTTCGCCGAGCTTCATCCTCGTGAAGAGCACGGGCACTCATAGTAAGCGAGATGTCGGCTACATGTATAGCTATCAGCTTAACTTCGAGTCATGGCGCTGGGTCTGCATAGGTCTTGATGCCGCAACGGAGAGTGCACCGACGATGGATGGAGTGTGTGGATTTCTACGGAGGATCTATGTGATCAAGCGGAGGAATCGCGTGATCGTCAAGGATTCTTTCGGGGATATTGCCATCGTCTATGTCCTACAAGGACGAGATCGCAAAGCTCCTTTCAGCCACACCTCCGCTTGGCGACCAGCCGACATCTCCGCTATGATTTCGACAGCGTACTATATTCAGAGGGAGTTCGATCCCAAGAGCCATGCCGTAGCGACTGGGAGGTATGTAAAGTAAATCCACTAAGCCATGAAGAAGCTATTCATCATCGTCCTCTGCTGCCTCTGTGCTCAGATCACGTTGCTCTCGCAGGTCATATACTCGGGGCGGGTCATCTCGTCCGAAGATAAGGTGCCGATACCCTTGGCCAATGTCATCCTCCTAGCGCAAGACTCCTCCTTCCTCGCTGGTGGGGTCACTGACGAGCTCGGGCGTTATTCGATCACGACGGAGCAAGGGAAAGTCCCGCAGTGGATACGAGCGACCTGCATCGGCTATGAGGATCTACTGCGACCGATTAGCCGCTACCCTCGGGAAGGTGCGGAGCTCATCTTAGAGGTACAGACCAATCAGCTACAGGATGTGACGATCCGAGCGAAGCGCAAAGCCTTCAAGCTGAAGGATGGTGCCTTCGTCGCCAACGTCGCGGCGGTGCCTTCACTCAGGAATAGCGGCTCGATCGACAACCTACTGAACCGCATCCCCTTCGTGCAGGGATCAGGCGGATCCTTCTCTGTGCTGGGTACGGGTGGTGAAGCGACCCTCTACCTGGATGGCCAGCGGGTGCAGGATGCGAGTATCCTCCAGCACCTCCGCTCCCAAGATATCGCGAGTGTCGAGGTCATCAATACCCCCGGCGCCCAGTATAAGGCCTCCACGAATTCGGTGATCAAGATCCACACGATCAAGAAGCAGAATATGACCAGCCTCTCTGCTTCGCAATATGCTCTCCTGCAGAATCGCCTCAGCACCTATACTGGTGTCAACGTCGCTCACAGCAATGCTCGGGCTTATTGGAGCTTCAATGCGGGCTATAGCCGCGCAGCGACGGTGAGTGGGAATAGCGATTACTACGGTATGCTGAATGGGAGTGGTGACCTATTGGAGACCTTCAGTTCCTCAGATATGACGAATCGAAGTGACATCTTCATGGGCGGCTTAGGGCTGAATATATCCCCAGCTAAGGAGACGAACATCGGCTTTGTCTCCAACCTCAAGGTGGTTGCTGTGACGATCGATTACGCTTCTGAGGGGCTGATCCACAAGGAGAGCGGGATCGTACGCCTGAATACTCCCTATACTTCGCAAATAGATTCACGTCCCTACAAATCCACATCGAGCCTCTATTACAATGGGAAGATAGGTGCCACGAGTGTGAACGTCACCGATGAGATCCTCTTGGGGAGTGGCACCAATACCTCCATATACGACGAGGCGGGCACTTCGGCACACGCGCAGACCAAGGGGGCTCAGCGCTATGGCATGAACTCCCTGATGCTGTCCTTCCAGACACCTGTCAAGGGGGTGAAGCTGGGCTACGGTGCTGAGCTGGCCTTGAGCTTCAATAAGAATGAGCTGCAGCAGACGGAGCAAGGCATCGTGACTGACGTCATTAGCTCCACGGTGAAGAATGGCCAAACGCTACTGGGTACCTTCGTTGATGTGAGGGCTCAGTGGCTGGGGCTGTCGTGGTATGCAGGCTTGCGATATGAGTATGAAGCCTCTTCCTATACGCAGAATGGTACGCGTGTCACCCGTCAGAAGCCCTCCCCTCACTTCCTAAGCCCCAGTTTCTCGCTGTCTTATTCGGGCGAAGATCTCCAAGCTACGCTGTCTTATCGTAAGAGCCTCCACCGCCCAGCGTACTCGTCCTTGAACAACTTCACACTCCTCGAGAATCAGTACGTCTACCAGCAGGGTAGTCCCTTCTTACTCAACGAGACCAATGATGCCCTACAGCTCCTCGGCACGTACAAGACGCTGTCCTTCAGCGCCAGCTATAACTACATTCGGAATACGGCGACCACAGCGCTAGCCCGCCACGAGACGAAGGCCGACGTGCTGCTCAAGCGTAGGATAAATATCCCCAGCTATTCGACGCTCTCGCTGGGGCTGAATTGGAGTGATTCATTCGGTCCGTACTCTCCATCAATCGAGGTGGGATTCCAAAAGCAGCTCCTCAAGTACAGTGGCTTGACCTTCGATCGCCCGATGCTGGAGCTCTCGACAAGCCATTATGTAGAGCTGGGGAAGGGCTGGAGTGTGAACGCTGACGCCAGCTACTCAAGTAGAAGTCATAGCCTCTTCAGTGAGTACTCTGCTAAGTGGAGCTACAGCCTGATGCTATCCAAGGAGATAGGGAACTTCACCTTTGACCTCAGCCTGCAGAACCTCTTCCTTGACAACAAGCAGTACAGGACGCGCAGGATGGCAGGCATCTTTGCGCAGGAGATCGAAGCGCGGGACTTCTCGGGCGCCGGCTTGAATGTCTCCTACCGCATCCATTCCGTCAAGGCAGCCTACCGCAACAAGAAGACCAGCAGCGAAGGTCACCGCTTTTAGCCCCGCCTCCATTCCGCCCTTTCGTCCCCTCTACACCCATCCTCAAACGCACCCTACGGTAGATCGTCGGAAAAAACCACGGTAGGTCGTCGCACCGACCCACGGTAGGTCGCATCGACGACCTACCATAGGTTTCCAAAGTCCTCTATTCCGGTTGCTCTACCGATCCTTCCTTCTGCATCTTGCATTTAGACTCATGTTCTCTAAGGGCATCCTAAGAAGGATGGCATGTATCATCCCTCTTCCATGAGTCGAAGGCTTGAGGGGGCTTCCTTGAGAATTGATACCTTTATCAAGCATCGATACTCATGGATGGAGCAAGATATGTGCAATAAAGGACAATGAGTAGATGCTCCAAGCGATACCGAAGTATGCACCTCTTCCTCTTCGTCTGTGGTGCGCTGGCCTTGGCAACCATCCCTAGGTAGTCGCGACCTAAATACGTAAACTCATGAATAACATTGCGATGCTAAAAGCTTCGCTTAATCCTAATGCTAAGGTGTATAGTATCCTTGCCGAGTAGCCTCAATGGTGGACGGATCTGATCCAGATGAAGGGTGTATATGTTGAGGTTCGCAAGGGCGATATCGTCGATGTGTACTATGAAGGAGGGCGTATGGCAGAGATCAGATGTAACCGAGGAGAGTGCAGCGTGACGAGGAAACAAAGAGAGAGGCTATGCGAGGTGACTAAAGTCAACCATACATAGCCTCTCTAAAGGAGAGTATCACTAAAAGAAACTGCAACGTTACAGTCTGACCATACATAGTAATGTTTTATGCAAGCCCGTGCGCTTCAGCACCTAACCGCTACAGTTGTTTGTTGATACTCTTGTCTTATTCTCTACTACAAATGTATGTATTAAAAATGATATAACCTAGCATCCTGTGAATTATTTTATATCGCAAGGGGCTGATACTGTTTTACTACGGGGATGTTAAGCAGCTCTACAGATAGCTCATCAAATATCTCGAGTAGTTTAGCGACCATCTCACGGCAAAAAGTCTCTGCTAGTTCGGGCGATTGACGTAAGCTCGCCTTGCCTCCCCAGATATGTGTGATCATATCTTGTTCGTGTAGTTGCTCCAGCTCCAGCAGTGTTCTGACGGGAGTATTCGTATTCTCGGAGCAGATGCCTAGTAGACGCTGCTCAGCGAAGACCATCTGGCTTATGTCATCGTTGGCCCGCTCAAGATTATCTCGCATAAACTCGATCGCATGAGAGGTATAGAGCTCCTTGAATTTTGGATCTGCGATATAGAGCAAAGCTGTATTGAACGGCTCTGCCGACCAGCTCCAAGACTCCTCGAAGCGATAGCCCTTGGCTGTCTTGAGCTTATCTATGCTTGGATAGACTTCCGATAGACATTCTCTGTGAACACAAGCTACCGCATCTTTTTTCGGATTGATCTTTTCATCCAAGCTCTTCCAAACAACCATATCCGTATCAAGCATGACGCACGGACACTGCATATCTCGTAGCGCATAGAGCTTACCTCCTGCCCAGAAGATAGAGAAATCAACTCGGTCTTGTATCTTATCTAGTACCATGGTGTCAATGCCACCGTCCCAGATAAACGTCATATTCTGCTTCTCGTAGATCCTCTTGCCCTCGGAGTCAGTGTACAGCTTGATTGGGCCATTGTGCCTGCGCCACTGTAGGGCAGACATAATCGTGGTCAGAAGCTCAAAGTCATCTATATGGGGTTCTTGACCTCTTGCTCTAGCAGGGGCTGTATGTGTAACATGAAAAGCTGGTATCTTCGTCTGCTTTGCTTTGATTCGGGCAGTTATTACTTGGGTTCGTAAGGCTCTTGGATCTAAGGGGCGAGTCTCCTCCGTCTCATTTGCCCGACTTATCAGCTTCATCCCATAGCTTCCATCGAGGTATCCCTCCTTGGTATTGGAGGAAATTCCACCTTTGTAGCTACCTACATAGGACGAACTCTCTTGAGTAGCTTGGGATGCCTCGCGTCTCTGGCTATACTCCTTGATAGACGAGAGGATTTGCCCGAGTTTTCTTTGGTCAGACTCAACGATCACACGACATCGTCCTCGTGCCTCGTAAGTCTCAACGAAGATGTAGGCCTCTCCCTCTTGATGAGCCCTTACAAGTCCTCGCTCATCGACAGTCGCAACGAGGGGATTGCTAGAGCTCCACGCCAGAGCTTCTGGGACAATTGGCTCACTGGGATACAGTTGATATTCCCTTTGGGTGAAAATCTCAATCTTCTCGGCGTTGAGTCTTAGATCAGCTTTAGCACTCGGCCGTATGGGCTGGTCTAGAACAATGGCTTCATCCAAAAGGCCCAATAGTTTGGATAGCCCTATGGGCATATGATCCTGCGTGGCTTGGAGCTTGACTTTGAGATGATGATTGCTCGTGATCGTCTGCTGCTCTTCACCATCGTGTTGTGTATCTGTTCCTGCAAAGGAGCATGTCAGATGCTTCTCATCAAAACTCTCGACCAGCGCATTGAACTCGATATCTAGCCGATCAACTGAGAAGTGAGGGATGGGGACTAGGGTCATCAGAGGAATGGATAGCTCTAACATCCGCTCACCGTTCTGGTATCTGAATGATACCATCACAGCCTCCTGATGCCCTGCCTCATTTTGCCTTAGGGTAACAGAGTTCAAGTAGCGCTTCGTTACTTGCGCTGCTTCTACCTGTGCTCGTACGCAAGCCCTCACCGGATCTCCGAGCATTTGGCTAAAAGGGAGTTTAGCCAATGCTGATTGGGGTGAATCTTGATTCTTCATAGCTACTTCCGACTAATAATCTCAATGCCATCGGGAATAACATACCCATACTTTTTGCATTTTTCCTCAAACCCCTTCGGTACGATGAGCCGTCCGATACTGCTATCCTTGATGTTTAGCTGCTTGAGGGCATAGCAGTATGATATATCCACGACATCATGTGCACAGTTCTTAATGTCAAGTCTTTCAAGATGGATCGCAGAGGATAAGACGACCTGGGGGATGAAACCCTTTCCCCACTTGGAGAGTACCAAGGTGTAGATTTGCTCAAGCCACCCAAAGTCCATAATAGCTCTGTGCTGTCCCTGTATCAAATCCTGCCCCGTACCCCATAGCTCTAGATAGAGCAAATCGGCTAGGCGACTCATAGCAAACGACTGCACAGCAGCTAGATTGAGTCGAGTACACCTGAAGGCCTTCAGACTATGGAAGGCCCCCAAATCATCTATGCTGATGAACGGGAACTGATCGTGTGGTATATTGAGAGCTTTGATCTTGGGGATATCATTGCGCTCTATATGATCCCTCTTAGGTAGTTTGATCGGGATCTCTGTCTCAGATTTACTCCCAAATGAATAGTCTATGGCTATCTTCTGTGGAACTGATTTGACGCAACCACGAGCGATGGATCTGGCAATCTCTGGATCTTTGAGTGATAGATAGATGCTCTCTGCTGCCACTGACTGCTCCATGAAACCCAGCACTTTGCTGAGTCCAGAGGGTATGTGGTCTTGTGTGGCACGCACTGCTACGTCTATCGTGTTCTCCAGTTTGGTGGTCATGGTGTCACTGGAGGTAGTTGCATAGGTTGCCGCAATCATGCACTCGTCTTTCGATGCCTTTTCGTTGACCCCAGTGACTCTAGCCTTGAACGAGATCTCTAGCGTATCTATAGAGAAGTAAGGTACGGGAACCAGTGTAAGCAATGGAATGCGTAGGTATGCCTTGGTGCCATTGTTGACGAATGAAAAGGATACTACGACAGCTTCCTTGCCGTTCTCTAGACCCACCTCTCTGATATAGTGCCAAGTGCTCATCGAGGACTGCTCTTGAGCGAGAATGCACGCCTTGAGCGGACCACCGATCAGATGATGAAAGGGAATTCCTTCCATCAGTTCGTTTACACTACTCATACCTTCTGTTATTATTTTGTAGTATGACCGACTACGATAGCTACGGCGAATGGGTTATCTGTGGAAGGTGCTTGCCTCCTGTACGCGCTGCTTGGCACGCTCTACATCACCCAGGATCTCAAGAGCCCGCTTGGATTCTTGTTTATTGATCTCGAGTCTGAGGCGACAGTGCTTGCACTCGATATATGAAGCCGATATAAGCTCGGTGATTGTGGTCTCGATGAAGTGGTTGCACTTAGGGCAGTTGAGCCCTGGTGTTCTTTGCTGGTTCATATTGTTCTCTAGTATTTTAATAGGTTAGTACTCTTCTGATAACCTTGTGCTATTTCCTATAACTCTAAATATATCAGCAAACCCAGGAGGTAGGGGCGACTGCTTTAGCTTCACTCTAAAGGTAAAATTACTCTGCTCGGTTTGCTTGTCTGGATTGAGTATTTGCATCTGAGTCTTGGATTCGTCTTGGCGTTCCAACTCTCCGGCCATAGTGCGAAGCAAAAATCGCCAAGCGATATGCTTGTGTGCATAGTCGTAGCGTGCTCCATCCAATGGGAACTCGATGTGGATCTCTTTGGTCGCATTATCGGTACGCCGATAGGTATTGCCTTGGTACCAAAAAGACCCATCGCCAAAGAGTTTGACTAGGGGGCGATTGCTCCACGCAAACTCGCTGATTTGCTTTTCAGTTAGTTTCTCCTTCCATAGCGTAATGTAGGGCCTACCCATGGAGAGTAGGACACATTGCTTGTCTTTGAGACCTTTGGTCGGATCGCTTCTATAGTATGATCTCTCGCCAGCCTCATTTATAATCATGAAGATGAGCTTACTTGTATTGATCAAAGACTTATAGATGTGGATCTCTTGAGCATAAACTCGCTTGTTCTGCTGTTTGTCGTAGTATTCTGTTAGTGCTGTAGATGGGTTTATGCTCTTCTCTGGGGAGGAGATACTGGGGGGATCCACTTTGGGCGCTTCCCATTGAGTCTTAAGTTCTAAATGGCATGAACAAGAGAATTCTGCCTCCTCGATGCGCAGCAGGGACAAAGGGATCAACGTGATCACTGGGATCTGCAGGAGCATTCTACGCCCCTGCTCATCGCTGTAGCCGAAGGAGACTGGGGGCATATTGCGTAGCTCACCCAATATGCGCAGGTATTCCTCTAACCCCATCTGCTCGGCTTTAAGCGTAGAGATATGTGCCTCTTTGATCAGCTCTGCAAGCCCTATGTTCATATTGGTTGGTATATTACTCATTGTTGTACTGATGTATAGATATCCCTTCCGATGTGGAGGCACAGAGGATTAAACATTAGTCGTATTTGACAGCTGAGGTACCACCTTTAGGGTAATGGATTGGATTGTCTCAGCTGGGTATTCCTTGAGTCGCTCGGCATCGATCTCGATGCGTAGCGAACGCTCGGTACGACACGAGAACAGCTGAGCTCCCTGCTCTTCGTCTATGATCTTGCGGATCTCCTCGCTTACTTCATCGTCTAATATGCGTCGAGTCTCTGCCAGTAGCTCAGGGCCTCCAGGTAGAGCGAAGAGACCTTCAATATCGCTATGTCGGAAGAGGTCCTCCTCGCCTACTGCCAGCACCTGATCTGCAATAGCCTCGATCTCGAACTCATGCCGTTCGTTGTACAACTTGTCGATATTGGCTTTGAGCTTGGAGAGCATTCGGTGAGCGATGTAGTCGATGAGTCGACGGTTATCTCCTAGATCATCTATATAGGAGAACCCATTGGGTGCGTATGGTACTCCAGATACCTGAGTTTGGTGAACTAACTTGCGAATTACTAGTTTGGCGAGCTGCTCCGAGATATTGCTGAGTAGGCGGTCACTCTCGGTTGCATTGAGCACCTTCACCTCCGTGATATCCTCTCCGTCTTGGATGGCATACCGTAGGTTTAGGGTTAGCTCTCCCACCCCTACGGCAGGGGGGACAGGTGCCCCCCCCGCGTTTGGATGGTCTGAGAGAGCAAGCTCGCGGGCATACTTGGCCACTTCGTGCTGCGCTTGTATTACGTCTCGCAGCACCGATGCTATTACTTGCTTGAGGTTTGTCATAAGATGTATGCGGAATAATCCGAGTGTCTATTACTCGGCGACTGTAATGCTTTGGGTCTTCTCACCGGCTTCTATTTTGTAGTCGCCTGCTTTCGAGAATGTTAGGATCACTCCTGAATCTGCCTCTTGAGATTCAACCCCATCGCTTGGGGTGCACTTGATTGCGCTTGGATCCAAGATGCCGTCCTCGTTGAGGTATCTAACGAAAAGTTTACGTCCGCCAGAGTTAGGCTCGGGTCTAACTTGCAGTTCTCCTGAAGGGTCGAAGGTCGTGATGGTATTGTTGAGCGTCTCGATGATCTTGGCTAAGCCACCAGGCATATCCGCAGGCCCTGCTTGGACCTGAAAGTCGACCGTCGTCTCGATACAATACTTGGACTCTTGAGTGACTTTGGAATCCTTCTTGTTGGAGTATTCGGCTTTACTTTCGGAGTCCTTGGAGTCTTTAGACTTTTTGTATTCCTTGTAGAAATCCAAAGCCTGTCCCCCATATTTTATCACCTCACGCCACCAAGCGGGGGTGTCCTTCTTCTCTTCGGATTTGTCATCTGCGCTCTTCTTCGAGGCCTTTGCCGAAGTCTCTTCCCCTTCTTTTTTCTGTTCAGTGCTCTGCTCTGTTTTCTTATCACCTTCTTGCTTCTTCTCTTCCTCTTCCTTCCCCTCCTTTTTACCCTTGTTTAGCTCTAGGGTAATATCAGGACCTGTCCCCCACGAGGACGAAGACTTGATCGTGGCTTTGAAGCTGATACTGACAGCATTGATCTGGAAGAAGTTGATCGGCACGAGCGTGATGAGTGGCACCATGATCTTCTGCCTCTTGCCATCTTTGATGAATTCAAAGCCTACGGCAGCGGCGACTTGGTTATTCTCCTTATCGGAGAAGATCCCCATCTCTCGAAGAGCCGTGATTGTCGTCTGATGACTTTCGTTTTGTGCGGCAACGCATGCCCTAAGAGGCTCGCTGATCAGGTGGGTAAAAGGGATATCAGTCACCCCTCCCAGCGCAGCTTTACGCAAGGCAGCATAGTCAATGGAGCTGCTAGAATCCTGCTCCTTATCGATTTTGTCAGCCATGTTCGTATCTCCTATTCTTTACTGGGGTTATGAAGTGACTACGATCAAGGCTTGGCATTCACCACCCTTGACGTAATACTCTCCTTCTTGGGTAAAAGTCGCAATCACGCTCTCCCCGTTGCTCGATACTTTGAGGGGAGTTTGGTCGAATGCCCCGCCGCCATCTTGTCCCTGCCACTTATCTGCGGGGTCTGTAGCTTTGCGCCACATGACTTCTTTGGGCGACCAAACACCTTCATTATTTCGGTAGGAGATGATGATGGACTGATTGACTGCAACCATTTGGTCACTGACCGTTAGTTCACCCTTAGCATTGACCGTGTCTACAGCACTATTGAGGATCTCTAGCACTTTCGCCATGCCAGCAGGCATACTATCTTGACCAGCATGCACGTGCACATCCATAGTGTACTCGACACTGTACTTAGACTCTTGCGTAGCCTTGGAGTCTTTTTTGCTGGAGAAGTTAGCATGCATCTCTAGAGAGGCCTTGGCAAATAGACCTCGGTAACCTCCCGAGGCTTTGACACCAGCATCAACAGCCCTAGATCTCTTGACCTCGTTCGAGTTGGAGGCCGAGGCAGAGATCTGTGCCTTGAAGTTGATTTCAATCTCGTTGATTGCAATATAAGGGATGGGGACAATGGTCAGCAACGGGACGATGAGCATCATCCGGCGACCACCTTGTACATACTCAAATATGACGGTGATAGCCCTAGTATTGCCCTCTTTGTCTGTCTGCAACCCTACCTGCTTGATGAATTCCCACGTCGTTTGAGCGGCTTGGGCTTGGGCATCAATACAAGCTGTGAGTGGCCCCCCGATGATCGATCCAAAGGGGATGGCCTGCAGGGCTGAGGTCGCAACTTGAGAGGGCGTAGTATCTATATTAGCCATAGCGTTTACGTCTATAAAGTTAAACCATCATGCTAGGTCTCCATATTGATCCCTAGATGAGCCCAGATGAGCTTGTTGCATCCCCTATGGGGCTCTAGATCCTATGGAGCTTGCTTCCGTTACTTGGTTAAACTCATTCTCTTCTTGGAGAGCTACCTAACCCACTGTTATTTGCTCTCTGGTGACTTTCCTCCTCCGGTGGAATTATCTGCGACTACGACGACCTGAATGGTTTCTGTGAGTGTGCCATCGGCATTGGATAGCAGATAGTTTCCAGCCGTGAGATCTTCTGTCATCGCTCTGTTCTTGTTGCGAGTCTTGAGTAGGTCTTCGCCAGAAGGCTTATCCCCATCTAGCTTCTTGAGCCAGAAATCTTCCTTGCGCGTGGAGAGTAGCCCTTCAGGAGTCTTATAGGCAGCCTCAAAGGAAGCCTTAGCTGTGTTATTAGGTACTATCAAGATGTTGTTGCTGATCAAGAATTCGCCCTCTGGGTTGCAGACATCCATGGCATTGCCGATGAGCTCCAAGACCTTTGCCATACCTGCAGGCATACTATCTTGGGAGGCATGTACTGCCACATCCATGGTGTACTCTACGCTATACTTTGATTCACGAGTCCCTACGGAGTCTTTTTTACTCGAGATAGAGGCCTGCATAGAGTTGTTGGAGTAGTTGCTCGAGTAGCTAGAGCTGTTGACTCCACTTCTGCTCTTGTTCCACCAATGGCCAGAGCGCGAGTAGCTACGGCTGGTGTCTCTATCGTAGTGACTGCTATAGTTCGAGCCTTTATGCTCATCTGTCTCTGTGATGGCATCTTGATCTGTCGCACTAGCTTGGGCCTTGATATTGGCCTTGAAGTTAATGTCAATCGTGTTGATCGCAATGTAAGGGATAGGGACAATGCTCAGCATAGGGACATTGAGACGAACCAAGCGCCCCCCTTGGATGAACTGGAAGCAGACATAGACTGCTTTTTTCTCCATCACAGGATCCTCAATGACATTGCCCTTGCTATCCTTGACGGGGTTGCCATAGCGATCCAAGCGAGGAGCTGTCACAATGGTTCCGTCAGGCTTCCGTGCAGGTACATCTTCTAACCCCACCTCACGGATGAAGTCGACAGTGGTCTGGGCTGCTATGCGTTGAGCTTTGACACACGCCTCAAGAGGGCCTCCGATGATGTTCTCGAAGGGGATCGCTCTTAGAGCGCTGGTGGCTACCGATGATGGTGCCGTGCTGATGATCTTTTCCATAGTAACTCTGAATTATGTGTGATTAAGAACTGGGAATTTAGCCTTCAATCTCGCTAGACATGTCTGAAGTATCCTACTTAGTCATGATCTATCTAGTCATTCTTCAACCTCATTGGGGTTCAACTATTTCGTTTGGTGAGGCCAGCTTGATCGTTTGGTGGTGCTAGCTTGTTTGGCAAAGGTATGCACTTATATTTTAAAATCCAAGTGCTTGAGGAGGCGCTTTTTAAATAACTCTGTGTCTGCACTTCTCCCCGTTGTTCCTCTCCCTTTGTGGTAGGGGTTTCCTGCATCTGATCCAAGCTGTTGAATGAAGCCTTTTAGCCGTCCAGGGGAGCTTGCTTCTTCCCTCCTTTTTCACCCGCTCTACACGCACCCCCAAAATAACCCTACGGTAGGTCGTCGGAAAAACCTACTGTAGGTCGTCTCACCGACCCACGGTAGGTCGCATCGACGACCTACCGTAGGCTTCATTTCTTACCTTTTAGAGCCCCTTGTTTTACAAGCTAAGCAACCAAGCTTCTTCATCATCTAATTGCTTGTGTCTCTTCTTTGTATGGATATATATCGGATCGTCTTTCTTGCCAACAATACTGCGAGGTCTTGGAGGGTGAAGTCGAGATCAAAGATCGCACGGCTAAGAAGAGTATTGTCTACATGAAAGAGCAAGGTGTCCTTAGGCAGGATGCACAAGGAAACTATCAGGAGACCAAGTCATGGCCGATCCTTTAGGGGCAGTTGCTGTTCTTCCAAGATGAGTAAATGGAAAGCTCAAACGTGCGGAGGAGTAGGGGAGTCTGGAGGCTCAGTAGGTACGCTTGGAGGATTGAGGTTAGCTAAAGGAAATAGTGTGAGGGGGCAAGGTGGGTGCAGTTTCCGAAGAGGTGGGGTGTGCTTTGCGGGCAGCTTGGTTTTATGGGGGTGTTTATTAAGAATTTCAGTTTATCTTTGATTGTGAAAGGGTGGCGGTAAGCCATGCCTTCGCTAAACAACTAATCTAAAGAGTAGATACGATGGAGAAGCTTACAGGCTTGATCGATGCACCGTTTACCCCATTCTACGAAAATGGGGAGGTCAATCTCGAACCCATAGAACGCTATGCCCATATGCTGGCAAAGAACGGGCTCAAGGGAGTTTTTGTCAATGGATCTTCTGGTGAAGGCTACATGCTGACCGAGGAGGAGCGAATGCGCCTAGCTGAGCGCTGGGTCGAAGTCGCTCCCGAAGGCTTTAAGGTCATTGTCCATGTGGGCAGCACCTGCGTGAAGTCAAGCCAGCGTTTGGCTGCTCACGCTCAGGAGATCGGTGCCTTTGGTATCGGAGCGATGGCTCCTCCCTTCCCCAAGATCGGTAGAGTCGAAGAGCTGGTCAAGTACTGTGAAGAGATCGCTGCCGGTGCCCCTAAGCTGCCCTTCTACTACTACCATATCCCAGCTTTCAATGGAGCTTACCTTCCCATGCTGGACTTCTTGAAGGCGGTAGACGGACGCATCCCTAACTTCGCAGGTATCAAGTACACCTATGAAAGCTTGTACGAATACAACCAGTGCCGCTTGTATGCGAATGGCAAATTCGACCTGCTGCACGGTCAAGACGAAACCATCCTTCCTTGCTTGGCTATGGGAGGCGCACAAGGCGGGATCGGAGGTACAACTAACTATAATGGTCGTTGCCTCGTCGGGATTCTCGATGCTTGGAAGCGTGGTGACATTGAGGAGGCTCGTGAGCTGCAGGACTTTGCCCAAGAGGTGATCAATGTGATCTGTCACTTCCGTGGAAACATCGTTGGGGGTAAGCGTATCATGAAGCTCATCGGCTTGGACCTTGGGAAGAACAGAACGCCCTTCAACAATATGACGGATGAAGAAGAAGCTCGCATGAAGCAAGAGCTGGAAGAGATCAACTTCTTCAGTCGCTGCAACATCTTCTAATATTCTCATAAATACCAGAACTGATGGATGTAAAGAAGTATCTTGCGTACTGGGCAGACCGCTACCAAGACGATCTCAAGGAGAATATACTCCCCTTCTGGCTGAAGCATGGTTTGGATAGAGTCCATGGCGGTGTGTACACATGCGTTGATCGCGATGGCACGCTGATAGACTCTACCAAATCGGTATGGTTCCAAGGACGCTTCGGCTTCATCTGTGCCTACGCATATAACAACATCGAAGCGAACGAGGAATGGCTCAAGGCTTCCAAGAGCTGTATCGACTTCATCGAGCAGCACTGCTTTGATACCGATGGGCGCATGTACTTTGAGGTGACAGCCTCGGGTCAGCCTGTTCGCAAAAGACGTTATGTCTTCTCTGAGTGCTTTGCTGCGATCGCAATGTCAGAGTATGCGATCGCATCGGGCGACAAGAGCTATGCTGAGAAGGCCTTGGCGCTGTTCAACCAGATTCTACACTTCATCAATACGAAGGGAATCCTTGCGCCCAAGTATTGCGAAGGGGTAGAGATGCAAGGGCATTCGATCACGATGATCCTGATCAATACCGCTGCACGCATTCGTGAGGCTATACCTGCTGTCGAACTGGATGAGCAGATCAGCTTGTCTATCGAAACCCTCCAGCGCTATTTTATTCATCCCGAATTCGAGGCTCTCCTAGAGACTGTAGGGCCTAATGGTGAGTTCATCGATACGATTGTCGGACGCACCATCAATCCTGGTCACTGCATCGAGACCGCCTGGTTCTTATTAGAAGAAGCCAAGTATCGTGGTGGTGATGCCCAGCTGACGGAAGTGGCGGTCAAGATCCTTGACTGGTCATGGAACTGGGGCTGGGATAAGGAATATGGTGGACTCATCAACTTCCGTGACTGCAAGGGGCTGCCCGTGCAGGACTATTCGCAGGATATGAAGTTCTGGTGGCCACAGACCGAAGCGATCATCGCGACGCTTTACGCCTATGAAGCTACTGGTGAAGAGCGCTTCCTGCGCATGCACCAGCAGATCAGCGATTGGACCTATGCTCACTTCCCCGATGCGGAGTATGGCGAGTGGTATGGTTACCTACACCGTGATGGTAGCGTAGCTCAGCCTGCGAAGGGTAACATCTTCAAGGGCCCCTTCCATATCCCCCGAATGATGATTAAGGGATCCATGCTCTGTAGAGACATGATGAAGTCCTAGTCATCGACCTTGAGTTTAAGAATACTACTAGATACTAACCATTCTCGTAAAAGTCCCTTATTCCTGCGCTTGTTGTGAATAGGGGACTTTTACTCCTAATCAGATATATGAAAAGCCTTACTAATAGTAAGTACTATCCATGGGTTGTAGTCGCACTATTGGGCGGTGTGGCGTTGCTCAACTATATGGATCGCCAGATGCTAAGTACGATGAAAGACTCCATGCAAGTGGATATCACAGACTTGCAGTCTGCGACGAACTTTGGTAGACTGATGGCCATATTCCTCTGGATCTATGGCTTGATGAGTCCTATCTCTGGCATTATCGCAGACAATCTCAGCCGAAAGAAGCTTATTGTGGGTAGCCTATTGGTGTGGTCTTCTGTCACCTACTTCATGGGCTTAGCCACGACGTATGATCAAGTCTTTTGGCTACGTGCCCTGATGGGGCTTAGTGAGGCTCTTTACCTTCCTGCCGGGCTGTCTCTTATTGCTGATTATCATACGGGCGGCTCTAGGTCGCTGGCCGTTGGTATTCACATGACAGGGCTCTACCTAGGGCAAGCCATCGGAGGATTTGGAGCTACGCTGGCTGCAGCCTATTCTTGGCATGCGACCTTCCATTGGTTTGGTATCATCGGCATCGTCTATGCGTTTGTCCTAGCGGTATTCCTCAAGGATAAGAAGCGAGTAGCCCTTGAAGAAGCGAAGGGGAGTACTCAGAAAAAGCCCCAAGCTAATGTCTGGCTTAGCCTCAAGTCACTATTTACGAATCCTGCGTTTTGGGTGATCCTCCTCTACTTTGCTATTCCTAGTCTACCTGGCTGGGCAACCAAGAACTGGCTTCCCACCCTCTTTGCTGAGAGTTTAGGGCTACCCATGGCACAGGCTGGTCCCATGGCTACCATCACGATAGCATTCTCCTCTTTTGTCGGGGTAGTGTTTGGGGGGATTCTCTCAGATAGGTGGGTTCGTAAGAACATCAAGGGTCGTATCTATACAGGTGCCATTGGTTTATCTCTGACCATACCCTCGCTGCTGCTCTTAGGCTTTGGTGATAGTATCTTCGAGGTGGTCAGTGCTGGGGTCTTGTTTGGGATTGGCTTTGGGATGTTTGATGCGAATAATATGCCCATCCTATGCCAGTTCGTGAGCGTGCGTCAGCGTGCCACAGCCTATGGTGTGATGAATATGGTGGGGGTCTTTGCGGGGGCAATGATTACCTCCGCATTAGGGTCTTGGAGTGATGACGGCAATCTCGGGATGGGCTTTGCTCTTCTTGCTGCTGTCGTTGCTGTCGCCGTTGTGATCCAGCTCTACAGCCTGCGTCCTCAGACCGATGACAAGGAGTAATATCAACCAATAACATAAGAAGAACATGATACTATCTGATCTCAAGTATAGTGAGCGAATCGAGATGCTGCACCCTCTTTTTAAGAGAGCATTCGATTATGTGAAGACCCATGACCTGCTGAACACCCCATGCGGGCGGATCGAGCTGGAGGGCGACGATTTGTTTATCAACAACGTCGATCCTGAATGTGTCGCCATCGACCAGCCGGTGTTAGAGGTCCATCGTCAGTATATTGATATCCACATCTTGCTGGAGGGTGAAGAGATCATCGGGTGGAAGCCTCTTTGCGATGCCAAAGATGAGCGAAAAGAATACTCAGAGTCTGAGGACTATGCGCTTTATGGAGATGCAAGCTTTACTCCGATCAAGCTTTTCCCCGGTCAATTCGCTATCGTCTGGCCCGAAGATGCCCATGCCCCTCTTATTGGGGAAGGGAAGATTCGCAAGCTCATAGTCAAGGTCAAGATCTAGACTTCATACCTCTTCCTCACCCCTTCCCTCTCCCTCGTCCTTGTCTTTATAAACGGGGCGAGGGATAGTTTTTGGTTAGGTGTCGCTGCTTGCACTTTGGTGGATTGAGGGCTGTCCTCTCCTTGGGGTCGCCTCCGACAACACAGATTGAAGTTTTGTTTGATAAGGTATTTATGATAAACTAGATTATGAAGATTAAAGAAGTACGAGAGATCATAAGAGGAGCTGGATACATACGGAATAGCCCTCTGGGCATTATGTGGTTTCGCGGTGAAAGCACAGAACTGAATGGAGTTGCAGTTTCGAGTAGGGAGCTTTTCCTTGAGGCAGGCTTGCGAGGAGGGGTATTTGCGGCTATGAGTCCTAATGGGGACGTCTACGAGATGACTTCCAATGGGATTAAGCTACAAATACAAGTAGATGAAGCTGTAGGATATCCGAAGATAGGTGAACTCCCCCATTTCTATGTTATGAATAAACGAGATAAAGAGAAAGGTGGCTACATCTACAGATATATTCAAAATGGGGAGGTATTATGGACTAGATTATATCCCTACAGACTCATCGAGCAGTTTGGGAACTATGCTCTCCTATGGGGTACCTTAGGAGGACCGAAGGAAGGTGGTTGTCAGCTCATCGAGCTCGCTACTGGAGCTGTGCTTTGGGAATTAGACCGCCCAGGCACTCGTGTCGGCAAAGTTTACCCCTACGAGGATAAGGTAGTTATTGTATGGTTTCGGGAGATCGGGAGTAAGAGTACAAATCGGGTGCTGTGCGTGGAGGTACCGTCAGGGAAGGTATTGTGGGAGAATGATACTGCAAGAGAGTACCAAAAGTACGGAGATGATAAGCTGGTACACTTCTATGTTCATTATTGGAAGGACGGCAATGATCATAGAGACTTATACGCAGAGCTGGATGTTCGTACTGGCGAGGTCTATACTCGTAGGTATCTAGGCTATAATGCTAATGTATTTGTTACGACTATCTACAAGGACTACCTGTTCTATGGGGCAGAGAAGCATAATGCCTATGTCGGAGCGATAGACTTACGCACTCATGAAATGCTGGATGAGGTAAAAGTTGATTTTACGCCAGGAGATTTTAACCAAATAGCGAGTATAGGCGTACACGAAGGGAAGCTCTACGTGGAGATTCAGACCGAGCTTGATTATAGTGACATCCATGTCTTGGACCTAGACGAGGACGAGTAATTCATAAGTTTAAGCAACTGATGCAACCTTTCATTTAGCCGTCACTGCTACACTGATGGCTACGCCCCGATTTGTGTAGCAGTTTCTGTAGCAGAATTTGACGGATTGATGACGATTAGCCCCTAGGGGTGAGCCGTCAAGTCTATGGACTGCGTATAAAGAGAAAGCGTTGTAAGACCATGTCTTACAACGCTTTCTCTTTTATTTTGAAGGCTTCTCTGACGACCATTTTGCAGTCACTTTGAAGCCTCTTTGCGGAGAGAGAGGCTCTTTCTCTTGAACTATCATAGATGCTTGTTTGGTGTCAAAGTGCTGTTTATCAGTGTATATGTGGGTGGGTGTCTTAAAGTAGAGTATCATAGGATCTCCTTTGCGATATCCTTATTTGGGTGTATCTTTGGGTGTGTAAACTATACACCCGAGAATTATGAATATCAAGCGCAATATCATCTTTGCTCTGGAGAGCCGTAAGAAGGACGGTATCCTGATCGTTGAGAACGTCCCTATCCGTATGCGAGTGAACTTTGCTTCCCAGCGGATAGAGTTCACTACGGGCTATCGTATCGATGTGGCTAAATGGGATGCAGACAAGCAACGAGTAAAGAACAGATGTACAAACAAGCTTAAGCAATCTGCCTCAGAGATCAACGCTGCGCTCTTGGGATACTACACCGAGCTGCAAGAGGTATTCAAGCGCTTTGAAGTGGCGGAAATTATGCCAAGTCCAGCGGATGTTAAGAGCGCCTTCAATGCCCGCCATAGATCTGACGATGTACAGCTGGAACGGACCTCCGATAAGCCCGATCCTTCAAATGACTTTTATAAGGCCTTCGATGAGTTTGTTCGGGTCTGTGGTCGGCAGAACGACTGGACGCACGCTACCTACGAGAAGTTTGCTGCGGTGAAGAATCACCTTAGAGCCTTCCGAGCAGACC
>NZ_CALHVI010000036.1 GCF_938039215.1 uncultured Porphyromonas sp. | reverse complement strand
ATATTCGAGAGTCCGATACCTTAGGTATCTTGGATAGATATATATACTCCGAGCATGCTGAGTTTTAGAAGTCCTCTACTCTTGAATCAGTCCCTTTAGCTTGGCATCATTCTTAATCCGCTCTATCTCTCTTGCGACAAGGCTTAGGGTTTCCTGCTTCACGCTTAGAGCTGGCTTCGATGGTCTCGCTGAGACTATCGAAGCCAGCTTTGTTAAGGATCTCTGCAATGACAGAGATAGCTTGGTAGCTCCTAGGCCATGTTGACGCTTCATCATACACGGGTGCTTAGCGTTTATCGCTTCTGATAATCTAAGGTTAGCTCAATAGCCTGTTGCTCAAGGATGATAATTTGCTGGGAGAACTGCTCTAACCGTTGAAGCATTCCCTGTGCAGCCTTGACCGAGTGGTAGCTGTTGATAGCCCTCACTGTTTGGTTGTAGAGGATGGCGATCTTATGCATCTGCGCTGTGATGCTGGAGAGTTTACGATAGTACTCCTCTGTAGATTCATCCTCGGTGATGACCTTAAAGCTCTCGCCTAGGAGTCGAGCTCGGAGGAAGTCTGATTTTGTCTTTGCCCCCGACCTACGATATAGCTCGAGGATCTTCTGCTGGTCTTTGGGGTTGGGTATTCTGATGTGCCATCTGTCCCATCGTGGGCAGGTGGCGCATCTGCTGTCAGGCTTGTTCTGTTTCATTTTTTATCTGGATTCATTATCACGACTTCGGAGTGATTGATCCCCCTTTTGGGGCAAGGGTCTTTGTGGTACAAATGGCAATTTGTGGTACAAAGACACACCTTGCCAGTATCAAGAAGGAATGCTTCATAGCCTCTGCCGATCACGCTATTTCTTTAGTGCTCGAGCGAGCTTAAGCTCGAGACGTCGAGATCTCGAGAAATTAATTAATCGAGATCTCGACATTTGCCTAGGATGATTGCGGTACTGAGAACATTAATTTATCGACGAAGTCCCCACTTGGAAAGACGATCTCAGGCAGTCATAAATCAGTTCCACTTCGAATGCTATATAGTAATCTACCTAAAGCTATATAGTAATGCTTGAAAAGCTATATAGTAATCACATGAAAGCTATATAGTAATGGGGTGAAAGCTATATAGTAATCAGCTCAATCCTATATAGGAATACTCCGAAATCTATATAGCTTTTATCTCGGAGGTGATTAGGGCGCTATCTCGTAGCTCGATCTCTGGCTTCATCATGATCAAGAAAGCTCTTGATTATAGCGTATGGATGAAGCGAGGGTATGCGTTTCGGAAGCAGGGTGAGCGAATTAAGCATGATACTGTCAGCTTGCACCTCGGGGTGAAGTTTCCGCCAAGAGAGAAAGTCCATGAAGCCCTCGAAGAGCTGTAGCTTGTGACTATCAGTCCCTTTGATTGTCGTTATGGCCTTGGGTGCAAAACAGCCCTTGAAGTAGGGATTACGTAGCTCCCATCCTCCAGCATCATTTGGGAATCCCAGGGCAAAGAAACACTTCTCGGAGATCCTGTAATAGACTTCTGATAGGGAGGGAGAGACATCAGAGGGCTGTAGCCCTCGCTCCGAGAGATACAGTAAGAGCTTGGGATGCTTCACGGCTTGTACGCCGATGAGTTCCATTGAGGGCGTTTGTGACCTTACGGGAGTTGTTCCTCCAAAAGAAAAAGACGGTGCTAGCCGTACTCCCTTCAGTGCAGATAGTCGTCTCATAGCTTCTGCTGTGGAGCAGTGCTGGAGAGCGCAAACGAGGTCAATGATGTCTCCGTGGTCTCCTGTGGCGAAGTCATACCATTGGTTGCGCTCTGCATTGACTTTAAACGAAGGCGTGAGCTCTGAGGGTAGAGGGGAGCAGTACCAATAGTTCACACCCTTGATAAGCTTTGCTTCAAAGCCAGCTTGTGCTAAGTACGCTACGATGGGTATTTGCTTGATGTCGTATAGATCCATGCTGTTTTTTCTTTGGCGGTTCTTCTTTGGTCGGTCGAACGTTTACTATAGGCACCCCTTCCGTCCGACCATTCTATATTTATGGTTGGTCGGATGGTCAGGTATATATAGCCTGCGTCCGACCGACCAATCCTGGGACTTAGTGGTGCCGGTCAGAGTTGAAGCGATAGCGTCCTCTCGCCTCTTTGACAATCATTCCTTTGTGGAGGAGAAAGCGAAGGAGCTCTTTGAGCTTCGTCTGGCGGTAGGTATGACCAGTCGTAGCAGCGTAGGCAGAGCTAAGTCGAGCAAGTAGATCGACATATCCTAATTCAGTATCCAGACCGAACACCTCTCGTAAGGCTTTGCTGTGCTCCTCATAGGTGAGTTCTTGGTAAGCGACAACTTGTTGGTGTAGGACGGTATAGTCGCTGTCCAGCTTTGGTAAGCAGATGCCTTCGTCTTCTGATAGCCTGAAAGCGAATGGCTGAAAAGCCTTCGAGCGAATGATCGCAGGGGATACGATGCTTCTATCAGCGTCAGCATTATCTCTTGCAATAAGTAGCACGCTTTCGGCTTTGTTGTTTAGCTCAGTGCCAATGTGCCCACGTGCATTGTCGTCGCCTTTGTTGAGATGAAGGACCGTCTGGATATGGATGTTCTGCTCGCCTGTCCATTGCATTAGGTCTCCGACGAGCTTGGTAGCTTCAGTGGAGCTGTTGATGTCATGCATGAGGTCACGGATACCATCAATGACTATGAGTCCTACATCAGGGGTGTGATAGATGGCGTAGCGAATGATGGCCCTACGGATCTCGGGCTCAGCGATGGCTCTCAAGTGGCTGAAGTGTAAATGCTGGGGTTCACGGTCAAGAGGAAGTCCAGCCAAGTGTAAGATGCGCTGCATGACGAGCTGGCAATGATATGGGCTTTGTTCGGTGTCGAAGTAGAGGATGTTGCGCTTGGTCTCAGGAAAGCTCGCTCGATATTCTAGCACCTGGCCATTGATGAGGGCTGCCGCCACCAGCGCACAGACGTTGAAGGTCTTCTTAGCCTTGGCTTTTCCTGTAGAGACGCTGAAGTTCCCTAGCGTGCCAATGATTGCATCCTCCACACGGAGCACTACGGGAGGGAGGGTGAATTCGTCAGTAACTCGGATGAGCGAGCGTTTCCATACTTCCTCCATATCGGGTGATGGATCGCAGGAATGGGTGCAAGCGTTCATCTGCGTCCTCCTGATTTGCGTCCTGCTAGCTCAAGGGCAAGGTCTGCATCGACGATGATCTTTCGTCCGACTTGAGTGATAGCCCGATCGATCTTTCCACTCTGCTTGATGCGATTGGATGTGGGGAGGCTACACCCAAAAAGCCGGGCAAGCCCAGAGAGCCCATAAACGAAGTGTCTTTCTTCTTTGGCGGGACTCTTGTCTTGTGGGTCTCCTTCTCGTTGCGTTGATCCCTGCTGAGCGAGGAAGAGTAGTTCTTCACCCGTCATCTGCCATACGGGCTTTTCGAGGAGTTCGTGTAGTGTCATAGTTGCTTATACGTTGCGGTGTCAATCGACTTGAATGTATCTTTATGAGTCTTCGAGAGTCTTCAAGCATGGTCTTGAATAGCTCTGACACTGCAAATGTATAGGCGAAATGAGCCCGCCCGAATAGCCAAGGAAAGGGGAGGATGTATTAGGAGAATGTGGGAAAACAAGCTGAGCCCTTTGGGCTCCATCAAGAAGCTCCAAGGGCTCGTTTATCGTCTTATGGGCTATCGATATTTCTGGGTGTAGAAAAGGGTGTAAATCGCGTAACTCGCTGATTTACACCCTTTATTGCGGAGAGAGAGGGATTCGAACCCCCGGAACCTCTCAGTTCAACGGTTTTCAAGACCGCCGCAATCGACCACTCTGCCATCTCTCCTAGGGTCGATGTCACTGGAGCCTTGCGATAACCAGCGAACCCTTAGTGACTGCAAAGATAGTGCTTCTCGGGGAATATGCAAGTAGGGACGCATGTGATGCCTGCTCTAGGGGACAAAGTCTCCTCTATTTAGCGGGTAAAGCCTACTGTCTTTCGGGACAAAAAGAGGATCGTTTTCAGGTCGCTCTTCGGCTAGTACTTCGGCTGAGGTCCTGCCTTCATCGGGGAAAAGTATTGTCGCAAGAGGGTAAGGGGGCTGTCTTTTGGGGGAAGGGATGCAGATGACGATACGGAAGAAGCGAAGGCTACTCTAGGGCACAAATTAGAGCATAGTCGAGGTACGAATGAAGACTAAGTCGAAGCACAAGTAAGCTCGGTAAAGAGGGGCTACTAGCGGTGGGGCATGAGGAGAGGATCCCGAGGAGAAGCGGGGGCTGCTGGGATGAAGTCGATGGCCTTCCGAGCGGGAGCCGATGCTCTTCTGAGGAGAAGAGAGAGGAGCCTTCTGTAGGGGGGCAAATAAAACCTACTGTGGGTCGCTGATGCGACCTACGGTAGGTCGGTGGGACGACCTACTGTAGGTTTTTTTGACGACCTACCGTAGGTCGTTTTTTCGCCCCTCGGCGGGGACGCTTTGAGGCGGGTGGTATTTGCTTGATATTGAGAGCGTATGCGTCGTTCTCTGAGGGGTGGTGGTGTTCGGGTTCTTTCTTCGGAAAATAAGCCTCTCAGCATGAAGAGGGATGGCTGGCTGGTGAGCGGAAAAGAAGAGCATGGACTACTGGCGGGAGCCTTTGTCGGAGCCTTCTGATTTATGTGTGTTGGCCCCCTTGCCATCTCTTTCGTTAGCTTCGCCCTAAGGGCGAGTGCTCCGTGGCATTTTTCTGTAACTTTGTTCCTAATAAAGGTGTCTTCGTTTGCCCGGGAAGACACCACCATCAACTTAGAACATTCATATATGAGTAAGATAACTCTAAGAGCTGCTGTATCCGTTTGCCTTGCTTGGGCTTGTGGATGCTTAGCCTTGCCCGTAGGTCTACTCGCCCAAGAGGTGTCTCAGACGAAGAGCCTTGAGCCTCAGCGTCCGATCGCTCTGAACCTAGAGGAAGCTGTGCGTCTCTCTCTGAAGATGAGTCCGACGCTTCAGGCTTCTGCCTTTGGTGTTGCAGGTGCCAAGTACGACCAGCGCAAGAATAAGGGGGCGCTCTTCCCAACAATCAAATTGACTGGAGCCTACACGCACATGCTGAAGAAGCAAAGGGTGTACTTCGGCTCGGATGATATGGCTTCATCGCCCATGGGGCAGTTCTTCCCCTCCGAAGGGATTGAGATGGGGCAGACTCATAGCTTGCAGGGCGGTGTGTCGGCTGGCCTTCCCCTTATAGCACCACAGCTTTGGGCAAGCCTGCAGCTGGACAAGGAGGCCGTAGCTCTTGCCGAGGAGCGTGCTCGTGGCTCTCGGGTCGATCTAGAGGCTGAGGTGCGCAAGGCATATATGGCCGTCCTTCTAGCTCGTGAATCGCTTCGAGTGCTTGAAGCGAACTATGCCAATGCGCAGACCAATTATGCCCAGACTGCTGCGAAGTATGAGCATGGGCTGGTAGCAGAGTACGACAAGATCCGCATGGAGACGCAGGTGAAGAACATCCTGCCCAATGTCGTCTCGGCGCAGACCGCTGTGCGTCTCTCAGAGGCTAAACTCAAGGTCGTCATGGGGCTGGATCTAGATACTCCGATCGAGATCACAGAGCAGCTCTCGGACTACACTGATCGAGTCTATCAGAACCTCCCCGAGCAGAGTGAGCATATCTCCCTTGAGGCGAATAGCCAACTGCGCCAGTTGAGCCTGCAGCGTCGTCAGCTGGATGCTGCTCTCAAGGTCAAGCGGATGGCCTTCCTCCCAACCCTCTCGATGAGCTTCACCTATCAGTACAGCTTTGCCTCCGATCGCTTCCGTCTAAACGACAACAAGAGGTGGAGTCCCTTCTCCACGATCGGTCTTGCTCTGGATATTCCCGTCTATACGGGCGGGAAGCGCTACTATGACGTGCGGAGCACCGAGACGCAGATCCGTCAACTCGTAGCTCAGCGTATGGCAGCAGAGAATCAACTTCGCCTCGGGGTGATGAGCAGCCTCAGCGAGCAGCGTAAGGCTCTGGAGCAGTTCTCCTCTGCCCGAGATGCCGTCGCCACTGCCGAACGTGGTCACAAGATCGCCGAAGTGCGCTACAAGACTGGCGCGAGCACCGTCCTTGAGCTCAACGATGCCGAGATGGCACTCCTACAAGCACGACTCAATTACAGTCAGGCGGTGTACAACTATATGGTAGCCGTCTTCTCCCTTGATGCGCTCCGAGGTGCTACCCTCGAAGACGCTCAGTAGATCCGACCTCTGTCGCTTCCCGTAATGTATATGATCACCCCAAAGAACTAAGATAAACGATGATACACCAGAAGTCGAACCTCCTTCTCTCCCTCGCACTTGTGGGGCTGGGCCTCTTCTCTAGCTGCTCTTCCTCCAGCTCTAAGATGACGGAAGCAGCACCCACAGATAGCCTTCGCCTCGTGGAGACGGCTCCTGCTGAGATGCGTAGCCTTGAGATCTCTCAGGACTTCACCGCTCAGCTCGAAGCTAAGGTGCTGAACAATATCACCGCTCAGGCGGGTGGCCGCCTCAAGCAACTCTTGGTCAAGGTCGGCGACCGGGTCGCTGCTGGTCAAGCTGTAGCAAACCTAGAGGCTACCCAAGCTTCGCAGGCACAGATCCAGCTCGCTGATGCTAAGACGAACTTCGGTCGTATGGATGAACTCTACAAAATAGGTGGGGTGTCCAAGGCTCAGTGGGAGCAGGCAAAGAGCGCCGTCGAGCAGGCGAAGCTTGCCTATAACCACGCGACGGAGAATACTACCCTGCGTAGCCCGATTAGTGGCTTCGTCACGGCTAAGAACTACGACAATGGGGATATGACTTCGCCTCAGCTCCCCGTCGTTGTCATCCAGCAGATCGCTCCTGTCAAGGCGATGATCGGTGTCTCTGAGCAATACTATTCGCTCCTGAAGAAGGGTACCAAGGTATCCCTCACCGTCGATGCCCTCGGTGCTGAGACCTTCACAGGGCAGATCGCTAATATCTATCCTACCCTTGATCCCATCACCCATACCGTCTCGGCAGAGATAGAAGTGGCGAACAAGGATCTCAAGCTCCGCCCAGGGATGTATGCCCGTGTGCACATCGACTTCGGAGCAAAGGAAGTGCTGACGATCCCCGATAAGGCGGTCGTCCGCCAGCCAGGTAGCGGTGCACGCTATGTCTTCCTCTACTCTGGAGGTAAGGCCGTCTATCGGGCTGTCGAACTCGGAGCACAACAGGGCGATCGCTACGAGATCGTCAGTGGGCTCGAGGTCGGCGACGAGGTCATCACCTCGGCTCCCTCTAATCTGAAGAATGGCCTTCCCGTGAAGACCCGTAAGTAAACGCCTTCTCTCGCTATGAGCATCTACGAAACTTCCGTCCGCAAACCGATCACCACGGCATTGATCTACGTGGCGATAGCTGTGCTCGGACTCTTCTCGCTGTCGCGTCTGGCCATCGAGCTGATGCCCAAGACGGATACGACACGGGTCATGGTCGTCACCTCTTACCCTGGAGCGAGTGCGGCTGATATCGAGACGAACGTCTCCAAGCCTCTGGAGAATAGCCTCAACGGTATCGACAAGCTCAAGCATATCAGCACGAAGAGTCAGGACAATGCCTCGATCGTCACGCTGGAGTTCTATGCTGGTACACCCATCGCTGATGCGATGAATGATATCCGTGACAAGCTGGATGCGATCACGGACTTCCTCCCATCAGGGGTCAAGAAGCCTGCGATCTTCAAGTTCGATACGAGCAATATCCCCGTGGCCATACTCTCGGTTGAGTCCGAAGAGAGTGCCCGAGGCTTAGCTAAGATCCTCGAGGACAAGGTCAGCAATCCCTTGCAGCGTGTCGATGGGGTCGGTACCATCAATGCCGTAGGGGCAGCCAAGCGGGTTATCCAAGTCTATTGCGATCCTGCTAAGCTCGAGGCCTACCGACTTACTCTGACTCAGATCTCCCAGCTTATCGCAGCAGAGAATACGAATATCCCAGCGGGACAGATCGATCTAGGTTCACGTACGAGCTCGATACGTGTTCAGGGCGAGTTCGTCGATCCGCTGGCTCTTGGCTCGATCGTCGTCTCCAGCGTCGCAGGCAAGGATATCTACCTGCGTGATGTCGCTACGATCAAGGATACGATCGGTGAGCGCCAGCAGGAGAGCTATGTCAATGGTAAGAGCGGGGCGATCATCATCATCAATAAGCAAGAAGGCTCGAACTCCGTCGAGATCGCTCGTCAGATACAAGATCTCCTGCCCAAGATCCAAGAGAACCTCCCCTCGGATGTGAAGATCAGCTACTTGATCGACACTTCGAGCTTCATCGTCAATACGATTGGTTCGCTTGAGGAGACGATCTTCATCACCTTCTTCATCGTCGTGCTGGTGGTGCTCTTCTTCCTCGGTCGCTGGAGAGCTACGTTCATCATCATCTTGACGATCCCAATCTCGCTGGTGGCCTCGTTCGTCTACCTCCTTGTCTCGGGTAATTCGCTCAACATCATCTCCCTCTCTTCGCTCTCCATCGCCATCGGGATGGTCGTGGATGATGCGATCGTCGTCCTAGAGAATATCACGACGCATATCGAGCGAGGGAGCTATCCGAAGCAAGCTGCTGTACATGCCACGAACGAGGTGGGGATCTCCGTCATCGCTTCGACGCTGACGATGCTAGCCGTCTTCCTCCCGCTGACGATGACCCCAGGACAAGCGGGGTTGATGTTCCGTCAGTTGGGCTGGAGTATCAGTATCGTGATGATCGTCTCCACGACAGCTGCCCTCTCGCTAACTCCTATGCTTTGCTCACAGCTCCTTAAGCGTGAGACTGGGCGAAGCAAACTATCAGATAAGCTCTTCCGCCCCATTGAGCGTGCACTTAATTCCCTTGATGGAGCCTATGCCCGCCTGCTGGGATGGGCTGTGCGTCATCGTCGGACTACGGTATTCTCTGCTTTGGGGATCTTCCTCCTCAGTCTTGGGAGCCTCACCTTCATCAAGACTTCCTTCATGCCCCAGCAGGATATTGGCTTCATCAATGTATCTCTAGAGCTACCTGTCGGTACCCGTGTCGAGGAGACACGCCGACTCGGACTTGATCTAGAGAAGAGAATGCGCCAAGAGATTCCATCGATCCAGACGGTGTCAATGAATCTTGGTCAGGCTTCGGATGGGGACTCTTGGTCTATGGTGCAAGCTAATGGAACGAATGGTATCACGATGTATGTCGGTATGTACCCTCGAGCAGAGCGCACGCAGACACAGGAGGAGGCATCAGATGCTATTCGCAAGATCATTGCCTCTTATCCCGAGGTCACAAGCTATGATGTCAAGACGGGAGAAGGTGGAGGTGGCTCCACGGGCGTGACACTGGAGATCTACGGGCAGGACTTCGATGAGACCGATGCCTATGCCCGACTCCTTCGTGATGAGCTACGCCAGTCGAAGGTTGCTTCTGGGGTTACGCTTAGCCGTAAGGACTATATCCCTGAGGTGCGCTTTGTCTTCGATAGACAGCGCCTAGCAGAGAACGGACTCAATCTCTCTACGGCAGCGATGTACCTGCGCAGTGCGGTCAATGGTACTGTCGCTTCGCACTTCCGTGAGGATGGTAATGAGTATGATATCCGTGTCAGCCTCGATCCCAGCCGTCGCCAGTCACTTCAGGATATCTCTAATCTGATCGTCTACACACCGCAGGGCAAGCAGCTCCGTCTGTCAGATCTTGGTCATATAGATGAAGCTTTCACTCCTCCTACGATCGAGCGTAAGAACCGCTCCCGTGTAGTCTCTCTGACGCTCACACCTACGCCAGGGGTGCAGCTGAGTGATCTGGTAGGTCAGGTGCAGAAGACATTGGCTGCGCATCCTGTCCCCTCGTCGGCTGTCTCGTACAAGATCACGGGGGCTTATGAGAGTCAGCAGGAGACCTTCGGTGATCTCACGACGCTCATGCTTCTGATCGTGATGCTCGTCTTCATCGTGATGGCGGCACAGTTTGAGAGCTTGGTGGATCCATTTGTCATCATGTTCTCCGTGCCCTTTGCCTTCTCAGGTGTCTTCTTTGGGCTCCTTGTGACGCAGATCCCGCTAGATACGATGTCCTTCATCGGGATGATCATGCTCATCGGTATCGTGGTGAAGAACGGGATCGTACTCATTGACTACATCCGTCTGTGTCGGGAGCGAGGCATGGGGATCTCGCTGGCCGTCACTACGTCGGGTCGCTCACGTCTTCGCCCTGTACTTATGACCACCATGACGACGGTCCTTGGGATGGTGCCTATGGCTATCGGTATCGGAGAAGGCTCAGAGATGTGGCAGTCCATGGGGATCACGGTAGCTTGGGGGCTCAGTATCTCTACGCTCGTGACACTGGTACTCATCCCGACGCTCTATGCTGCGCTTGAGGGCCGACGTGTCAAGAGAGCACGGCGTAAGCTCGAGAAGAAGATCGCCCGTCGCCATACGCTCTCCTCTAGCTCTTCGTCTCACTAATTCTCCTGCACTATCCTATGAACGAGAATAATCGCTTCGCTCCAGCCGAACCGCTTAAGACTGTCTTCATCGCCTACAATCAGGCTTATCACGAGCTGATCCTACGCTTGCTCTCTCGCCAAGGTCTTCGAGGCTATACCTCTTGGGAGCGTGCCCAAGGGCGAGGGACGACTACGGGTGAACCTCATATCGGGAGCCATGCTTGGCCTACGATGAATTCGGCGATGCTTGTCGTAGCTCCTGCTACTCGAGTTCCTGCGCTCCTTGAGGGGCTGAAGGCCCTTGATGATGCGACCCCAGACCAGGGGTTGCGTGCCTTTGTTTGGTCTGTAGAGGCTGCTATTTAGTTGCGCAGGCCCATCCTCTTATTTCCCCTTGTGGCGTAGCGATGCGCCCCTAGTCTTTGCCCCAGATTCTCCTGCTCTAGGAGGGTCTGGGGCATGTTCTTCCCCATAGAAATAGGGCAGGTCTAAGGGGATGGCCTATCTTTGTGCGCAGAAATCATTCATTCTTAGCTACAAATACGATTTACTATGCGAACGAACTACGCTCGTCTGCGTAAGCTATTCGGAGCTGTCGCACTCTCGCTGGCGGGGATCTTCTCCGCTCAGGGGGCAGTGGCTCTTGATAGCCTTCAGCTCATCCCTCGACCTGTCTCGGTCACCTATGCTTCGGGGTCGCTGACTCTGCCCAAGCTCCTAAAGCTCTCTGGCCAAACTCCACGAGTACTCCGTGAGGGACTCACGGGGCTTTCGCTTGCAACGTCTCAGGTTAAGGGTCGCTCCTTGAGCTTTATTCGCTCTCGCCTTGATCCTACGGTTCAGGGGAGAGAAGGCTATCGCCTCACGATCGGGGCTCGGGGTATTGATCTCGTCGCTCGTGATGAAGCTGGGCTTCGTCAGGGGGCACAGAGTCTCCTGCAGATCATCGGGCAGTATGGCTCTCGCCTCCCTCAGCTCTCGATCGTTGACTCGGCACGTCTTGCTTATCGAGGGGTGATGCTCGATGTCTCTCGCCACTTCATGAAGACGGATATGATCATCCGTCTCCTCGATGAGATGGCTCGCTACAAGCTCAATCGCTTCCACTGGCACCTCGTCGATGGGGGAGGGTGGCGCTTCCCCTCGGAGAAGTATCCTCTGCTGACGAAGAAGGCGGCCTTCCGTACCGAGACGGACTGGGATAAGTGGTGGCAGAAGGATCGCCGCTTTGTCGACGAAGGTACCCCAGGTGCTTACGGGGGCTACTACACGAAGGAAGAGATCCTGCGTGTCGTGCGTCATGCCGAGCAGCTTGGGATCACGGTGATCCCTGAGATCGAACTCCCAGGGCACAGCAACGAACTCTTCTCCGCTTACCCCGAGCTAAGCTGCCTCAATAAGTGGGCCTTCGAGAACTCCGATGTATGTATTGGCAACGAGAAGACCTTCACCTTCTTTGAGGATATCCTCGATGAAGTCATGGCGCTCTTCCCCTCCAAGTACATCCATATCGGAGGAGACGAAGCTACGATGAGGCACTGGGGCGAATGTGCTAAGTGTACCGAGCGTAAGCGTGTCGAAGGTCTGAAGGACGATCACGAGCTCCAGAGCTACATGATCCGCCGCATCGAGAAGTACCTCAACAGTAAGGGACGCAAGCTCATCGGCTGGGACGAGATCCTCATGGGTGGTCTTGCGCCTGATGCTACGGTCATGAGCTGGCGTGGTGAAGAAGGGGGCATCAAGGCGGCTAAAGAAGGGCATGATGTCGTCCTCACCCCGGGGAGTCATGTCTACCTAGACTTCTATCAGAGAGAAGCTGACGGCGAGCCACGTGCTAACGGAGGCTTCACTACGCTGGAGAAGGTCTATTCCTACAACCCCATGCCGAAGGAACTTACACCTAGTGAAGCTAAGTACATCCTCGGTGTGCAGGCCAACCTCTGGACAGAGTACGTCCTCGACGAACCCCATGCCGAGTACATGCTCTTCCCCCGTGTGCTGGCGCTGGCCGAAGTTGCTTGGACCCCACAGTCCGAGCGTGACTATACCAGCTTCCTTCGCCGTACGAACTACCATGTGCCTGCCCTCATCAAGCGAGGGGTCAATGCCTATCCGCTCCGCCACATCGCTGCGCTGAACGAAGTCGATACTACTCGTCATGAAGTCTCCGTTCGCCTCACGAGCGAGCGCCCAGCTGCACAGATTCGCTATACGGTAGACGGCACTGAGCCTACTGCCTCCTCACCCGTCTATACGGGTCAGCCCATTACCTCTTGTGACTCGATCCTCCTCGTCGCTCGACTCTTCGATGGGTCAAAGGCTCTTGATGTGCCCGAGCTGCGCTTCCGCTCCGACTACCATAAGGGGATCGGGAAGAAGATCACCTACAACGATTGCTCGTGGAACGAGAAGTATCCCGCCGGTGGTGAGCGAGCTCTGCTCGATGGTGTACGTGGTACGCCTACCTATCTCGATGGGCGCTGGCAGGGCTTCACCTCACCTCTGGATGTGACGATCGATCTGGGTAAGGAAGAGGAGCTGAGTCATATCTTCGCCAAGTTCATGCAGGAGCGCATCCAGTGGGTCTACATGCCTGGGGATGTGGAGATCCTCCTGAGCAGTGATGGACAGAACTTCCGTAGCGTCGCTAAGCAAGCTACCCGCACGAGTGAAGAGATCTACCAGCCTGTCTTCGAGACCTTCTCCTTCCCGATGAAGGAGCGTGCTCGCTACGTGCGTCTCAAGGCCTCGAATGCTCGCCCCAAGGGGAACTTCATCTTCTGTGATGAGATCGTGATCCATTAGGACGCATTCCACTAGCTCCGCTGACTTAGGCGGTAGCTGACGAAGCTTCCATGCCGAGAGGCTGGTCCTTGAGCGGATCACCTCTGGGTATGGAAGCTTTTTATTTACCCCCTTCTCAGAAACCTACTGTGGGTCGCCGAGACGACCCACGGTAGGTCGGTTGACCGACCCACAGTAGGTTTTTTCGGCGACCTACCGTAGGTCCCTTTTTGAGCATTTGAAGAGCACGCTCCGAAGCGCTGTAGTAGCCCCATGCCTAGGACGGGGTTTTTACTCGAAGAAAGGTTAGTAGATGACGAGGTGGCAGCCTTGGGGTTAGGCTTCCTTCTTCGGAGCTACAGAATGAGCTCAAGTAGCCAAGCCGAATAGGGCGCACGGCTGCTCTCTTTAGGGGAGCGTTGCTCAGCTATGACGTGTCCGTCCCGCTGGCACCTCGGGTATTGCTCCTGATTCTGTACCTTTGTCTCATATTTCATACTAATAAGTAAGCACAGAGACCGATGACACTTTCGCATCCCTATCGTCGCCTTCTACTCCTCTCGATGGCCCTACTCTTCATCTATGTGGGGGGAAGTGCGCAGGGAAACCGACGCATACGTGAGCACGAGGTGCAGCGTGAAGAGACCGTCTACAGCATAGCCCGCAAGTATAATGTCCCCATCGATAAGATCTACGAACTCAATCCTTGGGCTCGTCAGCAGATCAAGGTCGGGGATAAGCTCCTCATCCCTTCCGCCTCGGCGGCTACACCTCAGACGACTACTTCGCAGAAGGGACGGAAGCACAAAGTAGAGTCTGGAGAAACCCTCTACGGCATCAGCCGCAACTATGGGGTGGATCTGGTGGATCTCCTCAGAGCCAACCCAGGGGTTACCTCTTCTAATGTCCAGGTGGGCATGGAGCTCATCATCCCTACGGGGAAGGCTGATAGCCCCGTGATCAATGAGCCTGCTCCCGCCCCGCAGGAGCCTACCACTCCTTCGCCCGTGGCTACTTCCCAGACCCGCATCCTTGTGCTTCTCCCACTCAAGCAGGATAAGCACTATGTGGAGTTCTACGAAGGCTTCCTTCTCGGGATGTACCAGCTGAAGAAGGCTGGGATCTCCATGCAGCTGACCACGCTCGATGTCCCCAGCGATGCGGCACTCAATGCCTACATCGAAGAGGGCAAGCTCCGAGGGAAGGATCTGGTCGTCGGCGGTGTCACGGAGGGGCAGATACGAGCTATCGCAGCCGCTTCGGGGTATAGCTACTACATCATCCCCTTTAGCAAGGCAGGTGCCCTAGAGACGGGGGATGGTCGTGTCGTCCTAGCGAATGCACATACCTCTACGATCCTTGATCGGGTGATCCCAGCCTTCCTGCAGCGCTACCGAGGGAAGGAAGTGATCTTCACCCATCGCTTGGGAGATACGGAGGATGGCTTCGTGACCCAGCTTCGTTCAGCTCTGGGTCGAGCAGGTATCTCCAGCCGCTCTCTAGAGCTTGGCCGAGGCGCTGTCAGCTTCGGAAGCAATGCCGTGGTCGTGCCCATCTCGCCCGATCGCAATCTTGCCCAAGCGACCATGGCTGCTATCGGTAGTCAGACAGCGGGTGTTAGCCTCTTCGGCTATCCCCAGTGGCAGGCCTATGGCACGCAGTTCCAGCAGAACCTACGTCGCTACAATACGACGATCTATACGAGCTTCTTCTTCGACCCAACACTCCCTGAGTCGAAGGACTTCCTCAGCCAGTTCACGGGCTGGTTCAGCCACAAGGTGAGCAACTCCTATCCCAAGTACAGCGTCCTAGGCTATGATCTGGCACGCTACTTCATCCGTGCCTACTCGATGTATGGGCAGGGCTTTGTGAACAACATGTCCTCTGTCCCCTCCGACGGGCTTCAGCTAGACTTCCATCTCCAGCGAGGTGAGGGGAATGTCTACACCAACGATCGCTTCTTCTTCGTCTACTATCCTTCTTCAGGCGCTATCCTCCGTGAAGCACATTAGTCGTCAGCTCCTCTTAGCGTTGCTTCTGCCTCTGCTCCTTGCCAGTCCGCTTTGGGCGCAGGGGGAAGCGAAGCAGTCCTTCTCTCAATCGCTCTCCATCGGAGCACACGGAGGGATCACGGCTAGCCGCTTCACCTTCGTGCCCTCGGTGCGCCAGCGCATCCACGTGGGTTATGTCGGAGGGCTCGCTCTGCGCTACGACATTGAGCGGGGTGCTTCTCTGCAGGTGGAACTTAACTATCTGCGGGGCGGATGGCTAGAGAAGTATGACTTGCGTTCGACGAGCTATGCCCGACACCTTGATTATCTGGAGCTCCCGTTCCTTTCGCATCTTTACTTCCGCTCGGGTGGTATACGTCTCTTCCTCAATCTAGGGCCTTTCGTCGGGTATCACCTCAGCGAATCCTCAGAGGTCTCAGGCGAGGCGAATATGAGCGAGCGTGATCTTGCTCGGCACAAGATGGTGGTCACCGACCGCCTCTTCTGGGGGCTGGGCGGAGGCCCTGGGGTCAGTGTCGCTCTTGGCTCAAGACAGCGGATCGAGCTCGAAGGACGCTTCGTCTACGGGCTGGGCAATATCTGGAGTACCCGCCGAGGATCGGCCTATGTCCAGTCCTCAGAGATGCGCTTCGGGGCCACGCTCAACTACTTCTTCCGTCTCTAAGCTTCGGGGATAAGGGCAAGGGGCAATGCAGAATTTCGCTATCTTTGCCCCCGTCTGGAGCGCTCTGAAGCTCCTTGACTGAGGCCCTCGTAGTTCAACGGATAGAACAAGAATTTCCTAAATTTTAGATAGCAGTTCGATTCTGCTCGGGGGTACAAGAATAAAATAGATGCTGTTATGACCTAGCCCCTAGTGTAGCTTCAAGTGGAAGTCACTAGGGGCTCTTCTTAATGAGGTAAGCAGAGTAAAATCATTTTCACTAGATGGAGATTCTAGCCTCAATAATCCCACTTATATTATGGATAGCAAGATCATCTTATACACCACAGATGCTGGGGATGTGAACGTACAAGTTCGCTACGAGGATGGGAGCTTCTGGCTCACGCAAAAGCGGATGGCGGATCTCTTCGGGGTGAATGTGCGGACGATCAACGAGCATCTGAAGAATATCTTTGCGTCGGGTGAACTCCTCGAAGAGGGAACTATCCGGAAGATCCGGATAGTTCAAACCGAAGGTACACGAGAGGTCGAGCGAGATATGTCCTTTTATCCCCTAGAGGCAATCATTGCAGTGGGCTACAGAGTCAATTCTGTAGAGGCTACCCTCTTCCGTCAGTGGGCGACAACTACACTTAATGCCTTTATTACAAAGGGGTATGTTCTCGACAAGAATCGTCTCAAACAAGGGGAGAGCTTCGGGCATGATTATTTCCAAGAGTTACTTGAAGATATACGTGAGATCCGTGCTAGTGAACGTCGCTTCTATCAAAAGATCACCGATATCTATGCACTCTCGATCGATTACGATAGCCAAGCTCAAGAAACTAAGCGTTTCTTTGCGTCGGTGCAAAATAAACTTCATTGGGCTATATCGGGACAGACAGCGGCAGAGATCATCTACCATGGAGCAAATGCAGCGCTACCTCACATGGGGCTGATGACTTGGAGACGAGCCCCTCAGGGTAAAGTGATGAAGTCAGATATAGGTATTGCTAAGAACTACCTTAGCCATACGCAGATGAGTGGTATCAATCGCTTGGTATCTGCATATCTTGATCTAGCCGAGGATAGAGCCCTGCGTGAGATCCCTATGAGAATGCAAGACTGGAGCAAGCTTCTTGATGACTTCCTTAGTATTGCGGGACGCCCTGTGTTAGAAGGGGCTGGGAGTATCTCTGCTCTAGAAGCTAAGCTCAAGGCTGAGCGGGAGTATGAGACTTTCCGAAAGAGACAAGACTTGGATTTCGTCTCTGACTTTGACCTAGAGGTCAAGCGCCTCAACGGGAAGGACTAGCATGTTGTCTCCCTAAAAGATAAAGATCGAGCTGATATAGTCTATTTATGATAGTTTACTAGAAGAGCTCGTCAAGATGACACCCCCTCTGTACATCAGCACTGTACAGAGGGGGTATTTCTTTGGGTGGATGTCGGGTGTGCGGAGCTCCTCCCTTCTGCTGGGGACCGCCCGTCAGCATAATAACGAAAAGTAGCTACCTTTGTACCGAGCGTCACTTGTTCGCTCTGACTGAAAAAGAGACAATCTGTGTGTCCCATCTTGGCCTCCCTAATATCCTTATCTGGGGGAGTGAGCTTGGGACAGAATACGACAAAGATTATAGATGAAACATAAGATCAAGCCCTGGCTTTGGCTCGCTTTCTCGCTCGTCTGGCTGGGCATCTTAGGCGGTATCTTCGCCATCTCAATGGGTTGGATAGGCTATCTTCCTCCCATCGAACAGCTCCAGAATCCAATTGACAAGTATGCCTCCCAGATATTGGCTTCCGATGGGGAAGTGATCGGGTCATTTGCCCACGGAGGATCGAACCGTGTCCTTGTAGACTATAAGGATCTTTCGCCTAATCTGGTCAAGGCGCTTATTGCGACCGAGGATGTGCGCTTCGAGAATCACTCGGGGATTGACTTCCGTTCGCTGGCTCGTGCTGTCTTCAAGACGGGGATCCTTCAGCAGAAGAGTGCCGGTGGGGGGAGTACGTTGACCCAGCAGCTCGCTAAGATGCTCTATTCGCCTCCCAGCTCTAACTTCTTCACTCGTATGATGAAGAAGCCGGTCGAATGGGTTATCGCAGCCAAGCTCGAGCGCTTCTACACCAAGGAGGAGATCCTAGCGATGTACCTCAATCAGTTCGATTTCCTCTACAATGCTGTGGGGATCAAGTCGGCGGCTTTCACCTACTTCGGTAAGACCCCCGCTGAGCTGAATATCCAGGAAGCAGCGATGCTCGTCGGGATGTGTAAGAATCCATCGACCTATAATCCCGTCCTCCGAGCTAATAGCCCGCTACCGATGGAGCGACGCAATGTCGTCTTCCAGCAGATGGAGAAGGCTGGTTACCTTACTTCTCGTGAAGTCGACTCTCTGTCTCGCTTGCCCATTAAGGTCTCCTTCAATCGTACGGACCACAAGCAGGGCATCGCTCCCTACTTCCGTGAGCATCTGCGCAAGATCATGATGGCCGAGAAGCCCAACCGTAGTGATTACGCTTCGTGGCAGTATGCGAAGTTCAGAGATGACAGCATCCAGTGGGAGACAAATCCGCTCTACGGCTGGTGCAATAAGAACCGCAAGTCGGATGGTTCCCCCTACAATATATACACCGATGGGTTGAAGATCTATACGACGATCAACCCCGTCATGCAGCGCTATGCCGAGGAGGCAGTGCAGGAGCATATGGCAGGGCATCTCCAGCCTGCCTTCGACAGAGAGCGTAAGGCTCGAGGTGGAGATCCCTTCAGTTCTTCTCTTTCGGCAGAGCAGCGTAAGAAGATCCTTGACCGTGCGATGCGTCAGTCTGAACGCTGGCGTTTGAGCAAGGAGGATGGTCTCTCGGATGAAGAGATCCGCTCTCAGTTCCATCGCAAGACGAAGATGCAGGTGTGGTCTTGGCAGGGGAGACGTGATACGATCATGACACCTCTTGACTCCATCCGCTATATGAAGGGGATCCTGCGCTCAGGCTTCATGGCGATGAATCCACACAATGGCTATGTGCTGGCCTATGTCGGGGATATCAGCTTCTCCCAGTTCCAGTACGACATGGTCTCGGATGGTCGTCGTCAGACGGGGTCGATCATCAAGCCTTATCTCTATTCGCTAGCCATGATTGATGGGGCTTCTCCCTGCGATCAGGTGCTTCATGTGCAGCGTACCTACCGTCTAGATAATGGTCAGACTTGGACCCCACGTAATGCCAACCACCGCCGCATCGGTGAGATGGTGTCGATCCAATGGGGGCTGCAGAATTCGGATAACTGGGTGACGGCCGAACTGATGAGTCGTACCTCTCCTATCACTTTCAAGCGTCTCCTCGAAAGCTATGGCCTTCGTGGACCTATCGAAGCGACGATGGCGATGTCCCTTGGTACACCAGAAGCTACGGTTGGGGAGATGGTCTCGGGTTATACGACCTTTGTCAATGACGGGGTGCGTGTTGATCCTATCATGGTCACGCAGATCGAAGATATGCACGGCAATATCGTAGCGACCTTTGCTCCTAAGATGACCGAGGTCCTCACCGCAGATGCAGCGCACAAGATGCTCTACATGCTCCAGCATGTCATCAATGGAGGTACAGGGGGCCGTCTTCGTTCGTCCTTCGGTCTTCAGATGCCTCTAGGCGGTAAGACGGGGACGACGCAGAATAATAGTGATGCGTGGTTCATGGGCTTCTCTCCCGATCTAGTTGCTGGCTGTTGGGTCGGCGGTGAAGAGCGAAGTATCCGCTTCAACTCCATGGCCTTCGGGCAAGGGGCAGCAGCTGCTCTCCCGATCTTCGGTAAGTTCATGAAGAAGGTTTATGCAGACCGTACGCTGGGCTATCTGGTAGGTATTCCCTTCCAGATGCCGCAAGGCTTCTCTCCCTGCTACGATGCGGGAGGAGGAGATGACGAAGCGGTTGAGATCTTCGAAGGTGAGCCGAGTGATACTCCAGACTCATCCCCACCTCCGATGGACTTCTAAGAAGAAGTCTAGGGGAAGCCTCCCATAGATAGAAAACGATTGAGGCCCTTGAACCAATCTGGTTCAAGGGCCTCAATCGTTTTCTCTGCTATCAGTATCTGCCAGTCTCTTCTGTCAACGGGAGTGGGCTATCAGCTGGGCTGTGTCCCCTTCCTCTCTTTGCTTGCTGTGGAAGTAGGATCGTATGCGTAAGCGACCGCCATAAAAGAGAGAAACATCCCAAGATCACCTTAGTGAATCTTAGAATGCCTCATCAAACAAATACACATCAAAACTATGGAAACCTATTGGAGCGGAAGACGGGACTCGAACCCGCGACCCTAACCTTGGCAAGGTTATGCTCTACCAACTGAGCTACTTCCGCATGTCAATTTGCTTTTAGAGAGGTTTGCCTTTCTCTTTTGCGTTGCAAAGTTACGATGACTTTTTGAATTGACCAAATCTTCTGGAAAATTTCTTTGAGAGCACCTCTGCTCCTAGGTGCAGTAGTGCACAGCAGAGTCGAGGTGTAGTCTCCGAGTTCGGGCATGAATCGAAGCCTTCTCTTGCTTTATCCTCCAGAGAGAGTTGGGATCCCTAGATGCCAACTTAGTCTATCTATTGCTTTTGTGTACTGGCTAAGGTGAGGGCGGCTCCTCATCACCTGTAAGCCCTCTTGAGTTATGCCCGTGAAGAGGGGATGCTTGATGATTGCATCGCTCTGTTGCTAGTAGGCTCTGCTGAGGAGGAGAATAGGAAGGGGATGTACTTTGAAATAGCTCGGTAGAGTGACCTATGATGGGTCGCAAGTGGGATCCATAGTGGGTCGCCTTGACGACCCACTGTAGGTCGTCGAGGCGACCTACAGTAGGTTTTGTTTGCTTGTCGCTCTAGCTCTGATTTTGGGGCTAGGACTGACGTGTGATAATTGGAGAGGGGCACGCTATGGGCGGTGATCCTTCTGCTTTGTCTGCTCTCCTACTTAGCCCTATTAAGATGACGACTGGTTATCTGGGAGTTGTGTCATGATACGTCAGATCTCATGCAGCCTTGGGAAATGGAGGTGTTGATGTGCCCTCAGAGGGAGGGATAGTAGGGGCGTGCTTCGTGGATGGGTAGCCTAGGCTGGGTCTTAGCTCGCTCATCGGTATCTCTAAGGATGTATCTCTTCTACGAAATATTCGTGCTTGAGAATAAAATGCAGGAAGAAGAGTTGCATTAGGTTGTTTCTCTTCGTAGAAGTCGTTAATTTCGTGTGGTGAGCTACTTATGCTAGATGTCTGATGCTGGAGCAAAAAGAAGACGAGCTCTCCGAGGGAGGCCCGCCTTAGATGTTTTCACAACGGAATAATCCTTATTGTGATTAGCTTTCAAATTCAGTACTACAAAGGTAGCTTAAAGATTTAACCTACACAACATAATAGCTTATGAGTAAGCATGTACTCGGTCTCGACCTCGGGGTCGGATCCATAGGGTGGTGTCTCATCGCCCTTGATGAGCAGGAGCATCCTGCTGAGATTTTAGGGATGGGAAGTCGGATCGTGCCTCTGACAGCAGATGATCTGAATGAGTTCTCCCAAGGGAAAGCCATCTCCAAAAATCAAAAGCGCACCACTCAGCGCACCATCCGAAAAGGGATAGATCGCTATCAATTGCGACGCAAAGTGCTTAGCAAAAAGCTCGGGGATCATGGAATGCTCCCCGATGAAGCTCTGATGCGTCTTCCTGTCCTAGATCTTTGGGAGCTTCGTGCACGAGCTGCATCACCAGGAGAGCAACTCACGCTCCCAGAGATCGGGCGTGTACTCTACCATATCAACCAGAAAAGAGGCTACAAGCATGCAAAGTCCGACGAAGCTGAAGAAGCAGCTAAGCGGGGTAAAGAGACGGGCTATGTAGCTGCTGTGAAGGGACGCTATGCGGAGCTTCAGCAGGAGGGGACTACCGTCGGACAGCACTTTGCTCTCAAGCTCAAAAAGCATAGGCAGGAGAGTCTTTCGGGTGGATTCTTCTATAACTACCGCATCAAGGATCAGGTATATCCTCGGGAAGCCTATATCGAGGAGTATGATCGTATCATGGAGGTGCAGGCGAATTTTTATCCCGAGGTCTTGACTCCAGCATTCATCCAAGAGCTAAGGGATCAGGTCATCTTCTTCCAGCGTCCACTGAAGTCCTGCAAGGGGCTAGTATCCTTCTGTGAGTTTGAGAAGCAAGAGCGTGTCGTCAAGCTTAAGCAGATCAATAGGGAGGGTAAGGAAGAGCTCCAAGAGCGGAAGATCACGATTGGCCCCAAGGTTGCGCCTAAGAGCTCTCCGATAGCCCAGCTCTGCAAGCTCTGGGAGTCCATCCATAACATACGTATCTACTATCCCGATGGGAAGGAGAGACCGATCACGCTTGAGGAGAAGAAGAAGCTCTTAGCCTATCTACAGACGCATGACAAGCTGACCTTCACCGCCCTTAAGAAGGCTATTAAGATCTCAGATAGGGAGGGGCTCTGGTGTGATAAGCTCCTCAAGGGAGGAGTCAAGGGAGATACGACACGACTCATCCTGCGCAAAGCTCTAGCAGGATATAAGAAGTATGAAGGGCTTCTTCGCCTGGATCTGAAGCTCCGAGATGCCCAAGTAGCTGATCCAGAAACTGGGCTTATCCGCTCCATTGTTGATGAGAGCTACCTCAGTGAACCTCTCTATCGGCTGTGGCATATCCTTTACTCCATAGAGGAGCGAGAGGCGATGCGTGGGGCGCTCATCGATCAGTTGGGCTTCCAAGAAGAGGATCTAGATGAGGGGCTGCTTGATAAGCTCTATCAGATCGACTTCGTCAAGCAGGGCTACAGCAATAAGTCGGCGAAGTTCATCTGTAAGCTTCTGCCCCATCTGCAGGAGGGGTACGGCTATAGTGAGGCCTGCGAGCGAGCAGGGAAGCGCCATTCTGCTAGTAGTCTGACTAAGGAGGAGCTGGAGGAGCGTCCACTCCTAGAGCACATCCCCTTGCTCCAGCGCAATGCACTTCGACAGCCCATTGTGGAGAAGATCCTCAACCAGATGATCAACCTGGTCAATGCCCTCCGCCAGAAGCACGGATCGATTGATGAGGTGCGAGTGGAGCTGGCACGAGAGCTGAAGATGAGTCGAGAGGAGCGTGAAGATACCTCTAAGAGGATCCGGTCTAGGGAGAAGGAGAACAAAGAGATCGCAGAGCGTATCAAGGAGTATGGACTCTATCCGACGAAGTCTCGTATCCAGAAGTATCGTCTCTGGCAGGAGGCGGGAGAGCAATGTCTCTACTGTGGTAAGTCGATCGATGTCGTGCAGTTCCTTCGAGGTGATGGGGTCGAGATCGAGCACATCATCCCGAAGTCCATCCTCTACGATGATTCGTCTGCGAATAAAACCTGCGCATGTAGCCGATGCAATAAGGAAAAAGACAATAGGACGGCCTATGAATATATCCTTGCTAAGGGGCAGGAGGCAGAGTATAGAGATCGCCTAGAGAGCCTCTTCCATGATGGTAAGATCTCTTATAGCAAGCGTCGTCGCCTCTTGTGGAGGAAGGAGGATATCCCCTCAGACTTCATCGAGCGTCAGCTTCGTCTGACTCAGTACATCGCTCGACAGGCGCAGGAGATCCTTCGTCAAGGGGTTCGTCGTGTCTACGCTTCTGAGGGGAGTGTGACTGCTAAACTTCGTCATCTCTGGGGCTATGATCGGATCCTGCACGAACTCAACTTTGAGCGCTACCAATCTATGGGTGAGACAGAGCTTGTTCGCCAAGAGGAGAAGGATGGCTCGATCACTGAGACCGAAAAGATCAAGGACTGGTCGAAGCGTAAGGATCATCGACATCATGCGATCGATGCGCTCGTCGTGGCTTGCACGCGGCAGAGCCATATTCAGAGACTCAATAGACTGAACTCTGAGGAGGATAGCGAGCAGATGCTTCAGGAAGTGCAGGGACAGTGGCGTACCACTGCGGAGAAGCATAGTCTCCTAGAAAACTGGCTCATCCTACAGCCTCACTTCTCTCATCAGACAGTACGAGCCAAGGTAGCAGAGATCCTTGTGTCCTTCCGCCCAGGTAAGCGCACGGTCTCCACGGGGCGCAATACCTACCACCGCTCAGGAAAGAACGAGACTCAGGCTGGTGTGCTCATCCCCCGAGGGCCATTGTCAGAAGAGAGCCTCTATGGACGGATCTTGAGGAATGGTGAGCCCACATACGTCAAGAAGGTCGCTCTAGCAAGTCTCACCGCACCTCAGATAGAGCAGATCGTAGATCCTAAGCTTCGCCGTGAAGTGATGGCTCGTGTCAATCAATCTGGTGATGCAGCAAAGCCTGATCTGAAATTGATCACAGCCACCCCGCTCTACTCTGATGCAGCAGGGACCCAGCAAGTGCGTAGCGTACGGGTTGCCGTCGAGAATGGAAAGAATAGCATCATCCCTTTGTACTACAATGATTCGGGTGAGGCGATCACCTTTGTCAAACCCGGTAACAATCACCATGTAGCTATCTACCGAACGCCGGAGGGTGAGCTTGTTGAATCGTGTGTCACCTTTTGGCAGGCTGTGGATCGTGTTCGCTATGGCATACCTATGATCATCAGGAAGCCTCGTGAAGTCCTTGATCAAGTACTCCAAAAGAAAGATGTCCCAGAGGCTCTACTAGCGAGTCTCCCTGACTCTGACTGGGAGTTCGTTGAGCACCTGCAGGCTAATGAGATGTTCCTCATTGGGCTAACGGACGAAGAGATCCAGACAGCACTGGAGCAGTCTGATCTGCTGACCCTAAGCAATCACCTCTATCGTGTTCAAAAGCTGTCATCGGAGGACTATGTGTTCCGGTACCACCTTGAGACCGAAGTCGAGGATATCAAGAATAAGACGGGAATTATCCCTAAGTTCTACCGCTTACGGGGGGCTAAATCCTATGAGAAGGAAAATCCACGTAGGGTCAAAGTCAATCTCCTTGGCGAGATGTCTCTTCCCGAATAAGCTTAAGACTTATGATCAAGCGAACACTATACTTTGGTAGCCCTGCCTACCTGGCCTTGAGTCAGAGACAGCTGGAGATCCGTCAGTCTGCAGGTGAAGGCGGAGCTCCGAGCATACGGACGATCCCGATAGAGGATATCGGGGTCGTCCTCCTTGATCATCCGCAGATCACGATTACACATAGGCTTCTTGATACGCTCCTCAGTTACAATTGCGCTGTCGTAACCTGCTCTATGAATCATCTCCCCTCAGGGCTTCTCCTTCCTTTGGATGCACATAGCCTTCAGAATGAGCGCTTCCGTGCCCAGCTTGATGCTTCGGTACCGCTACGCAAGCGACTCTGGCAGCAGACGATCCAAGCCAAGATACAGAATCAAGCAGCTGTACTTCAGGCGGTCCTTGGTGAACCAGCTAAGAATATGCTCGCTTGGTCTCGGCAAGTGAAGAGTGGAGACACTGAGAATCTGGAGGCTAGAGCAGCGGCGTTCTATTGGCGTAACCTCTTTGTCTCCCTCCCAGACTTTGTGCGAGAGCGAGAGGAGACAGCCCCTAACTCACTACTCAACTATGGGTATGCCCTCCTGAGAGCGATCATTGCCCGAGCTCTGGTCGCTGCAGGTCTCCTGCCTACACTAGGTATTCACCATCATAATAAGTACAATGCCTATTGTCTTGCTGACGACATCATGGAGCCCTATCGCCCTTATGTCGATCAGCTCGTCGTGGAGATATGTGAGGACGAAGGGTTTCCCTCTGTATTGAGCAAGGAGATCAAGGCTCGCCTACTTTCGATCTCTGCCCTAGATGTGGAGATCGAAGGACAGCGACGACCTCTGATGCTTGCAGCCTCTCAGACAGCGACCTCTCTCCTGCGCTGCTTTACGGGGGAGAGCCGTCGCCTCTCTTATCCTCTCTTCTCATGCTAGCTCATCGCCTAAGTGAATACCGAGTTATGTGGGTCTTAGTCTTCTTTGATCTCCCTACCTATACCACTCTGGAGCGAAAGGCAGCCTCTGGCTTCCGCCAGGGATTGATACAGGATGGTTTCACGATGCTTCAGTACTCGATCTATATGCGTCATTGTCCGAGTATGGAGCATGCTGAGACGCATGTCCGTCGTGTCAAGGAGATGCTACCAGACGAAGGAGAGGTGATCATCATGACGATCACGGATAAGCAGTTTGGGATGATGGAGCACTTCTCATCGCATATACCCAAAGAGGGCCCTACTACTCCTCTGCTCTTTGATATGTTCTAGAGTCTAAGTCTTTTTCTGGTATTAGAAGACAAAAAGCCGATGGATACCCATCGGCTTTTTTGTTTCTAAATCCTTCGATAAGTGGCTAATGCACAGTTGACTATATATGGTCGGCTGTATTAGCTATATCGAAAGTACTGAATTTGAAAGCTAATTACAACGACGCGTGAACTCAATGAGATCCGCCAAGGGCTGTATTAGCTATATCGAAAGTACTGAATTTGAAAGCTAATTACAACGCACTGAAGCGCTCCTTAGAGGAGGGGTCGGCTGTATTAGCTATATCGAAAGTACTGAATTTGAAAGCTAATTACAACTCTTAGCTTCGTCGAGTGCGGACGCCTCGAGCTGTATTAGCTATATCGAAAGTACTGAATTTGAAAGCTAATTACAACTAAAAACACCAATTAAATAGAAGTAAAATGGCTGTATTAGCTATATCGAAAGTACTGAATTTGAAAGCTAATTACAACTTGGTAGTGTTGACATCCAACCAATTATCAGCTGTATTAGCTATATCGAAAGTACTGAATTTGAAAGCTAATTACAACGCAGAGCAGTCGCCGAGGATGACATCATTGGCTGTATTAGCTATATCGAAAGTACTGAATTTGAAAGCTAATCACAACTCGGTGAAGCCCTTATCCCGATCGCTCAGGCTGTATTAGCTATATCGAAAGTGCTGAATTGGAGAGCTAATCGCAGCTGAGCTCTCACATGACGACCGATAGCAGTAGCTCGAAGCTCTGCAGGCTGTCAGTCCCCTCAATGCGATAGCTCCGAAAAGAAGGATGTGTCTTCCATGGTCGTTCTAGGGGGAGATTGTAGGGGCTTCAGAAATACCTATGATGGGTCGCAAGAGGAACCCATAGTGGGTCATCGAGGCGACCTATCATAGGTCTCTCCATCGCCCCCTCAGATAGCTATGGATATTGGGCTGATGGCTCGTGGGGAAAGGTAGACAAGGAGCGTGTTTGGGGGCTTCAGGGAATATGGTGGGCTTCTTCGTTATTGCTAGTGCATACTCATGGGATGGGGATGGCGGTCGCTGCAAGTGATGGTATAGCAGGAGAAGCTAAAAGCCATGCAAGCCACCAGATGGGGATGGCGGTCGCTTCCGGTGATGGTACAGCGAGAATAACCTTGGGTTAGATCGGCCGAGGGGGGACGAACTTAGGCGAAGATGACGAAGAAGAAAAGAAGCATCGATAGGAGAACAACGCAGGTAGAGACTACTCGTAACCCCCGATTTTGGACCATGCTCAGGTTGAATAGTGGAAGACCGAAGAAGCTCAATGCCCAAGGAATGATCAGACTGCCGTACTGAAAGTGTAGGAGCTCGAAGAAAAGCCAAAAGCGTAGACGGGGATGTCCCACTCTGCTTAGACCAACGTAGTGCGTTTCACCAGAGCGTATATCGCTTGCTTCGGGAAGGGTGTAGAACGCTACCTCCTCCCCGCTCTTCCCTTTGTGCTGGAGACTGAACCATCCGCCAAAGTACTCGGTGGTATAGATCTTCTTCTCTCCTACGATCTTGAGATAGGCATCGTGGTGCCTTCGTCCTGTGCTCTTCCAGCTCTCGACGATGCCCGTCTTATATACCAAGTGGGGTAGGGTAGAGATGCTCCTTTGGATAGCGATGAAGTTGGTCGATAGGGCACAGAGTAGGAAGGCGACTCCTAGGATATTCGCTAGGACTGGATTGGAATGAAAGAACGAGTGTACGGGATTGATCGTCTTCGACATTGGGTTTTGCCTTGGTGTGTGGAGGAATTATCGGGGAACTAGCAGTAGGCGATGTACAGCGTGCGTGAGCCACCCTTCTTTGTTATCTGAAGATAGCTGCTGGAGGACTCTGTCTGAATGAGCTTGAAGAGTCCTACCTTGGGTTTCCAAAACAGGCCTAAGAAGCCAAAGTATCCACCCGAACCAAAGACCCGAAGACTTCCCTGGAGGCTCAGGCCTTCGACCTTCTGGATCGAATAGTCGGCACGGCTATAGACCTTCGACCAAAGTAATCGTCTTAGGACAAGTGTCTCCCCGTCATAGCTCAGGCTCAGTGGCATAGATATGATGGGATAGACGAGTACCAGCACCGCAGACCATCCGATGAGCTCATAGATAAGCTGCTCTTTGGAGGTGAGGAGGAAATAGAGGAGATAGCTAAGAGCCACGAGGCCCAAGGTGGAGATGATCCACACCAACTTCGAGTAGCGGAAGGAATAGTGTATCGTGTCCATAGGGCGAATTGCTGTCAATTGCACCGTGAAGTAGGTTGATCCTCATCTTACAGAGCTACTTCAAAGATAGCTAATTCTCATCCCTATGCTTGTGCTATAGCCTATTTACTTCATCGAGATCCCGCTCTACCTTGTTGAACTTCTGCCGTCCGAAGCTGTAGCTGAGGCGGAGTATGACCTTACGACTTTCCCCATGACCCCAAGAGGATAGGTTCAGTGCATCTTTCACCCCATAGCTATCCCAGCGCTCGGTATGCAGCACATCGGTCATCAGAAGAGATAGGCGCATACGACCGTCTAAGCAGCTGCGATTGAGCCCCAGATCAATGCCCCCCGTAGGCTTGCTGACTTCGTAGCTTCCACCCTGGCGCTTGGAATGGTAGCGCCCAGAGAGTTCGAGGTTGAAGCCGAAGGGCAGTAGGATGCTGTTGCTTGCGGACAGAGAGCAAGAGGGGCGTTTGTACTCCTGCTTGTATGTCTCGTAGTCTAGGCGGTTCACGAAGTAGTAGAAGCCTAGGTTGGTGCTGAAGTCCCACCATGGAGCAAGGCGCTTAGAGAAGACGGCTTCTAGTCCGACTTGCTGCTGTGTCCCTATGTTCTTCGTGGTCATGATGGTCTTGTTGCTCTCGAAGGCATCCGTGATCGAAGTGAAGTAGTCGTCGAGCTTGGTGTAATATAGGTTCAAGGATAGACTACTCCAGATATAGTTTAGGATGAACTTGTGGCTTGTCTGAGGTCTCAGGAAGGGATTCCCCTTCCAGTAGGATAGTTCGTCGAGCAAGTACTCGAAGGGATTCAAGTCTTCGTATCTAGGTTTATCCTGACGGCGACTATACAGCAGGGCTATCTTATTCTTGTCGTTGATCGTGTAGGATAGGCTCAGATTGGGGAAGAGACGTAGCTGGTTACCTTTGTTCTCCTCGGCGTTTTGATGGGTATGTGTACTTAGCTTGTTGTGCGTGTGCATGTACTCCATCCGTAGTCCAGCACTGAGCTCTAGTTTGTCCCACGAGTGGGTGTACTGCGTGTATGCCTCGATGTTCTGCTCATTGTAGCGGAAGCTGTTGGAGCGCTGAGGATCAATGACCCCATTCTTCTTGAAGAGGAAGCTATTGTCGCTCTTGATTGAAGAGGTCTTGATGCCTGCAAGCCATTCGCTCTGGGTATTGGGACGGTGCTTATAGTCTACGAGGAGGGCATAGATATCGATGTCTTTCTCTGGTTGTGAGTAGAAGAAGTCCGAGCGGAAAAGCCTATTCGTCGCTGAGTAATAATGATTAGGTTGCTCGCAGCGGGCCTTGCCATCAAAGCGTGTCCAGTCTGCGGTGATGGATAGCTGTTGATTTTCGGACGCTTGGTACAGGTAGTTCAAGCTGTTGCTGTACCGAAGGGTCTTCTGCTCGACATAGTCGTTGCGTGCTCGGAGTATGCCCTCCAGAGAAGTCAAGCCTTTGTAGATGTGCGTCGTTGTCTGAGTCTTGCCAGGCCCTGCGAGGAGGTTCACTGTGCTGTTGGCAAATAGCTTGCTCTTGGGTGTCACTTGCCACGAGAAGTCAATCCCTGCCGAATAGGTGTTTCGCTTGTCTGTGTCGATCGTTATTGACGAACTTCTATCACCATTCTGGATCTTCTCATAGCCATAGTCCATGGCATGATGTCCGATCGCATGGTTGTAGTTGAGCCCCAGCTGCCATTTGCTCGTGTTGTAGGACAAGGCGAGGTCGGAGTTCTGACGTAGGTTCTCCCAATAGGCGGCGCTGTGCGAAGTCGTGAGGAAGAAGCCGGAGTGCTCCGAGGCTTTCAGTACAATGTTGATGATGCCACCGGCTCCATCCGCCCCGAAGCTTGCATTAGGGCTGGGGGAAGTCTCTATACGAGCGATCTTCGATGACGAGAGGGAGCGTAGGTAGGCTGCGAGTTCCTCGCCTTGGAGCATCAGCTTCCTCCCATTGACATAGAGGGCTGTCCCACCGATCGAGGCCAAGGATATGTCGCCTTTGCTACTGACCGAGATCCCAGGGGAATGCTTCAGCACATCTAGCGCATTCCCGATGTCGGTGAGATAGGATTGGGCAACGTGAATCTGTATCTTGCCATGGGATGCACTGGTCATCGGCCGAGACTTGCGGGCGGTGACTACGACATCCTTGAGCGAAACTTCCTCTGGCTCGAGCTGGATATCAGGGAGGCGCAGGCCTGGAGTGCAGGAGATCCTTTGCTTAACCTCCTTATATCCGAGCGAACGGATACATAGAAGGAAGTCCCCTTCACGGGGAAGGAGGGAGAAGGCTCCCGTGTCATCGGTAAGAGTGGATTCGACCAGGACACCCTGAGGTATCGTGATGAGTAGGACGACTGCGCCGTCCATCGCTCCTCGATGTTCGTCGAGTATCCGCCCCGCGACCTTCTGCTGAGCTCTGGCTGACACGCTATAGCTAACACTAATGAAGCAAAGGAGTAGGCGTAGAATGAATCGATTCATGGCGGTTAGTTTGTGATGGGAGGAGTATTGTCCTTCAGAGGGGAGGTGAACTTCGGCCTCTTTAGGCGTTAGAATCTGAACAAATGTACAGAAACTGTAAACTACCTCGCCTTGATTGACATCGCGTATGAGGCTTATCGAAGTGTATACCCCTTGATTTTCCCGTTGTAGGTCGGCTGTGAGTGCTAGGAGCTCACATGGAATATAAAGAGTTCGGGGAGGTCAGCACACGTGGCTAACCTCCCTTTCATCGAGGGGATGGTGTCGGTATTCAAGAGGCGTGACACCTTATTAGCTGACAAGATTACTTTGAGAGCCAGCAATGAATCCCTCCATTGCTATACATATGCTATGCGACGGCGGATATCGAGAGCACTCTATTGCTCTTATCCTGTCAGCAGGAATAGTGCTATGCAATAGAATGTATAGGTGAGCAATCCCTCCCCCTACTTCTCTTTGGATAGAGCGTACTCGATGACTTCGTTGATTTGTGCTGACTTTTTATTGTTAGGGGAGCGAAATACGACCTCTTCTTTATCTTCATCGATTACATAGTAGAGGGTGATGATCTCTTTCCTCCCCCTAGAGTCGGTATGCCGAAACGTGTGCTTCACTTCATGTCCTCGGAATTTGGGGACGATCATACTGCTCCTATTCCTTATCTTTTCTAGAAGATATTCAATATGATCTTTCGCCTTGTCAAACTCCTGTTGCTTACGATCGATCCTTGGTTGGAAGTACTCATCATATACATCACGGTATATGTCAAGCTCTTTCTTTATAGATTCGGCCTCAGTCGCTTTTTCGAGCGCTTCCTCTGCAAGCTGGAGGATCTCAGCATCTATATAAGGAGAGTCAAAGACACTATCTAAGACTTTTGTTTCGAGTGGCTCATAGCGATAGAAATCGGCTATAGTCTTGTTCAGGTCTTCTTTGATGATCTTTCCGAACTTGCTCTCTAGGCTTCTGGAGCAGGACGATACAGATATCATGGCTATCAGTGCCAGTAGTTTCTTGTTCATTTGTGTATAGATCAGTTGTTATTCTATGTGAGAGCCTAGTTAGTTTCTGCGAAGTTAGAGAATATCAAGACGAGTAACAATAATGGTAGGGTTACGCAAGTCGTATATTCTTCAGGTCTTCTCCCTGTTTTGTACAGAGGGAGGTGTTCAGCGTTTGTCCTGGAGGAGATTCTTCCCTGTAGTATTCGTCACTATTACCGGTAATGATGATGCTCATTGTAGGTTGTGTAAGTTGCCTTGGCGGGTAATGAGAGGGCTTCCTTCAAGCGACGGGGGACTTTAGAGTAAGAAAAAAGGGAGAAGGGGTCTGAGGGGTTTTACGTATATTTGCGTGTCATTCGTAGCTCGCCCCATCGAGCCCTCTCAAAGCGATCCAAACTAGCAGGATCAGTTGTATTGAGGTTATTTCTCTTAGGGTCTCTGGGGATGCGTGGCTCAAGTAATCAATGTATTAAAGCAGTACAAAAAATGAAGCTATTCAAGAATGTTTTTTTCTCAGCCTGCGCCCTGCTGGCTCTAGGTACTAGCCTCTCCGCTCAGGAGCTTGGTAAGATCGGCTATCGTGCAGAGGCTGGTCTGACTCTATCTCGTATCTCTTCACTCGGTGTGAACCATGATGGCGACGCAGGGGTGATGGCTACGAGCTTCCGTGTCGGGGCTAGTGTCATCCTGCCCTTCGAGCATACGATCTTCTCGTTTAACCCAGGTCTCTTCGTCATCGGCCGTGGGGAAGGTCAGAAGATCGTGATCGAGCCCGAGTACAAGAATGTTAAGATCGAGAACTATGCCCTCCAGCTGCCCCTAGAGGTCTCTATGAAGTTCCTTACGATTGGGGATGATCATGGTTTCTTCTTCTCGGTTGCTCCTTACCTCGCTTACGGTCTCTCTGCCAAGCTCACCAATGACGGCAAGAACGTAGATGCAGCTCGCCCTAAGCGTGGCACGAGCCTTGATCTGTATGCTGAGAAGGCCTTCAACCGCTTTGAAGTGGGTCTGGGTGCTAGTCTGATGTATCAGTACAAGCAGTTCTCGCTCCGTGGTGGTATCGATGCTAGCTTGACGAAGACCGTAGCCAAGAGCCTTGGTGCTCCCTACTACGTATCGACTGATACGCCACGCTTCATGACCGGCTACATCACGCTGGGGTATCAGTTCTAGTAGAAGCTAGAGGAGAGCAGATCTCCTAAGCAATAAAAGCGAGGCTCACCCGACCAATGTGTCGGGTGAGCCTCGCTTCTTTGTGGAAGGATGAGGGAGTAATTAGCCCTTGTGCTCAGCGATGAGTCGCTGTAGCTGACTGATGAGCTCGGGGAGGGGCATGCCACTACGTTCGCTCATCATCGATACCGTAGCCTTGGGGATCATGATGCGGGCAAGTGGAGAGGAGAGCATCTTGAAGGCCGAGTTGATCTCGGGGAGCTTGCCCTTGAGCCAAGGGTGTAGCTCGAGGAGCTCCTTGAGGCGAGTCGCTCCCGTGATCTCGATCTCTGACTTCTGCACGGATGAGACTGGAGCGGGGGCTTCGTCGTAGGTAGCCTCTGGAGCCTTGGGAGCATGGCTAGCGCCCTTCATGCAGGAGCAGGAGACATACTCGCTCTCTTCCTCGGCTTGCTCTTGGGGGGCTGCTGGTGCTTCGGGCGTAGGCGAAGGAGCAGATGCTGTTCTTGGGGCTTCTCCGTGCTTCGAGGCTGCCTTGTTGCTCTTGTCCCAAGAGAGGAGGGTACGCGAACCCTCAAGGCTGCGGATGCGGGTACAGTCCTGCATCATCTCGAGGATGCCACGGAAGCGCCCTTCTTCATCACGTACCGCGACGTAGTAGATGTAGATGAAGAGCCCTGGCTTATTGATCCAGAAGTCTACTTCATCCTGCTCACCCCGACGGAACTTGTCGATGATCTCTTCGACGAGATGCACGCTCGTGCGTGGATGGCAGTTCTTCACGTCTCTCCCGATCACATTCTTACTTCTTGGGAAGACTCGGTGGTCGGTGTCCGTATAGAAGCGGACGATCTCATGCTCATCGACATAGGAGAAGTCCACGGGCATATGCTTGTAGACGAGGTTGATCTGCTCAAGGGTCATCTGCCCCGTAGCTACCTCGAGGAGCTGTCCAGGGGTAGAGCCTCCCGAGAAGCCGTACTTACCGAGGAGTGCTGCGAGATCACTTGCAAAGCCCGCAGCTTCGGTAGCGGGGAGGGGCTTCTTGGGTTCCTCAGCCTTTTGCCCCGCACCTACCTTGATCCATGCAAAGCCGATCTCACGGTCTCCAGCCTTCATCTCCTCGAACTCCTCGGGGCGGATCATCGCCAGCGAGGTGGGGTAGAGGACGGTCTCTTCCTTCTCCATCAGGTCAAGGATGTCAGCGACGATCACAGGCTGCATGGCGATGAACTCCTCCTCCCGGTCTTCCTCGAGTAGCCTACGAGCATCCCGTACTTCATCACGGATGAAGTCATCGAGGAGCCACATCGTCGTGGTGGGACGATCGAAGCCCTTGCGCTCTAGGATCGAATAGAGCTGGTTCTGCTTGCGGGAGAGGTGAAGGCGGTGCTTATGGAGCTCGTCGTAGAGCTCAAGCCATTGGTTCTTGATCACTGGGTACTGCGCCAGCTCCTCGACCTGCTTGAGAAGTCCTCGCATGGCATCATTCTCACGGATGTAGCACATGATGGGGTGATCTTCGGGAAGGTCGGGACGACTTCTATCGAGGACATCCTGGAAGAGGACCATCATCTGCTGGATATCTTCCTTGCGACACTCGTCGTCTTCGATGGTCTTGATCTCTTGTTCGGCGAGAGCGATCTCATAGGGGCGCAAGGTCTTCACTCGTTCCCTAAGGATAGCACGTGCCTCGTCGAGGGGGAGCGCGCCGCTGAGGTATCTTTCCTTGACATCTAGGACGACGCGGAGCTTCTCCATGTCTACCTCAGGGAGGTTGTCTTTCATTTGTTCCATGGTGGAGAATCGGGGGAATTAGAGGTTGATGAGATAGACGAAAAACTCGCTATCTACGAGGGCTTCGATGCCGATGAATACCTCGCCGTCGAAGCGGAGGAGTGTCCCTGGGCTGAGCGTGTGCTCTTCGCTGCCGTTGAGGGTAGCTTTCACTTGCCCTTTGACGACGCTGAAGAAGATGTCTTGTCCCTTATGGTCATGCGGAGCGATCTTCTTCCCCTTGGGGAGGTCTACGTGTACGACTGAGAGCTGGTCGTTGCTGATGATGTGTCCGAAGTCGGAGATTTCCTGTCCAAGCATAGGTATATGGATGCTAAGTGTATGGGTAATGGAGTGTACCCTATGTTTATAATCTGTTTTTGCGTGATATGTATATGGATATATATATACCGCATATTTAACTGTAAAGAAAGTGAATTTTCAGCGATTAGACTGCATCCCCATCCACAAAGCTTGTAGGGATAAAGAACAAGGGCTATCTCAACGAATGAGATAGCCCTTGGTATGAGCGGCTTAGTAGCCCGTCTATGAAGGCCTATTAGAACGAGTAGGCGAGACCGAGCCCGAGGACTTCGCGGAACTGGACCTTAGCTCCACGGACATTGCCCAGATCATCGACGGTCTTGACATTGTCATCGTAGACGAGGTTCGTCGTGAGCGTCGTGGAGAGGAACTTGTTGATCTTGAAAGCGATCATCATATCCCAGTTCACGTCGATGTTACCGAAGTTCTTGTCATACGAGGTGAAGAGGGTGAGCTTGCTGACGAGGTTGATGTTCTCAGCGAGCTTGCGCTTGTAGTTGGCCACAGCCAGCGCACCGAGCTCAGCGAGGACCTTCTTGCCTGGGGTGACACCGAAGGAGCCAGCGTCGGAGAGCTTCTTGTCAAGGACGAAGGTCATCTTCCCCGTCGCGGGAGAGAGCAGGAGGGAGAAGTCATCGTTGGGCTTGTAGTCTGCCCCGATAGCCAGCGTCAGGTAGCCTGGAGCGAAGAGCGTAGAGATGTACTTGTCCTTGTTCCCTGGGATATTGGGATTGGTAGAGGCTTCGTAGCCACGATCGAACTGCGAGAGGAAGTCACCGAGGGCCGAGATGCTCCAGTGCTTGCTCACTAAGCGACCTACCTTGGTGCTGAAGTTGAGCTTATCGACGCTCTTGAGCCACTTGTTGGTCGAGGTGTAGGTCTTCCCGAAGTCGGTGACAAGGGCATTGTCCCAGCTCCAGCCATCCTTCTTATAGTTAGCCGAAGCATTGAGGTAGAGATTCCAAGCGACGGAGTTTTCACCCCCAGCAGCCCAGTTGGTCAGTGAGGTCTGAGCAAGGTTGAGACCAGAGACTCCAGAGAACTTCCAAGCCTTGGGAGCTTCCTCCTGAGGAGTTGCTTCGGTCTGCGCTCCTACATGGCCTACGGAGAACAGAAGGGTAAAAAGAATAAGAAATTTCTTCATTACTGTATTGAATTGTTGATAAAATGAATGATTTGCGGGTGCAAAAATACATATTTTTAGGTACTAGGGAGGAATAAGCTTCGCTCTCCTTAGCCCTGATGCCTCAAGAAGTAGCATACCGATCATCCTACCTGCATTCCAGACGAACGACAGAAGAGGGCTAGACAAGGCGGTAGCACTACTCCATATGCTTAGCTTTCTTGGGTGCTCATCCCCCTATCTGATGGGTCTGATCAGAGCACTTGGTCTCGTACCCCCGAGAGCCCTCAAATGAAACCTACTGTGGGTCGTCCTTGCGACCTACGGTAGGTCGGTGAGGCGACCCACA
>NZ_CALHVI010000035.1 GCF_938039215.1 uncultured Porphyromonas sp. | reverse complement strand
CCACTCTGATGTGGGATGCCCGCTGGCTGTATCTGTGCGAAGGGCTTGTTAGTCGAGTTCGCCTGCGGAGCGTCTCTTGTGGAACTTCTTGTAGGCGGCCTTGACCTGTGGGGCAAGGAGGATCAAGGCGATGATGTTGGGGATGGTCATTAGTCCCGTGACCGTATCCGTGATCTCCCAGACGAAGGTCACCGCGAAGATCGCCCCGACGAAGACCGATCCGACGACGATGGCACGGAAGATATAGACCCCTACCTTCCCAAAGAGGAAGCGGACGTTCATCTCGCCGAAGATGTAGTTCCCGATGATCGTGGTGAAGGCGAAGAAGAAGATACTTACCTGCAGGAAGATGATCCCAGCCTTCCCGAAGACCACATCGAAGGCCGCCTGCGTGATGGCAGTGGACTCCAGACCACTCTCGGTATAGACTCCCGTGAGCAGGATCACCAGTGCCGTGGAGGTACAGATGAGGAGGGTGATGAAGACTCCTGACATCGCTACGAAGCCCTGCATGGCGGGATCCTTCACTTCGGCCATAGCGTGTGCGTGGGGCGAAGTACCCATACCCGCTTCGTTGGAGAAGAGCCCACGTGCTACCCCATAGCGGATGGCATACTTCATCGCCATCCCGACGGCGCCACCGACCGCTGCCTTCGTCGAGAAGGCTTCGCTAAAGATGAGGCTGAAGGCATGGGGGAGCTGGTCGGCATAGAGGACGGTGATCACTAGCGAGCCGAGGATATAGGCGATAGCCATGAAGGGCACGACGAGCTCGGCCACAGAGGTGATGCGCTGCTGTCCCCCGATGATCACGACCCCGACGATGAGGGCGATCCCCACACCGATGATCCAGGGTTCGATGGAGAAGGCCGAGGTAAGCGCTACGGTGATGGAGTTCGCCTGTACCATACTTCCCGTGAAGCCAATGTAGGTGATGAAGGCGAGGGAGAAGAAGAGGGCGAGCCACTTCGACCCAAGGCCTTGGCGGATGTAGAAAGCTGGTCCTCCGATCGCTCCGCTGGGGCGCACTTCTCGATACTTCTGGGCTAGGACGGCTTCGGAGAAGATCGTCCCCATGCCGAGGATGGCAGAGACCCACATCCAGAAGACTGACCCGACACCGCCCATGGAGATGGCGGTAGCGACACCGGCCACGTTACCCGTACCTACTTGGGCAGCTACGGCAGTGGCTAGAGCTTGGAAGGAATTGACTTTAGACTTTCCCTCTTCGCCCTTTTTGCGCTGGAAGGCTGGGCCGAAGGCATACTTCATCGCCAGATTGAAGTAGCGGATCTGAGGGAAGCCGAGGTAGATGGTGTAGAAGATGCCGACACCGAGGAGGGCATACATGAGGAAGCTGTTCCAAAGGATCTCGTTGAATGCTTTGACTAGTCCTAGTACATCCATAGAGTGCGTGAGTTTTGTGAGTTAGAGTAAGGGGTATTGTGTATTATGGTTTAGCCTTTGCGACCGTAGTCTGCGGGGATCTCGCCCCAGTGCACGGTGTCCCACTTGTAGATGGGGGTCGTGTAGGAGTGGGTTTGGAGCCACCGCTCAGCTCGGACGATGAGGTCGAAGAGTGGGGCGGTCTCGCTCGTGCGCTCTAGTAGAGTCTTGCACCGCTTCTTGCGCACCCACGTCAGGGCGATCTGGCTGTCGGAGTAGATGACTAGCCGAGATAAGCCTCGCTGCTCGATCAGCGCAAGGGCATGCACGATAGCGAGGAATTCGCCGATGTTGTTTGTCCCCTTGGGGAAGGGGCCCATCTCGAAGATCGTACTGCGTGAGGGAAGGTACACACCTCGATACTCCATCACACCTGGATTGCCCGAGCAGGCAGCATCGACTACGATGGCTTCCTCGATGGGTACCTCTGTCGTGCGCTCCATCCCCGAGGGGGCTCGGTGGCGTCGAGTGAAGCCTTGGGCTCCTTCTTCGTAGGCTCGGAGGGCATCGCTGTGGCTCTCGAAGGATTTGAAGAGGGGGTTGGGATAGCCTTGGGTTTGTCTCTGGCATTCGGCCCAAGTCTCATAGACTCCAGGCTCGTGACCTGCCCAGACGACGTACCACTTTTGTTTCTGTGCCATTGGCTCGCTTGAGGGATGATGGAGCTCCCACCACGAGGTGGGGGAGGGGAGATGTCGATAAGCCCTCCATGTGCTGGAGGACGGATAAAGATACGATAAAGCCTCGGTTTCACCTTCGTCTGGGGATCCTTGGGTGAAAAGGGGGATCCGCTCGTTTGTGTGTGGGCTATGCTCTGTGCCCCCGAAAAGAAACCTACGGTAGGTCGCATGACCGACCCACTGTGGGTCGCCTCGACGACCTACAGTAGGTTTCTTCGGCGACCTACCGTAGGGTTGTTTTTGCCCCCTCCAGAGACCGCTTCTGATCGGGGTCGCTGAGGGGGAGGTGGAAGGGCTGTGATGAAGAGAATTTTTCCTCCGATTTGCAGGAATGAAAATACTGTGTTATCTTTGCACCCGAAAATTATGAAAGAGCTCGCTCACCAAGGCGGGCATGTTGATCAAAATGACTCTGTAGCTCAGTTGGTAGAGCAAGTGACTCTTAATCACTGGGTCGTGAGTTCGAGCCTCACCGGGGTCACCATAGAAGCGAGCTTTGATCTTCGGATCGGAGCTCGCTTCTCTTTTGGGTTTGTCTATTATATAATAGGTGTAGGCTTATTCTCCCGCCGTGTATTCTTCTCCTTCGCCGTAAGATTTGAAGATTTCTTTTCGCAAGATTTGGTGGAATGAAATATGTGTACTATCTTTGCATCGCAATTCGAGAGCTGCGAAGCGAAAGGAAGTGTGGGTGAGTGGCTGAAACCAGCAGTTTGCTAAACTGCCGTACGGGCAACCGTACCACGAGTTCGAATCTCGTCGCTTCCGCTAAGGATTGCAAACATTGCGATGGTGCCATAGCTCAGTTGGTAGAGCAAAGGACTGAAAATCCTTGTGTCCCCGGTTCGATTCCTGGTGGCACCACAAAGGCAAAGGAGGGTTACTAAGCATGAGCAAGTAATCCTCCTTTGTTCGCTTTTCGAAAGGAATGCTTCGGTGTTGCTTTTGTCGGGCAAAGGATGCTGCAGGGGTGGAGCTAGAGCTGGGAAGTTTTGGCACATTCGAAAAATGTAGTATATTTGCAACCGAATTAGAGAAGAGGCTCTTACTTAATCCTCTCTCTCAAAGGGTGGAAGAGGCGTTTTCCACATACGTAGATAACAAGCCAATGTAGCTCAGCGGTAGAGCACTTCCTTGGTAAGGAAGAGGTCCCGGGTTCAAGTCCCGGCATCGGCTCACTAGTGGTCGACGTAGAGATACGCAACACAGCACAACAAAGAAGTATTTCTTAAGAATAGATAATTTTAGTTATGGCTAAAGAAACATTTAACAGATCGAAACCACACGTAAACATTGGTACGATCGGTCACGTCGACCACGGTAAGACGACCCTTACCGCAGCAATCACGACGGTGCTTGCTAAGAAGGGTCTCTCTGAACTCCGTTCTTTCGACTCCATCGACAATGCTCCTGAAGAAAAGGAACGTGGTATCACGATCAACACCTCACACGTTGAGTACGAGACGGCTAACCGTCACTACGCTCACGTTGACTGCCCAGGTCACGCTGACTATGTGAAGAACATGGTCACGGGTGCTGCTCAGATGGACGGTGCTATCATCGTAGTTGCTGCTACCGATGGTCCTATGCCCCAGACGCGTGAGCACGTGCTTCTGGCTCGTCAGGTAAACGTTCCTCGTCTCGTCATCTTCATGAACAAGTGCGACATGGTTGACGACGAAGAAATGCTCGAACTCGTAGAAATGGACATGCGCGAGCTTCTCTCCAGCTACGACTTCGACGGCGACAACACTCCTGTTATCCGTGGTTCTGCCCTCGGTGGTCTCAATGGTGAGCCTCAGTGGGAAGATAAGATCATGGAACTGATGGACGCTGTCGACACCTGGATCCCACTGCCTCCACGTGACATCGATAAGCCCTTCCTCATGCCTGTCGAAGACGTCTTCTCTATCACGGGTCGTGGTACCGTTGCTACTGGTCGTATCGAAACGGGTGTTATCCACACGGGTGACGAAGTTCAGATCATCGGTCTCGGCGCAGAAGGTCTTAAGTCTGTCGTAACGGGTGTCGAAATGTTCCGTAAGATCCTCGACGAAGGTCAGGCTGGTGACAATGTCGGTCTCCTCCTCCGTGGTATCGACAAGAACGAAATCAAGCGTGGTATGGTCATCGCTAAGCCTGGTCAGGTAAAGCCCCACTCTCGCTTCAAGGCTTCTGTCTACGTGCTGAAGAAGGAAGAAGGTGGTCGTCACACGCCATTCCACAACAAGTACCGCCCTCAGTTCTACATCCGTACGCTTGACGTAACTGGTGAGATCACTCTCCCTGAAGGTGTAGAAATGGTGATGCCTGGTGACAACGTTGAGATCAACGTCGAACTCATCTACCCAGTAGCTTGCAACGTAGGTCTGCGCTTCGCTATCCGTGAAGGTGGTCGTACGGTAGGTTCGGGTCAGATCACCGAAATCTTAGACTAATCATCCGATAGTCCACTCTTAAGTAGGGGATAGACGAGACACCTCGTCCCTGTCTATCCCCTCTTCCTACGGGTTTAGCTCAGTTGGTAGAGCACTGGTCTCCAAAACCAGGTGTCGGGAGTTCGAGTCTCTCAACCCGTGCAAAATAAAAGACGATAATGAGTTTCATAAAGAGAATAGGGGGCGCTTTCAACGCCTCGTATGTCGAGCTTACACAGAAGGTGTCCTGGCCTACGAGCTCAGAGCTCACCAATAGCGCTGTGGTGGTGATGGTTGCTTCCCTCATCATCGCTCTAGTCGTTTTGGGGATGGACAAGACGTTTGAGTCTATCCTGCATTTTGTGTATCGCTATATCGGAGCTTAGTGATAAGCTCTGCTTTGATTACCCTCTATCATGACTGAAGTAGCAGAAAAGAGATTCTATGTACTCCGTGCCGTCAGCGGCAAGGAGGCCAAGGTGCGTGAGCAGCTGGAGGCAGAGATGAAGAATACTAATCTTGGTCAGTACGTCTCCCAGGTGGTCATCCCTACAGAGAAGATCGTTACTCAGCGAGGTGGTAAGAAGGTCATCAAGGAGCGTCCTTATCTGCCAGGCTATGTGCTTGTAGAGGCTGTGTTACTTGGTGACGTAGCCCATACGCTGCGCAATATGCCTAACGTCATCGGCTTCCTCGGAGCGAACAAGGGAGGTGAACCCGAGCCGCTCAAGAGAAGCGAAGTGGAGCGCATCCTCGGTCGTGCTGACCAGATGGCTGACTCAGATGGTGTCTACGACATGGAGCTCTATGTGGGCGACGTGGTGCGTATCATCGATGGTGCTTTCGCTAACTACGAAGCTAGCGTCGAGGAAGTGACCCCAGAGAAGCAGAAGCTTCGCGTGATGGTGAAGATGTTCGGACGCAAGACTCCGCTGGAGCTCAATTATTCGCAGGTGGTCAAGGAGTAGCTTGGTTACGCAAACCGCTCTGTCACCTATTTTCCAGTGTATAACACTTAAGATTCAAGACAATGGCTAAGGAAGTTGCTGGACAACTAAAATTGCAAATTAAGGGTGGGGCTGCAAACCCCTCACCTCCCGTAGGACCTGCTCTGGGTGCTAAGGGGATCAATATAATGGAGTTTTGCAAGCAATTCAATGCCAGAACTCAAGACCAGGCTGGTAAGATCCTCCCTGTAGTGATCACTTACTATGCTGATAAGTCTTTTGATTTCATCGTCAAGACTCCTCCCGTGGCAGTACAGCTCAAGGAAGTAGCAAAGCTCAAGGCGGGCTCTGCACAGCCTAACCGTAACAAGGTCGCTGAACTGACGTGGGAACAGGTCCGCGCGATTGCACAGGATAAGATTGTCGACCTCAACTGCTTCACTGTCGAAGCTGCGATGAAGATCGTAGCTGGTACGGCTCGCAGCATGGGTATCACTGTAAAGGGCGAATTTCCCGGTAACTAATCAATAGAAAGATGAGTAAACTTACGAAAAAGCAAAAGATCGCTTTTAGCAAGATCGAGCCCGGGAAGATCTATTCACTCCGCGAAGCTTCGGCTCTGGTCAAGGAAATCACCGACACCAAGTTCGACGCATCTGTGGATGTAGACGTTCGTCTCGGCGTCGATCCTCGCAAGGCAAATCAGATGGTTCGTGGCGTCGTCACCCTCCCTCATGGTACGGGTAAGCAGGTGCGCGTGCTTGCACTCTGTACTCCTGACAAGGAAGCTGAAGCTCAGGCTGCTGGTGCTGACTATGTCGGTCTCGATGAATACATCGAGAAGATCCGTGGTGGCTGGACTGAAATCGATGTCATCATCACTATGCCCGCTATCATGGGTAAGATCGGTGCCCTCGGTCGTGTCCTCGGTCCTCGTGGTCTCATGCCTAACCCTAAGAGCGGTACGGTAACGAATGATATCGCTGCTGCTGTCAAGGAAGTGAAGTCTGGTAAGATTGACTTCAAGGTAGACAAGACGGGTATCGTACACACCTCGATCGGTAAGGTCTCCTTCTCGGCAGATCAGATCTATGATAATGCCAACGAGATCATCACGACGCTACTTCGCCTCAAGCCATCCGCTGCTAAGGGTACGTATGTCAAGAGCATCTACCTCTCTAGCACGATGAGCCCAAGTATCAAGATCGATCCTAAGTCAGTAGAAGAATAATAACCCAGGAAGAAATCATGAGAAAGGAAAATAAAGGCACCGTCGTAGAGCAGCTCAAGGGCTACCTCAACGAGTACCCACACTTCTACCTGACGAACATCGAAGGTCTGGATGCAGCTAAGACTGCTCAGCTCCGTCGTGCTTGTAACAAGGGGGGTATCCGTCTCGTTGTAGCGAAGAACACCCTTCTGCGTAGAGCTCTCTCTGAGTCCGAAACGGACTTCGCTACGCTGTACGCAGCGCTCAAGGGGAATACCGCTATCATGTTCACCACGGTAGCTAACGCTCCTGCTAAGATCATCAAGGACTTCGCTAAGGACAAGAAGGAAGAGTCTAAGCTTCGTCTCAAGGCTGCTTATGCTGAGACTGGCTTCTACGGCCCCGATCAGCTCGCTGAGCTTGTCTCTATCAAGAGCAAGGAAGAGCTCATCGCAGACGTTGTGGCTCTCCTCCAGTCTCCTATTCGCAACATCGTCTCTGCCCTTGAAAACAAGGACAACAAGGAGGCAGAAGCTGCTGCTGAATAAGAGCGTCCCCACTATCCCGAAAACAAGAATAAAAACTAAAGAAATAACTAATCGACATGGCAGATATCAAAGCAATTGCCGAGCAGCTAGTAAACCTGACGGTAAAGGAAGTAAGCGAACTTGCAGCTATCCTTAAGGACGAGTATGGAATCGAACCAGCAGCTGCAGCTGTTGTCGTAGCTGGCCCAGCTGAAGGTGCTCAGGAAGAAGAAAAGACTTCCTTCGACGTCATCCTCAAGAGCGCTGGCGCTGCTAAGCTCCAGGTAGTAAAGGCTGTCAAGGAACATTGCGGTCTCGGGCTCAAGGAAGCTAAGGACATCGTAGATGCTGCTCCTGCTCCTGTAAAGGAAGGCGTAGACAAGGCTACTGCAGAAGCTCTCAAGAAGGCTCTTGAAGAAGCTGGCGCTGAAGTAGAACTTAAGTAAGCCCACCTATAGCACCTCTAATCAGGTGATTATGGTTAAGATCCCCCGACGAGGGGGGTCTTAACCATTTCGTGTCTAATAATTCCCGAACCCTCCTTTTATTCAAAGAATCAATAGATGGCTTCCATTCCACAATCAGGGAGAATCAACTTTGCTTCGATAAAGAATCCTCTAGTCTTCCCAGACTTCCTAGAGGTGCAGCTGAAGTCCTTCCGAGACTTCTTCCAGCTGGACACCGCTACGGAGAGCCGTAAGTCAGAGGGCCTGTATCGAGTCTTCAATGAGAACTTCCCTATCGCAGATACGCGTAATAACTTTGTTCTCGAATTCCTCGATTACTACGTCGATCCCCCCAAGTACACTATCGAGGAGTGCCTGAGCCGTGGCTTGACCTACAGTGTCCCTCTGAAGGCTAAGCTGAAGCTGTCTTGTACAGACCCTGACCATGAGGACTTCAGCACCGTCGTGCAGGATGTCTTCCTGGGCTATATCCCTTACATGACGGAGTCGGGGACTTTTGTCATCAATGGGGCTGAGCGTGTCGTAGTCTCGCAGCTGCACCGTTCTCCTGGGGTATTCTTCGGGACGAGCACGCACACCAACGGCTCTCAGCTTTATTCGGCACGTATCATTCCTTTCAAGGGCTCTTGGATCGAGTTTGCGACGGACATCAACAACGTGATGTACGCCTACATCGATCGTAAGAAGAAGCTCCCCGTCACGACCCTTCTTCGTGCTATTGGCTTCGAATCGGATAAGCAGATCCTCGACCTCTTCGATCTCTCTGAAGAGGTGAAGGTGACTCGTGCTAACCTCGAGAAGCATATCGGCCGCCGTCTAGCAGGGCGTGTCACCAAGACCTATATTGATGACCTCAGTGATGAGGATACGGGTGAAGTCGTCTCCATGGAGCGTATCACCGTCCTTGTCGAGCGTGAGGCTGAGATCACAGAGGACAACATTGATCTCATCCTTGAGTCAAGCAACAAGACCATCCTTCTTCATAAGGAGAAGACAGAGGACTCTCTGGACTTCACCCTTATCTTCAATACGCTGCAGAAGGATCCTTGTAATTCGGAGCACGATGCTCTCTACTACATCTATCGCCAGCTGCGTAATGCCGATCCAGCTGACGAAGCCAACGCACGTGAAGTCCTCTCGAACCTCTTCTTCTCAGATAAGCGCTATGACCTCGGTGAGGTAGGCCGCTATCGTATCAATAAGAAGCTTGGTCTCGACATCGACCCTGAGGTGCGTGTCCTCACCAATGAAGATATCGTAGCGATCATCAAGTATCTCATCGGTCTGGTCAATTCGAAGGAGATCGTCGATGATATCGACCACCTCTCCAATCGTCGTGTTCGTACCGTAGGCGAACAGCTCTACAATCAGTTTGGTGTCGGTCTAGCTCGTATGGCTCGTACCGTCCGTGAGCGTATGAACGTTCGTGACAACGAAGTCTTCGTGCCTACGGATCTGATCAACGCTAAGGCTCTGTCTTCGGTAGTCAACTCCTTCTTTGGGACGAATGCCCTCTCCCAGTTCATGGACCAGACGAATCCTCTGGCAGAGATCACGCACAAGCGCCGTCTTTCGGCTCTTGGTCCTGGTGGTCTCTCTCGTGAGCGTGCAGGCTTCGAGGTGCGTGACGTACACTATACCCACTACGGTCGTCTCTGCCCAATTGAGACTCCTGAAGGACCAAACATCGGTCTGATCTCCTCGCTCTGTGTCTATGCGAAGATCAATGACCTTGGTTTCATCACCACTCCATATAGAAGTGTAGAGAACGGGAAGGTAGACTTCTCTGACGAAGCTCTGAAGTACTACACCGCAGAGGAAGAAGAAGACCTCATCGTAGCTCAGGGGAATGCTCCTCTGGACGAAGAAGGTCGCTTCATCCGTGACGCAGTCAAGGCTCGTAAGGAAGCTGACTTCCCCGTTGTCTCACCTGCCGAAGTACAGCTCATGGACGTTGCTCCTACGCAGATCGCTTCGATTGCAGCTTCTCTGATCCCCTTCCTCGAGCATGACGATGCTAACCGTGCGCTCATGGGATCGAACATGATGCGTCAGGCTGTACCTCTCCTCCGCCCCGAAGCTCCTATTGTCGGGACTGGTATCGAAGGACAGCTTGTCCGTGACTCTCGTACGCAGATTGTGGCTGAACGTGCTGGGGAAGTCGTCTTCGTAGATGCTACTTCGATTAAGATCCGCTACGATCACACTGATGACGAACTCTTCGTTAGCTTCGAAGATCCGATCACTACCTATAACCTTCCTAAGTTCCGCAAGACGAACCAGAGTACGACGATCGATCTCCGTCCTATCTGCTTCAAGGGGCAGCGTGTCGAAGCTGGCGATGTCTTGACTGAAGGGTACTCTACTCAGGCAGGAGAGCTGGCTCTGGGACGCAATGTCCAGGTCGCTTACATGCCTTGGAAGGGATACAACTATGAAGATGCTATCGTACTGAACGAACGCCTCGTTCGCGAAGACTTCTTCACTTCTGTACATGTCGATGAATATACTCTGGAGGTTCGTGAGACCAAGCGTGGTCTCGAAGAGCTGACCAATGATATCCCCAATGTCAGCGATGATGCTACGAAGAACCTTGATGAGCATGGTATCATCCGTGTCGGTGCTCGTGTAGAGCCCGGTGATATCCTCATCGGTAAGATCACTCCTAAGGGTGAGTCAGATCCTACGCCAGAAGAAAAGCTTCTGCGTGCGATCTTCGGGGACAAGGCTGGCGACGTGAAGGATGCTTCACTCAAGGCTACTCCTTCACTCCGTGGGGTCATTGTCGATACTAAGCTCTACTCTAAGGCGACGAAGAAGAACCGCTCTGAGCTGAAGGAGGCTATCGCTTCCCTCGAAGAGAAGGCTGAGCGTAAGCAGGCTGAGCTTCGTGAGCTCTTCCTCGACAAGCTTCACAAGCTGACCACGGGTAAGACTTGTAAGAATAGCGTGAAGGACTTCCTCGGTGTCGAGAAGATCCGCAAGGGGGCTAAGTTCTCTCGTACGGAGCTCGAAGCTCTGAACTACAACGAGATCATCTTCTCAGGATGGACGGGCAACGAACATACGGATAAGCTCATCACTGAGGTGATCTCCAACTATCTCAAGAAGTCTAAGGAGTACGAGTCTGACCTTCGTCGTAAGAAGCTCGATGAGACGATGGGTGACGAACTCCCCTCTGGTATCATCCAGATGGCTAAGGTCTACATCGCTAAGAAGCGTAAGATCCAAGTCGGGGACAAGATGGCCGGTCGACATGGTAATAAGGGTATCGTCTCCAAGGTCGTACGCCAAGAAGATATGCCCTTCCTCGAAGATGGTACGCCTGTAGACCTCTGCTTGAACCCTCTTGGTGTGCCTTCGCGAATGAACCTCGGTCAGATCTTCGAAGCTGTCCTTGCTTGGGCTGGTCGTCGTCTCGACTGCAAGTTCGCTACTCCTATCTTCGATGGAGCATCACTCGACGATATGCACGCTTGGACGGACAAGGCTGGTCTGCCTCGCAATGGTAAGACCTACCTCTATGATGGGGGGACGGGTGAGCGCTTCGACCAGCCTGCTACGGTCGGTGTGACTTACTTCCTCAAGCTCGGTCACATGGTCGATGACAAGATGCACGCTCGTTCGATCGGTCCTTACTCACTCATCACGCAGCAGCCACTTGGTGGTAAGGCTCAGCATGGGGGGCAGCGCTTCGGGGAGATGGAAGTCTGGGCTCTTGAAGCCTTCGGTGCTTCACACATCCTACAGGAGATCCTGACGATCAAGTCGGATGATGTCCACGGTCGCTCCAAGGCTTACGAAGCGATTGTCAAGGGTGATCCTATGCCTACACCAGGTATCCCAGAGTCACTCAACGTGCTTCTTAACGAGCTCAAGGGCTTAGGTCTGAGCTTCTCTCTCGAATAAGATCCCGAATTATTTCCCATATCGATTATGGCTTTCAAGAAAGACAATAAGATAAAGAGTAACTTCTCCCAGATTCGGATTTCTCTGGCTTCTCCAGAGGAGATCTTAGAGAATTCGAGTGGTGAAGTGCTCAAGCCTGAGACCGTCAACTACCGCACCTACAAGCCCGAGCGTGATGGGCTCTTCTGCGAGCGCATCTTCGGTCCTGTGAAGGACTTCGAGTGCCATTGCGGTAAGTACAAGCGCATCCGCTATCGTGGTATCGTCTGTGATCGTTGCGGGGTCGAAGTCACTGAGAAGAAGGTGCGTCGCGAACGCATGGGGCATATCAAGCTCGAAGTACCCATCGCACATGTCTGGTACTTCCGCTCTCTGCCCAATAAGATGGGTTACCTCCTCGGTCTCTCGACCAAGAAGCTGGAGTCCATCATCTACTACGAACGCTATGTCCTCATCCAGCCTGGGGTGCTGAGAGCTCGTATCAACGAGGATCTCACGAAGGAATCTGCAGCGAAGTCTCTTGACAAGGATCCTAATCCTGTCTTCACCGAAGAGCAGTACCTCGACTACCTCGACTATCTGGAGCAGGAATATCCAAGCAATGCACAGCTGGACGACTCCGATCCTGAGAAGTTCATCTGTAAGACGGGGGCTGAGGCGATCTACGACATGCTCGCTCGCCTTGACCTTGATGCGCTCTCCTATGAGCTCCGTCACCGTGCCAGCACGGACGGCTCACAGCAGCGTAAGAATGAAGCTCTGAAGCGCCTTCAGGTCGTCGAGAGCTTCCGTGCATCGAAGAACGTCAACCGTCCTGAGTGGATGATCATGAAGGTCCTTCCTGTGATCCCACCCGATCTGCGTCCGCTCGTACCTCTGGATGGTGGTCGCTTCGCTACGTCTGACCTCAACGACCTCTACCGTCGTGTGATCATTCGTAACAACCGCCTCAAGCGCATGATCGAGATCAAGGCTCCTGAGGTCATCCTCCGCAATGAGAAGCGCATGCTTCAGGAGGCTGTCGATTCTCTCTTCGACAACTCTCGCAAGTCAAGTGCTGTACGCTCGGATAACAATCGCCCTCTGAAGTCCCTCTCGGATAGCCTCAAGGGTAAGCAGGGCCGCTTCCGTCAGAACCTCCTCGGTAAGCGTGTCGACTATTCTGCTCGTTCGGTCATCGTCGTAGGGCCTGAGCTGAAGATGCACGAGTGTGGTCTGCCTAAGTACATGGCCGCTGAGCTCTACAAGCCATTCGTCATCCGTAAGCTCATCGAGCGTGGTATCGTCAAGACGGTCAAGAGCGCTAAGAAGATCGTGGATCGCAAGGATCCCGTCGTTTGGGACATCCTTGAGCATGTGATGAAGGGCCATCCTGTCCTGCTGAACCGTGCTCCTACACTTCACCGCCTCGGTATCCAGGCTTTCCAGCCTAAGATGATCGAAGGGAAGGCTATCCAGCTACACCCACTGTCTTGTACCGCCTTCAATGCGGACTTCGACGGTGACCAGATGGCTGTGCACCTCCCCCTTGGTAATGAAGCTATCCTCGAAGCCCAGATGCTCATGCTGGCTTCGCACAATATCCTCAACCCTGCTAACGGGGCACCTATTACCGTGCCTTCGCAGGACATGGTGCTTGGGCTGTACTACATCACCAAGATCCGTCCTGGTGCTAAGGGTGATGGCTATACCTTCTATGGTGTAGAGGAAGCGACGATCGCCTACAACGAAGGCAAGATCGACCTGCACGCTCCGATTAAGGTCTACGTCGATGATGTCAAGGATGGAGAGCCCATCCGTCATATGGTTGATACCTCCATGGGTCGTCTGCTCGTCAATGAGTATGTACCTAAGGAAGTAGGCTATGTCAATGAGGTCCTAGGTAAGAAGAGCCTCCGTGATATCATCGGTCGTGTGATCAAGGTCTGTGGTGTGGCTATCACGGCGCAGTTCCTCGATGACATCAAGAACCTCGGGTACTACATGGCCTTCAAGGGCGGTCTTTCCTTCAACCTTGGTGATGTCATCATCCCCGAAGAGAAGGCTAAGCTCATCGCTGAGGGGTACGAAGCTGTCGATGAGATCATGATGAACTACAGCGGCGGGTTCATTACGAACAACGAGCGCTACAATCAGATCATCGACACATGGACGCATGTCAATAGCCAGCTTACGGGCATCCTGATGAAGCACCTGAGCGAAGATAATCAGGGCTTCAACTCTGTCTTCATGATGATGGACTCTGGTGCTCGTGGTTCGAAGGAACAGATCCGTCAGCTCTCCGGTATCCGTGGTCTGATGGCTAAGCCTCAGAAGAGTGGTAGCGATGGCGGGCAGATCATCGAGAACCCAATTCTCTCGAACTTCAAGGAAGGTCTCTCCGTACTTGAGTACTTCATCTCTACCCATGGTGCTCGTAAGGGTCTTGCCGATACGGCTCTGAAGACGGCTGACGCAGGGTATCTCACCCGTCGTCTCGTCGACGTATCTCAGGATGTCATCGTCACCGAAGACGACTGCGGTACGCTCCGTGGTCTCGTAGCTACTGAGCTCACTAAGGAAGATAACGATGATGAAGTCGTAGCGACGCTCTATGAGCGCATCCTCGGTCGTGTCTCCGTCCACGACATCATCCACCCCTCTACGGGTGAAGTGATCGTCCGTGCAGGCGAAGAGATCCGTGAGGCTGCTGCTGAGATCATCCAGGCTTCTCCTATCGAGCAGGTAGAGATCCGCTCCGTCCTCACCTGTGAGTCGAAGAAGGGGGTTTGTGCTAAGTGCTATGGTCGCAACCTCGCTACCAATATCCTCGTCCAGAAGGGTGAAGTCGTCGGGGTCATCGCTGCTCAGTCCATCGGTGAGCCTGGTACACAGCTTACGCTCCGTACCTTCCACGTCGGGGGGGTAGCATCGAATGTCGCTACACGCAATAGCGTCGCAGCTAAGTACGATGGTATCGTCACCTTCGATGACCTTCGTGTGGCTGAAGTTACAAGCGAAGATGGTGGTAAGCCCGTCAATATCGTAGTCAGCCGTATGACCGAACTGAAGATCTCGGACAAGAACACCAAGATCGTCCTCCGCTCGGTCAAGGTGCCTTACGGTGCTAAGCTCTTCTTCACCGAAGGGGAAGAGGTCAAGAAGGGGCAGACGCTCTTTGAGTTCGACCCCTTCAATGCCCTTATCATCTCTGAAGTCTCGGGTAAGGTCTTCTTCGACAACCTGATCGAAGGGGCTACCTACCGTGTCGAGTCTGATGAAGCTTCGGGTCTGAAGGAAATGATCATCATCGAATCCAAGGACCGTAACGTAGTCCCTGGTATCCATATCGAGGATGAGAACGGCAACATCATCAAGAGCTACAACCTCCCAGTAGGTGCTCACGTCGTTCAGGAGAATCACTCTGAGATCCATATCGGGGAGACGCTTGCTAAGATCCCTCGCTCCATGAGCAAGGCAGGTGACATCACTGGGGGTCTTCCCCGTGTCACCGAGCTCTTCGAAGCACGTAATCCATCTAATCCTGCCGTCGTGGCAGAAGTCGATGGGGTCGTATCCTTCGGTAAGAGCCTCAAGCGTGGTAATCGTGAAGTCATCGTTACCACTAAGCTCGGTGCAGAGCGCAAGTACCTTGTGCCTACCTCCAAGCAGATCCTCGTACAGGAAGGTGACTCTGTCTATGCTGGTATGCCTCTCTCCGATGGGGCGATCACGCCTACCGACATCCTTGAGATCAAGGGCCCAACGGCTGTACAGGAGTACATCGTCAATGAGGTACAGGACGTCTACCGCCTACAGGGTGTGAAGATCAACGACAAGCACTTCGAAGTCATCGTCCGTCAGATGATGCGCAAGGTAGAGATCCTCGATCCAGGGGATACGCTCTTCCTCGAGCAGCAGATCGCAGACAAGCTCGAAGTCATGGATGAGAATGATCGTCTCTGGGGTAAGGTCGTAGTCGTCGATGCTGGTGACTCTGAGACCCTCAGCCCAGGGCAGATCGTGACCCTCCGCAAGCTCCGTGATGAGAACAGTCAGCTCAAGCGCCGTGACCTACGTCCTGTAGAGGTACGTGAGGCTAAGCCTGCTACAGCACGCCAGATCCTGCAGGGGATCACTCGTGCTGCACTGCAGACCAAGAGCTTCATGTCCGCTGCTTCCTTCCAGGAGACGACTAAGGTCCTCAACGATGCTGCCATCAACGGTAAGGTCGATACCCTCGAAGGGCTGAAGGAGAACGTCATCTGCGGTCACCTGATCCCTGCCGGTACGGGTCTGCGTGAGTACAAGCGTCTTGTGGTCATGCCCGTGAGCGAACATGAGAAGGCACTCGCTGCCTCGGCAGACTTCGAGGACGAAGTCGCTGATCAGTTCGAGGTCGCTGGCTAGTACCTTCCTCCACTAATTATCCACCCCGCCCTAAGGTGTCAGATGACACCTTAGGGCGGGCTTTTTTGTGTATCTACCGTACCTTTGTGCTATAGATCACATGACTTCGACTTATGTCTACACTACCCACCTCTACCGAACCTCTCCTCCTCTACGAGTCCCAAGATGGGACGATCCGGCTTGATGTCCGTATGGACGACGAGACCGTATGGCTCTCACTTGACCAGATGGCTACTCTCTTCGGGAAGTCACGTACGACGGTCAACGAGCATGTCCTCCATATCTATGAGGAGGGGGAGCTTCAAGAGGAACAGACGAAGAGAAAAATCGGGATTTCCGATTTTTCTACTAAGCCCACGAACTTCTACAATCTTGATGTCATTATCTCCGTCGGCTATCGGGTGAAGTCCCAGCAGGGCACGAGGTTTCGTCAGTGGGCGACACAGCGCCTGAGGGAGTACCTTATCAAGGGCTTTACTCTGGATGATGAGCGTCTGAAGACAGGCTCTTCATACAACTACTTCAAGGAGCTCCTTGATCGTATCCGTGAGATACGGCTCTCCGAGCGGATCTTCTACCAGCAGATCAAGGATATCTATGCTACGAGTATCGACTACGACCCTCGGAGTGAGGCGACACAGACCTTCTATAAGGAGGTGCAGAATAAGCTCCTCTTCGCCGTCAGTGGACAGACGGCAGCCGAACTCATCTACTACCGGGCGAATGCTTCACTCCCGATGATGGGGCTGACCACGACGAAGGTGCCAGGCAAGGTGCGCAAGGCAGATGTGACGACTGGGAAGAACTACCTCACCGAGGAAGAGCTCCAAGCACTGAAGCTGATCGTCGAGCAATATCTGGCCTTCGCCGAAGCCCAAGCCCGAGCGCAGCGACCGATGTATATGAAGGACTGGATCGAGCGTCTAGGCCTCATCCTCACGATGAATGAGTATACCATCCTAGACCATGCTGGCAAGATCACTCATGAGCTCGCCCTCCATCAGGCTGAAGAGCAATATGCCCTCTACCACGAGCACGAGCGAGAGGTAGAGCGTCTGGAGAGTATCCGTGAGCTCGACCGAGATCTCAAGGCGCTGAAGGGCTAAGTACCCTCACGAAGCCTCCTATCCTAAAGCCCCTCCTCAAGGCATCCGATGATACCTTGAGGAGGGGCTTTACTATATTCGTATCGTAGGAGCGTCGGTAGCTCTACCCCCCCAAGAATTATTCCCCTCGATTTGACTTTGGGACATTAGACAGGTCTTAGGGGTATAGAGACCGATAAAACGAGACCGAATGACTAGACTGCCACTGACCGACGAAGAGCTGACTCGCACCCTAAAGGAGTCGCTGGAGCAGGGGTTCCACCTGCTGCTGCAGTCCTACAATGAGCGTATCTATTGGCATATCCGTAGACTCGTCGTCGTACACGAAGATGCCGAAGATGCTAGCCAAGAGACTTGGATCCGTGTCTATCGAGCCCTCCCGAAGCGGGATAAGGCGGGGAGCCTGCGTAGCTGGATCTATACGATCGCCACGGGAGAAGCCCTTCGCTGTCTCGAGCGTCGTCGGGAGCCGATGGCTGCTCTGGAGGATTTGCTTCCCAGCCAACTGCCCTATACCTCTAGCGGAGGGGGAGGGCAGGGAGTCAGTGAGGATGAGATTTTAGTTCGCTTACAGCAGGCGATCCTCAGGCTACCGCAGAAGCAGCAGCTAGCCTTCAACCTCCGCTACTACGAAGAGATGAGCTACGAGGAGATCGCTCGGGTCATCGACGGCACGCCCAGCAGTGCTAAGGCCAACTATCACTTGGCGAAAGAGAGCATAATGAAGTACCTCAAAGAGAATGATTAGTCCTATGGAAGAATTGGATCTAGATAAGCTGCCCCGTCGGATGCCTTATACTGTGCCCGAAGGGACATTTGATGCCATCGAGAAGGCAGTACTTGCATCCATTGCAGAGGAGAAGGAGGCTAGGGGAGTGCCAGCTCGGGCGGTGCCAGCTCATAGTGTGCGGATGCGCCGTGTCCTGCCGTGGCTGGGTGGGGTGGTGGCGATGGTCGCCGTGGTGCTCTGGGCGATCATAAGCTTTGCGCCGCTCAGCGAGGTTGCTTCGCCTACCTCCCCTTCTGCCGAAGGGATCTCCCTCGCCTTCGAGAAGCTCAGTCCCTCCGATCAAGAGTTCATCCTGAGCGTCTATCAGGATGAGTTGTACATAAGTTTCTAATAGAAGTAAGATCATGATGAGAAACCCAATGAAGCTGGTCCTAGTGACCTTGATGCTCTTCGTGAGCAGTGCCCTATATGCTCAACCTCAAGCGACAAAGGCTCCTCTCCCTTCACGGCAAGAGCTGAGTCGGGCTCAAGCCTCTTATATCGCTAAGAGCCTTGGCTTCGACGAAGAGACTACCCGTAAGTTCGAAGATCTCTACTGTATGCAGCAGCAGGAGATCTGGGCACTTTCCCCTCAGGAGACGGCTCAGTCTGGTGAGCGCAGCGATGCAGAGATCGATCGGGCTATCCAAGAGCGCTTCGAGCGGAGCGAACAGATCCTAGCCATCCGTAAGAAATACTACAAGGAGTATCGTCGCTTCCTCAGCCCCCAGCAGGTTGAGCGCATCTATCAGCTAGAGCGTAGGACGATGGGTCGTCTTGGTAGGCGTATTTATCTGAGGCGAGGCTCCTTGGACTCGCTTAAGCGACACCCTAGCACCCGACGTGGTATGCGCATCTATCGTCGCTAGCGATAGCTGGATAGTACAAGTAAGTCGCCCTTCTTCCCCTAGCTCGGTAGGACAAGACCGAGGGGGAGAAGGGCGACTTATTTATTTCTTCTCGCTCTTTGTCTCATAGCTCTTGAGAGGTGCTCTATATTGTGTGTTATCTTGCGAAAAGGGAGCAACCTGACAAGGAATTAGGCTCAATTGTGTATAAATGTTATGATCCAAGGCTGGGGATCGGGGTGTATATCTACTAAGTGCCTACTTTATAAGTATATATTGTGTACCTTTGTGCCCGAAACGCGAGATTGTTGTATCCCCCCAACCCCTTCGAATTGTTGTAGAATTGCTTGTGTGGGGAAAGCAAAGGTCCACTTCTATATGGTCTTTGTAGCTCGCGCTCTTGTGTGTCTCTATAATACAAGTCTATGAAAAAAATCCTATTACTGCTTGCCATGGTTATGGCATTCACAGCGTGCCAAAAGGAAGCGCAGGATCCTATCCAAGGGACTGAAGCCTCTTCGGAGGAGACCCAGCTGGTTACGCTTGACCTAGAAGGGGATCTCAGTGATCCTCTCGATGAATTCGCTAGGGCACTGCAGCTAGAGCCTGGTACTGCACCAGGGAACACTAGCCTTACACCTAAGTTCACTGATGGTGAAGAGGTCGACGCTCTCTGTGGTATCACCTCGGTAGATGGTACTAAGGGGAGTCAACCCCTTAGAGCTATCAAGCTGAAGGTAAGTGAAGGCGGGAAGAAGCTCTCCTATAAGGGCGATATCCTAGCATCTAATGATGTCGGTGATCAGATCCGTCTCTCTGTCTTCATTGGCTTCAACGGAAGCAGCAGCAAGCCTTTGAACGACTACCCTACTACCGCACCATACCTTGCTCAGACGGGACCTCGTACGCCCATCACGGACTTCCCCATCGCTCTCCAAGCGAAGGCTGATATTACGGCTACGCCAGGAACCAATGGTAAGTCCTTCAAGAACGAGTCTATGAAGTTCCGCCTCATCGGTAGCCTCATCCGCTGTAAGCTCGTCAATGAAACAGACGAAGTCCTCTCGCTGAAGGGCCTTGAGCTGCATGGCCTTGGAGCAAGGGGGATTCGACTTGCCAAGAGTAAGTCGAATAGTCAGGAGTACTTTGCTGCAACCAGCGAAATGGACCCTAATACCTCGAGCCGTAACTATCTGTTCTCTGCACCTCTGACGCTTCAGCCAGGTGCCGATGCAGGCTACTACATCGTCTACGCTCCGCTTGTCTCGAAGCAGGATGGTCGCGATAGGGACTACGAGGGGTACATCCTCCCCATCTTCGAAAGCGAAGCTGTTCAGAAGAAGTATATCCTAGATAGGGCTCCTAAGGTGCTCCCTGAAGCGATGGCTGGTAAGATCGCTCTGAAGACGATCAAGATTCAGAAGCATACGAGCCCGATCCATGAGAACTTGATCCCTCTGCAGTACTGGAACTATCGTATGTTCTACAAGGATAATAGTAGAGCTATAGCTATAAATCAACCATCAAGTCGTCACCCCATCCTCGATGGTTACCAAGTTAGGCCACTCTACAATTCTATGCGTCTAGATGAGCAGGGTATCTTCTTTAGACCCGATGACGTTGCTCATGGGCAGACCTTCAAGGACAATAACGGTAACACTCTGGATCTGCACATCCCAACGGCTGAAGAGATCGCTGGTATCTTGCCTCCCGATCTTATCTCTACGAACAACTACCCTGTTTACTACCAGAACTCAGCAGCCTATTCTTCTGGGACGAAGGTTGAGACGATCGAGGTTGCAGGTAAGCGTCTGGCAGGTGCCGCTACCTACTGGAGAGATGCTGTCGGAGGTACGATGCCGCAAGATCTCCTGAATATCATCCTTGGACAGGGTGATCTAGGTGTCCAGAAGCCTATCTATGCTCTTCGCTTTGGTAAGCCTACGGCTGCTGAAGAGGCCGCTTATACGGGGGATAAGTCACTCCTCGTCAAGGATAATAAGAGCCGTGTCGCCTACATGTACATCTTCATGCGAGACCACATCCGTATCCACTCTTGCTATATCGGTGAGAATAGCGATATCCAGACGGCACAGGATCTCGAGACGAAGAATGTCTTCCGTACTGCACCTCAGGCGGACAAACTTTCCTACAATGGCAATAGCATCGTCCTGCGAAAGTTCTATATGCAAACACCTATATATACGACTCCAGGTGCAGCGTTCATAGATAAGTTTGCAGTGGTCTCTCGTGCACAAATGCCACATGGGAAACCACTCGTGGAGGCTTATCCAGGCTCCTCGATCCCATCGGTCTATTACAATAAGGCTGGTCTGCTTATGCCTCCTTCTGGCTACCTTTGCCGTAGGTCAAGCACGGACAATACGATCGAAGGTCACTGGCTTACCCGTACGAGGGAGAACTATGGCCCAAGTGATATCGTCTATAGCTATATGTATCACAAGGATGCAACTACTAAGGCCTATATCAAGGACCTTCCGAAGGATGCTACCCACTACTTCTCCTTCCCGCTCTATCTCTTCTCTAAGGAACCTGGAGTCTCTGTGATCAATCGACAGGATCGCAATTATATCTTTGCTCACTAAGGGATAAAGCTCGGAAAGACCAAGGCATCCTATCCTTCCTCGGGAAGCCGAGTAAATTAGGATCCTTATTCAGTCTAAGAGGGGCTACCCATCAGACCTGCGGGTCTGTGGGTAGCCCCTCTTGCTGCTGTGCATTGGGAAGAGGTGCGGGAGCGGTGGAGATGACTGTACTGCACAGAGGAGAAGTCGTGGAGGCTTCTCCTTCTTTGTATGACCTGAAAGGAGAAGTACAGAGGTCGGCTGAGAAGGTACTTTGAGGTTGGGTGGAGGAGGTGCTTGGTGATGGGGTGGGGAGGAATGCTCCAGTGGCGAGCAGGGAGGGGCTATCCTAGTTCCTTTTGCGAGCTATCTATGGGTGACGAGCATGACACAGCATGCCTCAGCGAAGTGACCCATTCATGGGTCGCTACAACTACCCATTCATGGGTCTCCGATGCGACCCATGAATGGGGTACTTTGGAGACCTAGGGTAGATCGCTTTTGCGACCTACGGTAGGTCGTCCTTGCGACCTACGGTAGGTCGTCCTTGCGACCCACGGTGGGTCGGTCGACCGACCTACAGTAGGTTTTTTCGGCGACCTACCGTAGGTTTGGAGGGAGAGGGTAGAGCAAGGGGGCTGGGACGGTGTCTCTAGAGGCATTTGAAAGCAGTCTTTAATGAAAAGCGTTGTATCTTTGTGCCATTGAAGTCAACTAATTTAACATCCGAGTAATCCCGCTACACTAAGCCCTATGTCTTCGCTTGAGTTCGCCCCTAGTCGTCGTATGATCCGCACGATCATCGGGGGGCTCTTCTCCCTGCTCTTCCTCTTCCCTAGCACAGCCGAGGCACAACGCCTCTTCACCGTCGTCATCGACGCGGGGCATGGCGGGAAGGACTCGGGGACCGTGGGCAACGGCGGTAAGGAGAAGGATATCACCCTAGCGGTGGCGAAGCTCGTCGGGGCAAAGATCCGTAGCGCCCACCCCGAGGTGACCGTCCTCTACACACGCTCCACGGATGTCTTCGTCGGCCTGCAGGCACGTGCCGACTACGCCAATAAGCATAAGGCCTCGCTCATGCTGAGCATCCATGTCAATAGTGCCCCCTCGAAGGAGGTGCACGGCACGGAGACCTATGTGCTCGGGATAGCGAAGTTCGCCAACAATCTGAGTGTAGCGATGCGAGAGAATAAGGCGATGCTTCTGGAGAGCGACTACAAGACGATCTACCGAGGCTTCGATCCGACCTCGACGGAGAGCTACATCATGTTTGACTTGATGCAGGATGCGTACTTCAATAAGAGTATTGATCTGGCCAACAAGATCCAGCGACAGTATCGGGCGGCAGGGCGCTACAGCCGTGGTGTCCGTCAGGATGTGCTCTGGGTGCTTAGCCAGTCAGCTATGCCCAGCATCCTCACCGAGATAGGCTTCCTCTCCAATGCTCGGGAGGCGGCCTTCATGCTCAGCGAAGAGGGACAGCAGACCCTTGCCTCTGCCATCACGCTGGGCTTCACGGCATACTACCGAGCTTTCCGAGGGAAGAGTTCGGGCGACAAGAAGCCTAGTGAGCCCTCAGAAGAGAAGTCGAAGACCGAGGAGAAGTCCGACAGCACCAGTCAGTCGGCTAAGGCTGAGTCTGCGTCTCAGCAAGAGACCGAGCAGTCTTCGCCCCGAGACCAAGTAGAGCGTGCCCTCCAGAAGAGTAAGGAGGAGCGTCCCGCTAAGGGGGGCAAGGGCTCCACAGACCCAGCCAAGACGAAGGCAAGCACACCTGCTACCCAGTCTTCTGCTTCGGAGACGGGGATCACCTACCGAGTGCAGTTCCTCTCCTCCCCCGAGAAGATCGATGTCCAGGATGCTCGCTTCCGCAAGCTCCCCACGCCCGTCGAGCGGGTGAAGGTGGGGAAGACCTACATCTACCTCCTCAGCCCCACCCCCTCCAAGGCTAAGGCGCAGCAGCAGCTCTCCGCCCTGCCCCGAGTCTATCGAGATGCCTTCATCGCCCGCTACCAAGGCACGAAGCGCCTCTAGCCTCATCCATCCGCATATACACGACATCCCTACAGAGATATAGATATTTATGAAACGAAAGAAAGAGGTACAGATCGGTCTGCTGGCTATCCTAGCGATAGCCTTAGCTTACGTCGGGATCAACTTCCTCAAGGGTATCGAGATATTCAAGAAGAGCACGACCTACTACGCACACTTCGACAACCTCAGTAGCGTCACCGTCGCTACTCCCGTCCTCGTGAGTGGCTTCAAGGTCGGTACCGTACGCTCCGTGAGCTTCGACTATGCTCGTGGCTATGGGGCGACAGTGGAGCTCTCCCTCGACCCTCATGTGCGCATCACCCCCGAGAGCCAAGTGCGCATCAAGGTCAATCCGCTCAGTGGCTCTGAGCTCGTCCTTCGGATCGAGCCCCATGGTGCTCGCTTCCTCGCCGAGGGAGATACGATCCCCAGCATCAGCCCCGAGGGTGACTTGCTCTCCGTGGCTACGGACAAGATCCTCCCCGCCGTGGCGAACATGATGCCGACCATCACCGCTACCCTCGAGCGACTCAATGCCTTGATGAACGATAAGAACATCGATAGCACCCTCCTAGGGCTCAACCTTGCCAGCCAGCAGCTCCACAGCATGGTCGCAGGGCTCAACCAGACGACGCATCGCCTCGATCCCGTGATCTCCAACGTCGGGCAGGTGACCTCCAATCTGGCGACCTTCTCCGGTCAGCTCTCCTCGATGCACCTTGACTCGCTCATGCAGAGCCTACAGAGCACGACGGCTCAGCTCCAGCAGGTATCGATGCAGCTACGGAGCAAGGATAATACCGCTGGGCTGCTGCTCAACGACCCTGCCCTCTACCTGCGTCTCGATAGCCTCGTACGTAGCGCCGATGTGCTGATGCGTGATCTGAAGGAGAACCCCAAGCGCTACGTTCGCCTCTCCATCTTCTAGCCCCTTCTCTCCCTCCACTCCCCATCTATGGAGCGAATACTCATCACGGGAGCGTCGGGCTTCATCGGCTCACACCTCATCTCCCAAGCCCTCAGCCTCGGCTACGAAGTCTGGGCTGCCGTGCGCAAGGATAGCGATAAGAAGCGCCTGACCGCCCAGGGGGTCCACCTCCTCGAGGTAGACTACTTCGACGAAGAGCAGCTTTTCGGTGCGCTCTCGTCGGTTGCCCCACTGGAGGAAGGCGGGCCTCAGTGGCACTATGTCATTCACAACGCTGGGATCACGAAGACCGCTCACCCCGAGGAGTTCGCCGAGGTCAATGCCGAGCATACCCGTCGCCTCCTAGGAGCTCTCTCCCGCCTAGCCTTGCCCCCGCTACGCTTTGTGCTGATGAGTAGCCTCAGTAGCTACGGTGCCGTGGCAGGGGCGACAGAGCCTCTTCGAGCCACGCATCCACAGGAGCCCCATACGCTCTACGGACAGAGCAAGTGTCTGGCGGAGCACTATACCGAGCGCTCGGGACTGCCGTTCACGATCCTTCTGCCTACGGGTGTCTACGGGCCAGGGGATAAGGACTACCTCATGGCGCTCCAAGGCATCGCCCGAGGTGTCAATGCCATGTCGGGCTGTCGGACGCAGTATCTGACCTTCGTCTACGGGGGCGATGTCGCTCGGGCGGCTCTCTTCGTACTCACCCGAGACGAGGCTCGTGGCGAGCGCTATGTCGTAGCCGATGGGGCGACGTACACGGATCTAGAGTTCGGACGGATGGTGCAGCGTCTCCTCGGGAGACGACATGTCCTGCATATCCGCATCCCGCTCCCGCTGGTGCGACTGACCTGCTTCATGGGCTCGCTCTCGGCACGCTTGACGGGGCGGATCTCCCCCCTCAATAGGGATAAGTACCCCATCCTAGCCCAGCGCAATTGGCGCTGCGATGCTTCCCCGCTCTTCGCCCTAGGCTTCCGCCCCACGATGACGCTGGAGCAAGGTCTTCAGGCCACCATCGCTGACGCACGGGAGCGAGGCTTGCTTTAGCCCGCCCTTCATCTATGACGCTCCCTCCATCGCTCCCCTCGGGAGGATGGAGGGAGCGTCCTCTTTATCAGAGGGGGGCGACAGCCCGCATAAACAGCGACCTTCGACAGCCCCCCAAAGAACCCTACGGTAGGTCGTCGGGAAAACCTACTGTGGGTCGCCTGACCGACCTACCGTGGGTCGTCGAGGCGACCTACCGTAGGGTCCTAATGGAGCTCAACGGAGAGCTCCCAAGAGGAGGGGATGGGTATTCTCCGAAAGTGTCTACATTTGTGGAGTTACATTCTTAGATACATGTCTATGCCAAACGTAATGAATGAAGGCTATCGCCCGCTCACCGAAGCGGAGATCGCAGTGCTGAAGGACCATGCCAATTCCGCCGATGACTGGGCTCAGGTCTGGGTCAAGGAAGGCTTCGTCCCCAAGTACATATTGAATACCCACTTCTCGGGCTGGGTGCGTCTGGGGCTCTTCGAGAAGACCTTCGACCTGCCTGGGGGCATCTCCAAGCATTCGGGCCTCTACTATACCTACCTACACAATGTAGAGGTCGGAGACAACTGCTGTATCGAGCATGTCAATAACTACATCGCCAACTACTCCATCGGCGAGGAGACCTTCATCAGCAACGTCGATACTATCCTCGTCGAGGGGGAGACTACCTTCGGCAACGGGGTAGAGGTCTCCGTCCTCAATGAGACGGGTGGCCGTGAGGTGCTGAGCTATGACCTCCTCTCGGCGCACGAAGCCTACTTCATGGCCATGTACAGACATCGCCCCGAGTTGATCCAACGGCTTCGTCAGCTCATCACCGGCTACATCGATCGTCTTCGCTCCTCGCACGGGAAGATAGGAGCCCATGCTCACATCACCGACGTGGGGAATATCACCAACGTCAAGATCGGTGACTATGCCGAGATCGTCGGCACACGCCGCCTCTACAACGGGAGTGTCAATAGCGTCCGAGAGGCTCCCGTTAGGCTGGGCTATAGTGTCATCTGCACGGACTTCGTCATCTCCTCGGGCTCTCGGGTGGAGAGCGGTACGGCACTCTCTCGCTGCTTCGTCGGGCAGGCTTGTACCCTCGCACATGGCTATTCAGCTTCGGATTCCCTCTTCTTCAGCAATTGTCATGGAGAGAACGGTGAGGCTTGCGCCATCTTCGCTGGTCCCTTCACCGTCACGCACCACAAGTCCACCCTCCTTATCGCTAGCCAGTTCTCCTTCATGAACGCAGGGTCGGGATCGAACCAGAGCAACCACATGTACAAGCTCGGTCCCATCCACCAAGGGATCATGGAGCGGGGGGCGAAGACCTCATCGGACTCGTACATCCTCTGGCCCGCTCGTATCGGTGCCTTCTCCCTCGTGATGGGCCGCCACACCACCCATCCCGATCTGGCGAACCTGCCCTTCTCCTACCTCATCGAGTCCTGCGACAAGACCTTCCTCATCCCTGGGGTGAACCTCAAGAGTGTAGGCACCATCCGAGATGCGCAGAAGTGGCCTCTTCGTGATGCCCGCACCGATCCTCACCGCCTCGACCAGATCAACTACAACCTGCTGAGCCCCTACACCATCCAGAAGATGATGAACGGACGGAAGATCCTCGAGCAGCTGCAGTGGGTAGCGGGGATGACCTCCGAGATCTATTCCTATCAGAGCGCTAAGATCAAGGCTTCGTCGCTGAGGAAGGGGATTCACTACTATGATCTAGCGATCCATAAGTTCCTCGGCAACTCCCTGATCAAGCGCCTCGAGGGTGTCGTCTGCTCCAGCATCGAAGCTGTGCGTGCTGCCCTCAAGCCTCAGATCACGATCGGCCTAGGGGATTGGGTCGATCTATCGGGCTTGATCGCCCCGAAGGCAGAGGTCCTCCGCCTCGTGGAAGGCATTGAGTCGGGAGCGATCCGAGAGGTCAGCGAGATCCATGAGACGCTCGCAGATCTTCACCGCCACTACTATGAGTACGAATGGACGTGGGCTTATGACAAGATCCAGGCTTACTGCGGACTTGATCTGGCACGTGCCACAGCTGCGGAGATCGCTCAACTGGTAGAGCGCTGGCGAAGCTCCGTCGTCGAGCTTGACCGAGAGCTCTATGCGGATGCCAAGAAGGAATTCTCCCTTTCGGCGATGACGGGCTTCGGTGCCGATGGCGATGAGGCGCAGCAGGCTCGGGACTTCGAGGAGGTTCGGGGTGCCTTCGACAGCAATCCCTATGTCAGCTCCATCCTCAAGCATATCGAGGATAAGTCTGCTCTCGGGCAAGAACTCCTCGATCGACTTACTCCCCTGCTCTAGCTGTGCGCCGATAGCTGGATACGAGGAGAAGGAAGACGCTTCTCCTTCAGTAAACGAAAGACTTCCTCCAGCTGTTAGCAGTATAAAGTCTCTTAACTATCAGGAGGGGAGGGCCTCGTGAGGCTCTTCCCTCCTTCTCCTTATTGATATGACTAAGCAATCCTTTCCCCTCCTAGGGCTACACTGTGCGGGCTGTGCCGCTCATGCTACCCGAGCTCTGGAGCAGACCCCTGGGGTCTCCTCCGCCAGCGTCAATCTTGCCTCGGCTTCGGTCTTTGTCGTCTATGACGAGACGAAGTGCTCTCGGGAAGATCTTCGTTCGGCGGTCGCCTCCATGGGCTATGATCTTCGGGTAGATGAACCCGATGTCGATGAGATCGAGGCGCTCCGCCTAAGCGAAGAGAAGAGCCAGCAGACGAAGATGCTCGTCGCCGTAGTGCTCTCCCTTCTGGTCATGGGGCTGATGATGTGGCCTCCGATGACCCTTCCCAAGGCCTTACTCTCGGCGCTCTTCTCCGCTGTCACCTTAGGCTGGGCGGGCTCGGGCTTTTTCGTCCGAGGCTGGCGCCAGCTCCGCTCGGGCGCTGCGGGTATGGATCTGCTGGTGATGCTTAGTACCTCGGTGGCCTTCATTTATAGCCTTGTTCAGCTCGTACTGTACCTGCTCTCGGGAGCTGAGGGAGGGATGCTCCATCATCTTTACTTTGAAGCTGCCTCGATGACAGTTGCCTTCGTCCTTGTGGGGAAGGTCATCGAAGCTCGTGCCCAGCGACGCACATCGACGGCACTCCGTCAGCTCATGGGTAGCCAGCCGAAGACAGTACAGCAGCACTTGCCTTCGGGGGAGGTCGTCACCCTTCCCATTGCGGAGGTAGAGCCTGGGATGACCCTCAGAGTCCTTCCTCATGAGCTCTTCGCCGTGGATGGGGTAGTCGTTTCGGGGGAATCCTATGCCGACGAGCAGCTCATCAGCGGCGAACCTATCCCCGTAGCGAAGGTAGCAGGAGCACGAGTCTACGCCGGTACGCTCAATGGCTCGGGCTCGCTCCTCTACGAAGCTCGTGAAGTCGGGCGTGCTACCATCCTCTCCCGCATCATTCGTCTGGTGCAGGAGGCTCAGTCCTCCCGTGCTCCGATCCAGAAGGTCGTCGATCGGGTCGCCCGTGTCTTCGTGCCCGTCATCGTCATGATCGCCCTCCTCACGCTCGTGGCATGGGGCTTCCTCGTCCCCGAGGGAGGCTGGCAAATGGGGCTCGTCGCTGCTGTGACGGTACTCGTCATCGCCTGCCCTTGTGCCCTTGGCCTTGCCACCCCGACGGCTATCATGGTCGGCATCGGACGAGGCGCAGAAGAGGGGATCCTCGTGCGCAATGCCGAGAGCCTAGAAGCCGCAGAACATATTGACACCATCCTCCTTGACAAGACGGGGACGATCACCGAAGGTCGCCCGGAGGTGAAGGCTATCCGTTGGACGGCTTCTGCCCCGAAGGATGCAGCTACACACCTTGCTCAGCTGGAGCAGCTCTCTACGCACCCTTTGGCAGGAGCGATCGTTCGCTACCTTGAGGGAGCACATGAGGGCGAAGCGAGAGTCACGGACTTCTCCGAGCAGGCTGGTCGAGGGCTCCAAGGCTCGATCTTGGGGAAGACCTATCGGGTAGGGCAACGTGCCTTCGTCGAAGAAGGCGGGGCTGTACTCAGCGAGGAGGCTCTTACCTCCCTCGAGGAAGGACAGCGAGCGGGAGCGACCTGCAGTCTCTTCGCTGACGAGCGGGAAGTGCTTGCCGTCATCTGGATCGCCGATACCCTCCGTCCTTCGTCCCGTGGTGCGATCGCTGAGCTCCGAGCTCGGGGGCTTGAAGTCATCATGCTTACGGGTGATGGCCCAGGCGCAGCGCATGCTGTCGGAGAGGCTGTCGGGGTCGATCGGGTCGTCGATAGTGTCCTCCCCGAAGGGAAAGCGGCCTTCGTCGAAGAGCTCCAGCGGGCAGGCCGTCGTGTGGCCATGGTCGGTGACGGCATCAATGACGCAGCCGCTCTGGCGCATGCCGACCTCTCCATCGCTATGGGCAGTGGGAGTGATCTGGCGATGGAGACAGCGATGGTGACCATCCGCACCTCGGAGCTCGGGTCGGTGGTGAAGCTCTTTGATCTGGCGCACCGCACCCTACGCACGATCCATCAGAACCTCTTCTGGGCCTTCATCTACAACCTCATCGCCATCCCCGTAGCGGCAGGTCTTCTCTATCCCTTCACTGGCTATCTTCTCAATCCCATGATCGCAGGAGCGCTGATGATGCTCAGTAGTCTCAGCGTCGTCGCCAACAGTGTCCTCAGCTTCCGCCGAGGACGTTAGCCCCTTCCCCCCCCACCCCCGTCTCCGTCCTCGGGCCTCCCAAGGGATGCGCCCGAGGACTTTCCTTTTTAAGCCTAGGGAGGCGCTACTGCTCCCTCTCTCGAAGCGCTACTGTTGCCTCCGAAGAGGCACTACTACTGCCCCTATGGTGCTAGCTTCGCCCCCTCCCTCCCAGCCCACTAAGGCGGACTAAAACGGCTTTTCCGTATCTTTGTATTACCTAATAATTTGGATGTTTATGCTTAAGGAGTTCCGTGTACAAGGTTATAGAGGTTTCAAGGATGAGATCGTATGGTCTTTCGTCCCTGCCGGCGACTATGACTTTGCTCCCTTTACGAACTATGATGCCGTAAGTGAGGGTCTCATCAAGAGTGGGATCGTCTTCGGTAAGAACGGCTCTGGGAAGTCGAATTTAGGCTATGCCCTCTTCGATATCATCAATCACCTCACCGATGGGATACGCAGAGACGATGACTACTATGATAACTTTGCCTATGCCAATCACTCTGATGGCTTGGTCAAGTTTACGTACCTTTTCCTATTTGCAGGGCGAGAACTTGAGTATAAATATTCTAAGACAAGGGAGGGCTTACTCTCATCCGAGGAGCTTACCTATGCAGGTCAGGTGATCTTCAAGCGGTCCGACCGGGCCTCATTACACTTAGCCGAGTTTCATCTTTCGGAGAAGGCCAGAGCAGACCTTGACCAAGGAGTTAACTCCGTCTCTATCGTTAAGTACCTCCTCTCCTCTCAACCTTTACCAGAAGGCCACTATCTACTAAGCCTCGAGAAGTTCGTCCAACAGATGCTCTGGGTTAAGAATTTGGATAGCCGAAGATATATGGGGACAGAGACTCCGAGAGAGAGTGTCGCGGCCTTCATCATCAAGAACGAGCTTATTGAGGACTTCCAAAGCTACATGAGGGAGGTGAGTGGGCTGGACTACACGCTGAGCTCAGGAGTTATAGGTGTCGAGCCCGTCCTTTTTTGCCTCGTGGATGGGGAGGAGCTCCCTTTCTCGATGATTGCATCTACAGGTACGATGGCTCTCCTGCACCTCTACTATTGGATGAGACAAATAGAGCGACAAGGAGTGAGCTTCGTCTTTGTTGACGAATTCGATGCCTTCTTCCACTTCGCTCTATCCAAGGCGGTATGTAGTCGGCTATTTAGTATCCCTACTCAGATCTTCCTCTCTTCGCATAACACAGCACTGATGACAAACGACCTGCTACGTCCAGATTGCTACTTCATCATTGATGGGCAGAGGGTCAGGTCGTTGCCCCAGTGTACTCCTAAGGACCTGAAGTGGGGACATAATCTCGAGGGGCTCTATCGGGGGGGGGCATTTGATCTATGATACTATTCGTTTGTGAGGGGAAGAAGCGAGAACCTCATCTGCTCAAGGTAATCGATAAGTTTTTTCTATCGGTATACGATCAAGAGGAGAGTTCTGAGCAAAAGAAGAAGTCAGAGCAAGAGAAGAACTATGTGGTGGCTTTTGGATGCCATATTCAGAGCCTAGCCTCTCTAGTGGAGGAGCGGAGAGGGGACTTCCCTGGAGTCTGTCTCGAAGACTCTATTGACTTGGTAGCGTTGCTAAAAGAGCTGAAAAAGGACTCTCTCTCAGATGATATCCACAAGATAACTAGCTCCAGTGAGGTGAGCGAGATTTATTTGTTCTTTGACTGCGACCTGCATGATATGAAGCAGGATCTAGGGAATGAGCTAGACCGGATAAATAGTTTGCTCACCCTCTTCGATAATGAGAGGACTGGGAAGCTCTACTTAAGCTATCCAATGATCGAGGCGCTATGCTATACCAAAGCTCTTCCTGACGATCACTTCTCGGAGTATGTCTGTCGCATTGATGAGTGTGCTTCTTTCAAGAAAGATGCGAGCCAGTTCTCTTGTTACAAGAACCAGATGTTCGTCGGGGCAATGAAGCCTCCTAGGGATAGGGATACCAAGTTAAACTGGTGTTTCCTTATTCGTCAGCATAGGAGGAAGGCTCAAGAACTATGTGGTGTTTCAATAGGATATGCGCTGACGCAGATGGAGCTCTTTCAGGCACAATGTGACAAATATATTACCCCGAGAGGGGAGGTGGCTATCCTTGCCTCCATGCCTCTCTTCCTCTATGATTACTTCAAAGAGGAGAAGCGTAAGGAGCTAGGCTTCTCACTCGAGGAGTAGACCCTTAAGAATCCAAAATATTCACTTAGCTAACGACAAGAAGATTATGACCACAGAGAGAGAGGTCACGACCACAATAGATAATGAAGAGAAGAAGAGCCTGAACTTCGTCGAGCAGATCGTCGAAGGGGATCTTCGTCAAGGGAAGAATAATGGACGTATCCAGACCCGCTTCCCTCCCGAGCCTAATGGCTACCTCCACATCGGACACGCAAAGGCTATTTGCATGGACTTCGGTATCGCCCAGAAGTACGGCGGTGTTTGTAACCTCCGCTTTGACGATACCAACCCCACGAAGGAGGACACGGAGTACGTCGACGCTATCCGTGAGGATATCGAATGGCTAGGCTTCCACTGGGGAGAGATCTTCTATGCTTCGGACTACTTCGATCGCCTGTATCGCTTCGCCGAGGAGCTCATCCTCTCCGGTCATGCTTATGTCGATGAGCAGACAGCCGAAGAGATAGCGGCTCAGAAGGGTACGCCCACTACCGCTGGGACGGCAAGCCCCTTCCGTGATCGACCCGCTGAGGAGAGTCTGGACCTCTTCCATCGGATGAATGCGGGCGAGTTCGAGGAAGGCGCGATGATCCTTCGCGCGAAGATCGATATGGCTTCGCCCAACATGCACTTCCGTGACCCCATCATCTACCGCATCATCAAGGTACCTCATCACCGCACGGGGACGAAGTGGGGAGTCTATCCCATGTACGACTTCGCTCATGGGCAGAGTGACTTCTTCGAGGGAGTGACGCACTCCATCTGCACGCTGGAGTTCGAAGTGCATCGTCCGCTCTATGACTACTTCGTCGACCTGCTGAAGAAGGTCGAGCCCGATCATGAGGCGAACTATCGTCCTCGACAGATCGAGTTCAACCGCCTGAACCTTACCTACACGATGATGAGCAAGCGCAAGCTCCTTCAGCTCGTGCAGGAGGGGCATGTCGCTGGCTGGGACGACCCCCGTATGCCTACGGTCTGTGGCCTTCGCCGCCGAGGTTATACGCCCGAGTCCATCCGTAGCTTCATCGACAAGATCGGCTACACCAAGTACGATGGTATCATCGATATGGCTCTGCTGGAGCATGCCGTGCGTGAGGACCTCAACCGCCGTGCCCTGCGTGGCTCTGCTGTCCTTGATCCGATCCGTCTCGTGATCACCAATTACCCCGAGGGGCAGACCGAGGATATGAGCTTCCTCAACAACCCCGAAGACCCAGAGTCGGATAGCCACGTCATCCGCTTCTCCCGCGAACTCTTCATCGAAGCCGAGGACTTCATGGAGGATGCTCCCAAGAAGTACTTCCGCATGACTCCTGGTCAGGAAGTACGTCTGAAGAGTGCCTACATCGTCCGTTGCACGGGATGCAAGAAGGATGCTGACGGTAGAGTGGTAGAAGTGTATGCCGAGTATGATCCCGAGACGCTCAGCGGTCGCCCCGAAAGTAACCGCAAGGTTAAGGGCACGATCCACTGGGTCTCCGCTACCGATAGCGTCGAGGCCGAAGTACGCCTCTATGACCGCCTCTTCGTCGATGAGAACCCTTCGGAAGCAGGCAAGGAGAAGTCCCTCGGAGAGCTCCTCAATCCCGACTCCCTACGTGTCGTCACCCATGCTCGTGTAGAGCCCTTCCTAGTGGAGGCGAAGCAGGGTGAGTACTATCAGTTCCAGCGTGTCGGCTACTTCTGCTTAGACCCAGACAGTCGTCCCGAGCACTTGGTCTTCAACCGCACCGTCTCCCTCAAGGATACGTGGAAGAAGGTCAATAAGTAGTCTTCAGGCATCCCGTATTCTATGATCGAATCACTGGGCTTCGTCCAAGATATCCTGCATCACCTCAGCTACTTCTGGGTGACGCTCCTCATGGCGATCGAATCGTCATTCATCCCCTTCCCTTCGGAGGTCGTCGTCCCACCTGCTGCCTACAAGGCTGCTACGGGAGAGATGAACCTCTTCCTCGTCATCTTCTTCGCTACGCTGGGCTCGGACATCGGGGCGCTGGTGAACTATTACCTCGCCAAGTACCTAGGTCGTCCGCTGGTCTATCGCTTCGCAGACTCCCGCCTCGGGCACCTCTGTCTCCTGAGCCGAGAGAAGGTCGAGAAGGCAGAAGCTTACTTCGTGAAGAACGGGGTGACTTCGACGCTCGTTGGGCGCTTGGTGCCCGGCATCCGTCAGCTCATCTCGATCCCCGCAGGCCTATCGGGGATGCCGATGGGGAAGTTCCTCCTCTATACGACCCTCGGGGCTGGTGCGTGGAATGTCGTGCTGGCACTCCTCGGATGGTTCATCGGTAAGACCGTCCCACCCGAACTCTTCGCCGAGACGATCAAGAGCTATAGCTCGGCCATCGGTCTAGCTATCCTTGGCCTCCTCGTCGTGGGTGGCCTCCTCTACTGGCTCTACAAGCGTCGCACAAAGCTCGCCTAGTGGCTTGCCCTCTTGTAGACCTCTAGGGAAGGCTCGGCTAGCCCCGTCTTCCCTAGAGGTCTTTTCTGTATTCATTTATTCAATCCTTCCCTTTGTGACTACCCTCACCCTTACGCTTAGTCCCCAGCAGGCCGCCTCGGATGCGGAGCTTCGTCGCCTCGCAGCTCGTGAGCTAAGCCTTGAGCCCGAGTCGATCCATTCGATCCAGGTGCGTCGGCGCAATATCGATGCACGCCAGCGTCGTATCCTCGTGAACCTCACGCTGGATGTCTACCTCGAGGGGGAAGCTCCCGAAGTAGATGACTTCTCGGACTTGGTGTATCCCGATGTCTCCTCCGCACCCCAAGCCGTGGTCGTCGGAGCAGGGCCGTGTGGGCTCTTTGCTGCCCTGAGGCTGATCGAGCTCGGTGTGCGTCCCATCGTCGTGGAGCGAGGGCAGGATGTGATGCAGCGCCGTCGGGATCTCGTCCAACTTGAGAAGTCTGGTCGGGTCGATCCCGAGTCGAACTACAGCTTCGGCGAAGGTGGTGCTGGAGCCTTCTCCGATGGCAAGCTCTATACCCGTAGCCGTAAGCGAGGAAGTGTGGAGAAGATCCTTCGTGTCTTCTGTCGCTTCGGAGCAGACCCCAAGATCCTCGTCGATGCTCACCCCCATATCGGTACGGACAAGCTCCCCATCATCATACGGCGCATGCGTGAGCAGATCCTCGCTTCGGGCGGAGAAGTGCACTTCGGCTGTCGCATGGAGGAGCTACTGCTGGAGCGGGGTGAGGTGCGAGGGATCGTCACCAGTGACGGCCGTAGCTTCACGGGGCCTGTCCTCCTTGCTACGGGGCATTCGGCACGCGATGTCTACCGCTACCTTCATGGGGCGGGTATCCTCATCGAAGCTAAGCCCATCGCCGTCGGGGTGCGCCTAGAGCATCCACAGAAGCTCATCGACCAGATCCGTTACCACAGTCCCGCAGGTCGGGGAGCTTATCTACCTGCCGCCGAATATGTCTACAAGGCGCAGGTCGGAGGTCGTGGTGTCTATAGCTTCTGTATGTGCCCTGGGGGCTTCGTCGTGCCCGCCTCAACGGGGCCTGAAGAGACGGTGGTCAATGGCATGTCGCCCGCCAACCGTGGCTCCCGCTGGGCAAACTCCGGTATGGTCGTCGAGCTTCATCCCGAGGATATCCCCCAGACGGGTATTGTGGTCGAAGATCCTACTTCCCCGCTGGCTCTGATGTACTGGTGTCAGGAGTTCGAGCGAAGGAGCTATATCGCCGCTGAGTGTAGTCTCAGGGCTCCTGCTCAGCGCATGACGGACTTCGTCAGAGGGCGCTTCTCTCAGTCGCTTCCCTCGTCTTCGTACTCCATGGGGCTGACCCCAAGTGCGCTCCATGAGTGGATGCCCAGCTTCGTGGCTCAGCGTCTTGCCGAAGGCTTCCGAGCCTTTGACCGCTCCACCCGAGGCTTCTTGTCCGAAGAAGCTCAGCTCATCGGTGTGGAGTCTCGTACCTCTTCGCCCGTGCGTATCCCTCGTGATCGGGAGAGCTATTGCCATCCCGTCGTCACGGGACTCTACCCCGCAGGCGAAGGTGCAGGATTTGCTGGGGGGATCGTCTCGGCTGCCATCGATGGTGAGAACGCTGCCCAGCAGATCGCCCTTGCCCTCGGTCGCTAAGCCTTAGTCACCCCCAAAAGAAACCTACGGTAGGTCGTCGATGCGACCCACGGTAGGTCGGTCGACCGACCCACAGTAGGTTTT
>NZ_CALHVI010000034.1 GCF_938039215.1 uncultured Porphyromonas sp. | reverse complement strand
CTCTAAGTAGGGCGTGAGTATGGGGGGACGGCTAGCGCTCCTGATACTCAGGGGATGTTCTCTCTAGAGTAGTCTTTAGTAGTACTTGCCTTTGTGGTAGCGGGTGAAGTAGTTCATCCACTCGACATCATGCTTGTACTTCTTGATGCGACGTGAGGTCTCTAAGGCTTTGTTGCGAAACTCGGGAGTGGTCGGGTATTCTGGATGATCCAGACAGAAGTCATGAGCATATTCGAGGACGACGGCATCGGATGCTCTTATAGCATCGGGATTGATGAATCTTGGCACTCCTACATAGCACTGCTCTCCGTGATTAGATTGGGTCTTGAAGACCTGATACATACGTATCCCACTTCGGGTCACGTGCACGATGAAGAGCGTCCGAGGCCGATCCCTATCGTTTCCACTCCCTAGAGGGACTAGGTCCTTTAGGTGATCGATCGGGGTGAAGTGGAGGCTCTTCAGCGAGTCGGTCGTCAGTGTCGTTGGCTCATCTTGCACATAGAAGTTCATATAACGGGGTAGGTACCGAAAGCCAAATTCCCACGTCCCATAGTCTTCATAGGTCGCATATTGGTAGCGGAAGGCGGGTACGTCAATGGAGTCCTGCACCCCACGCCAAGCAGGGGCAAGGAAGTCCCAACCATAGTTGCGTTTCTTACGGGGAGCGTTTGCCGGGGTCTTTACACGGAGTGAGCTGTGCTTCCACTGCGGGCTCTTCTGATAGTGATTTAGGAGATAGACCGTATCGGGTAGGGAGTCCTGGGGCTTCTTCCTCCTTTGGGCACCGAGTGATTGCCCAAAGGAAAAGAGAAGAAGGAAGAGGAGCATCGAGAGGCGTTTCATAGTCTCGGGCGTATGCTGTGTTTCTATGCTCTAAGTAGGGCGTGAGTATGGGGGGACGGCTGGCTCTTCCGATACTCAGGCGGATTCTCTCTAGAGCTATCTTTAGTAGTACTTCCCTCTGTGGTAGCGGGTGAAGTAGCGGATCCACTCGATATCGTGCTTGTACTTCTTGATACGACGTGAGGTCTCTAGGGCATGGTTACGAAGCTCGGGAGTAGTGGGGCACTCTGGGTCATCTATACAGAATTTATAGGTGTCTTTGAGAAGGACTGCATTGGCTGACCTTATAGCATCGGGATTGATGTGTCTCCTCAGTTCTACATAGCAGAGATCTCCTTGAAAGCTTCGCGTCTCGAAGACCCGATACATACGTATCCCACTCCGTGACACGTGCACGATGACGTAGGTACTAGGGAGCTTCCTTGAGCCCCTTCTCGTTATCGAGACAAAGGGTTCTAGGTCATCCATCGAAGTAAAGTGGAAGGCCTTCAGGGAGTCGGCTGTTAGTGGTGTCGGCTCGTCTCGCACGTAGAAGCTGATGTAGAGAGGAACGTGGTCAAAGCGAAATTCCCACGTCCCATAGTCTTCGTAGGCCCCGTACTGGTAGCGGAAGGCGGGTACGTCGACGGAATCCTGCACCCCACGCCAAGCAGGGGCAAGGAAGTCCCAACCATAGTTGCGGGT
>NZ_CALHVI010000033.1 GCF_938039215.1 uncultured Porphyromonas sp. | reverse complement strand
TGACTTCGAAGCTATCCTAGGGAATACCCTAGTGACAAGCGAAGGCACAGGTGTCGTCCGTACCCTTTGGCTACACGATCTAGCGACAGGCGAAGTCGTCGTACCAGTAGACTACCCCTTTGAGTCCGATACGCTCGAGATCCAAGGTGATGATGTGCTCTTCTTCTACACCTATGATTGGGACAAGAATCCTAGGATCAGTTGGGATCAGAAGAAGGGTACTTGGGTAGACCAAACGAAGGTACCTGCTGCCCTACGCAACGAGCAACTTAAAGAGGCCCAACAGGCGGTCAAGGACTTCCTCAGCGAAGGGTTGCCCCTCATGGCTAAGCAGAAGGTCAAGGTGGATCTCAAGGAGCGTAAGGTCACCCCACTCGAGGAGTACCGGTGGGGCTACGTAGAGTAAATCATCTCCTTCTTACCAATAAGAATATATACCATGCAGTACAAATCTCTTATCCTAGGCACAGCCCTAGCACTCAGCCTCCTCACGATAGGCTGTACCGGACAGACCAGTCAATCAGACTCAAGTGATAGTACTCAGATAGCCTCCCTCCCACTACCCGAACTGACGGATGGGGATGAGGTGGCCTTTGAGAATGACGATGTGCGTATCGTCAAGGGCAAGACGATAGAGACAGAGGGTGGTGTCTACAATACCATCAAGGTGCAACCCAAGCGTTCGGGCTCTGATATCAAGGCCTTTGAGCTGGAGGGTACCATTCTCGACTTTGAGGGGGTAGTGGGGTATACGCTACTTACCTACGAAGGTACAGGAGCCACAGGCACGCTTCGTCTCCATGACCTAGCTACGGGGAATGAAGTGATGCCCATCGATCTGCCCTTCGACTCTGGACAAGGAGTGGAGGTCGCTGATGCGAATACCTTCTACTTCTACACTCAGGATGAAGCCTCCCCGACGATCGCCTGGGATCAGAAAAAGGGAGCTTGGGGCGATCTGAATAAGGTGCCCGATGCCCTTCGCAATAAGCAGCTCAAGGAGCTACAGGAGAAGCTACAGCCCGATCTCTTTGATGGCCTCCCTCTGATGGCCCTGCGGAAGGTAGAGGTCAAGATCAAGGAGCGTAAGGTCACCCCTCTCGAGGAGTATCGATGGGGTATGGTCGAGTAGCCTCTAGGCTAAGGCAGGCTTGCATTAGCGTAAAGCTTATTCTCTCTTAACTAAATCGATTGATCTCATGCGAAAGATTATCCTCATCCTGCTGTGTGCTCTTTCATTCTGTAGCATAGAGGCACAGCAGCGCAAAGCTAGCGAGAAGAAGGTCAATATCCGTGATATCTTCTTAGCCCTTCCCGATGATGCTCTGGGGAACCGCTGGACGGTGGAGGAGCGCAGAGAGCTACTGAAGCAAATCGGTTGTCCTAAGGATAAGGAGGAGGTAGTCCCACCCTTCATAGATGTCTGTGATGAGCGAAGGGGCTACCTCCGTGTCTACTATGCCTACCCAGAGAACTGGAGGGTAGAGGTGTGCTATTGGAACCTAAAGGACGGACGCAAGCTCGTCGCTGCTTCTGAGACGGAAGGTATCAGTCACCTCAAGTTCTACATCTATGACCGAGGTCGTATCCGGCTCGGTGGGTTCTTAGCCCCTGATATTAGTCAGGTGAAGCTGGAGGACTTCTACGATACCTCGGGACTTACCCCTAAGCAACGATCGGAGCTTAGCCGTCTCTTCCAGAAGCGTGCACTCTTCCGCTATGCTCTACCCCGCCAGGGGACTTCGCTGGAGATGCACATGGGCTTCCCCGTACAAGATATGGAGTACGAGACTATGTTCCTCGATACCGAATATGGTTATTTGAAGCAGTGTAAGTACGTCATCTTCCGCTGGCAGAATGAGCGTTGGGTCAAAGAGGTGAAGACTCTATCTAAAGTGGATGCAGACGAAGACTGTCAGTGCTTGTAATTCATTCGTTCAATCCCTAATACCCCCTGATTATGAGACTAAATAAATTCTTATTCGGTGCACTCTATTTGCTCTCCAGCGTGACTCTGGGTGTGGCACAAGAGGGGCCTTCGGTGACCTGCTATGCCTATCAGCTCGGAGGTGTGAATGTGCAGCTGGAGTATGACCTAGCCCAGAGTAAGCCCGTCGAGCTCTTTCTGGAGTATGCCGATGACACCATAGATACCTTGCATTACTTCTCCTATGACGAGCAGTTAGCCCGCTATGAGCTCCGGAGCAAGTCTAGTGACAGCTTTGCCATCATCCCTCGGTCTACGAGGACGGATCGCCATCTGCTGGAGCTCATCCTGAGATTCAAGGGAGAGACTCGTACCCTCCTGCTCCACAATGTCTCAGACGCTATGGGTGTCTTCATCCACGATACGCAGGCGGGGGATACGAACCTCCGCAATAGACCTAAGGGCGATGTGGTATGTCAGCTAAGCAAGAAGGGGACATACCTACTCAGTGTCTGCGCTGCCCAAGATGGGTGGTGGCGCATCTGTGGCAATCAGATCAGTGTATACGAAACGGAGAATGAAGGGGTAGCTGCCATCCGCAAGTCTGGGGATGCTTGGATTCACTCCTCTGTCATTGCCATGGATACACGCAACTATGGTGGACAAAAGCTCCATCTACGGGATCGACCCTCGAACGAGGGACGTGTCGTGTATTCCTTCACCAAGGAGATCCTCCTACGCCCTCTAGAGTGGCGAGGCGCATGGGTCAAGGTGCAGACGATCGACAAGAAGCACCAAGGCTGGATACATAGCGAGTGGCTCTGTGGCAACCCCCTGACTACTTGTGCATAGACCCTATCTAAGCATCCCTATTCACAATACGATACTCAATGTCATGAAAAGAACTACCTATTTTCTTTCGATTATCCTTGGCCTAGGAGTCTTACTCCCCGCTGAAGCTCGAGGACTTAATGCCTCGCTAGAGAAGACCTCCAAGGCGACAACACAGGTGGCTGTACACACAGAAGCGTGCGCCTTTGATCGGGACGGCAGCAGTGCTAGTACCCCCAATGCTTCGGCTAAGACTTACTATGTGAGTGTCAAGGGTAAAGCACGTGCCGATGGCCTGAGCAAGGATACACCTCTGAAGGATCTACAGAAGGCTATTGACCTAGCAGAAGAAGGCTCGACGATCCTCGTCGCCGAAGGCAACTATTTGGGCAATATGGATCGAGGCTTCATCGAATGTGGACGCTTCGGTAATGGAGCCGACGATGGTAAGTTCCTCAAGTTCTATGGCGGTTATTCGCCCGACTTCTCGGAGCGAGATCCCTTGAAGTACATCACCAAGATCCAGCCCAATGAGACGACTCCCCGTGTGCTCGGCTCGGCGCTTTTCCACATCACAGCACGTCGTGCCTACGGAGACAAGCGTCCCGCTGGAGAAGTGGTGGTAGACGGCTTTACGTTCGATGGCGGGGAACTGATCCTCTACAACAAGGCCGATGTCAAGGATCCACGCACGGGTACTCCTAATTCGGAAGTGCTCACGGGTATGCTCATTCATCCCGATGGCACGGGAGTTCAGCCTACGGGCTATTCGAAGGCTGACTGGCGGGCGCTTCACCTCACTGTCGAGGGGAAGGTCCGTGTCTCGAACTGTGTCTTCGTCAACTGCCGTTTCTTCGGTCTGCAGGCTGGGATGGGTGCAGGGCACATCGAGGTAAGTAATAATGTCTTCGTCGCCAACCGTTATGCCGCATGTGAGATCTGGGGTACACTCGCCGCAGGGCGAGAGGGTGAGATCTCGCTGGACTTCCATCACAATACGGTGCTCTTCACTTGGCCGATCACTAAGGAGTTTGAGACCATGGGGCAAGGCTTCCGCTTCATGAATGGGATCCGTACGATCAATGTCTATCGCAATATCTTCGCCTTCAATTCCCGCTGCGGTGTCGAGCGTTGTCGCTACGAGGCGAAGCAGGAATATGAGAAGCTCAAGCAGAGTAATCTCTATGAGAATTACTTCACGGGCAATATGTACGACCTACAGATCTGCACCAAGGGCAATCCTCTGAATGTCCCTGCCTCCCGTATCGAGGAAGCGGATGAGATCGGCCCTAAGTACGAGGGGAATAAGGAGATGCCTTTCGACAAACGCTTCATAGATGCGATCGATGCTCCCTACCTCAAGGGCTTCACCAGCCTCAAGATCTCTACCTCGGAGAGCTATGACCGCAACTCGACAGCCAATCAGATCAATCGCCACCTCGGCCTCAACCAGCAGGCCACGCAGACTACCCGTGTGACGATGTTCGCCAACAAGTATCCTTGGGAGAAGGCTCGTCGGCTCTTCGGCGTGGTCTCGGGCTATGGTGCTCAGATCCCAGCGAAGTAGGGTACGCACCCGCTCTAGATCAGGGGTTGGAGAGCTCCCCCGATGGGGTGCTAAGAAAACCTACGGTAGGTCGTCGATGCGACCTACCGTGGGTCGCAAGTGAAACCTACTGTAGGTTTTTTCGGCGACCTACCGTAGGTCGGTTTTCGCCCTCTCCCAGAGCGCCGAGACCAAGGGCAGTCGAAGGGGGGATCGGACTGCGATCTTCAGCAAGCCCTTCCCTCTAGGGATTTAGCCGAACTTTCATTCCACATATTATCAACCAATTCTCATATACACAAGTACCTATGAACGCAATCTCTATGAGGATATGCTCTGTCCTCGCTCTGTGCATGCTCTTTGCGTGCAGCCCAGGGAAGAACCAGAAGCAGCAGGAAGCCGTCAATGATGACGATGCCGTCACAGCCCCCTTTGGAAACTATGCCAGCCTAGCCTCTTCGCATGTGATCGCTTATCAGGATAGTCTCCTCTTCTTCTACAATGTCGATGAGGATATGGTCGTCCCCTTCCACCTGCAAGAGCCTGACGAAGTCTTCAGCTTCACCTTCGATCCCGACGGCAGGCATATGTACTACACCGTCGTACGCAAGGGCAAGCTCACCCTCCGTCAAGCCACCTTCACCGATGGCGCTCCTAAGCTCGAAGACCTAGCAGACCTCGGACTGGACAAGGAGGACTGTATCCATCAGTGTACTGGAGAGAATAGTAGCCTCGTCTACCGAAAGGGCAAGCTGATCTTCCAGAGTGGCTTTAGTTGGGATGGGTACAGCTTCTCGAAGACTCATATCTTCACCCTCGCTAGTCGTAGCCTCCAGAAAGATGTTGATATGGATACAGCGGAGCAGTTCTTCGCTGGATACAAGCAGGAGACCGGAGCTGATCAGTTCGTCACGAAGGGCAAGCTCTTGTACTTCCGCTCGGGTAAGCAACTCATCTGTGTGAGCGACAAGCTCAAGCTACGGCCGGAGGAAGATGCCGATGATTTCGGATACCTGTGGTATCAGGCAAGTCCCGATAGGAGCAAAGTCGCCTTCACAGCGTACACGTCCATCGGGGACCTTCCCCACGGCCCGCTCTGTATCGCTAATGCCGATGGCTCGAATCAGCGTCTGCTCGCCGAGGATCTCGCTGCTAGTGAGCTGTCCCCTATCTGGATGGGCAATAAGCTCTACTTCATCGATCAGGACAGTGAGCTGGAGGCGGAGAATGACGGAGACTGCACCACTTCGCTCTATGTCACCGAGCCGGAGACGAATGAGCGCTCCCGTATGTTTGACCGAGTGCGACGCTTTGCGATCAAGCTTCCTGCTAAGTGATCTCGCTGGGCTCGGCTCGGTGGGCTCTATCCGCTGGTAGCAGGCCTTGCCACTCGTCCCCTTTTGCTGGGGAATAGGGCGGGTGTCCCGAGGGGAGAATAGCCCCCCTTCGGACGAGCCCATGAGAAGATCGATTTTGGGACCCACCGTAGGTCGTCGATGCGACCTACGGTGGGTCGCCTTGACGACCTACAGTAGGTTTTTCTTGCGACCTACCGTAGGTCGTTTTTTGCCCCCTCCAAGCGCCCTTGTCTAGAGGCCTTGTAGCGGGGCTTTTTCGTCCGTCCCTGAGCGGGGTAGATTCTCTTCGTCCGATGGGGTGGAAGCGGCGGGCGGTGCAGTGGGGCATTTGCGTTATCTTTGTGTGTAAGTTCGCTGGGTCTGTACAATCCAGCATTTCACTAAGAACCAACCAAGTCAATGACCTCTCCCTATCCCAAATATCATCTGGCGGAGTACCCCCATCAGTTCCGTGTTCGCTATCCGAATAAGACGATCCTCCGCTACTACAACAAGCGAAACGAACGCTGGGAGAAGCTCAGCGGTCAGCAGGTCGCTGATCTCTGTCTCGCCGCTGCCAAGGGCCTTGCCTATCTGCAGCTCCAGCCTGGAGAGCGTGTGGGGATCTATTCGCCCAACCGTGTGGGATGTATCGCTGCCGAACTCGGTCTCTTCATGATGCGAGGGGTCTCGGTACCTCTCTACGCTACGAGTACACCCGACCAAGTCGAGTTCATCGTCCAGGATGCTGGTGTAGAGACGATGTTTGTGGGCGGGCAGTTCCAGTACAACAATGCCTACGAAGTCCAGCAGCGAGGAGGCTGTCTACGTCGGCTGGTGATCTTCGATCCCGAGGTAGTGCTCGCCCCAGGAGATACGACCTCGATGTACTATGATGAGTTCATCCGTCGAGGCGATGCCGTAGCCTATGAGAATAAGGCTACGGTCACCGCTAGCCAAGCTCTAGCCACGGACCTTGCCGTGATCATCTACACCTCGGGCACTACGGGACGTAGTAAGGGGGTGATGCTTCATCATAGCAACTTCATCGAGCAGATCTATGCGCACCAGCTGAAGTACCCCTTCATCACCAATCGGGATGTCTCGATGTGCTTCCTCCCACTGAATCATATCTTCGAGAAGGCTTGGTCTTACCTCTGCCTCAGCATGGGCTGTCAGGTGGCCATCCTCAGTGACCCGAAGCGCATCCTCGATGCTCTACCTGCCGTTCGCCCCACGATGATGGGCAATGTGCCCCGCTTCTGGGAGAAGGTCTATATCGGAGTCCAAGAGAAGATCAACCGCACACCCTCCCCCCTTCGCCGTGTGATGCGTCATGCCATCCGTACGGGGGACCGCTACTTCTTCGACTATATCAACGAGGGGAAGACCCCATCGATCTTCCTCCGTCTGCTCTATCAAGCCTACGACAAGATCCTCTTTGCGAAGGTGAAGAAGGCGATCGGTCTGCAGCGAGGACGCTTCTTCCCCACGGCAGGAGCTTCTGTCTCTCCCGAGATCTCTCGCTTCTTCCGCTCCATCAACGTGCCTATGTGCGTCGGCTATGGACTCACCGAGACGACTGCGACGGTCAGCTCCCAGCCTATGCGTGGCTTTGACCTCGACTCCATCGGTACGATCATGCCTTCGCTAGAGGTGAAGATCGATCCCGAGACCAGCGAGATCCTGATCAAGGGTCCCTCGGTGACTCGTGGCTACTACAACAACCCCGAGGCAAATGCCGAAGCCTTCACTCCCGATGGCTTCTTCCGTACGGGGGACTCGGGTCGCATGGTGGGCGATGTGCTCTACTTCACGGAGCGTATCAAGGACCTCTTCAAGACGGCCAACGGGAAGTACATCGCTCCGCAGATGATCGAAGGCTTGCTCACCGTAGATCCCCTCTTCGAGCAAGTGGCAGTCATCGCCGATGGCTATAAGTTCGTCAGTGCACTGATCTATCCCAACTGGGATGCCCTCCGTCGGGAAGCTCGGCTTCGTGGTATCGAGGAGGGACTGAGCGATGCCGAGCTTGCCGTCCACCACGAGGTACACCGTATGGTCATGGCACATCTGGAGCAGAACCTCAAGTCCGTGGCTCAGTACGAGAAGGTCAAGAAGTTCCACCTCCTCACCGAGCCCTTCACCGTCGAGCGTGGGGAGCTCACCAATACGCTCAAGGTACGACGCAAGGTCGTCGCTGAGCTTTATGCTGCCGAGATCGCCAGCATGTACGAAGAATAATCAACAACGAATAAGTAAACAACCCAGATAGAAGACGATGAACTATTGGTTCGAATGCAAAGTATCCTATGAGCGTCAGGCTGACTCCATGGGCATGAAGAAGGTCTCCGAGAGCTACCTCGTTGATGCCCTGAGTTTCACCGAGGCTGAGGCCCGTATCATCAAGGAAGTGACACCCTTTGTCTCCGTAGGTGAGCTGGAGGTGGTCAATATCCGTCGAGCTCGTATCGCTGAGCTCTTCCTCAGCGAGAACCCCGAGCACGAGCGCTTCTACCGAGCTAAGGTGAACTTCATCACCATCGATGAGAAGAGCGGCACAGAGAAGAAGACCGCTGCCACGATGATCGTGCAGTCCGATGCTCTGCTGAGCGCAGCTACCGAGCTCACCGCACAGCTCGATGGGCAGATGGCTGCCTACGAGATCGCTTCCATCACCGACACGCAGATCCTAGACGTTTACCGCTATGAAGCCCCTCAGCAGTGAGGATATCGCTCAGCGTCTCTCCTCGATCCACCAGAGCCTAACCCCAGAGGCTAGGCTCGTGGCGGTATCGAAGTTCCATCCCGCTTCCTATATCGAGATGGCCTATGCGGCTGGGCAGCGACTCTTCGGCGAGAGCCGTGTGCAGGAGCTGGTAGAGAAGTGGGAGCAGCTCCATGATACTTATCCCGATATCGTCTGGCACTTCATAGGTCCGCTCCAGACGAATAAGGTCAAGTACATCGCACCCTTCATCAGTATGATCGAGAGTGTGACCTCGGAGCGTCTCCTTGCGGAGATATGCCGTCAGGCTCAGCGGGTAGGTCGTACCATCCCCATCCTACTGGAGGTGCACGTAGCGCAGGAAGAGACCAAGAGTGGCTTCACGCCCGAGGAAGTCCGAGACTTAGTCTCCCGTATCAAGGAGCAGCCCGACCTGTACCGTGGTGTAGCCCTCCATGGCCTCATGGCTATGGCTAGTCACGTGGAGGATGAGGCGATGATCCTAGAGGAGTTTGCCACGGTGCACCGACTCTTCGAGGAGCTACGTACCTCGGGACTCTTGCTGGAGCCAGAGCTCTTCACAGAGCTCTCTATGGGTATGAGTGGGGACTATCCCCTAGCGCTCCGTGAGGGAGCGACCCTGATACGTATCGGTTCAGCGATCTTTGGCGATCGAGCCTAAGGAAGGGGTAGGGGCGTACCAGCCCTCACCCAATGGAAGAAGAATTACGAACAAATCCCCCCAACCATCCTGATATGAGCTATTGGACGAAGCTACTTAGCCTCACCCTAGGCTTGCTTACTCTAGCCCCACTCTCCGCACAGACGAAGGGGACGGCAGAGAAGAAGAAAGATAATAAGTTCAACTACGTGCAGGCGGTCGATGTCTTCGGTTCATCGCTGGCACTGCTAGACCGCTTCTTTGTAGACTCCATCGATATCAAGCGTCTGAGTCGCATCGGTCTAGACAATATGCTTGAGAGTCTCGATCCCTATACGGAGTACTATTCGGCAGAGGACAGCGACAAGCTGAAGCTCCTCACCACGGGAGCCTACGGAGGGATCGGCTCGGTCATCTCCCAGCGTCCCGACAGCACGGTCATCATCAATGACCCCATGGAGGGTATGCCCGCCGCCTTGGCTGGGCTACGTGCGGGCGATGTGATCCTCGAGGTAGATGGTCAGGACTTCCGTAAGTCCACCTCCGATAAGGTGAGTGCTGCTCTCAAGGGCGCACCTGGGAGTAAGATCACCCTCCTCGTGCAGCGTCCTGGCGAGACGAAGCCCCGTAAGATCGAGTTCCGCAGACAGAAAATTCAGGTCAGCCCCGTCTCCTACTACGGAGCTCTTCCTAGTGGCTATGGCTACATCGCCCTGACGAGCTTCCCCAACACCGCAGCTAGTGACGTGAAGAAGGCATTCCTTGAACTCAAGGAGAAGCACCACATCAAGGGACTGATCCTCGACCTGCGAGACAATGGGGGCGGACTGATCGATGAAGCGATCAAGATCGTCAACTTCTTCGTCCCCGCTGGAGAAGAGGTCGTGACGACCCGTGGGCGCAATGCTCGTCTGCAGGAGACCATCTATAAGACCACCGACAAGCCTCTAGATACCGAGATCCCTCTCACGGTGCTGATCAATGCGCAGTCTGCTTCGTCGTCGGAGATCGTCAGCGGTGCTCTGCAGGATCTAGACCGAGCGGTCGTCATGGGAGTCAAGAGCTATGGCAAGGGCTTAGTGCAGACGACGATGCAGCTCCCCTACGACGGGACGATCAAGCTTACGACGGCGAAGTACTACATCCCCAGTGGGCGCTGTATCCAGCGTATCGACTACCATTCGCTTCGTGAGGGGAAGGGCGCTACCATCCTGCCCGATAGCTTGACGAAGGTCTTCTACACCCGTGCCGGTAGAGAGGTGCGTGACGCAGGGGGCATTCTTCCCGATAGCACGCTCTCCGTGGACACCCTGCCTACGATGGTCTACTACCTCAGAGCGAGCAACGATGCCTTCGACTGGATCACCGACTATGTTCGCCAGCATCGCACGATCCCCGCTCCTAAGGACTTCAAGCTCTCCGAGGCGGACTATGCTGACTTCTCTCAGCGCATGATCGACAAGAAGTTCGACTACGATCGTCAGAGCAGTAAGGAGCTGAAGAAGCTCGAGGAACTAGCACGCTTCGAGGGCTATTACGCTAAGAGCAAGGAAGCCTTCGAGACCCTGCAGAAGCTCTTCGTCCCAGATCTCAAGCACGACCTGCAGTACCATCGTCCCTACATCGAGCAGTACCTCACGGCTGCCATCCTCACCCGCTACTACTACAATAGAGGGGCGCTGGAGCGTAGTGTCTCCGAGGACAAGATGGTGCATGCTGCCGAGGGACTACTCGCCGATACGGCACGCTACCGTAAGATCCTCTCTGCCCCAGAACCCAAGTCTGGAGCTCCTGCTTCAGGTAAGTAAAGTGGTAGGTGATGAAGAAGATCTTTTGCCCCAAGTGTGATACGGCGATCCCTCTGACACGAGAGCGCATCGAAGAGCTACGTGCCGAAGGGGGCGACCGCCTCTCGCTCATCTGTCCGAGCTGTACGCACCAGCTCAATCTACGCCTACGTCAGCCTAGTGGCAAGGGGGAGAAGAAGGCTGCTCGCAAGGCTGTCGGACATCTTGTCGTCGTGGAGAATGTCTTCGGCTACAAGCAGCTCTTCCCCCTCTACCTCGGCCTCAATGGCATAGGCCGACGCAATAAGGATACCCAGACGGATATCCCGATCATCACTTCCGATCCGAGCATGGACCGCCACCACGCTGTCATCAAGGTCACCGAAGGGCGCACGGGCAAGCTCCGCTTTGCGCTCGCCGATGACGACAGTCGGGTGGGGACGTTCATCGCCGGCGAACTGCTTCAGCCACGTGAATGGCGCTACCTCCAGACGGGGGATGTCTTGACACTGGGGGCTACGTCGGTGATCTTCAGTGATGAACCCCTCTCCGAAGACCTCTCTATCGAGGAGTCTTAGCCTTAGTTCTCCAAGGGGGGGAGATCCCTCTCCCCCGAGCTAAGGAACAGCTAAAACCAAACGATCAGGGCACTAGCCCGAAGAAGAGCCCGCTTAGTGGTGGCACTTCTTCTCTTCTGCACGCTCGCATCCCCTCGTTCTTTGAGCCTCAAAAACGATCCACGGTAGGTCGTCGAAAAAACCTACAGTAGGTTTCACTTGCGACCCACGGTAGGTCGCATCGACGACCCACAGTAAGTTTTTCTGGAGCCCTTCCGAAGCAGTGCTCCCGATCGCCCCCTTCTTAGGGTAAAGACCCCTCAAGAAATAGCCCCGAAAAAGGGTGGGTGATACATGGCGTTTATCTGTGAATAAACAGAACGAATTGGAGGGCGAAGCTTCTTCCTCTACCTTTGCAGGCAAATCAGGTACAGCAGTACCATCATCATCAAAAAGAATTCAGAATAACAGACTATGAGCATCATCAACAGCCAGCTCCCAGAATTTAAGGTCAATGCTTTCCGCAAGGACAAGGGTTTCTTCGAAGTATCTAGCGAAGACCTCAAGGGTAAGTGGAGCATCCTCTTCTTCTATCCCGGTGACTTCACCTTCGTTTGCCCTACGGAGCTTGCAGACCTTCAGGATCACTACGCAGAGCTTCAGCGTCTGGGCGTAGAAGTCTTCTCCGTAAGCACGGACTCCCACTTCGTCCACAAGGCTTGGGCTGATGCTACGGATACGATCGCCAAGATCGAATACACGATGCTTGCTGACATGACCTTCGACCTAGCTCGTGCTCACGGTGTCATGATCGAAGAAGCAGGTCAGGCTTATCGTGGTACCTTCCTCTACAACCCCGACGGTGTCCTCAAGGTAGCTGAGATCCACGACAACGGGATCGGTCGTGACGCTAGCGAGCTCCTCCGTAAGGTCAAGGCTGCTAAGTTCGTCTACGAACACCCAGGTCAGGTCTGCCCCGCTAAGTGGCAGGAAGGGGACGCTACCCTCACGCCTAGCATCGACCTCGTAGGGAAGCTCTAGTCGAAGCCTTCCCCTCGGTCGGGAAGAATCGCTTCGGCAGATCTGCCAACATCTTCGTGGGGAAGGAACAGCTCTCTGAGGCTCTCCTTCCCCACATTTATTACAAAGAAATACGCTCCCAACACCATGCAGTTAGATCAGAACATCCTCTCCCAACTCAAGGGGCTCTTCGCTAGCCTCAAGCATCAATATACGCTCCTCGTCGATGACGCTCAGACGGCGAAGAGCAGCGAACTCATCACGATGGCTCAGGACTTCGCCTCCACGAGCGATCAGCTCTCTGCAGAGGTGCGCCCAGCAGATACGCTCCGTCTCAGCATCCTCCGAGATGGCGTACCTACGGGGATCTCCTTCCGTGCTATCCCTGGTGGACATGAGTTCACTTCCCTCATCCTCGCTGTACTCAATGCTGATGGGCAGGGCAAGAACCTCCCCGAAGAAGTCTTCGTGCGTCGTATCGCAGCCCTCAAGACACCTCTTCGCCTGACGACCTATGCTTCGCTCAGCTGTACCAACTGTCCCGAGGTCGTGCAGGCGCTGAACCTCATGGCTCTCTACAACGACGGCATCGAGCACGAGATGGTCGATGGCGCCCTCTTCCAAGAAGAAGTGAACAGCCTCGGTGTCAGCTCTGTCCCCGCAGTCTATGTGGGCTCAGAACTGATCCATGTCGGTAAGGCTTCTCTCGGCGAGCTGCTCCTAGCCCTCGAGGCCAAGGTCGGTGCTGAACCCCTCTCGGACGAACCGATCCGTCGTAGCTACGACCTCGTCGTCGTCGGTGGCGGTCCTTCGGGGATTGCTTCCGCCATCTACTCGGCACGTAAGGGGCTTCATGTCGCTGTCGTGGCTGAGCGCATCGGGGGGCAGGTCAATGAGACCACGGGCATCGAGAACATCCCTTCCGTCGTCGCTACCACGGGGACGCAGCTGGCGAGTGACCTGCGCAAGCACGCAGAGACCTATTCCATCGACCTGCTGGACAATCGTCAGGTCGAAGGCATCACCCTCTCCGGTGATAAGAAGGAAGTCAAGACCAACCTCGGGGAGCTCATCACCACAGATCAGGTCATCCTCGCTACCGGTGCTGCTTGGCGTAAGCTCGGTGTACCAGGGGAAGCCGAATACATCGGTCGTGGTGTCGCCTTCTGCCCGCACTGCGATGGTCCCTTCTTCAAGGGTAAGGACATCGCTGTCATCGGCGGGGGTAACTCCGGTATCGAAGCAGCTATCGATCTAGCAGGTATCTGTAGAAGTGTCGTCGTCCTCGAGTTCATGGACACCCTAAGAGCTGATACTGTCCTGCAGGAGAAGCTGGCTACGCTCCCCAACGTCACCGTCCGCAAGGCGATGGCGACGAAGGAAGTGCTGGGTGATGGGACGAAGGTCACGGGCCTTCGTGTCGCTCCTCGTGATGGAGGCGAAGAAGAAGTCATCGCTCTGGATGGGCTCTTCGTGCAGATCGGTCTGGCGGCCAATACCAAGCCCTTCGAGTCGCTTGTAGAGCTTCGTCGTGGGGAGATCGTCATCGACGAGCGTTGCCGCACTTCTGTCCCAGGCATCTATGCCGCAGGCGACTGCACCACCGTACCCTACAAGCAGATCGTCATCGCTATGGGCGAAGGAGCCAAGGCTGCTCTTACCGCCTTCGACGATCGCATCCGTTCGGGTCAGTAAGCCACGAGGCTTGCTATCCTCTTGCTCGTGAGTGGGCTGGCTTCCCTTCGGGGAGGTCAGTCCACTTCTTTTTTAGGGGTTCTATTAAACGAACCCTAGGACCACGGCTCTAAGGGAGAAAACGGTTAAACGAACGAACTATGAAGCAAGCAAGTAGATATGCTACCCTAAGCCTTCTAGCCCTCCTCCTCTTCACGCTCGGCGGAGGGAAGATCGCAGCGCAGGACTCCCTACGCACGATCTCGGGGAAGATCCTTGACGAGAAGAGCGAAGCCCTCACTGGGGCAAGTGTCAGCCTCCTTCTCCCCGATGGCAAGCTCAAGACGGGAGCGGTGAGTGGGAAGGACGGCTCCTTCCTTCTCAAGCAAGTCTCCCGTGGTAGCTATACGCTCCGAGTGACTTTCGTTGGCTACAAGACCCACACGCAGAGCCTCCAAGTGGCGGGTACTAACCTCACCCTCGCCCCGATCAAGCTCGTAGGGGAGGGTGAGCTCCTCGAGGGAGTGAAGGTCGTCGGTAAGACGAGCGATGTAGTGATCAAGGGGGATACCATTGAGTTCCACGCAGGCAACTTCACCACCAACCAAGGTGCTGTCGTGGCAGACCTGATCAAGAAGCTCCCTGGTGCCTCCATCGACGAGAATGGCAAGATCACCATCAACGGCAAGACGATCTCGCAGATCATGGTCGATGGCAAGCGCTTCTTCGAGGGCGACCCGAAGGTAGCTGCTAACAACCTGCCCGCAGAACTTGTGGAGAAGGTGCAGGTGCTTGACCGAGACAGCGAAGCAGCACGTCTGTCGGGTTTCTCCGATGGCAATGAGGAGACCGTCATCAACCTTACCATCAAGGCGGGCAAGAAGAAGGGACTCTTCGGGACGGCTTACGCAGGTGCAGGTACCAGCGAACGCTACGAGGCGAACCTAACGCTGAGCCGCTTCGCTGACGACAATCAGTTCACCATCCTCGGCGGGCTCAATAACACGAACAATGCAGGCTTCTCCGACATCTCCAGCGAAGGGAACCAGATGGGCTTCCTCATGGGCATGGGTGCGGGTCGCCGTGGCAATCGTGGGGGCGGCGGAGGTCGTCCTCGCCGTGATGCCAACGGGATCTTGACCTCCAAGATGCTCGGTGGGAACATCAACCATACGCTCTCCTCCAAGCTCCAGTTCAATGCTAATGCCCTCGGGGGACGCAATACGACGAATAAGCTCACCGACAGCTGGCAGCAGAACTACCTCTCTACGGGCTCGACCACCGAGACGGGCAAGAGTACGGAGCGGAGCGACAAGGATGCCTACGGAGCTAATATCCGTATGGAGTGGAAGCCAGACTCACTGACGGAGATCATCATCTCCCCCGAACTCCGCTACGGCCACAGCAAGGGTGTCTACTCCTCTACGACGAAGACCCTAGAGGATGCTACCAGCACGCTGATCAACTCCAGTACGCTCTCCCAGCAGACGCTCCTAGATAATGTCAACGGGACGCTCCGCCTCGACGGGAGTCGTCGCCTCAGTGCTTCGGGTCGTACGCTGACCCTCTCGGCTCGCTTCGGGCTCGAGGATGAGCGAGGCGACGGGACCTATATCTACAACCTCTACGACCGCACGTCGGCGACTAACCAGGATGTAGACCAGCGCATCGACAGCCATACGCGTGGGCTGAACTATCAGGCACGCCTCGGCTGGGTCGAGCCTCTAGGGAAGGGCTTCTTCTCTCAGCTTACCTACCAGATCAAGGGATCGGAGAGTAAGAGTTCGCGTGATGCCTATGACTCCGATCTGACGGGAGGCTATACGGTGCACAATGCGACCTACAGCAACGAATTCCGCTCCGATTACCTCACCCATCAAGTAGGCCTTGCGCTCAAGAGGAAGGGCAAGGGCTACGACCTCACCGCAGGGGTGAATGTAGAGTCCTCTCGCATCAGTAGCCACTCTGTCGTCGCTGGTGTCACCGCTACGCCGATCTCTCGCTCGACGCTCAACTTCTCCCCTACGCTCCGCCTCTCCTTCAAGCCTCAGCGTGGTACGGAGCTTCGCCTAGACTACTTCGGTCGTAGCTTTGCTCCTACCAACGAGCAGCTATCGCCCGTGCAGGACGTGACCAACCCGCTCATCTCCTACGTGGGTAATCAAGATCTGCTCCCAGGCTTCCAGCATAACCTCTTCGGGCGCTTCAGTAAGTACTGGACGAAGAGCCAGACTTCCCTCTCGGTCTTTGGACGGGCACAGGTAGTCCAGCACGACATCATCCAGCGCTCCCTCTACGATGTCGCCAGCGGGAAGCGTACGATTGACTATACGAACGTGGACGGGAATGCCTCCCTTGGTCTTGGTGGTTTCTTCACCCAGACACTTCCAGGGAAGAAGTTCTCCATTCGCCTAGCTTCCTTCAACGATCTGGCACGTAGCCATACCTACATCAACGGGGAGAAGAATCGTAGTCTCTCCCTCAGACTGCGTGAGGAGCTGGGACTGAACTACCGCATCACTGGTATTGATATGACACTCAAGGGAGGCTTCGGCTACTACAATGCCTCCAATAGCCTGCCCTCGGCTGTCACCCCTGCGACGAAGGACTATTCTCTGGGCTACACGACCAACCTCTCCCTGCCTCTGGGCTTTGCCTTCGAGGGTGAAGCGACCTATACGACCTCTCGTGGCTACGCTGCAGGCTACAATCAAGATCAGCTGCTGCTCAATGCAGGCCTCTCTTATAGCTTCCTTGCAGGGAAGAAGGCCACTGTCCGTCTCAAGGGCTACGACCTGCTGAATAGCCGTCGTAGCATCTACCAGAGCATCACGGCGATGTCCAGCACGCTGGAGGAATCCAATACGCTTGGGCGCTATGCTATGCTTCACTTCATCTACCGCTTCGACAGCTTTAGCGGAGGTGGAAGCCGTAGCGACATGAAGCGTCAGGGCCCTCCAGGGCCTCCCCCCTTCTAATTTTCTTCATAATCAGTTTGCTCCGAGGCGGTGTGGCGAAAGTCGCATCGCCTCGGTGTCATCTCGGGCTCGCTAGAGGCTGGGCGAAGGGATGGGGCTCATGTCTGCTGGAGCGGTGTCGCTGGAGCTTCTCCTGAGGCGCTACTAGTGCCTCGATAGAGGAAGCAGTAGTACTTCGATGGAGGGAGCAGTAGCACCTCGGCGGAGGCACTAGTAGCGCCGCTTGAGGAGTGGAAGAAGAGCCCCGTCCGAGCCGTGCTGGCTAGCCCGATCCAAGGGGGAAGCTCCCCGCTCTGGATCGCCCGACTCTAGGGAAGATGTTGTACCTTTGCAGGCGATTTTACGGGCTTACAGAGGAGCCTTAGGTAGCCTCCGTAGTCCACCCTTCCAAGGGGTATCATCCTAGCTAACCCACTTCAATGAGTCACTCTCTATATGGGTCGAGCCTTCGTCCGCTTGGGGCACAGGTTCGCCTTCTTGTCATCCGCCTACTTCTCGCCTTCGCCCTCTATAGTGTGTGCCGAGGCATCTTCTATTTGTACAATCGGGATCTCCTCGAGATCGACTCGATGAAGCTCCTTGGGGAGATCTTCTGGGGAGGGCTGCGCTTCGACCTCAGCGCCCTGCTCTATACGAACCTTCTGCTGACGATCTTCTCCCTGCTCCCCATCCCTTGGGCATATAGTCGGGGCTACCAGCGGATGCTCTCGTGGCTCTTCCGTCTCGTGGCGGGGATCTCTATCGTGCTCAACCTTGGGGATACGGTCTACTACCGCTTCACGCTCAGGCGGACGACGATGGCCGTCTTCGAGGAGTTCGGAGAGGAGAACCCCTTCCGCTTCCTCCGCATGCTCTGGGACTACTGGCCGATGACGCTACTGGCGGTGGCGCTGGTGGTACTCGTTATCTTCGTCGATCGTAGGCTTCCCCGTCCGAAGGTGCGCCCTCGGGGGAAGGTGCTCCCGCTCTACTTCAGCTCGACCTTCCTGCTGGCTATCGCCATCTACATGTCGATTGTCGGGGGGAGAGGAGGCTTCACTCGGGACACCCGTCCCATCACGCTGAGTAATGCCAATGCCTATATCCAGCGTCCTCAGCAGCGAGCGCTGGTACTCAATACGCCCTTTAGCCTCGTTCGCACCATCGGGAAGCAAAGCCTGCCCGACTACCAGTTCATGCCCGAGAGCGAGGTGACGAAGTACTTCAGCTCCGTCTACACCCCAGGGCAAACGCCGCTCTCGGGGAAGTACAAAGGGCGCAATGTCGTGCTCATCATCTGGGAGAGCTTCGCCCGTGAATGGGTAGGGGGGCTGAATGGGGACATCGCTGGCTACAAGGGGTTCACCCCCTTCGTCGACTCCCTGCTCACCCGATCCTATGTCTTCGAGCGGGGCTATGCCAATGGCGGGAAGTCCATCGATGCGATGCCCTCGATCTTCACCTCGATCATCAAGCCCCACGTGCCCTTCGTCCTCTCTATCTATTCGGGCAATAAGCTCCCTTCGCTCCCCTCCCGTCTGGACTCAATGGGCTATGCGACGGCCTTCTTCCACGGCGCTCCGAATGGCTCAATGGGCTTCGATGCCTTCACCCGTCAGGTAGGCATCCAGCAGTACTATGGGATGAAGGAATACGGGCATGATGAAGACTTCGACGGGAACTGGGGGATCTGGGATGAGAAGTTCCTGCAGTACGTCGCTGGTCAGCTGGGTAAGCTCCGTGAGCCCTTCTTTGCGGCGGAGTTCACGCTCTCTTCGCACCACCCCTTCCTCGTGCCTAAGCAGTATCAAGAGGTGCTACCGAAGGGGACGATCCCGATGCATCAGGCCATCGCCTATGCCGATATGTCTCTGAGGAAGTTCTTCGAGACGGCGAGCCGACAGCCGTGGTACGATCGGACGCTCTTCGTCATCGTCGCTGACCATGCCGTGCCAGGAGCGCTCCCCGAGTACAAGACCTCTATAGGTGTCTTCCGTGTCCCCATCATCATCTTCGACCCCCGAGGCGAACTGACGGGACGGGATGCCGAGCGTGTCGTCTCGCAGGCCGACCTCTATCCCACGATCCTAGATCTCGTGGGTGATCAGCGCCCGATGGTCGCCTTCGGCAGTAGCGCCTTCGATGCCAGCCGTCCCCGCTTCATGGTGAGCCATGTCGATGGGACGTATCAGATGGTCGAGGGTGACTGGCTCTTGCAGTTCGATGGGCAGCACGTGCTGGGCTTCTTCGATATGAAGAAGGACCCCCTGCTCCAGAGAGATCTCAAGGGAGAGCAGAGCCCCGTACTCTCGAGGATGCTTCTCCGTATGAAAGCCTATCTCCAAGACTATGCCCACCGCATGAAGTCAGACCAGCTCACAGTGCTCCATCCCCAGCACTAATCCCACTACTTCACCCTCACGGATGCAAGACAAGATCAAAGACCTAACCCGAGGAGACATCACAGGACACCTCTACCGGATCGCACTGCCGATCATGGGGACGAGCTTCGTGCAGATCGCTTACAACTTCACCGACATGATCTGGCTCGGCAGACTTAGTGCCCAAGCCCTAGCAGCGGTGGGGGCAGCCTCCGTCTTCCTCTGGATCGCTAGCTCCTTCGCCCTGATCAACAAGATCGGGAGCGAAGTGACGATCTCGCAGGGGATCGGAGCGGGACGACGGGACGAAGCCAAGGCCTATGCCTCGCAGAATGTCTGCATGAGTCTGCTCTTGAGCCTCGTGATACTGGCGATCTACATCCTCTCTTCGGGCTTCTTCCTAGACCTTTATGCCCTGACCCCGAGTGTACGTGCTGAAGGGTTGAGCTACCTCTACCTCTCGCTCATAGGCTTCCCAAGTATCTACCTTGCGGCCTCGCTCACAGGGCTCTACAACGCTATTGGGGACAGTCGGACACCCTTCCGCATCTCCATCCTAGGGCTCGGGGCTAACATGCTCCTCGACCCCTTCTTCATCTTCACCCTCGGCTGGGGTACCTCGGGGGCAGCGCTAGCTACCGTCGTGAGCCAAGCGCTCGTGCTCCTGCTCTTCCTCTGGCAGGTGAAGCGGGATAAGCTCTTCGGAGGCTTCCCCTTCCTCGTGCGCCTGAGATGGCAGTACGTGCGCCGTATCCTCCAGATCGGAGTGCCCCCAGCCTCGCTGCAGGTGCTCTTCGCTCTGGTCAGTATCTATATCGGTAGGCAGGTGTCCTCACTCGGAGGCTACATCGGAGTGGCTACTATGACTACGGGAGCACAGATCGAATCGCTCACGTGGAACACCGCCTCGGGGGTCACCGAGGCACTGACCACGATTGTCGGGCAGAACTTCGCCGCAGGCAAGCTCCGCCGTGTCTACCGAGCCTTCTGTCGAGCACTTAGCTTCACCCTCATCGTCGGGGTGCTGGGGACGCTCCTCTTCGTCTTCTGGGGCGAGGAAGTCTTTGCCCTCATCGTGCCCGAGGAGGCTGCCTACAAGGCTGGTGCCGTCTACCTCGGTATCGTCGGGCTCTCCCAAGCCTTCATGATGCTCGAGATCACCGCCGAAGGGCTCTTCTATGGCCTTGGGCGCACCTACCTGCCCGCAGCGGTGAGCATCGTGGGTACGTACCTGCGCATCCCTATGGTGTTCCTCTTCGCCTCTTGGGGCTGGGGCATTCAGGCGGTCTGGTGGGCCATCTCTATCTCCTCGATACTCAAAGGGCTGGCCATGCTCTTCTTCTTCCTGCGCTGGAGACGGCGTACACGAGCAGAGCGTGAGGCCGAAGCCCTTGATGCCTAATCCTACGTTTATCTTACGCTTATCCTATGTTTCTTCTTGCAGATATCTTGCCCGTAGACTCGGCGCAGACTTCGGGTGTACGCAATGCCTTGGGCTCGGCGACACAGCCCCTCAACTTGGACTACCAGCACTGGTTCGGTCGTGATCACCTTGAGAGCTGGATCAACGGAGCGATCAACTTCGGGGTGCGGGTGCTCTTGGTGCTCGTGCTCTTCTGGCTCGGTAGGATCGTCATCCGCTGGGTGGGTCGTCTCTTCGATAAGTTCCTCCGCCGTCGTGCCTTCGATGGGGTAGCCGTCACGCTCCTTGACTCGCTCTTCACAGCCCTGCTCTATGTGACGCTGGGGATCATCCTCGCAAGCATCCTCGGAGTGAAGTCCGTGTCCTTCGCTGCCGTCTTAGCCTCTATGGGTCTAGCGGTAGGTATGGCGCTGAGTGGCCAGCTACAGAATATGGCCGGTGGAGTCATCATCATGGTCACTAAGCCCTTCGGCATAGGGGACTTCATCTCGGCTCAGGGCATCGACGGTACCGTCCGTGCTGTCCGCCTCTTCCACACCGAAGTCTTGACCCCAGACAACAAGGCGGTCTTCATCCCCAATGGCATCCTCAGCAGTAACCTCGTGACGAACTTCTCTCATGAAGACCTTCGCCGTGTGGAGTGGACCATCGGCATCGAGTATGATGAAGACTTCCAGCGTGTACGGCAGGTGATCCTTGACCTACTGGCCCAGGACGAACGTATCCGTACGACCCCCGAACCCGTAGTCGTGCTGCACAATCTGAATAGCTCTTCGGTAGACATCCTTGTACGTGCTTGGGTCGCCTCGGGAGATCTGTGGAATGTCTTCTGGAACTTCAATGAGCGAGTCTATGCCGACTTCAATGCCAAGGGCATCGGCTTCCCTTTCCCTCAGCTCACCATTCATCAGGGGAAGTAGCCCCCACGCACTATGTCCTTCAAGCTCACTTCTCGCTTCCGCCCTACAGGTGACCAGCCTCAAGCCATCGACGAACTCGTCGCTGGCTTCCGTGCGGGGGTGCCCTTCCAGACCCTCCTCGGGGTCACGGGATCGGGGAAGACCTTCACCGCAGCCAACGTCATCGCTCGCCTAGGGAAGCCTACCCTCGTGCTGAGTCACAACAAGACGCTGGCAGCACAGCTCTATGCGGAGTTCAAGGCCTTCTTCCCCGACAACGCTGTCGAGTACTTTGTCTCCTACTACGACTACTACCAGCCCGAAGCTTATATCGCTGCCTCCGATACCTATATAGAGAAGGATATGGCGATCAACGCTGAGATCGAGAAGCTCCGACTAAGGGCGACGGCTTCTCTGCTCTCGGGGCGAGAGGATGTCATCGTCATCTCCTCCGTCTCCTGCCTCTACGGGATGGCCGACCCCAAGGCCTTCGAGGAGAAGATCATTCGCCTAGAGGAAGGTCAGCGCTACAGCCAAGAGCAACTCAAGCGGGAGCTCGTGCTCAACCACTACGTCAATGACCGCATCACCTTCTCCCCAGGCTACTTCCGAGTCAAGGGGGATACCCTAGATATCTTCCCTGCGGTAGAAGGCTTCGAAGGGGTGGCTTACCGTGTGACCTTCTGGGACGATGAGATCGAACGTATCGCCTCCTTTGACCCAGCGTCGGGGAGGGAGTACGGACCTATGTCCCGACTTATCATCCATCCTGCCAACCTCTTCGTCACGACGCAGGAGCAGGTCAATCATGCCGTGGGCGAGATCGATGTCGACCTCGGTACTCGGGTCGCCGAACTAGAAGCCGAAGGGAAGCCCTACGAGGCGAAGCGTCTCTACGAACGTACGACCTACGATCTCGAGATGATACGTGAGCTGGGCTACTGCTCTGGTATCGAGAACTATTCCCGCTACTTCGATGGCCGTCGCCCAGGAGAACGCCCCTTCTGCCTCCTAGACTACTTCCCTCGGGACTTCCTCCTCATCATCGACGAGAGCCACGTGACAGTACCGCAGATCCATGCAATGTACGGCGGCGACCGCTCCCGCAAGCTCAGTCTCGTGGAGCACGGCTTCCGCTTGCCTGCCGCCTTGGACAACCGTCCGCTGACCTTCGATGAGTTCGATGGTCTCACCGATCGCATCCTGTATATCAGCGCCACGCCCGCCGAGTACGAACTGATGAAGAGTGAGGGTGTCGTGGTCGAGCAACTTATTCGCCCTACGGGTCTTCTTGACCCACCCATCGAGGTGCGCCCCACGCTGCATCAGGTGGATGACCTCGAGCATGAGATCCAGCTAGCCATAGAGCGTAAGGAGCGAGTGCTGGTGACGACCCTCACCAAGCGTATGGCCGAAGAGCTCTCGGAATACCTCCTGCGTCATGGGGTGTCGTGTAGCTACATCCACAGCGATGTCGATACGCTGACCCGTGTGCAGATCATGGAAGATCTTCGCAAGGGAGTCTATGACGTGCTCATCGGAGTCAATCTCCTTCGTGAGGGGCTGGACTTACCCGAGGTCGCCCTTGTCGCTGTACTCGATGCTGACAAAGAAGGCTTCCTTCGTTCGCACCGCTCCCTGACGCAGACGGCAGGGCGTGCTGCTCGTAATGTGAATGGACGCGTGATCTTCTATGCCGACAAGGTGACGGAAAGCATGCGCCTCACTATCGATGAGACGGCTCGACGACGAGCCAAGCAGATCGCCTACAACGAGGAGCACGGCTTGACTCCTCAGCAGATCGTCAAGAATAGTTCGTCGGTCTTTCCCGACAAGAAGGCTGCGGGCGAACCTCAAGCCTATATCGAGGCAAGTCCAGAAGCACCTATCGAAGATCCGATCGAGAAGCTCCTCTCGCCCGATCAGCTACGTTCCCTCGCCGAGGCGAAGCGTGCTGAGATGATGGCTGCCGCCAAGGAACTAGACTTCATCGAAGCGGCTCGCCTGCGCAACGAACTCCAGCGCCTCGAGGAGAAGATCCGTCTCCTGCAGTAGCCTCCTTCTCCCTCTCCGCAAGCCCAGCGTGAGCGTCCTGCGGAGGGGTGCTCCAGAAACTTATGGTAGGTCGCCTTTGCGACCCACGGTAGGTCGGTGAGACGACCTACAGTAGGTTTTATCAGCGACCTACCGTGGGTCGTTTCTTGAGGCCTCCGAGCCTTCCCTAAAATACAGCACCGCCCCGCTAGGTCTCTCTGGTCTGAGAGCCTAGCGGGGCGGCGCTGTATTTTAGGGTCGAGGTGCGGGGCGCTAGCGGTTGATGCGGTAGCTGACACCGAGGTTGAGGAAGACGTGGCGGAGGGAGTAGGGCATCACCTCGAAACTCTTGTCGAAGATCTTAGGGAGACCTACATTCATCCGTGCTACGATCCCCCAATGTGGGTCGATCTGATAGTCTGCGCCGAAGCGTACGCCTACGTCATTGCGCACGAGGAAGTCGCCGAGGGAGAAGCTCAGGATCGAGCCTTCCTGATAGACACGACCATCCATGAGCCCATCGCCGTCGAGCTTGGCGGTGAACTTGCGCTTGAGGGCATACGCATAGTAGCCTCCAGCCATGAGGCGGAAGGAGCTGTGGGGTAGAGTGTAGCTCACACCTACGGGCACCACGATGTAGCGGGTATCCATCTCGACACGCTGATAGCCCGAGAAGTGCTGCTCGCTACGGTCTTCGCTCTGGTAGCGTATGGGCATGTTCTCCGCTAGGACCGTCGAGCTGAAGCTACGTATGTCGTACTCTGCACCCAGCAGGAGGGAGAAGGGGCTGGTCGGGGTGAGGCGGTAGGAGAAGTCCAGCCCTACGTTGGGCGTACCCCCAGGCTTGAAGGCCGTGACCTTCTTGACGGGCTGGGGGACAGTGGGGGGAAGGGCTCCGCCGATATTGAAGCCAAGGTGCAGGCCTATCCCTAGGCGGGAGGGCTGCTGATCGTCCGTCTCACCTGCAAGAGCAGGGAGGGTAAGCAGGCCTAGCGAAAGGCCGAGGAGGAGGGATCTGATCTGTATCTTCATGTGCTACGAGACTATTGGTGAGGCTTGATGCGATCCTGGAGCGTCACCTGCTGTAGGCGTAGCTCACTACCGATAGCCCCGATGTATTCAGCGCCTCGATAGCTAGAGGAGAAGACGAGGGCGAGGCGGTACTTCTTCGTGGAGAAGTCCACAGCGTCATAGCGTGCCTGATCTACGGGGCTAAGGCGCAGGCTGTAGGTCTGCCAAGTGCCTTCGGGTGTCGTGGGTTCGAGTTCGACATAGCCCTTGGCGACGATACGAGCATCTGACTGTAGGGTGATGCCATTGAGGTAGCGGTCATCCTCCGTCACTTCGTAGAAGACGGCTGAGACGGCTGCACGGTCTTGGCTGGGGAGCTCGACACGCTTGTTCTGTCCGTGGATGACCTTTTCGCCTGCCTTGTACTGGTAGGTGAACTTCATCACCTCGGGGATGCCACTCGAATAGGGCTGTCCGAAGAGGGTCGATTCTAGGGGCTTCCCTACAAGTGTGCGAGCATCGACTTGACCCGAATAGAGGGCACCAGCGATGACATTCGTACCCATCCCGAAGAAGTAAAAGCCTTTGATCGAGCGGATGATGGCCCCCCGATAGGCTCCATCCTCCTCCAGAGGGATGACGGGGAAGTCCGTAGGCTTGGAGGAAAGCATGGTGTAGCCTTGGTTGCTGGCTGAAGCCCAATACGTGTTCTTTGCGTCTTCGTCGACGCTGATGGAGGGCAGTCGATAAGCGCCCTTGCTCACCTCGATCCAGCGAGTGAAGTCGAAGGTCTGGCTGGTGGTGAGTACACCCTCCTTGATGCGACGCTCTTGCAGGCTACGCTCCTTCACGGCGATGGGATCATCGCAGGAAGAGACCGTCATCCCGAGGGTCATGAGGGCTAGAGTGATAGAAAGTCTATTCATTGATTGTAAATACATAAACTTATAGGTGCCTGCTCCTATCGGATAGGGGCGAGGAAACATCAGCCCCATCACCGAGCGTATCGGCGATGGGGCTGTATGCTTGGATAGAAGGCTCGGGGTGACCATCTGCCCAGTGGCAGGAGCTCTCCCCGAAGATCTTCTTACTTGTCAGCGACGAAGCGACGCTCCTTGATACGAGCCTTCTTACCGGTGAGGGCGCGGAGGTAGTAGAGCTTAGCGCGACGTACCTTACCGTGCTTTTCGACGGTGATCTTCTCGATGAAGGGGCTTTCGATAGAGAAAATACGCTCTACACCTACGCCTTCAGAGATCTTGCGTACGGTGAAGCGCTTCTTGTCGCCGTGACCGCTGATGCGGATGACGACACCACGGTAGCGCTGGATACGTTCCTTGCCACCTTCGCTGATGCGGTAGTCAACGGTGATCGTGTCACCACTGCGGAAAGAAGGATGCTCCTTGCCCGTAGCAAACGCTTCGTTGACGATCTTAATAAAGTCCATATTGTCCTTTAGCTTATTTGATTAGTACTACACTAAACGCAATGTAACAGGCCACACTCAAATAGATACTTCCTGACAGAGATTACGCAAAGCGTCGCAAAGGTACAAAATATTTATCATCTAGAGAGATAGCGGAGAAGATCTTGGTGCTGGGCGAAGGGACTTGCTCGGTCCAAGATCTTCGCTCCTTCCCCTAGCCTTCTTCCCCGCCCACGGAGCACTCCAAATAAAACCTACTGTGGGTCGTCCTTGCGACCTACGGTAGGTCGGTGAGGCGACCCACAGTAGGTTTTTTCGGCGACCCACGGTAGGTCGTTTTTGACCCCATCGGGAGACCTGCTCCAGAGCGGGCTTTGCCGAGAGGAAGAAGCGAGGCGGGAAGCGCCCTTCCCGATGCCGTGCCATTCCGTGCTTTTGCGTACCTTTGATGAAAGGAGGAGCCCCTAGAGAAGCCCCTCCAGCTTTACTAACGAAAGAACAGAAACGAATCAAACAATGGCAGAACAGGAATCTCCTCAGTTCAACATCGAGCTCCCTGAAGAAGTGGGGCAAGGTCAGTACGCTAACCTCGCAGTCGTCCTGCACTCTCAGAGCGAATTTGTCCTCGACTTCGTGCGCCTTCTCCCAGGGCAGCAGTCGGCACGTGTCCACAGCCGTCAGATCTTGACTCCCGACAATGCCAAGCGTCTGGTGCGCCTGATCGAGCAGCATCTGCAGGGTTTCGAGCGTGAATACGGCAAGATCGAGCTCCCTGAAGACAGCGTCACCGAGGTCGGAGCCAACTAAATAAGTTCTCTCCCCCGAGCTCCCAAGGCTCGGGGGATGAAGCCTCTATCCTGACCGCCCGCTTCGAGAAGTGGGACAGAGGTCGGGATAGCTTCGTTAATATCAGACAAGAATCCATGCGAAAGCCACTCTTCGTCCTAGATGCCTCTCTGCCTTACCTCGAGGGGCTCGTGGAGCAAGTCGCGGAGGTGCAGTACCTCCCCAGCCGTGACTTCACCCCCGAGCGGGTGCGTGAGGCCGATGCGCTCTTGATACGAAGTGTTGTTCAGGTCGATCGTGCCCTCCTCGAGGGAAGCCGTGTGCGTGTGGTAGCCACCGCTACGGCTGGCTATGATCATATCGATGCTGACTACTGCACTTCCCACGGGGTGGCTTGGTACAGCGCACCGGGGTGCAATGCGGGGGGAGTCGTCCAGTACGTCCTCTCGGCCCTAGCTAGTTGGTCGCTGGAGCGAGGTGTCTCGCTTCAGGGGAAGACCATCGGGATCGTCGGGGTGGGGCATGTGGGTGGTAAGCTCGCTGAGCGTGTCTCTGCTCTAGGCCTTCGCCCGCTACTCTGCGATCCACCTCGTGCCGAACGAGAGGGGAGCGAAGGCTTTGTGTCGCTCGAGGAGATCCAGCGCTCCAGCGACATCATCTCACTGCATGTCCCCTTGACGGCAACGGGTGCCCATGCGACGGTCGGGATGGTCGATGAAGCCTTCCTCGAGGCATGCGTGCGCCGCCCCTTGCTCATCAATGCTTGCCGAGGTCCTGTATCTCCTAGCGCCCCGCTTCTCCGTGCCCTCGAGCAAGGACAGATCGCTGATCTCATCCTCGACTGCTGGGCAGGTGAGCCCAAGATCCATCCCGAGCTGCCCCAGCATACCTTCATCGCTACACCGCATGTAGCAGGCTGGACCGCTGACGGGAAGTGGCGAGGCTCGCAGATGGCTCTAGAGGCTGTCTGCCGAGCGCTTCAGCTACCACTCCCCGAGGGGCTCTGGGATGAGTCTGTCCTCTATACCCCAGATCAACCCTTGATCGACCTCTCGGCCTTCCCCGAGGAAGAGCGCATCCTCCGTGCTCAACTCCATACCTGTAGTCTCGCTGAGACGACCCGTCAGCTCAAGGCCGATCCCTCCGCCTTCGAAGCCCTGCGTCGTGCCTACCGCTTCCCTCGTGAGGCTTCGGCCTTCACCATCCAAGGTGCCCGTCCCGAGGAGCGTAAGCTACTTGAGCAGTTAGGCTTCGTTTCCTTTAGTTAGTCCCTCCCTTCGAGTCGCTCCGTCTATGTCGCCTCTACGCTCCCTTCATACGCTTCGCCTCCTCATCGTGGGCTGTCTCCTCGTGTCCTTCGCTCCCGAACTTGGGGCGCAGTACCGCCTGCAGCTGACCCCACGCTCCGAGGAAGCCCCCTTGCGCCCTGCCGACCGCACCCAAGCGCTGAGACTCGCCGTGCCTACGGTCTCCTCCCCGCTGACCATAGCACCCCCTACGACCGAAGAGCTTCGTAGTGCCGAGCTCTCCTCTAAAGGGCTTCGCACCTACACCTTCGCTGTGGAGCGATCGATTGCTGAGGCTACGGAGGCTCTGGGGGAACTGCTTCAAGATCCTTCGGGGAACTATGTCTGGCGAGCCGAGATACGTGCGCCCCGAGCGAAGAACATCGGTCTTCGCCTCAGTCGCTATGCCTTGCCCGAGGGAGCAGCCCTCTTTGTCAAAGCCAAGGGAGCGACAGCACGAGGCGCTTTGACCAGTCAGAACAACAGCGCCGACAGCCTCCTGCAGGTCGCCCCGATTGATGCCGAGGCGCTGATCCTCGAGTATGAATATCCCCAAGGTGTAGCTCCCGAGGCTCTTCGCCTGCCCTTCCGAGTGGATGCAGTCTTCTACGGCTTCCGTGACTTCCGTGCTGCTCCCCGTGCAGACTTCGCCCAGCCTGGGGAGCCTTTCTTTGATCACCCTCGGGCCTCGCTCAAATCACTTGCCTGTGCTCCCAATGTCTTGGCTTACCCCGATGCTTGGCAACAGAGTAGGAGTGTCCTCCTGCTCATCGTCGGGGGAACGAGCGCCAGCTCAGGAGTCTTGGTCAATAACACCGCCTCCGATGGCACACCCTACGTCCTGACCTCGTCGCACTGCGTGAACAATCTCTTCCGTCTCCTCGGCAACCATGCTGCCATCCAACGCAATGTAGCTACGACGGTCTTCTTCTTTGGTTTCCAAAGTCCCCTGCAGCGAGGGAATGTCCGAGCTACCGAAGAGCAGAGCCTCAGTGGAGCTTCCCTCTCAGCCTACAACGAGTCTACGGAGATGAGCCTGCTGCGTATCGAAGGCTTACCCAAGCTGAAGAACGGGAAGAAGGGACCGATCCCAGCCTCCTACCAGCCCTATTTCGCTGGGTGGAATATCGAGGCTTCCCCCAAGGGCCCCTTCATCGGGATCCATCACCCTGGGGGCTCTACCAAGCGCTACAATCAGACGGAGGATACCCAGCTAGAGATCCAAGACTACGACCTTACCTATGTCGATAGCCAAGGTAATGTGCAGCACATCTCTTGGACGGATAAGCACTGGTTCGTCCAGCGCTGGGCGATCGGAGTTACTGCTCCAGGCTCCTCGGGATCACCGCTCTTCGACAAGAATGGCCTCATCATCGGAGCCCTGACGGGGGGCATATCTTCGTGCACCAGCCCTGAGGGGGACAGCTATTGGTCGATCAATAGGGCTTGGTCGGTAGGAGGCGGGAACGCCGCATCGCTCAAGCCTTGGCTCGACCCGAAGAATAGCGGGAAGAAGACCTGCGCAGGCTACGATCCTCTTGCTCCGAAGCAGGTGCTACGCTGGAGTCCGATCTACCCCGATCCCAATGCCACCTCCATCGAGTCGATCCATCCTAATCAGCTTCACCAGCCTCGTGCCGGCATCAATGCGCTAGCGAACCAGCTGACCCTGCCGAAGTCCAACGGAGTGAAGGTGCTCGGGGCTTACGTGGTCTTCAAGTCCAACGCCCAGCTAGCAGCGGGGAAGCTCCCCCAGCTACGTGTCGCACTGCAGCCCTTCTCCGAAGAGAAAGGCCTCGGGGCGAAGGTGCTGGAGTTCGCATCGACCTCGTTGGGCTCGTTTGTTCGCTACGACGAGCAAGGGAAGCTCACGACGGGGGCGCGTACCCTTCGCTCTGATACGATTGAGGTCTTCTTCCCTGCGCCTGAGGACTTACAGCTTAGCTTGGCGAAGGGCGAGTACCTCCTCTCTTGCGCCACGGCCGACGGCGTAGATATGCAGCTGCCTCTGCTGGCCTACGATGGCCCAGCCAATAGGCTACGTGGCTGGTCGGCTTGGGTACATCATTTGACCGATGGCTGGGTGCGCAGTGCCCAAGTCCCCGGTGGTGCCTATTGGATCGACCTACTCGTCGAGGCGGATCGGGAGGTTCGTCCGATCAATACCGAGGGCAGTGTCGCCACCAAGATCAAAGCCTACTATTATGCAGGGCAGATCAATGTCGAAGGGGAAGACCTTCGCTATAAGACCTGCCTCATCGATATCTATGATCTCACGGGGAGGCATCATCTGAGCCAGACGATCGCCCCGAGTGGAGGCAGGGCCTCCATCCCCGTATCGCTCCTTCCCGAAGGGCTCTATATCGCCTCGATTCGCCATGAGGGTGCCTCTCTGCACCAAGGCTTCTCGCTGTACTTCTCTCATCGATAGTCTTCATCCTTTCGTCCTATCATCCATACAAGAATAAGATCATGCTTACTCCCTATAAGGACAGCAACGAACCTAAGGTGGATCAGATCCGCCGAATGTTCAACCGCATCGCTCCTAAGTACGACCAACTGAACAAGATCATCTCGCTGGGGCTCGACCGCTCGTGGCGAAGAACCGCCCTGCACATGCTCGCTCCCTATGCACCGAAGAAGGTGCTGGATGTAGCCACAGGTACGGGCGACCTAGCTCTGGAGATGGTACGTACCATCCCCTCGGTCGAACAAGTCGTTGGTATCGATATCTCCGAAGAGATGATGCGTGTCGGGCAGGAGAAGGTCCGTTCGGCAGGCCTAGACCAGCGCATTCACTTCGAGCGTCAGGACTCGACGGCTACGACCTTCGAGGATGCTTCGTTTGATGCAGCGACCATTGCCTTCGGGATTCGTAACTTCTCAGATATCCCTGCCGCAGCACGAGAGTTGCATCGCATCCTGCGCCCCTCGGGGGTCTTGGTCATCGCCGAACTTACGGAGCCAACCAACAAGCTCCTGCACTTACTCTATAAGTTCTATGCTGGCTGCATCCTCCCACGCATCGGGAGCCTCATCGCCAAAGACAAGGAGGCCTATACCTATCTGCCCCAGTCCATCGCCGTGATGCCTCAGCGAGAGAAGATGGTGGAGATCCTACGTGAAGCAGGCTTCACTGAGGCCTTCTACCACAGCATCTACCCAGGCACCTGCACGATCTACGTGGGGATCAATGCTGAGCCCATGCCCGGGCTCCCGAAGGAACCCTTCGAAGATTAGGCGATCGCTCCTCCCACGACAGACAACGGGCCCTTACCTCAGTCGAGGTAAGGGCCCGTTGTATATGCTTGCTCCTAGGGCCTAGGGATAGAGGCTAGAGGGGAAGGTAGACGACCTTCTTGGTCTTGAAGAACTCTTCGCTGAAGGTCGGATAGAGTTCGTGTACCTCGACAATCCGCTTGAAGGGACGGATCTCAGCTTGGAGCTCCCCACCCTTGAGGCAGATAAGTCCGTTGGGCATACCATTGCGGTGCTCGTGGTGGACGAGCTTGCGGGTGAAGCCTACCAGCTCGTCTAGGCGCATGACGGCACGACTGACGACGAAGTCGAAGCGCTCCTGTATCTCCTCGCCACGAGCATGGAGTGTCCGCACGTTCTCTAGCCCAAGCGCCTCAGCGATGGCTGCTGCTACCTTGACCTTCTTGCCGATGCTATCGACGAGGAGGAACTGACATTCGGGGAAGAGGATCGCTAGTGGGATACCAGGGAAGCCGCCACCGGTACCGAAGTCCAGCAGGCTCGTCCCTGGCTTGAAGCGGATCATCTGAGCGATCCCCAGCGAGTGAAGGATGTGGTGCTCATAGAGCGAGTCAATGTCCTTGCGGGAGATGACGTTGATCTGAGCGTTCCAGTGAGGGTACAGCTCCCCAAGCTTTGTGAAGCGATCGAGCTGCTCCTGAGTCAAGTGGGGGAAGTACTTCGATATGAGTTCTACGGAGTCCATAGGGGCTTACGGATGAATGTAGTGATGGAGGAGGGAGCCTGGACGAAGGATGTTCGTCAGTGCTTCGTACGGGATGAAGATCTCGATGATCCCCATGGCGTAGGGAGCGATCTCGTAGGGATTGTAGCAGTAGGTAAGTCCCTTAGCTCCGATGGCGAAGTTGTCGTTGGGGGTGAGATCGCTGACGTAGATCCCCTCGCTCTGCTCCAGCTCTTGGGCGGTCTTCTTGCCGTAGGTCTTCAGCAGGTGGCTCTGGATGATCTTGGTGAGCTCTGTGCTGTATCCGTCGACGAAGAGATCCCCTTCGCTGAGGATGCCCTTGCGCTGCAGATCGATATTGTAGTAGCCCGTACCATGTAGTCCATGGGCAGCGCCTGCGGAATAGGTGTAGAGATCCTTCTGGATGGAGAGGACAAGGCTGTCGCTGTAGAAGATCTTATTCTCTAGGGACAGCTCGCTCTTCATCGTCGCCAGTTCGTCAGGAGTGAAGCCTAGAGAGTCTGCCCCGAAGAGGTATTCACTCTTGACCTCTTCTATGTAGCGCTTCATAGCCTCGCTGGGTAGGAGACGGGCATAGTCTTCGCCGAAGAAGGTCTTACAGAAAACCTGCTGAAGAGCGGTATCGGCCTTGGGATAGAGGAAACGAATGTTGACTTCTACCGAGGACCCAGACTTTGTCTGAGGGAAGTCAAAGTAAGTCGTGGAGATCAAGATAGAGTCCCATTCGGAGGGGTTCTTCCAGCGGTCTTGGACGCTTGTCGAGTCGGCCGCTTCCTTCTTAGAGGAGGAGGTGCACCCATAGCTCCCGAGGCACAGGAAGAGGCCAAGGAATAGGAGCAGGGTGGCAAGAGAATAGATTTTCTTCATCACGTTTGCTTGAGGCGCACTAGGGGGTAGAGCTGTCCTCACGAGGGAGGGAGTACTTGCACCGCTAGTCCTGCAAAGATACATTTACTTAGCGTGATTTAGGGGGAAGTCCCCTAAAAATGCCTTAGTCTGAGCCTCTTCACGCTGCTTCCTCTCTTCCTGAGGCGAGGGGGCTACTCTGGGGGAAGCCCCCTCGCTGATCCGCTACAAAAGACACTCCCCCGAGGGAGGGCTGACTAGCAGCTCTCTCCTCGGGGGAGTACCCATCTAACAACTTAACTAACAACAATCAATTTCGCTCATCGAGCTTAGCGGAAGAGGAGCTTCCCGTCTGCTGCGTCGATGGTGATGACGCTGGAGCGATCGACAGCTCCTGAGAGGATGCTCTTGGAGAGTTCGTTCAGTACCGTATGCTGGATGACACGGCGGACAGGACGAGCTCCGAACTCGGGATCGTAGCCTGCTTCCCCGATCCACTCGACAGCCTCAGGCGTGTATCGAAGTTCGATGCCATTGGACTGCAGCAGTCGAGCCGTAGTATCGAGTTGCATGCGGACGATCTGGTCGATCTCTCCTCGTCTCAGAGGCGTGAAGACGATGGTCTCATCGATACGGTTGAGGAACTCTGGGCGGATCGTCCGCTTGAGGAGCTCCAGCACCAGTTCACGAGTTTCGTCGATAGCTCTCTGCTCTTCGCTAGCGGGGATCGAAGAGAGTCGCTCGCGGATGAGGTCGGAGCCCATATTGCTCGTCATGATGATGATGGTGTTCTTGAAGTTCACCACTCGCCCCTTGTTGTCGGTGAGGCGACCATCATCGAGGACTTGCAGGAGCACGTTGAAGACATCCGGATGCGCCTTCTCTATCTCGTCGAAGAGGACGACGGAGTAGGGCTTGCGGCGGATAGCCTCCGTCAGCTGACCTCCCTCGTCATAGCCGACGTATCCTGGAGGAGCGCCGATCAGACGGGTAGCGGAGAACTTCTCCTGATACTCGCTCATATCGATGCGGGTGAGCATAGTCTCGTCGTCGAAGAGGACTTCGGCGAGCGCCTTAGCTAGCTCCGTCTTCCCGACCCCGGTCGTACCGAGGAAGATGAAGGAGCCGATCGGGCGCTTCGGGTCTTGGAGACCTGCTCGGCTTCGGCGGACGGCATCGGAGACAGCTCGGATGGCTTGCTCCTGACCGATGACTCGCTTGTGTAGTTCTTCCTCGAGGTGAAGGAGCTTCTCCCGTTCGCTCTGGAGCATCTTCCCCACGGGGATACCCGTCCAGCGTGAGACGATGTCGGCGATATCTTCGGCACCCACCTCTTCACGGATGAGCGCACTATCTCCCTGTGCTTCACTTAGCTCGCTCTGGATAGAGGCGATCTCAGCCTCCTTCTCCTTGAGTCGGCCGTAGCGGATCTCCGCTACTCGGCCGTAGTCGCCAGCGTGCTCGGCTTGCTCGGCCTCGAACTTCAGCTGCTCGACCTCTATCTTGCACTGCTGGATGCGGTTGATGAGCTCCTGCTCACGCATCCACTTAGCCTTGTCTCCGGCTTCCTCTTCCTTGAGGGTAGCGATCTCACGGTTGAGCTCTTCGAGTTTGGCTTCGTCGTTCTCCCGACGGATAGCTTCTCGCTCGATCTCGAGCTGAGTGATCCTGCGCCCGATCTCATCTAGATCCTCGGGCAAGGAGTCGATCTGCATCCTCAGACGCGCCGCTGCTTCGTCCATCAAGTCAATAGCCTTGTCGGGGAGGAAGCGGTCGGTGATATAGCGGTCCGAGAGGCGGACAGCGGCGATGATCGCATCGTCCTTGATACGCACCTTGTGGTGGTTCTCATACTTCTCCTTCAGCCCACGGAGGATGGAGATGGAGCTCGCTTCGTCGGGCTCATCGACTAGGACCATCTGGAAGCGACGCTCCAGTGCCTTGTCCTTCTCGAAGTACTTCTGATACTCATCGAGCGTCGTAGCTCCGATGGCACGAAGTTCCCCACGAGCAAGAGCGGGCTTGAGGATGTTAGCGGCATCCATTGCCCCTTCGCTCTTCCCTGCGCCTACGAGGGTGTGGATCTCGTCGATGAAGAGGATGATCTCTCCTTCGCTCTTGGTGACCTCGCCGACGACAGACTTGAGACGCTCTTCAAACTCGCCCTTGTACTTCGCCCCAGCGATCAGTGCTCCCATGTCGAGGGAGTAGACCTGCTTGCTACGGAGGTTCTCGGGTACGTCGCCTCGGACGATGCGGTAAGCCAGCCCTTCGGCGATAGCGGTCTTCCCGACCCCAGGTTCCCCGATGAGGATGGGGTTGTTCTTAGTGCGTCGGGAGAGGATCTGCAGGACTCGGCGGATCTCTTCATCACGGCCGATGACGGGGTCGAGCTTCCCTTCACGGGCTCGCTGACAGAGGTTGATCGCATACTTGCTAAGAGCGTTGTATTGCTCCTCGGCATGCTGTGAAGTGACTCGACCTCCCTTGCGAAGCTCCTCGATGGCCTTACGCAGGTCGGCGACCTGAAGACCGAAGTCGCTCTTCAGCAGGCGTGCCATAGGATTGTCCACCTCGACGAGGGCGAGGAAGAGGTGCTCTAGAGCCACGTACTCATCCTTCATCTCGGTAGCGAGGTCTTCGGCCTTATCTAAGACCTTGTTGGTCTCTTGGCTCAGATAGGGTTCACCACCCGATACTTTGGGTAGGCTAGCAAGCTGCTTCTTCACAGCCTCCTCCAGTCGGGGACGCTGGATAGCGAGCTTGGAGAGGAGGAAGTCCGTGAGACTATCCCCCAGGGAGAGGAGGCTCTCCAAGAGGTGTGCAGGCTCGATGGCCTGATTTCCGCCCTTACGAGCCAGCTCGACGGCGCTCTGCAGGGCTTCCTGAGACTTGATTGTATACTTATTGATATTCATCTTCACTTGGTTTTTGAGGGTGGGCTTCGTTGCCCACACCGAAGGAGGTGCAAAGGATGTGCCGTGGGGGTAACTAGCTGACTTTTAGTCGGATAAGAGCGACAATCTGTCCCGAGAAGCAAGGCTAATCCGACAGAATGTCAGTTGTCGGTAGGGTCTGATCTATGAAGTTTCTTGGCTGCGAAGGCTGATGGCGGGTGATCTGGGCGCTTGCGTCTCGTGTCGTAGACTGATGCGTGTCGCTGCTGTTGGATTTCCAGTAGCGCCTCACTTGAGGCGCTACTGGTACCTTGGGCGAGGCGCTACTGGTGCTCCTAGGGAGGCTCGGGAAGGGGAAAGGAATAGGTGATGTGTCGTGCCGTGGGGAGGAAGTTCGTGGCCTTGGATGAGCGGAAGGGTAGGGTGGGTAAAAACAAAGCACCCCTCGAAGAAGAGCCGAAGCTCTCTCGAGGGGTGCGTATCTTGAGTGAAGGTCGTACTAACTTTTGCGTTTGAGGATGAAGGTCTTCTTAGCATCCGTAGGGTAGAAGATCATCGTCCCCAGCTCCATACTAAGCACCGCATCGGTGGCGAGCTGGGCGAGGATCACCTCAGCCTCCGTGCCCTGGATGATATCTCCGTTGTCCTGCGATAGCTGAGGGCGGTGGAAGTGGACGACACCATTGCGGAAGGTGTAGCTCGAGGTGACCGACACCCAATTGCTACGCTTGTACTCCCTGCGGCCCTTCTCGTTGTAGTACGCTGTATGCTTGCCGAAGCCTACATCGAGGAGGACTTGACCCTTGCGAAGGAAAGTCGCTTGTATATCGATGCTCGTGGAGGAGTGGCTTCCACTGTTTCTGAGATTGGAGAGCGTCCAGACAGTGCCTGTGAGTATATCCTTTGTGTTCTTAGGTTCAGAGGAGCAGGAGCTAAGGCCTAGGCCCAAGAAAAGGAGTAAAAGGAGAGTTGTAAATCGCTTCATTAAGATAATTCTATTATGAATGAATAAGGGCTGCAAAGATAACGTAAAGAGCGGGCTTCGTCCCACATCTACACTACTAACGCTTGATAGATAGCTCTTTGCATAATGGGGGTGAAAGAATACGGGTGTTAAAAAGTGTCTTCACCCCTTTCGCCAAGCGCATTTTAAAGGAAAAATAGGTTAACTTTGCTTTGCCCAAATAGTGCTAATTCTCTAATAAGAATAGGTTTGATTATGAAACTAAAGTACACGCTGCTTGCCTTGGCAGGGATCGCCTCCCTCACGGCTAATGCTCAGACAGCGCAACCAATGGCCTCTGATGCGCCTGCTCACCGCGTGGCTCTCGCTCACCAGCCAGGTGCCAACTACTTCATCTCGCTAGCTGGAGGTGTAGGAGCTATGTTCCTCGAGGGGAACAATAAGCCCGCCCTCACGGACCGTCTCTCATGGACGGCAGCCCTCTCGCTGGGTAAGTGGCACAACCCCTACTATGCTAATCGCCTGAAGTTCGTCGGGGGTGAAAGCTATACCTACAACAACATCAACGGCTTGCGTAGTGATAACTACTTCGTCGGCGGACACCTGGACTTCATGCTGGATGTCGTCAACTACTTCTCGGCCTACAACCCTAGCCGTGTCTTCCACGTTATCCCTTACGTCGGGGTGGGGTATGAACATAAGTTCAACCACACGGACAATACTCTGCACAACACGCACTCCGTGACGGCTAATGGCGGGCTTCAGATCTCCCTGCACGTCGCTCCTCGTGTGAATATCTTCGCCGAGGCAGAAGCGACTTACAGTGGGCTCAACATCCGCTACCACTACGCTCCTGCTTACTCCAACGCACTGCGTCTATCGGCTCTAGCAGGTCTTTCCTTCAACATCGGCCGTCAGGGCTTCACCGCTGTCGAGCCTCTGGATCAGGAGTATCTCGATGGCCTGCACGCTCAGATCAACGCTCTACGTGCTGAGAACGCCGAGCTCTCCAAGCGCCCAGTGAACTGCCCCGATGTAGAGGCTCCCGCTGCGCTTGTCACCGAGAATCGCTTCGTGGCAGATAAGTCGATCCTCTTCGCCCAGGGCAAGGCTACTGTCAGCAAGGACCAGCTTATCACGGTATTCGACGCAGCAGAGTTCGCTAAGAAGCCTGAGTGTGAGCTCATCGTCACGGGTTACGTCGCTAAGAACGAAAGCCGCTACAAGGCGCTTGCTGAGCAGCGAGCTAAGGCAGTGGCTACCCTGCTCACGGAGAAGTATGGCGTATCTGCCGACAAGATCACCGTCGAGTGGAAGGAGGCTGGCGAAGCTCCCTATGGTACTGCTCAGAAGGGCTGGAACCGCGTCGTGATCATCCGCTCTAAGTAATCCCCTAATCACGTGTCAAGACATTCAACAATGAAGACGAGAATAATGACGCTCGCTCTTGCAGCCCTAGCGGCTACAAGCGCTCTGCAGGCTCAGGACGTAGCTCAGAAGCCTGCATACAAGACGGCTTTTGTCAAGGATGGTAAGGCTCATTGGTTCCTCGAAGTCGGGGACGCTGCCGTTATCAGCCTGGCTGCCAACAACCGTGATGTGCACTTCCCTGACCGAGTGAGCCTGCTCAACCCCAGCCTCGCTCTCGGTCGCTGGTCTACCCCTTCCTTCGGGATGCGTCTGCAGCTGCAGGGCGGTAAGCTCTTCGACTACGCTCGCCCCGCAGGACTCTTTGCAGCGCTGCCTACTTCAGGGGGACTCCTCCGTCACGATGTCACCTATGGCTTCGCGCAGTATGACTTCCTCTTCGATGTGGTGAACTTCTTCGCTCCCTACAAGGAAAGCCGTGTCTTCCACCTCATCCCCTTCGTAGGGGTCGGTGCAGGATACAAGCATCAGACCCAGGCAGGAAGCATCAAGGATGAAGAGCATCGCTTCAGTCCTACGGTCGACGCAGGCCTGCAGCTGAAGTTCCGCCTCGCTCGCTGTGTGGACTTCAACCTCGAGGGTAAGGTCACCGCTTCTGACCTAGATCTGCCTTCGCAGACCGACCACGTCAAGTCTGGTACGGACTTCATCGCTCAGGCTGGTGCTTCACTGACCTTCCACCTCGGGCGTAAGGCCTTCGAGCCCATCACTCCTAATGATCCCGCTCTCATCGCTAGCCTCAATGACGAGATCAATGCGCTACGTGCAGAGAATGCCGAGCTCGCTAAGCGCCCCGTCAACTGCCCCGATGTAGAGATCCCCGCTCCTATGACGCAGGTCGTAGGCAACGTCATCTACTTCCGCATCAATAGCGCCGTTATTGACAAGAATCAGGTGATCAATGTCTACAACATCGCTGAGTACGCTAAGAGCAATACCGAGACCATCACCCTCGTCGGCTACGCTGACCGCAAGACGGGTAACCCCGCCTACAACCTCGCCCTCTCCAAGCGCCGTGCTGAAGCCGTCGCAGATATGCTTGTCAAGAAGTACGGCATCTCTCGTGACCGCCTCAAGATAGACTGGAAGGGTGATACGGTGCAGCCCTATGCAGAGAATGTATGGAACCGTATTGTCCTGATGAGCGCAGAATAAGAGTCGCCCATTAGCTAGACATAAAAAGGGGAAAGCCTCGGCCTGCTGGCCGGGGCTTTCCTTCTTATATATCGCTTTTTCTGGGGCTTGTGTCGCCTCCCTCGGGGTATTCCTATTTCCACCCTTTTGGTATTACTTTTTTCATCCTCGTGGGGCTTCTGTTTCCTCGCTCGTCGGGCTTGTATCGCCTCTTCCTTCTCCTTCGTAGCACCTCGCTGAACGCGACTGTTTCGTTTCTTCTTCGGGAGGCATATTCCCTCCCTCGAAGTGGCAGAAGCATGATCGGGTTACTTCCCAGATCTGTATCTTTGTACAAACATTCAAAATCATACGATGGCAGAAATTCCCGTAGCTCCCCAGTACAAGCTGGGCCTCGCTCTAAGTGGCGGTAGCATCAAAGGCTTCGCTCACCTAGGTGTCCTGAAGTACCTTGACGAGGTCGGGTTAGCCCCCGATATCATCGCTGGGACGAGTTCAGGCTCGATCATGGGAGCCTTTTATGCTTCGGGCTACGCTCCCGACGAGATCTTTGAGATCTTCTCGAGTACAGGCTTCATGCAGATGACGCGCCTGACGACAAGCGGTGGAGGCCTCTTCAGTACGACGAACTTCTTTCGCCTGCTGAAGAATAACCTGCGCTACCGCAACCTCGAAGATCTTCCCTTGCCTATGCGTATCGTAGCTACCGACCTAAGTGCTGGCGAGCAACATGTCTTCACCGAAGGTCCACTTGCTAGGATCATCCTTGCCTCAAGCAGTGTACCTATTCTCTTCTGCCCCGTGGAAATCGGGGGAAGAGACTATGTCGATGGCGGGCTGTTTCGCAACTTCCCTGTGACGGTGATCCGAGAGGACTGCGAGCGAGTCATCGGTATGAATCTCGGCCCACTACAAAGCGAAGAGGTCCCTAAGACCATTAAAGCCATCGCCTCACGATCATGGGAACTGGTCTTCCGGCAGAATACCACCCCCGACCGAGAAGCCTGTGACTTCCTTCTCGAGACCACAGAGGTAACCAAGTACGGGATGTTCGAAGTCAGCGCAGCGGCTACACTGATGCAGGTAGGCTACGAACTTGCACGCCGTGAACTCACCCCCCTTATCGCTCCTATCCACTGATCCCCACATGTCCAAGAAACTCATCATCTACTCCGTCCTCACACGTCTATGGGGTAATCCATCCACGGCACGACTCCCCTACGGCACGATCACTGAGAACGGCGCAGGGAAGCTTTCGGCGTTCACCCCCGAGGCTCTCCAGTATATTCGCTCCCTCGGCGCTACACACGTCTGGTTCATCGGCCTGCTGGAGCATGCTACGAAGACCGACTACAGCGCCTATGGCATCAGCCCCGATCATCCCGACACGGTCAAGGGGCAGGCGGGATCGCCTTATGCCGTGAAAGACTACTACGATGTCGATCCTGACTTGGCGGACGATCCCCTTAAAAGACAAGAGGAGCTAGACGCTCTTATCCACCGCACCCACGAGGCTGGCCTTCGGGTGTTGATGGACTTTATCCCCAACCATGTGGCTCGCACCTACCATTCCGACGCTTGTCCTAAGGGTACGGTAGATCTAGGGGCAGCGGATGATCCGAGTCAAGCCTTCTCCACAAGGAATAACTTCTATTACCTCCCCGAGTCAGAACTTATCCTTCCCTTATCCACGAGTTCATCCCCATACCACGAGCGCCCAGCACGTGCTACGGGGAACGACTGCTTCTCCCCTCGACCTTCCATTTGCGATTGGTACGAGACGGTGAAGCTCAATTATGGGGTGGACTACTGTGGCGACGGCTGTCTGCACGCTGATCCTCTGCCCGACACTTGGGTGAAGATGCGGGACATTCTCCTCTACTGGGCAGGTCGAGGTGTCGATGGCTTCCGCTGTGACATGACGGAGCTCGTGCCACCGGAGTTCTGGGCTTGGGCGATCCCCGAGATCAAGGCTCAGTATCCCGAGCTTTGCTTCCTTGCGGAGATCTATCAGCCTCACCGCTACGGGCAGTACCTCGAGGCGGGCTTCGATTACCTCTACGATAAGGTCGGGGTGTATGATTACTTGGTAGCTCTGGGGAAGGGGCAGGCGAATGCCACCGCCTTCACTGGGGTTCGTGACGCTGTGGGAGCCCTGCAGCCTCAGATGTGTTACTTCATGGAGAACCACGACGAGCAGCGTCTTGCCTCCGACTACGTCTTCTCGTCGCCTCGGTTGGGTTTCCTCGCCTCTGCCGTCTCCGCCCTCAGTGGAGGCAACCCCTTCCTCCTATACTTCGGTCAAGAGCTTGGAGAGCAGGGAATGGACGAAGAGGGCTTCAGTGGTCGTGATGGACGTACGACGATCTTCGACTACTGGAGTCTGGAGAGGCTCCAGCGACTTGAGGCTGGTGCCTATACGGGGGCAGGCTTGACGCTCGAAGAGCAGAGCCTCCTCAGAGACTATCGCCTCCTCGGGGCGCTTTCTGCGGAGGAAGCGATTACCTCGGGGGGCTATTACGGCTTGCCCTCCACGGGTGTGGATAAGGCCAGTGTCATCGCCTTTGTCCGCTACTCTTCAGAGAAGCTCTATTTGATCCTAGCGAACTTCTCCGAGCATCCTGCCGAGGCGCTTCTCCCGCTGTCAGAAGACTTCTTCGAGGCGATCCCTTGGCCTGTGGGTACAGCTTTCGGTGTCGTGGATAAGCTGACGGAAGAGGTGGATTACTTAGCCTTCACCCCATGGGCTCCCCTGCGTTTCGCCCTCGAAGGACAAGGGCTCTTGTTGCTGGAGTTGACCCCGCTCCCCGAAGCCCCTACCTGCTAAAGTCCTAGGCCATCCCTATAATTAAAGGGCACGAGCCCCCGAAGGTAAGATCCTTCGGGGGCTCGTGTCGTTTCGGGGAGATGGGGAGGGACGATCCGAAGAGGGAAGAGATGTGCCCTCTTCGGCGGGAGCGAGGGCTTAGATGCCGACGTGTCCTCCGCCCTCACTGCTTCCTTGCCCGCCTCCTTCGTTGGGCTTCTTAGGCTTGAGCTTGGGGTTCTTCTCGGGGCGAATGATCTCCACGGCTACGTTTCGTGCCGCCAGACGCATCGGGTGCTTGGGATAGAAGCGGACGTGTGGACGGCGGATCGTCTCTAGGGTCACTTCCTTCTCCGTCAGCATGCGCTTGCCCGTGGCGGCGATCTTGAAGGTCCCGAGTTCGCCTAAGTCTACCGAGCGTCCTTGGGATAGTTCCTCCTGGATGATGGTGCTTAGGGCGATGATCGAGGCGCGCACGTCGGCACGTGTCAGCGAAGTCATGCGCTCGATGCGGTACTCGAGAGCGGTCGTGCTCAGGCAGTAGTGAGAGGTCTGGTGTGCAAAGAACATGGTCGTGCCCTTGCGCTTGCCGATCTTCATCTCGGCTTTCTTGATTTCAAACTGAAGCATACTACTTAGCTAGAATAAAAGGTGAATAAACTGTTTGGTGTCTCCCTAGGGGCTTAGTGCCCTTCGTTTGACAGGAGCAAAGGTAGGGGAAGGGCCTCGGGGCTCAGGACCAAATCGTGCCATTTCGAGCCTCAAAGGATCGGAACTGCTCTTTCTGGTCCTTGACTGAGGGTGATCCGATGCCTTTTCTCTTAGTAATGAGCCTTCGGAAGAAGTCTCCCCGCTTGAGCATTGCTCTTACGCAGAAGAAGCCCTTTCTAGTTCCTCCAATTCAATTCTTTTTCCGCTGTGTGGCAAATCTTTGCTTTTTTTGTCAGTGTTGATATACAGCTGTTTAGGTGTTGAAAATTCAATTCTTTCTGGGAGGGTGGTAAAATCTTTATCTTTGTTTAGCTTCAAATAGCTACTAAAATAATGGCACAGTTTAGACATTATGACCTCAGGCTCATCACTCCCTCTTTTGACTCTAGGCTCGTTCGCTTGATCTTAGAGCTAGAAGAGCTGAGGAAGAAGCATGTTGAGCTGACGACGGATCCCCAGCTTTTCCTTGGGATGAAGCGTCTCTTCCATATTGTCGAGAGTGTTGCTTCTGCCCGCATAGAAGGCAACCATACGACACTTGTGGACTATGTGGACTCCCAGCGAGGTCTCCCTATAGATGTCGCTCCATCTAGCCCGCAAGAGATCGATAATATCGAGCGTGCCCTGCGCTTCATAGAAGAGACGATCCTCGACTATCCCCTCAATAAGGGCTATCTACTCGAGCTTCATCGTCGGGTTGTGGAAGGCTTGCCTACGAGCCCAGGGGAGGGTGGTGATCCTACGCCTGGAGCCTTTAGACGGGGGCAGGCGCAGATCACTAAGTCCGATCACCTTCCCCCTGACGCGTGTGCGGTGGAGGGCTATATTGATGAACTCCTTGAGTTCGTACAGCAGGAGGATGGCCCCCAGTACGACCTGATCAAGATCGCCCTAGCGCATCACCGCTTCGTCTGGATACACCCCTTCCATAACGGCAATGGGCGTACGGTGCGACTCTTTACGTATGCGCTCCTAATGAAGTACGGCTTCCGAGTAGCCACGGCCGAGCGTATCCTCAATCCCACTGCGGTCTTCTGTAATGACCGACAGCGCTACTACGACACGCTCATGGAGGCGGATAAGGGGACGGACGAAGGCTTGGAAGGCTGGTGTACTTACGTGCTCGAAGGGCTCCAAGATGAGATCAAGAAGGTCGATAGGCTGGCAGATCACCGCTATCTAGCCTCTGAGATTCTCCATCCAGCGGTAGAATTGGCGCTCAAGCAGAAGGACCTCACGCCAGACGAAGCTCGTATCCTCATGCGTGCGATCAACTTAAAGGTCATACAAAATCGTGATCTCAAGGAGCTCTTCCCTAACCTCTCAGACTCTTCGATCTCGAAAAAGATACGTGCTCTTTTGGAGCAGAAGTTCCTTGTCGTAGCTCCCGACAACAAGCGTAAGTACATCCTCAGACTGACGCAGAATGCACTGACTGCCCACATCATGAAGATGCTCTCACGCGAGGGCTTCCTTGGCAATCTAGACTAGCAGGATATTCCTTCCTTCTCGCTTAGCCTGCCCTACGTTTAGTGGGGTAGGCTAACTTTTTTCTACAAGAGTAGACCAAGTTCGTCCCATAGTGCCAATTCAATTCTTTTTCTGCTGCATGGCAAATCTTTACTTTTATGTCGGTGTTGATATACAGTTGCTTAGGGGGTAAAAATTCAATTCTTTCTGGGAGGGTGGTAAAATCTTTTCTTGTTTTTGGTTGCTTCTGGGCGGTCTTCGCAGGGTGCTTGCTTGGCTCTGTCGAGGGGGGACTCGGATCCAACTAGTGGGAGCAGTAGCGCCTCGGTGGAGGCGCTAGTAGTGAGTCCACCGAGGCGCTATTGGTGCTTCCTCCGAGGTGCTAATAGCGCTGGCAGAGAAGGGGTAAGCACCCCAAGGTGGAAATCGCCCCGAGGGGAATAGTTATCTTTGCTAAGCGCTTCGCTCGGGGGAGCTTCCTCTTCGAGGAGGGCGCACCGAGCATGAAGAAGATCTATCTATTTTATCTTAGTTTTGCAGTGCCAGTTGTGAAGGCGGCTACAGTATCCCGCATTCGCAGCTATCTTACCACCCTAAATTAACCCCGATTATGAACAGAAAAATCAGTCTAACAGCGGCGCTTTCGGCAGCGGTCCTTCTCCTGCTCACAAGTTGCCTCGGGAAGGGAAAAAACACACCACTTAACCCTCAGATCCCTCCCATCTCTACCCTTACAGGCAAGGTCGAGAAGCGTACTACGACCCGTCTCGATGCCAGTCTCAAGGAGGAGACTCGTATTGAGGAAACCTTCCGCAAGGAAGGGGGACTCCTCACCAAGCTTACCTATACTAAGGCTTCGGACGGTACCCTCAAGGTCACCGATCGTCTGACCAATACCTACGACGCTCAGGGCAATCGTCTCATCCAAGAGCATGAAGTGACTAAGCCCGATGGGCAGACCGAGCGCACCCGTTTCAAGTACACTTATCGCCCTTACTCCGCTACGGTGAGCTATGTAAGCCGTATCGAGGAGTACGACACCCAAGATCGCCTCGTCAAGAGCACCGAATATCAGCTCGAGGGTACTCGCCTGCAGCGAGAGATCGAGACGACCTACTCTTATGATGCTGGCGTGCAGAAGCCTCAGATCGTCCTCAGAACGAGCTACGACTACTTCAATGCCGTGATCATCGGTCGTACCTTCCAGCTCGTACCCAATCCGAAGGTCTCTGGCCAAGAGATCGCCCTCTGGCACAGACAGTCTACCTTCCGCACCGACTACTATGGTCGTAAGATCTACGAAGAAGTCCTCTCCTACGACACGACCGAGCCTGCTGGTCAGCAGAACCTCAAGAAGCCTCTCGGTGCGCTCGTCTCTACGTGGAGATACGGCGCTATGGGTGACGTGGCTATAGAGCTTCGTGAGACCCATGCCCGACGCTCAGAGGAAGAGCTCAAGAAGGACCCTCAGGGCAAGCTCCCCCTCCTCAAGCTCGTCGATCGCTACTTCTACGAAGGGAAGTACTCCCGCCCCAACAACGAAGGCTTCCCCACACAGCTTGATGTTACCATCGAGCAGGGCGTAGACAAGGTCAAGACGACCTACAGCTGCACGCTCACCTACACCTACTTCAAGTAGGTTCCTTCCCTCCTTTTTATTCATTCAGCTTCCCAGCATAACACGTGCGTATAGACCTCCTCACCGTAGTGCCCGAGCTCCTCGATAGCCCGCTGAAGCACTCCATCGTCGGCCGAGCTCAGGAGCAAGGCTTCCTCGAGCTTCATGTCCATAATATCCGTGACTACGCTACGAATAAGTGGCGTCGAGTCGACGACTATCCCTTCGGCGGAGAAGCAGGGATGATCCTCCAGATCGAGCCCATTGACCGAGCTATCTCTGACCTGAAGAGCCAGCGCCACTACGATGAGGTGATCTATACCTCTCCCGATGGTGAGACCTTCGACCAAGGCATCGCCAACCAGATGAGCCTGCAGGAGAACCTCATCATCCTCTGCGGGCACTACAAGGGCATCGACCACCGCATCCGTGAGCACCTGATCACTCGGGAGATCTCTATCGGCGACTATGTCCTCACGGGGGGAGAGCTACCAGCAGCGATCATGGTCGATGCCGTGGTCCGTCTCCTACCTGGTGTCATCGGCGATGCGGAGAGTGCCCTGTCGGATACCTTCCAGGATGACCTGCTCGCTCCTCCTATCTATACTCGCCCTGCCGAGTACAAAGGCTGGCGGGTGCCAGACATCCTTCTGAGCGGCCACGCAGCACGCATCGAGGCTTGGAAGATGGACTGCGCTCTGGAGCGTACTAAGCGCTTGCGTCCTGATCTCTATGCCAAGCACCTAGGCCGAGGGAAATAGCTAAATAATGCCTAAATTTGCCTTAGGATAGGTCTTAGGAGCCAGCTGGCGGGGAGCCCTCGTGCGCCTTAGCTTCAGCACCCTCCTCCTACCCCTCCTAGCGATAACTAATAGCACACACTATAGACATAGAGAATTATGGCTTTGAAGTTTATCACAGCTGACGAAGCAGCTGCCATCGTGCAGCACGATGACAATGTCGGCTTTAGCGGTTTTACCCCCGCTGGTTGTCCCAAGGTAGTCCCAGGGGCTATCGCTAAGCGTGCCGAAGCAGAGCACGCTGCTGGTCGTCCCTTCAAGATAGGGATGTTCACGGGTGCGAGCACAGGGGATCGCCTTGATGGCGCTCTTGCTCGTGCCGAAGCAGTGAAGTTCCGCACGCCTTACCAGTCCAACAAGGACATGCGTACGGGGATCAATGCAGGGACCAATCCTTACTTCGATATGCACCTCTCGATGCTGGCTCAGGAACTCCGTTACGGCTTCCTTGGCAAGATCGATGTGGCGATAGTCGAAGCCGCCGACGTCACCGAGGATGGCCAGATCGTACCTACCTCGGGAGTGGGTATCCTTCCCACTATCTGCCGCCTTGCCGACAAGATTATCGTCGAGCTCAATGATAAGCACCCCAAGGAGATCCGTGGTATGCATGACCTCGCAGAGCCACTAGATCCTCCTCACCGCCGTGACATGCCTGTCTACGCTCCTAGCGACCGTGTCGGTCAGCCCTTCATCCAAGTAGATCCTAAGAAGATCGTAGGGGTAGTCCACACGAGCGAACCTAATGACGAAGGTGCCTTCGCTCCACTGGATGATGTGACGAAGGCCATCGGGGACAACGTAGCTAAGTTCCTCGTCTCCGAGATGGAGGCAGGACGCTTGCCTAAGGAATTCCTCCCCTTGCAGAGCGGTGTCGGTAACGTCGCTAATGCCGTGCTCGGAGCACTCGGAGACAACAAGCAGATCCCTGCTTTCGAGATCTATACAGAAGTGATCCAGGATGCGGTGATCGAGTTGATGAAGAAGGGTCGTGTCAAGTTCGCCAGCGGCTGCTCGCTCTCGGTGACTCGCCCCGTGATCCAGGATATCTACGGCAACCTTGACTTCTTCAAGGACAAGCTGCTGCTACGTCCTCAGGAATACTCCAACAACCCTGAGATCGTCCGTCGTCTCGGTGTCATCACCATCAACACGGCACTTGAAGCGGATATCTTCGGTAACATCAACTCCACCCACGTCAACGGTACTCGTATGATGAACGGGATCGGGGGATCGGGTGACTTCGCCCGTAATGGCTACCTCTCCATCTTCACTACGCCCTCCACGGCGAAGGACGGTAAGATCTCAGCCTTCGTGCCTATGGTCTCCCACCTCGACCACAGTGAGCACTCGGTGAAGATCATCATTACGGAGTATGGTATCGCCGACTTGAGAGGCAAGAGCCCTCGCCAGCGTGCTGAGGAGATCATTGAGAAGTGTGTCCACCCTGACTACAAGCAGCTCCTCCGTGATTACCTCGAGCTTGGTGTCAAGGGACAGACCCCACAGAATCTAGATGCTTGCTTCGCCTTCCACCGTGAGATCGCTACTTCTGGCGACATGCGCAATGTAGACTGGGCGAAGTACAAGAAGGACTAAGTCCTCCATCTCGGTGCTAAGTCCGCTGTAAGTCCAAGGCTAAGGCTTCAGTAAGTCTGGAACAAAGCCTCCGACGAGCGTGAGCTAAGCCTCCGACAGTTGCAGGACTAAGCCACAAACAAACGATCCACCCTAGCTTCTCCCTCTGAGGGAGATGAGCTAGGGTGGATCACTTTTTAGGGGAAATGAAAGGGCGAGGTCAGTGACACTAGGTGTCGCTGACCTCGCCCAATTCGTTTATTTAAGCCCTATCGCTGGAGGTATTTGAGCAGGAGCACTCGAAGTATTTGAGCTGGAGCGCTGGAGGAGCTTGAGCAGTAGTGCTTGGCAGGCTCGGATCGTAGTTCTTTAGTCATTCGACTAGCACCGCCTCGGCCCTTCGCTCAGCACCGCCTCGGATCTTGATGCACTACCACTTGGGGGATGCGAGTGTCATCCTCTAGGGTGTGCGGATGCTTTCGCCTCGCTTACTCGCGTATCAGCGGCATCGTCGAGCAGCGCAGGAGACCGCCCATCTTGGAGATCTCTTGATAGGGCACTTCTTCTACCGTCATGCCCCACTCATCACGCAGGAAGGCATTGAGGCGGACAAAGTGCTTGTCGCTGATGAGCGCTTCGGGCGAGAGCGAGACGACATTGGTGCTCATGTGGTAGGCTTCTTCGGGGGTGACACCGAAGAGGTTATCTCGGCCGAAGATCTCTTCTACCAGAGCTACGTCATGGGCATTGAGGAAGCCTTCACGATAGATGATGGCTCGTCCACGGCTCACGGGCTGGAAGGCACAGTCCAGATGGAGTACTGACTTAGCAGGCTCGTGGTCATGCTTCTTCAGCTCAATGGGGACAATGCGCTTATGGGGGAAGCGTTCACGGAAGAAGTCAATGGCGTAGCGGTTCGTGCGGGCTGTCTTGAAGCTGGAATAGTCTTCTCCGAAATAAGCCCCCACGAAGAGGATATCATCGTAGAGCAGGATGTCTCCGCCCTCGGTATGTACGGCCTCGGGCAAGCGCTCAATATGTGCAGGATCAATCAGTGGGAAGATCGAGCTAGCGAAGGCTTCGGTCTCCCGTTCACGGTCGGGGATTAGGTTGGAGATGAATAGTGTGTCATCGATGGTGAAGGCGACATCACGAGCGAAGACCTGATTGTAGTCCTGAAGGGGTGCAGGGCGTAGTACGTGGACACCATAGCTGTGGAGTACATCTAGGACGCACTGCATCTCGTGGCGGACATCTTCTTCTCGGGGGAAGACACCCCGCTGGACAGCTTCATAGCTCTTAGCGTCGTAAGTCTCTTCGAGGGTAGGTACTGGGCCTAGGCTATCGGGCAGACCCAAGACGACGGCTTTCAGTCGAGCCGTCTCGTTGGTTACATGGGGAAAGATTCGTTCCATAAGAGGACAGATATGATTTCGGATGAACTGAAGTCATCCCTTTAGGACAAATATAAGCATTCTCTTTTGCTTTCTGGCTAAGGAAGCGAGCCTTTCTTGCCCAAGGGAAGGAGGTACACTTGTTCGGGCTCGAGGGCTAGGCTAACGAAGGGGTAGAAGGTCTGCTTGCTTCGGGGTGCGAAGGGCTAAGAGCAAGGCAATTAAGGTTGCTGGGATGGTTCGTTGTTTATTCGCCTTGGCCTTGTCTACGATGATCCTAGCTCCTAGCTCCGAGGCCTTAGTGTCCCCGATCTCCAGAGGCTGAAGGACGAGCTCCTCGGGGGGATTGCTCCCAGCTGACAAGCCTAATTATTTCCACCCGAGAAGTACTATTGCTGCCTCGGAGGAGGCGCTACTATTACCTCGGAGGAGGCACTACTGTTGCCTGCCTGCAGCTGCTATCGCTCCTTGTCTAGAGCTACTACTGCTTCTTATTAGCAAGCGCTGTTTCCCTTGGCTTGTACGTGCTGGGAGTGCTTCTCCCTAAATGCAACGAGCCTCCGAGAGTAGTTACCCTCGGAGGCTCGTCTGTGAATGTGTCGGAAGTGCCCCTGCTTAGTCCTTGGGGAAGAGGTCGGAGAGGATGGCTTCTGTCGCCCCTCGCTCCTCGGCAAAGTAGGCCTCGGTACGCTTGCGGAGTGCTTGACATTCCTCGGGCGAAGAGAAGCGGTCTAGGAGCTGTGCTAGCTCTGCTTGATCATGCAGGACGAAGCCCGAAGAGCGAGCTACGAGTTCTCGCACTTCTCTGTGCTTGTGGATCTCGGGACCGAAGAAGACGGGGATGCCGTAGACGGCGGCCTCCAGCGTATTGTGCACGCTCTTGCCGAAGCCACCACCGACATAGGCCCAAGTGCCGTAGCGGTAGACGGAGGAGAGTAGACCAAAGCTATCGATGATGATGCAGGCCGTTCCTTCGGGAAGGGGCTCGCCTGCCTTACACTGGGAGAGCCGTACGGCAGGGCGGGTGAGCTGAGCCTCGATCGAGCGAAGGTGCTCCTCGTGGATCTCATGCGGAGCGAGTACGAGGGTGAAGTCGTCCTTAGCTTGGTTGAAGTAAGGGATCAGGATCGCTTCGTCTTCGGGCCAAGTACTCCCTGCGATGAGGAGCCGACCTCGGTCAAGCGCTGCTACTTCGGGGATCTCCTTCGCTGCCTTGGCAATAGCCTCGACACGGTCGAAGCGTGTATCTCCCGTGACGCTGACCTCGGTGACCCCATGCCTTCGGAGGAGCTCCTCCGAAGCCTTGTCCTGCACATAGAGGTGGCGGAAGAGCTTGAGCAGTCTCAGGTACCAGCCCCCGTACCAGCGGAAGAAGAGCTGGTCTTCTCGGAAGATGGCAGAGACGAGGTAGGTAGGCACATCTCGTCGGGCGAGCTCCCAGAGCATCGTCGGCCAGAAGTCGTACTTGATGAAGATAGCGACATCGGGGCGAGCAAGGCGCAGGAAGCGACTCACCGAGGGCTCTCGGTCAGAGGGCAGGTAGACGACGACATCCGCTCCTGCGTAGTCGTGGCGTACCGTGTAGCCCGAGGGACTGAAGAAGGAGAGCAGGATCTGCCAGTCGGGGTGAGCCTGTCGCCAAGCCTCCATCAGCGGGCGACCTTGCTCAAACTCCCCCAGCGAAGAGGCATGGAACCACACGACCCGCCGTCCCTTCTCGAGACGGCGTAGTCGCTCGGGGGTCTCCTTGCGTCCTCGGACGATGAGCCGAGCTTTGTCATGGAAGCAGGCAGCTAGATGCAGCCCTGCCGAAGCGACTATCCCTGCTAAGCTATATAGAGGATTCATGTAGTCGGTCTCGAGGGATATTAGCCCAAGACTTCGATGGCTCGGCGGAGGCGACTGAGCGTCTCGCTACGTCCGAGCAGTGCGGTGATGTCGAAGAGGTGTGGCCCCTTTGCCGCCCCGACGAGAGCGAGGCGAAGGCAGTTCATCACCGCCCCAAGACCGTAGCCCTTCTCCTCGATCCAAGCTTTGACGACGGTCTCGGTAGCTTCGCTGGGGAGCTCTTCGCTCTGGGTCTCCAGCAGCGCCATCAGTTCGGTCAGCTGAGCAGAACTGTCGTCCTTCCAGCGCTTCTTCACGGTCTTCTCATCGTAGCTGGTAGGAGCGGTGAAGAAGTAATCGATCTGTTCCTCGAGCTCTACGAGGGTCTGGGCACGCTCCTTCACGAGGGCGATGGCCTGAGCGACATAGCTCTCGTTGTAGGCGATGCCCTTAGCCTCCAGCTGAGGACGAAGGAGCTCTGCTAGGCGCTTGTCGTCGGAGACTTGGATGTAGTGGTGGTTGAACCACTTCCCCTTTTCGTAGTCGAACTTCGCCCCAGCCTTACTGCACTTCTCGATGCGGAAGTACTGGATGAGGTCGTCCATTGACATGACTTCTTCGTGCTCGTTGCCGGGGTTCCAGCCTAGGAGCGCTACGAAGTTGACCACCGCTTCAGGCAGGTAGCCACTCTCACGGTAGCCCGAGGAGACTTCCGAAGTCTTAGGGTCAACCCAGCGGAGGGGGAAGACGGGGAAGCCTAGACGATCGCCGTCTCGCTTGCTGAGCTTACCATTGCCTTCGGGCTTGAGGAGCAGGGCGAGGTGGGCGAAGCGAGGCATGGTGTCTCTCCAGCCGAAGGCTTCGTACAGCAGGACATGGAGCGGTGCACTTGGGAGCCACTCTTCCCCACGAATGACATGGGAGATGTCCATGAGGTGGTCGTCGACGATATTAGCTAAGTGATAGGTGGGCAAGTCGTCAGCACTCTTGTAGAGTACTTTGTCGTCGAGGACGGAGCTGTTGAAGGACACGCGTCCACGTATCATATCATCGACCTCGACTTCGATGTTCGGGGTGACGAGGAAGCGGACGACATACTGTGTCCCCTGTGCTATGAGGGCATCGACCTCCTCCTTGGAGAGGACGAGGGAGTTGCGCATCGAGCCACGGGTAGTAGCATCGTACTGGAAGTTGGGGATCGTCTTGCGCTTCTCCTCCAGCTCTTCGGGCGTGTCGAAGGCGATGTAGGCACGACCAGCATCGAGGAGCTGCTGTACGTACTTGCGGTAGATATCTCTACGTTCGCTCTGACGATAGGGGCCGCAGTCTCCCCCGTAGCTTACACCTTCGTCGAAGTGAATACCAAGCCACTGAAGAGCTTCTATGATGTAGGCCTCAGCACCAGGCACGAAGCGTTGACTGTCTGTATCCTCTATTCGGAGGAGGAGCTCACCGCCATGTGCCTTGGCGAAAAGGTAGTTATATAGAGCCGTCCGTACGCCTCCGATATGGAGGGCGCCCGTGGGGCTGGGGGCAAAGCGAACCCGTACTTTACGATCTGACATGATGGGGTAGGGTATATGAATTATGGTGAAACCTTAGTGATCTTAGTAGCCTCGATCTCGAGGTAGCTGGAGTGTCCAGCCTTCGTGCTCTTCGAGGAGGCTCTGGAGCGAGCTCCAAGGGACTTCCTCTGGAGCTTCCTCCGCTTGAAGGGGGCAAGAAGCGCACTCCAGACGCAGTGTCCCTGATAGGAAGATCGTCCGCTCAAGCTCTGCAGAGAAGGGGGCTAAGCGATAGCGCCCCGCTCCCAGCTCTTCGACGAGCACCGAGCGAGCGATATAGCGCCCGAGGCGGAGGTAGTGACTCGCATAGCGAGGTGAAGGGGTCGTGTCCATCGGGGAGGGGCTAACGATCCGTGAGCTCCTCGATCTCGGGAGACTCGGTAAACTCATCAGCAGGTGCTTCGTCGGAGGTGCTAGGGGGCTCGGCGATGGATCCGCCCGAGTAGCGTACAACACTGAAGCTGTCTACGACGAAGAGCTTTCCCTTAGCTCGGGGGAAGCGCCCTCTGAGGAGACCGATCGCCGTGTGCATCATCTTGCCCTCGGGGATGGTGATGGAGAGACTATTGAGCCCAGACTGTAGCGGCCCGAGGGTCTTCACGCTCTGGGTGGAGTCGGTGTAGTAGAGGTGCATCTGCATCGCTAGGCTCCCTGCGGGGAACTTCCCCCGAGAGCCGTGTAGACGCACGAGGAAGCGCAGCTCCGTACCGGTGTTGTAAGTGGAGCCTGGCTCTAAGGTGAAGCTCCGCTCGACATAGCTTCCTGGAGCATAGTAGGCGACGCTGTCTCGGAGGAGGTTCACCGAGTCAAGCGCCCCTGCCCTCCATGCGCCTCGTCTCATCTCAAGACGATCGATGCTGTCGGAGCGCTGTCGGAGGCTCTTCTGCTGGGGAGTCAACGAGGCTGCGGCGTACTCGTAGATCTTGCGATACTCCTCGATGCGGTGCTGACCGTACCAGACGAGTGAACTGTCCCAGTCGGCGAGGGTATAGCCATAGCGGCTGAGGATCGCTTGGTAGCCTAGGACACGTAGGCTGTCATCCAGAGAGCGCTGAGCGAAGGCAGCCTCCGCCACGAGCATCTCGGGCATCAAGCGCTGCATCGTCTTCAGGTCGATCTTCTCCCACTTAGCCTTGCGTCCAGAGCATGCTCCGAGCGTCAAGATAAGCACCAGTAGTGCCAGCAGGGAGGCACTAGTAGTGCCTCGGGAGGACTTCCAATAGTGATACATGAGCGCTGATCGTAGAGGGGGCTAACGGTCACCTTCGGACGCTTCATCTTGGTCCGACTGCTTCCCAGGGAAGAGTGTCTCCAGCGCCTGAGAGAAGGTATGCCGATAGCAGAGTAGAAGGAGCGCTACTCCCACAGAGATACAGGAGTCAGCGAAGTTGAAGATTGGGCTGAAGAAGATGAAGGGCTCTCCAGCGTAGATGGGACTCCATGAAGGGTAGGTCGTCTCGATGAGTGGGAAGTAAAGCATGTCGACGACCTTACCGTGGAGGAAGGTGCCGTAGCCTTCGCCCCAAGGGACGAGTTGGGCTACGGCCCCGTGGCTAGAGGTGAAGATCTCTCCGTAGAAGAGACAGTCGATGACATTGCCCAGCCCCCCAGCTACGACGAGCCCGAGGGTGAGGCTGAAGCCCAGCGAGAAGCGCCCCATCTGGATCAGTCGCCCTAGGTAATAGGCACCTGCCCCCATGGCGATGATGCGGAAGAGGGTCAGTAGGAGCTTGCTACCAAACGTGATGCCATAGGCCATCCCTTCGTTCTCGACAAAGTAGATCTTGAACCACGAGGTGATCTGGTGCATCTCCCCTTCGACCATCGAAGTCTTGACCCAGATCTTGGTCACCTGGTCTATTAGGAGCAGTAGGAGGACGAACCCTCCCGTCAGGAGCGCTGTCTTAGAGCTTCTTGTCATCAGTCTTTGGAGTTACTTCTTCTCTTGGAGCTTGGCTTCGATCGAGAGGGTAGCATGGGGGACGGCACGTAGACGTTCCTTGGGAATGAGCTTACCTGTCTCTCGGCAGATGCCGTAGGTTTTATTCTCGATGCGACGCAGTGCCGCCTGGAGGTTGTGGATGAACTTGAGCAGTCGCTCGGCCATACGACCAGCTTCGCCCTTGGATAGGGCAGCAGCGCCTTCATGGACAGCCTTAAAGGTAGGCTGTGTGTCGGATACATCATTGCTTGCACGGTCCGTAGCGCTTTCTCTCAAGAGATCATAATCGCGAATGGCCTGGTCAAGCTTGTGCACAATCAATTCACGGAATTCCTGAAGTTCTTCGTCCGTGTACGAGGTTTTCTGGGTACTCATTGTATAGTAGTAATAGTAAGAGTGTAGGGCGGCATACATCCGCCCTACACGATATTATTAGTTAGCTTTCTCGATGTAAATGGGGATCATGCGATCGTCCAGATCCAGCTCCAGCGTCGGGGTGAAGGCGCTCTTCTCCTCGAGGGAGACGGCCTGCACTTCCTTAGCGATGTACGAGCCATATACTGCGAGGACTCGATGGAGTTCCTCGTCCTCAGGCAGGGTGACGAGCACCTTGTCGCTGACCTCGAAGCCCGACTGCTTGCGCAGATTCTGAATGCGATTGACCAGCTCACGAGCCATACCTTCGAGACGGAGCTCTTCGGTGATGGTGATATCTAGAGCAATGGTCAGGGTGCCTTCGTTAGCGACCAGCCAGCCTGGGATGTCCTCTGAATAGATATCGACATCGTCTCTGAGGATGGTCACGGGGCTTCCCTCGACGGTGAAGTCGATCTGCCCCGTACGCTCGATGGTAGCGATCTGCTCCTGTGAGAACTCTGCTACTGCTGCTGCGATGGCCTTCATGATCTTGCCATAGCGGGGGCCAAGCTTCTTGAAGTCGGGTTTGATGCGCTTGACGAGGATGCCTTCGCCGTCGGTGACGAACTGCAGTTCCTTGAGGTTCACCTCGCTTAGGATCAGAGGCACGACGGGCAGGATAGCCTGATGATCCTCTTCGCTTGTCACGGGGATCATGAGGCGCTGCAGAGGCTGACGCACCTTGATGTTCACCTTGCGTCTCAGGGCAAGGACCATAGAGCAGATGCTCTGCGCTAGGTGCATGCTGCGCTCCAGTGCTTCGTTGATCTCGCTGCGGTTAGCCTTGGGGAAGTCCGCCAGATGCACCGAATGCTCGGTAGCGTTGGTGCCACAGCTTACGAGGTCTCGGTAGAGCTGATCGGCATAGAAGGGCGCAATGGGTGCCATGAGCTTAGCCACGGTGACCAGACAGGTGTAGAGCGTCTGGTAAGCCGAGAGCTTATCCGTAGTCATCTCACCAGCCCAGAAGCGACGACGAGAGAGACGCACGTACCAGTTGCTCAGCTGCTCCGAGACAAAGTCCCCGATGGCACGAGCGGCACGAGTAGGTTCGTAGTCCTCTAGGTCGCTATCGACTTCGAGTATGAGGCTGTTGAGGGTAGAGAGGATCCAGCGGTCGATCTCTGGACGCTCTTCGTAGGGGATCGCTTCGCTTGCCGTGGGGTCGAAGGCATCGAGGTTGGCATAGAGAGCGAAGAACTGATAGGTATTGTAGAGCGTAGCGAAGAACTTACGACGCACCTCATCAATCCCCTCGACATCGAACTTGAGATTGTCCCAAGGCGATGAGTTGCTGATCATGTACCAGCGCAGGGGATCGGAGCCATACTGACGGATGGTCTCGAAGGGATCGACAGCGTTGCCGAGGCGCTTGCTCATCTTGTTGCCGTTCTTATCCAGCACAAGACCGTTGGAGATGACCGCCTTGAAGCTGTTGGTACCTCGTACCATCGTGGCGATGGCGTGCAGCGTGAAGAACCATCCTCGTGTCTGGTCTACCCCCTCGGCGATGAAGTCTGCTGGGAAGGCACGACCACTGTCGAGGAGCTCCTTATTCTCAAAGGGATAGTGTAGCTGAGCAAACGGCATAGCACCTGAGTCGAACCACACGTCGATGAGGTCGGTCTCACGGTACATGGGCTTACCCGAAGGCGAGCAAAGGATGATGTCGTCTACATAGGGACGGTGCAGATCGATCTTGTCGTAGTTCTCCTTGGTGTAGAGCCCTGGGGTGAAGTCCTTCCAAGGGTTCTCCTTCATCAGCCCTGCGCTGACGGCCTGCTCGATAGCTTGGTAGAGCTCTTCGACCGAAGAGATACAGAGCTCCTCACGACCGTCCTCGGTGCGCCAGATGGGCAGGGGTGTCCCCCAGTAGCGGCTACGGGAGAGGTTCCAGTCTTGGAGGTTCTCCAGCCACTTACCGAAGCGTCCTGTACCGGTGCTTTCGGGCTTCCAGTTGATGGTATCGTTTAGGCGCATCATCTCCTCACGACAAGCAGTGGTGCGGATGAACCAGCTGTCGAGCGGATAGTAAAGTACGGGCTTGTCGGTACGCCAGCAGTGGGGGTAGGAGTGGACATACTTCTCGATCTTGAAGGCACGACCCTCCTGCTTGAGCTGCATGGCGATCGTCACGTCGAGGGTCTCATCCTCCTCGGTGAGGCTGTCGTCGTAAGCGTTCTTGACGTAGCGACCTGCATAGGCTCCGTAGCGCTCGACATCGACAAAGTCCTTGACGAAGCTAGGGTCTAGGTCCTCCAGACGGAAGAGGCGACCCGTCATATCGACCATAGGACGAAGGTTGCCATCCTTATCTAGGACGGTGAGGCCAGCGATACTACTCGCCTTGGCGACCTTGTTGTCGTCCGCCCCGAAGGTAGGGGCGATATGTACGATCCCCGTACCGTCGACGGTGGTGACGAAGTCCCCTGCGATGACACGGAAGGCATCGCCGTCGGGGCGCATCCAGGGCAGGAGCTGCTCGTAGCGCATGTCTACAAGCTCCTTCCCCTTCCATTCGGCGACGATGAGGTAAGGGAGCTTCTTGTCTCCTGGCTGATATGCCTCGAGGGCTTCTTGTCCTTCGTGCTCCTTGCTGAAGAGCGTGTGCAGGAGGGCACGAGCAACAACTGCCGTGATGGGGCTACCCGTGTAGGGGTTGAAGGAGCGCACAGCCACATAGTCGATCTCGGGACCGACGCAGAGGGCGGTGTTGGAGGGGAGGGTCCAAGGGGTCGTCGTCCAAGCGAGGAAGACGGGGTCGCCGTGCCCAAGGAGCTCGGCACGAGGCTCAAGGATGCGGAACTGCGCCACGCAGGTCGTGTCCTTGACATCTCGGTAGCAGCCAGGCTGGTTGAGCTCGTGGGTGCTTAGCCCCGTCCCTGCGGCAGGGGAGTAGGGCTGGATGGTGTAGCCCTTATAGAGCAGACCCTTCTTGTAGATCTGGCTGAGCAGATACCAGAGGGTCTCGATATAGCGATTGTCGTAGGTGATATAGGGGTGCTCCATGTCCACCCAGTAGCCCATGAGGCGAGTGAGTTCCTCCCACTCGTGGGTGTACTTCATCACCTCACGGCGACAAGCAGCATTATATTCGTCGACGCTGATCTTCTTGCCGATGTCCTCCTTGGTGATACCGAGGGATTTCTCGACACCGAGCTCTACGGGCAGACCGTGGGTATCCCATCCGGCCTTACGATCGACACGGAAGCCCTTCATCGTCTTGTAGCGGCAGAAGATATCCTTGATCGAGCGTGCCATGACGTGGTGAATACCTGGCATCCCATTGGCGGAGGGAGGGCCTTCATAGAAGACGAATGAGGGTGCTCCTTCACGCAGGGCAAGGCTACGGGCAAAGAGGTCTTCCTCCTGCCATTGGTCTAGGACCTTCTGATTGATTCCCGAGAGCTGAAGGCTATCGTATTCAGGGAACTTGTGGCTCATACAGCGTACCTATCTTATATATTCGTATCAAGGGGGAGGCGGTGAGGGGCACCGATACTCCACCCTCAAGGTAGTTCAAAAAACGGTACAAAGATACATTTTTACCCCCTATGTTTGTCCCTCAGCCTCAGAGCCGTCCGAAGTCCTACCCCCGAGGAGCGGAGCGCCCGCCTAGCGATGTGCTTCTGTAGGGTGCTCGAGGGGATGTCTCGGCGACCTACGGTAGGTCGCCGAAAAAACCTACTGTGGGTCGCATCGACGACCTACCGTGGGTCGGTCAGGCGACCCACAGTAGGTTTTTTTGAGCCCCTTCCCAAGGGGGCGCTTAGAGCGGGCTAGTAGCGCCTTTTGGCTAACTTTGTACCACGACCTCCAAAACTCAAATTCTATCTAGATGATTGCTTACCTCCGAGGTGCCTATACCGAACTTACTCCCACAGCCGTGCTCGTCGAGTGCGCAGGTGTGGGCTATGCCGTAGCTATCTCCCTGACGACCTATACCGCCCTGACGGGGCAGAAAGAGGGCAAGATCCTCATCACCGAGGTGATCCGTGAGGATGCCCATCTGCTCTATGGCTTCGCTACGCGTGCCGAGCAGGAGCTCTTCCGCCATCTGATGACCGTCTCGGGTGTCGGGCCCAATACGGCACGGATCATCCTCAGTTCGTATCCCCCGCATGAGCTGAATAGCATCATCACACTGGGGCAGATCGAGCCCCTCAAGGCTATTAAGGGTATTGGCCTCAAGACCGCTCAACGCATCCTCGTAGACCTACGAGGCAAGCTCCCTCCCCTAGAGGAAACGGGCGAAGTCGCCACTACGATCCCGACCTCGACGACCCGTGGCCGTGTCCAGCCCCTCGATACTGCTACTCCCGACGAAGCTGTGAGCGCTCTGAAGATGCTCGGCTATCCCGAAGCGGCGGCGCTCAAGGTCGTCCGTCAGCTCATCGCCTCAGACCCCACGATTCGGGTCGAGGACTTGATCAAGCAGAGTCTCAAGCTCCTTTAGAAGCCGTGGGCACGGAGGGAGTGAGCACCAGACTGAGGCGCTGGGTGGGGAGCTTACTCCTCGCTCTATCCTTGGGTGCACCGCTCTTAGCCCAGCGGTTGAATGCCCCTTTCGTAGCCGACTCCGTGGGGCTAAGTGCTTCGCCCCTAGAGACCCGCTTCGTCTATGACCCCAAGACGGGGCTCTACCTCTATACGACCTTCGTCGGTGGGAAGCCCCTCGGCACTCCCATCCCTTACACCTACGCCGAATACCTCCGCTACCAAGAGCGTCGGGAGCAGAGTCGCTACTGGGATCAGCTCTATCTGAAGAGTAAGCAGGCGGGGGAAGCAAAGCGCCTAGCCTCCCTTGGCTCTCGCGAAGAGCGGGGGCTCGGCGCTCGTCTCTTCGGTCCAGGTGGACTGAAGCTCCGCCTGCAGGGGACGGCAGAGCTCTCGGCAGGCCTCAAGTCCACCCGCTCCGACAATCCCGCTCTTCCTCAGCGGGCACGAAGGCATACCTTCTTTGACTTCGACGAGAAGATCCAAGCAGGAGTGCAGGCTTCGCTCGGGACGAAGCTGCACTTCGATATGAACTACAACACCGCTTCGACCTTCGACTTCGATGCGAAGAAGCTGCGTCTGACCTTCGAGGGGGGCGAAGATGATATCATCAAACTGATCGAGGCGGGGCAAGTATCACTGCAGCCGAAGAATTCCCTCATCAGCGGGGGCGGGACACTCTTTGGTGTCCATACCAAGCTCCAGTTGGGCCGCCTCGAGGCCGACCTCATCGTCAGCCAGCAGCGCACGGAGAGCCGCCGAGCTACGAGTAGGGGCGGGGAGCAGACGGAGCGGTTTGAGTTCTCAGCCTCTAGCTATGATGCTCAGCGACACTTTTTCCTAGGGGATTTCTTCCGAGGGCAGTATGACCGAGCCCTCAGTAGCCTACCTTATGTTCGCTCTTCGGTACAGATCACTCGGCTGGAGGTGTGGGTGACGAACCGAAGGGGACGCTTCGATGATGCCCGAGATCTCCTAGCGCTCGTGGATCTGGGGGAGCCTCACAGGGTGCACAACGCTGGCATACGTCTTGCCTCCCCTCAGCGCCCTGTCCCCCAGAACGAGGCCAATAGCCTCTACCAAGACCTTACCTCGCTGCCCAGCTTGAGGCAGAGCGCTGGGATCACCGCAGGACTCAGTGCTTTCGCAGGGGGCATACACCCGCTACGACCCGCCCTCGACTATGAGAAGATCGAGAGCGCTCGACGCTTAGCCTCCACCGACTATACCCTGAATAGTGCCCTCGGGTACATCAGCCTCTCCGCTCCCCTTGCTTCCGATGAAGTCCTCGCCGTAGCCTATGAGTTCACCTACGAGGGCAAGGTCTATCGGGTAGGCGAATTCTCCTCTGATCGCCCCGATGCTTCCTCGTCCGTCCTCTTCGTCAAGCTCCTCAAAGGGACGGATATGACTCCCGTTGCTCCCGCTTGGTCGCTGATGATGCGCAATGTCTACCGCCTCGGTGCTGGGGTGAGGGATGTACAAGCACAGGGCTTCAAGCTCGAGGTGCTCTACCGAGACGATGCTGTGGGTCGAGCCCTGCCTTATCTACCAGAAGGTCCACTCAAGGGGAAGCCTCTCCTCTCGGTGCTCGGACTGGATCGTCTGGACAGTCGAGGGGAGGCACGTGCCGATGGACGCTTTGACTTCGTCGAAGGCTATACAGTGCGCTCAAGTGAAGGGCTCCTCTTCTTCCCTACCGTCGAGCCCTTCGGTGCGACACTTGCCGATGCCTTGGGTTCGGGCTCGTGGCAGGCTCGCTATGCCTTCCCCGAGCTCTATAGCTCTACCCCTGTCGAAGCCACGAAGCATGCCGAGAAGAATAAGTACTACCTCCGAGGCGAGTATCGGGCTACCTCCGCTGGGGAGATCTCGCTCGGGACGGTGAATGTCGCCCCAGGCTCGGTGCGTGTCACCGCTGGTGGCTCGCTCCTGACTGAAGGCTCCGACTACAGCGTCGACTACCTCGCTGGGAAGGTGAAGATCCTCAATCAGCAACTCCTCTCCACCAAGACACCCATCGACGTGAGCCTGCAGGGTGGGACAGGAGCGAACCTACAGCGTAAGACGATGATCGGGGTGGATCTCGGGTATAACTTCTCTAAGGACTTCCGTCTGGGAGCGACGCTGATGCACCTCTCCGAGCTCCCTCTCTCGACGAAGGTGGCCCTAGGCGAGGAGAGCATGAAGAACACCATGTGGGGAGCTAACCTCAGCTATCAGACCAAGTCCCCAGCACTGACACGCCTCCTGAATAAGCTCCCCTTCCTTGATCTCAGTCAGCCTGCTTCCTTCAGCCTCTCGGCAGAGGTAGCCCAACTCATCCCTGGGCACTACGAGAATAGATATACCCGTGGTAATAGCTACCTCGATGACTTCGAGTCCTCCCGTAGCTCCATTGATCTCTTGAGTCCCTTTGGCTGGCATCTGGCCTCGACTCCCCAGACGCTCTTCCCCGAAGGTGCTGCACCGACGGACTACCTCCGCTATGGGGAGCGTCGAGCTCGGATCGCTTGGTTCACCATCGACCCGCTCTTCACTCGGGAGCGCAGTGCCTATACCCCCGCCTACATACGCAATAGCCCTGATCTGGTGAGTCGTCACCTAGTGCGTGAGATCCCTTCGTCGGAGCTCTACCCCTACAAGGATATCAATGTCAGTCAGCCGAGCTACCTGCCGACCCTTTCGCTGAGCTACTACCCCGAGGAGCTCGGTCCCTATAACCTCAATGCCGCTTCGCTCCTGCCGACGGGACGCATCCAAGACCCTAAGCGCAGCTGGGCCGGTATCATGCGCAGGATCGACCAAGCGGACTTCGAGGCAGCGAACATCGAGTACATCGAGTTCTGGCTCATGGATCCTTTCGCCGACGAGCTCTCGAAGGAGGGTCTTCGGGGGGGCGATCTGTACATCAATCTCGGCGATATCTCTGAGGACATCCTACGAGACGGGAAGAAGTTCTATGAGAATGGGCTTCCCCTCACCCCTTCGGCAGGGGCGGTGGAAGAGACTCCTTGGGGAAGAGTTCCTCTACGACCTAGTGTCGGCTACTCCTTCGACAACGCTGCAGGAGCTCGGGAGAAGCAGGATGTCGGCCTCAACGGGCTATCGACCGAGGAGGAGAAGCGCCACCCGAGCTACACGGCCTTCGTCAGTGCCCTCACGGCTCGGCTAGCACCAGAGACTCGGGCACGCTGGCAGGCCGATCCCTTCAGCCCACTGAATGATCCTGCGGGGGACGACTACCACCACTATCGGGGGGCGGACTATGATGCTGCCCAGCTCCCGATACTGGAGCGATACAAGCGCTACAACGGCACCGAAGGCAATTCGTCCGAGCAGACAGGAGGTGATGGCTATAGTCTGGCCGCTGCGGTTAGCCCCGATGTCGAGGATGTGAATGGCGACTACAATCTCAATGAGCTCAACCGCTACCTCGAGTACAGGATCTCGCTTCGTCCCGAGGACCTCAAGGCGGGGCACAACTTCATCGTCAGTGAGCGTCGGGTGGAGGCACGCCTAAGGAATGGGAAGACTTCGCCCGTGACGTGGTATCAGTTCAAGGTACCGCTCCGCTCCCATTCGGCTCGTATCGGAGGCGGGGCAGACCTCAGGAGTATCCGCTTCATGCGCCTCTACCTCACCGACTTCGATAGGGAGACTCAGCTCCGCTTCGGCTCGCTTCGTCTGGTGCGGGGCGACTGGCGAGCCTACGAAGGGGCACTTGATGAGACGAGCCCCGCTCCCTCGCCTCAGACGGAGCTCTCTGTCTCGTCGGTCAATATCGAGGAGCACGCTGACCGCACCCCCGTGAGCTATGTCGTCCCCCCAGGGGTATCTCGTAGCCTCGATGCCGAGGGCGGGCAAAGTCTCCAGCAGAATGAACAAGCCCTTTCGCTCCGGCTCTCCTCGCTCCCCTCGGGTGATGCCCGTGCTGTCTATCGTCTGGTGCAGTACGACCTCAGACGCTACCGCAGGCTACAGCTCTTCGCCCATGCCGAGGAGCTCCTAGGCGACCTCTCGGGGCTGAAGGATGGCGACTTCACGCTCTTCGTGCGTCTGGGATCAGACGCGACGCAGAACTACTACGAGTATTCCCTCCCCCTCGTCCTCACGCCCGCTGGACGCTACAGCACGAATAGCCCCAGTGACCGAGCCCGTGTCTGGCCGACGGAGAATTACCTAGATCTTGCCCTCGACAAGCTCGTGGCGCTCAAGCGGGAGCGCAATACCGCTCTGGCGCTCGCTGGCGGGGGCGCTTCGCTCTACCGCCTCTTCTCCCGCCCCGATGCCGACCAGCCTCAGCGCAAGCTCTCGGTCCTAGGCAATCCTTCGCTCTCCAACGTGCGCACCCTCCTCATCGGCGTGCGCAATAGCTCGGGAGTGACTCGCAGTGTCGAGGTCTGGGTCAATGAGCTCCGTGTCGGGGACTACCATGAAGAGACGGGCTGGGCAGGCCATGTGCAGTCGACCCTGCAGCTGGCGGAGCTCGGTACGGCTAGCCTCAGGGCTCAGTACATGTCAGCGGGCTTCGGGGCGATCGATGTGCCTCTCTCGGGGCGGACGATGGAGAGTCGTCGCTCGGTGCACTTCTCCTCGAATGCGGAGCTGGGGCAGCTCCTTCCCGCTAAGGCCAAGGTCAGTCTTCCCCTCTACTACTCGCTCTCGGACGAAGTCCTCACGCCCGAGTACAACCCGCTGGACGAAGATGTGCTTCTCTCCGATGCCCTCCGCTCGCTCCCGAGACGGGAGCAGCGAGATTCGCTCCGAGCACGCACCATCACCCACCGCCGAAGCCAAGGCCTAGCGATCTCCAATGCTTCTCTAGGGATCCGCTCCCGAGTGCCTATGCCCTACGACCCAGCGAACCTATCCTTCTCCTACGAGCGGAACACCTCCCTCGACGAGACCCCCGACATCGAGTACAGCCGTCATCTGGACTGGCAGGCTGCGGTGCGCTACGACTACGCCCCCACCTTCCGCCCCCTCACTCCCTTCGGACAGCTGCGAGGGAAGAGCCCGTGGGCGAACTGGCTCCGCGGGTGGAGCTTCACCCCGTGGCCCGCTCGCCTGCATCTAGAGACCTCGATGCTCCGACGCTATGACGAAGAGCAGATGCGTAGCCTCGGGGGGGCATTGGAGGGCGAACGACTGCCTGCGACCTTCGCCCAGCAGTTCCTCTGGAATCGTAAGCTCAGCCTCACGTGGTCGCCGATGACTTCGCTGACGCTCACCTTCGCCTCGGGCACGGATGCACGTATCGAGGAGCCTCATCTGCAGGTGAACCAAGCGCTCAACCCCGACGGCTGGCGCATCTGGCAGGATTCGGTCAGTCGTAGCATCCGTGAGGGAGGCACGCCCGTGCACTACGGGCAGAATGCCAGCCTCACCTACCAGCTCCCTACCGCCCTCATCGCCCCGCTCTCGTTCGTGACCTCCCAGCTGACCTACAGCAGTGCCTACACTTGGGATCGTGGTGCTCAGGTACCTGATGTATCGCTTCCCGTGGCGCATGCCCTCTCCAGCCAAGGAAGCCTCGAGTCTACCTCCCAGCTCCAGCTGAGGCAGCTCTACCAGAAGATCCCCTACTTCGCCCGTCTGGAGCGGAAGTTCGCCAGCGCTCCCTCGGCCTCGCTTCCCTCTCGGAAGAAGAAAGCCCCACGAGTAAGTCAAGAGCCTTGGGGCGAAGAGGTGCTTGACCGCCTCGTCTATACCCTCTTGATGGTGAAGGATCTAGCCCTGACCTATCGGGATACGAAGAGCACCAACCTCGGTGGCTTCCTCCCCTTGATACGCTCCGTGGGAGGGCAAGGCCGTTCGGGTGGAATGCTCTCTCCAGGGCTTGCCTTTGCCTTCGGTCTGAGTGATGTGGACTTCATCGACAGGCTTGCCGATCGGGGCGATCTCTTGATGACGACGGAGCACTTGACCCCCGGAGTCTTCTCCGAGACCCGTACCGTGGATGTGCGGGCGACACTCCAGCCTCTCAGGGATCTCTCCATCACCCTCTCAGCCAATCATACCCGTACCGACCGCACGGAGGTACAATATATGTATCGGGGTCGCCCTCGCCTCTATGGGGGAGACTTCACGATGACGACCATCGGGCTGAGGGGCTTCTTCGCCCCCTTGCGTGCTACCGAGGGCTATGCCTCGGAGACGTTCGAGCGCTTCCTCTCGGCTCGCTCCCGCCTTGCCCAGCGCCAGCGTCAGAGCTTCGTCTCCTCAGTAGGGACGACGCTGGAGGAGAACGCTCCCGCCGTGCTCATCCCAGCCTTCCGCATGGCCTACACCCAAGCGGGCGATGTCTCCAGCGTCAGTCTCCGTGCGCTGCCTTCGCTCCTAGGGATGCTCCCGAACTGGTCCGTCAGCTACACGGGACTCTCTCGCCTCCCCGCCCTCAAGAAGTACTTCCGCTCCGTGACCCTCAGACATATCTATCGGGCGACCTATACCGTGGGGGACTTCTCCTCCTTCACGGGCTGGCAGGGCTCGGATCCCGAGGGGCTCGGTCTCGTGGAGGCCCCTGCCTCGGATGGCTCTTCCCCCGCCTCCTCTCGCCTCAGCTACGCCTATGATATTCCTTCGGTAGCCCTGCAGGAGAGCTTCTTCCCCCTAGCGGGACTCGATCTCATCTGGCATAATGGTCTCGGGATGTCTGCCCAGTGGCGACGCAGTCGAGGCCTCGTGCTCAACCTCTCGGCCTCCAGCCTCATCGAATCCTCTTCCAACGAGCTCACGCTCGGACTGAACTATAAGATCGCCGACCTCGCCCAGCTCCTTCGCCCCCAGCCCCGCCGTCGTCGTCGGAGCACGAAGCCTACCGAAGCCTCTGCCACCGCCCGAGGGCTTACTCTGAGAGGCGAATACAGCTACCGTCGTACCCTCACCCTCATCCGCAGGATTCAGGAAGGCTATGCGCAGGCGACGGCAGGCCTCGTAGACCAGCGTCTGAGACTCAGTGCGGAGTACGATCTGAGTCGCCTGCTCGGGCTAAGCGCTTACTACGAGTACAGCCGCAATGTACCTCTGGTAAGTACCTACTCCTTCCCCATCGCCACCACTTCCTTCGGTGTGTCACTACGGATCAGTCTCTCGAACTGATCCCCAGCTCGAGGCACTACTACTCCCTCTCCCGAGGCACTACTGCTGCCTCGAGGGAGGGACTACTAGTGCCTCCAAAGAGGTGAAAATACTACCCCCAGCGAGGAGCTCTCGTGGCTTGTGTGGGGGAGGTGTTGCTCCGAAGGAAAAATCGCTACTTTTGCTTCAGAGATAGCTCACCTTCAATATCTTCACCTTGCATACTCCTTACTCCTTCCACCCCATGAGACGACTCCTACTTACCTTAGCCTTCCTCCTCTCGTGCCTCATGAGCTATGCCCAGCGCCCCGCTTCGGTCTTCGTCGAGGGGACGCTCCTGAATAGCTCCGATCGCACACCCCTTGCAGGCCTTGTCGTGACGCTGTCCCCGACGGATATGCCTGATCCTTCTTCCCCCTACCAAGCATTGACTAGCGAGAGCGGCTACTTCTCTATCTATGCTCCCTCAGGGAACTACTACCTCAAGGTCTCCTATCAAGGTCTTAGTAGGATCGTCCACCCCGTGCGGACCATCGGTGAGAAGCCCGTGAAGCTCGAGCCCATCCTCTTCGACCTCACGAAGGAGCTCCCTGGGGTCGAGGTCAAGGCTCCCGCCCTGCAGGTGCACTACGACGGTACTAACCAAGTCTTCACCCCAAGCTCGCTCGCCCGAGCCAAGGGAGGGAACCTCCTCGATGGCCTTCGCTTCATCCCTGGCGTTCAGCTCCTAGGTGATGAGCGACTCGTGCTCTACGGCTTCTCCGACCTCCTCGTCTATGTCGATGACCGCCCCTTGCGCATGAGCCGAGAGGAGCAGCTTACCTACCTCCAGTCCATCCCGCTTGATGCCCTGGCCTCGGTCGAACTGATACGTGAGCCCAGCGGGCGCTATGCGGGTGTCACTTCCCCTATCCTCAATATCCGCCTGAGGCGCTCGGGGACATCGGGCCTGCAGGGCTATAGCTTCGGAGAGCTCGTCACACGGCGCAGTCTCTCTTGGCTCTTGGGCTCCCGCCTCATCTACACCGAGGGCAAGACCCAGACACACCTGTCCTATCAGCTAGCGGAGAAGCGGAGCGAAGAGACGACCACGCTCTTTGAGCGGATGAAGGATAGCCTCCTGCTTCGTCCTCGGCGCACCCACCGCTTCACCCTCGGGACGAACATCCAGCTCTCCCCCGCCAGCACCCTCGGGGCTAGCCTCATCGGGACACTAGCGAAGGAGCACCTCGAGAATGGCTGGCAGAGCACCAGCGACACCCGTACCGAGAGCCTCTACGGCACGCTCTGGCATGACTGGCGCACCGAAGGCCTCACCCTCAAGCTTACGCTCGAGGGGAGCTATGCTTCACTGAGTCAAGAGCGCCTTGTGCAAGCCGAATCGGTTCGCTACGCCGATACCGAGCGCTCGGGGCAGGTAGGGCTAGATGCTTCCGTACCTCTGGGGAGCCTCTGGGCCCTTGACCTCGGTGCTCAGGGCTATGGACTGAGCTATCGGGGCTCCTCACCCCGAGGTGATCTCCACTACGAGCTCACCGAGTCCAGCCTACGGGGCTACCTAGGGCTTCGCTACCAGACACGACCCTTCTCCGCTCGCTTCGGCCTTGCGGTCCAGAGGGACGAGCAGAGCCGAAAGCAAGAGCAGTGGAAGATCAAGTACCCCGATGCCTCACGTGGTGAGACCCACCTCCTGCCCTATGCTTCGCTCCGCTATCACCTCGGACACGATCAGGATCTGACCCTTGGAGTGAGATCGAGTTACCAACGGCCTGCCTTCCGAGATGTCGTCGGGGGAAGCCATCGAACGACCGAGTCTATTGCCCGAGAGGCGAACCTCAATCTACGTACCTCATACAGTTACCTCCTTCGTCTAGCCTACACCTATCGGGAGGCTGCTCTACTCGAGCTCTCCTACTCCGATACCCAGCGTCCCATCGTCGACCGCATCATGCTTCCTATGGGCGGGCCTATGGTCGTGGGACTACAGGGTGTCAACCTCGACTACTCCCGCTATCTGCGTCTTCTCTTGACCCTGCCACTACCGCTCATCCAGTCGGACGAGCTCAAGTGGTATGCTACGACCTATCTAGCGGGACAGCGACAGTGGGACCGAGGGTACCTCGACGGAGTCCTCTATAGCAAGGCCTTCACGGCAGGCTATCTCCAGCATACCCATCACCTTGATCTCCCGAAGGACTGGCACCTACAGCTAGGTGTGACCGCCTATAGCTCCCTCTACTACGGGCTCTTCGAGATGAGCCCCCAGTGGTGGACGGAGGCATCGGTGAGTCGACGCTTGGGCCCCTGGCGACTGAGCCTCTCTGCCTATGACCTCTTCAATACGAATGTGGCTCGGGGTGAGTATCGGGGTTATCCCTATGCGTTCAATTTCTCCCGCCAGTGGCATAGCCCACGCTTGGCTCTCGGGATCTCCTACAACTGGGGTCGTCGGGACACTAAGACCCGTCAGGGAAGAGAACGCCGCCTCACCGACGAGCGCCTCGGATCAGGCGCTAGCGAAGGCCTGCGTACCGAGCGCTAAGGGGCTTGCAGAGGCAGGTGCACTTCACGTAGTGCCCAGCTCCCGAGCTCTAGGAGAGTGGGGGAGAATAGCTACCTTTGTGGCGGTTGAATACATCTAATATAAGCATGACCACAGACGCTACACCCCTCACCCCGTTGCGCAAAGGGATCGCTGGAGTCCAGTACCTCTTCGTCGCCTTCGGGGCTACCGTCCTCGTCCCTCTGCTCGTAGGGCTCGATCCCTCGACCGCCCTCTTCTCCGCCGGTGTCGGCACCCTCATCTTCCATCTGGTGACCAAGGGCAAAGTGCCTATCTTCCTCGGAAGTAGCTTCGCCTTCATAGCACCGATCGTCAGTGCCACTGAGCTCTATGGGCTTAGTGGCGCACTCTTTGGATGCCTTGGTGTGAGTGCTGTCTACCTCATGATGTCGCTACTGATACGTCTCTTCGGTTTGCGCTTCATCTCCCGCCTCTTCCCCCCTGTCGTCATCGGGCCGATCATCATGCTCATCGGACTGTCGCTCTCGGGCTCAGCCGTCAAGATGACCCAGTCTAACTGGCTCCTAGCAGTGATCTCCCTCTCGACGGCGATCATCGTCACCCTCTATGCCCGAGGCATAGCACGGCTCATCCCGATCTTCCTAGGGATCATCGTCGGCTACATCGCTGACCTCCTCTTCTGCGAAGTGGATCTCGCTCCCATCGCCTCTGCTCCTTGGTTCTCCCTACCGAAGGTGATCCTCCCCGAGACCTTCTCATGGCAGCCCATCCTCTTCATGATCCCCGTGGCCATCGCTCCCGTGATCGAGCATATCGGGGACGTGTATGTCGTCAATAATGTCGCAGGTAAGAACTTCGTCAAGGACCCCGGTCTGCATCGGACGATGCTCGGGGATGGCCTCGCTTGCCTCTTCGCTTCGCTCGTCGGTGGGCCTCCCGTGACGACCTACTCCGAGGTCACGGGGGCGATGTCCCTGACGAAGATCACCGACCCCGTCGTCTTCCGCATAGCAGCCGTGACGGGGATCATCTTCTCCCTCGTGGGGAAGGTCAGTGCCCTCCTTAGAAGCATAGACCAAGCGATCCTCGGGGGGATCATGCTCCTCCTCTTCGGGACGATCGCTGGTGCAGGGATCTCCAGCCTACTGCAGAGCCGAGTCAATCTCGCCTCCTCACGCAACATCGTCATCATCTCCGTCACCCTCACCACGGGCATAGGCGGGGCGATCCTCTCCTTCGGCTCCTTCTCCCTCTCGGGTATTGGACTCTCTGCCCTCATCGCCGTCCTGCTCAATCTCCTGCTCCCCGAGCGTGCCGAGGATAAGCAGGGTACTTCCTCCTCCGAGCACACACACTAAACACTCCTCTACCTCATGCGCAAATTTTACCTCCTTGCCCTCACGGCTCTCGTGGCACTTGTAGGCCTTCGAGCTCAGAATGTCCAGCTTCACTACGACTTCGGTCGCTCGCTCTATAGCACCGAAGAGGCTCAGCGCCCCCGTCTCACCACTACAGTAGAGCTCTTCCGTCCTGACAGCTGGGGGAGCACCTTCTTCTTCGTAGATATGGACTACCGCCGCGAGGGCGTCACTTCGGCTTACTGGGAGATCTCTCGGGAATTTAAGCTCGGCAAAAGCCCTCTGGCACTGCATGTCGAGTACAACGGCGGACTAAGCAATCAGTTCTCCTACAAGAATGCTTATCTGGCTGGACTTACCTATGCTTGGAACAAGGTAGACTACACGGCGGGTATCACCTTCACCCCTATGTACAAGTACCTAGCTAAGCAGGATCGTCCCCATTCCTTCCAGCTGACGACGACTTGGTACCTGCACCTCGCTGGAGGGAAGGTTACCTTCCAAGGCTTCGCCGACCTCTGGGGGGATCGCCACCTCGTCACGGGTAAGGATAACCTCATCTTCATCTCAGAGCCTCAGCTGTGGCTCAACTTGAACAAGTTCGCAGGCATCGATCCTAAGTTCAACCTCAGTGTAGGTACGGAGTGGGAGATCAGCACGAACTTCGCCGTCCTCGACAAAACGGTCGTCAATCCGACGCTCGCCCTGAAGTGGACCTTCTAGCCTAGGGGCTTCGCCCTACCGTATCAGAGGGTTGCTCCTTACCGCATCTAAGGGCTGCTCCCTATAGTATCTAAGGGCTTCTCTCTGCTGAACCTAGGGGCTTCGCTCCGCTTCTTTCACCTCATATTCCATCCACGTATCACTTCCACATGCAAGCACTCTACCGCCTAGTGGGCTTTGACCCCTCTCGGCACAAGCTCCGCACTGAGCTCCTCGCAGGGGTCACGACCTTCCTAACGATGAGCTACATCCTAGCGGTCAATCCCGACATCCTTAGCACTACCGGCATGGACAAGGGAGCCGTCTTCACGGCTACGGCTCTAGCCTCTGCCGTCGGGACGTTGCTAATAGCCTTCCTAGCGAAGCTCCCCTTTGCCCAAGCTCCGAGCATGGGGATCAATGCCTTCTTCGCCTTCACGCTCGTCATGGGGATGGGCTACAGCTGGCAGGCTGCACTCTCTGCGGTCTTTGTCGAGGGGATCATCTTCATCCTCCTGACCGCCTTCAATATCCGTGAGCAGATCGTACGCTGTATCCCTAAGAACCTTCGCTTCGCTATCTCAGCTGGGATTGGCTTCTTCATCGCCTTCATAGGACTAAAGAACGCTGGGGTGATCGTGGCTAATGAAGCCACCTTCGTTGCCCTCGGTGCTTTCACCCCCGTCTCTATTCTCGCTGTCATCGGGATCATACTTAGTGGGGTGCTGATGACCCTGCGTGTGCGTGGAGCGCTCTTCTATAGTATCATCGCCTGCACGCTGGTGGGTATTCCTTTGGGTGTGACTCAGATCCCCGATAGCTTCGTGCCTGTCTCTCTGCCTCGCTCGCTAGCACCGACCTTCCTGCAGTTCGACTTCAAGGCGCTGCTGAATATGGATATGGCGCTGACGATTTTCGCCTTGGTCTTCATGGATATCTTCAATACTGTCGGCACGCTTATAGGCGCAGCGGCTAAGACGGAGATGATGGACTCCGAGGGCAATGTCAAGAATATCAAGCAGGCGATGATGGCAGATGCTCTGGCTACCTCTCTGGGTGCTGTCTGCGGGACTTCTACCGTGACGACCTTCGTCGAGAGCAGTGCGGGGATCGCCGAAGGTGGCCGTACGGGTATGACCGCCCTCTCTACGGCGGTGCTCTTCCTGCTTGCCCTCTTCTTCGCTCCGCTCTTCCTCTTGATCCCCTCGGCAGCCACCACGGGTGCGCTGGTGCTCGTCGGGGTGCTGATGCTTAGTTCGATCCAGGACATCGACCTCATGGACATCTCCGAAGCCCTGCCGAGCTTCATCACGGTGCTGACGATGGTCCTCACCTACAACATCGCCGAAGGGATGGCTCTTGGCCTGATCTCCTACACGCTGGTCAAGCTCCTGAGCGGTCAGTATCGTCACGTCTCCATCACCCTCTACATCGTCTCGACGCTCCTCGTGCTCCGCTACATCCTAGCGCTGTAGTTCGGCCGTAGAGCTTCGCTCAAGTCACAAGTCCCCTCACCTTATCCCTTCGCTGGGGATTAGGTGAGGGGGCTTCCTATTATATGCTGAGGAAGTTTCCTCTTTATATATGGAGTAGCAGCCTTCCCGTCCCCAAGACTTCCAGCGCAGGGAAATAAGCCTTCCGAAGAGGAAGGTCTTGAGGCGAGAAGGCGGTCGGTCTCGCTCTCCTTGCTTCACCCCTCTGAAGGTGACCAAATAAAACCTACTGTGGGTCGTCCTTGCGACCCACGGTAGGTCGGTGAGACGACCTACTGTAGGTTTTTTCGGCGACCTACCGTAGGTCGTTTTTGCCCCTCCCAGTCGTCCCCTAGCAAAGGGGTAGGTTCTTCCCCAGCAAAGCCCCCACCATTCGGGAGTGAAAAGCCCCCGTGCTCCGCCCGCCTTCCCCGAGCGCTAAGCAGGAGCACTTCGACAGCGGAGTGACAGCCCTTCGAGTAATGCTCATTCCAAGGGGTGTGCTCCATATAATTAGTGTACCCGCTGAGGGTGTCGGTAGCTTGTCTTTTGTTTTTTTGTATCTTTGTGCGCTGTTTATCAAATAGTACCCCAGCGAGTCTAGAGGATTGACAGAGTCTTATCGCCCAGTACTGGGAGAGTAGTGAGCGCTTTGCCTGTGTCCAATACTTATAGGGTAAGGCCTCCCAAGACGATGTCTCTATACGACAGCTCGCTATTCGTCGAATTCATTAACAACAAGACAGAAGGAATGGACACTTTAAGTTTCAAGACCGTCTCTGCAAACAAGGCTACCGTCACCAAGGAGTGGGTCGTCGTGGATGCAGCAGGAGAGAGCTTGGGTCGTGTATGCTCCAAGATCGCTAAGCTCCTTCGCGGTAAGTACAAGCCCAACTTCACGCCCCACGTAGACTGCGGGGACAACGTGATCGTAATCAACGCCGACAAGGTAGTCCTCACTGGTAAGAAGTGGGACGACCGTGTTTATCTCAAGTTCTCCGGCTACCCCGGTGGTCAGCGTAGCTTCAGCCCTCGCTTCCTCCAGGCAAAGGGTTCGGATCGCCTCTTCCGTAAGGTAGTCAAGGGTATGCTCCCTAAGAACCGCCTCGGTGCTGCTATCCTTGATAACCTCTTCGTCTATGATGGCGCAGAGCACAAGCACGCAGCTCAGCAGCCCCGTCTCGTAGACCTCTCTAAGCTCAAGTAATATACGACGTATGGAATTCATCAATGCCATCGGCCGTCGTAAGGCCGCAGTAGCCCGCGTATATGTAGCAGCAGGTAGCGGGAAGATCACGATCAACAAGCGTGACATCTCTACGTACTTCCCCTCTTCTATCCTCCAGTACATCGTACGCCAGCCTCTGGCTACTCTGGACGCTGTAGAGAAGTACGACATCAAGATCAACCTCAAGGGTGGGGGATTCAAGGGTCAGAGCGAAGCTGCTCGCCTTGCGATCGCTCGTGCTCTCGTGAAGATCAACGAGGAAGACAAGCCAGCACTCCGTGCCGAAGGCTTCCTCACGCGCGACTCTCGTGTCGTCGAACGTAAGAAGCCAGGTCGCCCCAAGGCACGCAAGCGCTTCCAGTTCAGCAAGCGTTAATATCCTTTCTCAGGCTCTTGTGGCCTGAGGGATGTTATTTCGCGTTTAGTATCTAAATTGCTTAGAGCTATGGGCCTCGCCCCAGAAGCAGGCTCGTCCTACCAAGCAGTTGAAAGTAATTCTGTTACACTTTATAGAACGTAAACGAAATCATGTCAAGAGTTTCATTTGACCAACTCATAGAAGCAGGTGCCCACTTCGGTCACCTCACCCGTAAGTGGAATGCAGCTATGGCTCCATATATCTTCATGGAGCGTAACGACATCCACATCATCGACCTTCACAAGACTGTTGTTAAGGTCGACGAAGCAGCAGAAATCGCCAAGGGCCTAGCTAAGGCTGGCAAGAAGATCCTCTTCGTAGCTACGAAGAAGCAGCTCAAGGGCGCTGTCGCTGAACTGGCTAAGGCTGTAGGTATGCCTTACGTCACGGAGCGCTGGCCCGGTGGTATGCTTACCAACTTCGCTACGATCCGCAAGGCCGTCAAGAAGATGACCGAGATCGATAAGATGACTGCTGATGGTACTTTTGATAACCTCTCCAAGCGTGAGAAGCTTCAGATCTCTCGTCAGCGCGCTAAGCTCGAGCTTACGCTGGGCTCTATCGCTGATATGACTAAGCTGCCTAATGCCCTCTTCGTCGTAGACGTAATGAAGGAGCACATCGCAGTAGCCGAAGCACAGCGCCTTGGTATCCCCGTCTTCGCTATTGTGGACACCAATAGCGATCCCACGAATGTCGACTACGTCATCCCTGCTAACGACGACTCTACGGCTGCCGTAGAAGTAATCGTCTCCGCTATCTGTGGCGCTATCTCCGAAGGTCTGCAGGAACGCAAGGCCGAAGGTAAGGGCCAGGAGAAGGCTGAGGGTGAAGGTGGTGCTAAGCTCGTACAGAAGGGCAGCCGCACGCGCCGTAAGGCTGAGGCTACCTCCGAAGAGGCTTAAGCTCCCAGCTTCATACGATCTGTCGACAGCTCCTCTCGGGGAGTAGATCCACAGGATAAGTCCGAGGATGAGCGAGTATCTACTGCTCGTCCTCGGGTCTTATCTACCAATCACAAGAACTCTAACTCAATACAACATACCATCATGAGTAAACTGTTGGAAGACATCAAGAAGCTCCGCGCCCTCACCGGTGCTGGTCTCACCGATGTCAAGAAGGCTATCGAAGAAGCTGCTGGCGACCTCGACAAGGCTATCGAACTCATCCGTAAGCGTGGTCAGGCTATCGCTGCTAAGCGTGGCGACCACGAAGCTGAAGAAGGCTGCATCCTCGCTGCCCACGAAGGAGACTACGCTGTCATGGTAGGCGTCAAGTGCGAAACGGACTTCGTCGCTAAGAACGAAGACTTCATCAAGCTTGTCTCCTCTATCCTCGAAGTAGCTAAGGCTAAGAAGGGTGCTTCTAAGGAAGAACTCCTCGCTGCTCCTATGGCTGACGGCCGTAGCGTACAGGACCACATCACCGAGCGCAGCGGTGTCTCGGGTGAAAAGATGGAACTCGGTGTCTACGAGTTCGTCCAGGGTGCCTTCACTACTTCTTACATCCACCCAGGTAACATGCTCGCTACGATCGTAGCCTTCAACGAAGCTACCGAAGCTCAGGTCGCTCGTGACGTGGCTATGCAGATCGCTGCTATGGCTCCTGTCGGTATCACCGAAGAAGATGTCCCTGCTGATGTCAAGGAGCGTGAGCTCAACCTCGCTCGTGAAAAGGCTCGTGAAGCAGGTAAGCCCGAGAACCTCGTCGATCACATCGCACAGGGTGCTCTGAAGAAGTACTACAAGGAGAATACCCTCCTCGATCAGCTCTTCGTCAAGGACAACAAGCTTACCATCGCTCAGTACCTTCAGGCTCAGAGCAAGAGCCTCACGGTGACTGCCTTCAAGCGTGTGACGCTAAAAGCGGAATAATCTCAAGTACTACGCTTGCCCGCTTAGGGCAGGTCTGCCTGGCCCCCTAACGCTCCCGCGCTAGGGGGCTAGTGCTTTTATCACCTTTTCTCTCATCTATCTGATGCTTCGTTATCGCCTTTACTTCGTTGGGCTCTACCTCTGTGCCCTGCTTTACATCGCTGCTGGAGTCAATCACTTCGTGAATGCCGAGATGTACCTGCGCACGATGCCTCCCTATCTCCCCGCCCACGAAGCGCTCGTTGCCTTGAGTGGGGTCTTCGAGATCGTGCTGGGTGTCGCTCTTGTCCTTCGCCCGAAGTCTCGCTTGCGTGTGTGGGCAGCGTGGGGTATTGTCTTGCTACTCATTGCGGTCTTCCCCGCAAATGTCCAGACCTATCTCAATATGAAGGCTACGGGGGATCCCCGTCTGCCCTTTGCCTTAGTGCGCCTACCTCTCCAGCTCCCCCTCATCGCTTGGGCTTGGGCTTATACGCGCCCGATGCCTCAGCGCCCTAAGAGCCTATAGCTCCTCGCATACACCTCCCGCCTATCCCCATCCCTTCTCCATGCGCAAGATCATACACATCGACATGGATGCCTTCTATGCGTCGGTGGAGCAGCACGATCATCCGGAGCTGCGAGGGAAGCCTATTGCCGTCGGGGGAACGGAGCATCGGGGGGTGGTCTGTGCCGCTAGCTACGAGGCACGGCGCTTCGGTGTGCGCTCGGCGATGACGGGGGCACTGGCTCGAAGGCGCTGTCCTCATATCACGTTCGTTGCCCCACGCTTTGCTCGCTACAAGGAGGTATCCCAAGCCATCCACGCTATCTTCCACGACTATACGGATCTCGTAGAGCCGATCTCGCTGGATGAAGCCTTCCTTGATGTCACAGAGAATAAGATCGGGGAGCCCTTAGCTGTGGAGATAGCCAAGCAGATCCGCCAGCGCATCCGAGGCGAACTTGGGCTCACGGCTTCGGCGGGCGTGTCGTACAATAAGTTCCTCGCTAAGGTGGCCTCCGACGCACGTAAGCCTGATGGGCTCTGCACGGTGCACCCAGATCAAGCCTTGGACTTCATCGCAGCCCTTCCGATAGAAGCCTTCTGGGGTGTGGGGCGGGCAACGGCTAAGCGGATGCACGAGCTCGGTATCTCCACAGGTGCGGATCTGAGGGCACGGACTCTGGAGGAGCTAAGGCGGCGCTTCGGTAAGGCAGGGCAAGTCTTCTATGACTTTGCCCGTGGCATAGATGATCGCCCCGTGGTAAGTGAATGGGTGCGTAAGAGCTTCGGTTGCGAACATACCTTTGACGAAGACTCGGCCGAACCTCTGGAGGTGGAAGCCCGCCTAAGCTTAGTCGCCGAAGAGCTCCAAAGGCGCTTAGAGCGAAAGGGCTTTGCAGGGCGTACCTTGACGCTGAAGGTGAAGTTCTCTGATTTTTCTAGTATTACCCGCTCCACTTCGGATATAGAAGCGATCTCTTCGCTGGAGGACATCCTGCGTCTCGGGCTCAGGCTTCTCCGAGGGCTAGACTACTCGGATCGACCGATCCGTCTCCTCGGGCTCTCCCTCTCCAATCCCCCCGAAGAGCAGCGTCCAGGGATGTGGGTCCCGCAGTGGTTGCCCTTAGTGGATGCCGAGGGACAGCCCATCGTCTTCGATTAGGGGGGAAGCACTCGTAGTTCCGATGAGTAATTAATTCGTACCTTTGCAGGAGAACCCTACGACAGCTGACATGCTGGAGTAGGGTTCGCTATTGTATTTACCTGCGGTATTCGACCGCACTCTAAAGCAACGAGTCTTAGACTCTACCTACAAGACTATGGCATATAACTATATGACACAAGCTGGCTATGACAAGCTCATAGCCGAGATCAATGAACTCGAGTCCGTACAGCGTCCCGAGATCTCCCGCCAGATAGCCGAAGCTCGTGACAAGGGCGACCTATCAGAGAATGCTGAATACGATGCCGCTAAGGAAGCCCAAGGACTCCTCGAGGGTAAGATCGCTCAGCTCAAGGCGCTGGTGAGTAACGCCCGTATCATCGACGAATCCAAGCTCTCTACGGATAGTGTACAGATCCTCAACAAGGTCACCATCCGCAATACCAAGACTGGTGCCGAGCTGACCTACACGCTCGTCTCTGACTCGGAGGCTAACCTCAAGGAGAAGAAGATCTCCGTCAATACCCCCATCGCCAAGGGGCTCATGGGGCGCAAGGTCGGGGATACCGTCGAGGTACAGACCCCTGGTGGTCTCCTACACTTTGAGATCCTCAATATCTCCATTTAGTATGGCTACGCTCTTCACACGCATCATCGAAGGGGAGATCCCTTCGTACAAGGTGGCGGAGGATAGCGAGTTCTACGCCTTCCTCGACATCAACCCCGTACAGCCTGGGCATACGCTTGTCGTACCTCGTCGGGAGGTCGACTATCTCTTCGATCTAGGAGCTGAAGAGCTCGGTCGGATGATGGCCTTTGCGCAAGGTGTGGCGAAGCAGATCCAGTCTGTGACCCACTGCCGTAAGGTCGCCGTCCTCGTCCTAGGTCTCGAGGTGAACCATGCCCACATCCACCTCGTCCCCATCAATACCGAAGGGGATATCGATCTGAAGCACAAGCTCCAGCTCCCTGCTGAGGAGATGGAGCAGATAGCGGCCTCGCTTCGTGCAGCCCGCCCCGAGTGCTAGTGTCTCACCTTATCCGATACTATTAGGAGCCCATTATGCGCATTGCGATCGTCGGGATCGGCTATGTCGGTCTGGTCAGTGCAGCCTGCTTCGCTGATCTAGGAGCTGAGGTCTACTGTGTCGATGTAGACGAGGCGAAGATCGAGCGGCTACGAAGAGGGGAGATCCCCATCTACGAGCCTGGCTTGGATACCTTGGTACGCCGAGGGACAGAGGCTGGGCGTTTGCACTTCAGTACTTCTATTGCGGAAGTCCTCCCCCATGTAGAGATCATCTTCAGTGCCGTCGGTACGCCTCCTGACGAAGACGGATCGGCTGACCTCTCTCATGTGCTCGCTGTCGCCCGAGCTATAGGAGCAGCGATGACGGACTACTGTCTCGTCGTGACCAAGAGTACCGTCCCTGTGGGTACCTTCCGCCGGGTACGTGAAGTCATCGAGCAGGAGCAGCAGAAGCGAGGGGTAGAGATCCCCTTCGATGTGGCATCCAATCCAGAGTTCCTCAAGGAGGGCAATGCTATCGAAGACTTCATGCGCCCAGACCGTGTCGTCGTCGGTGTCGACAGTGATCGTGCCCGAGACTTGATGACGCGGCTCTACAAGCCTATCCTCATCAACAACTTCCGAGTCCTCTTCATGGACATCGCTTCGGCAGAAATGACGAAGTATGCGGCGAACGCTATGCTCGCCACTCGCATCAGCTTCATGAACGAGGTGGCTAACCTATGCGAAGCGGTAGGGGCGAATGTCTCTATGGTGCGCAAGGGCATCGGTAGCGACGCTCGTATAGGGAGCAAGTTCCTCTACGCTGGTTGCGGTTACGGGGGCTCCTGCTTCCCGAAGGATGTGCAAGCCTTCATCCGTACGGCCCACGAGCACGGCTGTCCTATGCGTGTGCTGGAGGCAGTAGAGTCGGTGAATGAGGCGCAGAAGCACGTCCTCTTCGAGAAGTTCGAGCGCTTCTTCTCTGGAGATATACGGGGGCGTAAGGTCGCTGTCTGGGGGCTTGCCTTCAAGCCCGAGACGGATGACATGCGACAGGCTCCCTCGCTCGTCCTCATCGAGGCCCTCTTAGAGGCGGGTTGCGAAGTCGCTGTCTACGACCCCGTGGCGATGACGGAGGCAGAGCGCCATCTAGGGGATCGTGTCCGCTATGCCCGTGATATCTATGACTCGGCGCTGGATGTAGATGCGATCTTCCATGTGACCGAGTGGAAGGCCTTCCGCATGCCTGCTTGGGAGGTGCTCTCACGCTCGGTGCATACGCCCCTTCTGATCGATGGACGCAATGTCTTCGACACGGCTCCCGTAGAGGCGGGCTTTACGCTTCTGCAGATCGGGCAGTGATGTCTGCCCTAGGGAGGCTCCTCTTGCGAAAGAGTAGACCTACCCCTTCCCCCTTCCATTCCCTTAGTATGAAGCTCCCTGCGAAGGGAGCTTTGCATTCCTGATCCATTCTTCTGCATACTCGTTTATGATTTCTGTCGATGGCCTTACCGTAGAGATAGGTGGGGCTCCTCTCTTCTCTGATATTTCCTTCGTCATCAACCCCAAGGATCGCATCGCACTGATGGGCAAGAATGGGGCGGGCAAGAGCACCTTGCTCAAGATCCTCAGCGGCACACGGGAGGCGACCCGAGGCAAGGTCAATGTCCCCTCGGGCGTACGTGTAGCTTATCTCCCCCAGCACCTGCTGACGGAGGACGGGCGCACGGTCTTCGAGGAGGCCGAACAAGCCTTCAGCCACATCCACGAGATGGCGGCACGTATGGAGGAGCTCAACGAGGCACTCAATACCCGCACCGACTATGACAGCCCCGAGTACATGGCGATCATCGAAGAGGTCTCTACGCTCGGCGAGAAGTACTATGCTATAGAGGAGATCAACTACGACAAGCAGGTCGAGCTCACCCTCCTAGGGCTAGGCTTCAAGCGCAGTGACTTCACTCGTCAGACGAGCGAGTTCAGTGGTGGCTGGCGCATGCGCATAGAGCTGGCTAAGCTCCTCCTTCGTCAGCCCGATGTACTTCTCCTTGATGAGCCGACGAACCATCTAGATATTGAGTCGATTCAGTGGCTTGAGGACTTCCTCATCGAGACGGGGCAGACGGTAGTGGTCATCAGTCACGACCGTGCCTTCGTTGACCATATCACGACCCGTACGCTGGAGATCACGATGGGCAAGATCTACGACTACAAGGTCAACTACACCGAGTATCAACGTCTCAGGGCGGAGCGCCGTGAGCAGCAACAGAAGGCCTATGAGGAGCAGCAGAAGTTCATCGCAGAGACGACTGACTTCATCGAGCGCTTCAAGGGAACTTACTCCAAGACCAATCAGGTGCAGAGTCGCGTGCGTATGCTCGAGAAGCTGGAGCTCGTAGAGGTCGACGAGATCGATACCTCCGCCATCCGCCTGCGCTTCCCGCCTGCTCCCCGCTCAGGGAACTACCCCGTCCAGATGTCTGGGGTCGGTAAGGCCTTCGGATCGAAGCAGATCTTCTCGGGGGTAGACCTCACGATCGAACGAGGGGACAAGATCGCCTTCGTCGGCAAGAACGGGGAAGGGAAGAGTACCCTCGTGCGCTGCATCATGAAGGAGCTCGAGCACGAAGGAGAGCTGACGCTGGGGCACAATGTCTCCATCGGCTACTTTGCGCAGAATCAGGCAGCCATCGAAGACGAGACCCGCACGGTATTCCAGACCATCGACGATGTCGCCGAGGGCGAGATCCGCACGAAGATCAAGGACCTTCTGGGGGCATTTATGTTCGGTGGGGAGGCCTCTACGAAGAAGGTCAAGGTACTCAGCGGGGGTGAGCGCACACGCCTTGCCCTGCTGAAGCTCCTCCTCGAGCCCTACAACCTGCTGATCCTCGACGAGCCCACGAACCACCTCGATATGAAGACTAAGGAAGTGCTCAAGCAAGCCCTCCTCAACTACGACGGCACGCTCATCCTCGTCAGTCACGACCGTGACTTCCTCGACGGGCTAGTGAGCAAGGTCTATGAGTTCGGGGGCGGGAAGGTCACCGAGCACCTCGAAGGTATCTATGAGTTCATGCAGCGTAAGAAGCTGGAGAACCTCAAGGAGCTCGAGCGCTCCGCTTCCTAAGCCTCCCGAGAGGCACTACTAGAGATCCCCAAGAGGCGCTACTGTTGCCTCTTGGGGATTTCTAGTAGTGCCTCTTTGCTATTGATCACTCTGCCTATTGCTAGGCAGGGGAGAAAGGGCGGGAAGAGTTCCACCGACGGGGCGATGAAGCCGACCCTTGGGCTGGGGGAGGGGGGAGGCTTTCCCCTCTTCTGATTACCTTTGCCCCCAATTAAGACACAGCAGGGTGCTTACCATGACCCTGCCCTAACACGTATATGATGAAGAAAACACTACTGAGCCTCGTGGCTCTCCTCATGACGACCCTCTGCTATGCTCAGGATCTCCCTCAAGCTACCCTTAGAGATCTCAACGGCAAGCCCGTCAAGACATCCACCTTCCTCCAGTCGGGCAAGCCCATCATCTTGAGCTTCTTCGGTACGTGGTGCAAGCCCTGCCTCCGTGAGCTCGACGCTGTCCAAGAGGTCTACGCTGACTGGCAGGCTGAGACGGGTGTCACCCTCTACGCTGTCAGCATCGACGAGGGTGCCGATGTGCAGAAGGTGCGCCCCACGGTCCATGCACATGGCTGGGAGTTCGTCGTCCTCACCGATACCAACTCCGACCTCAAGCGGATGATGAATGTCTCGGCTGTCCCCGCCCTCTTCATCTTCGACGGCTCGGGTAAGCTGCTGGACCGACGCACGGGCTATGTAGAGGGGAGCGAAGGTCAGATCCTCCAAGTCCTACGTGAGGCTGTGGCCTCGAGCCCCAAGAAGTAGCCTTGCCTTGATGAGCATGAAGACACGACTCCTTTTCTTATTCCCGCTTTCCCTCACCCTGATCTCCCCCTTGGGTGCTCCCTCCCTCTCCGCTTCTACTCGCTACGAGGAGGAGACAAAGGGCGATCATCGCTGGACGACGAACTTCTCCCTGCAGACTGACTGGCATCTAGCTGAGAAGAAGCAGGGGGCTTCAAGCCCGCTCTCGGGCATGACCTACCTCGATGGGGTACTTCGTAGCAAGCTTCTTGAGGTGGGCTTGCGCCTAGAGGAGAAGCAGCTTCCCTTGCCTGGCAGGGAGGAGGAGAAAGGCTGGGGACTTCCCTTCTTCTACCTCAGAGGCCGCTATGCGGGCGTGGATCTTACGCTGGGGGACATCTATGAGCAGTTCGGTAGCGGTCTGCTCTTCCGTTCCTACGAAGACCGCTTCCTCGGCTTGGACAATGCTGTGCGAGGCGCTCGCCTCAATTATACTTATGGGGAGCTCCTTCGCCTGAAGAGTCTGGCTGGGCAGCAGCGCCACTTCTTCGATCGTGGCACACGGCTCTTTGCCCGAGATCGAGGCTACCTCGCTGGGGGCGACCTTGAGCTAAGTCTGGAGCAGCTCTTGCCCAGCCTACGGGAGCGTGGGGGAAGTCTCCAGCTCGGAGCAGGCTACCTCTACAAGCACGAGGCGGAGGACGAACTAGCCAGCCAGCGTGGAGGGCTCATCTATGAGCTTCGCCAGCCCGTGGGCACTTCTGCTTGGGCTACCCGAGGTGGGCTCAGCCTGCCCTCCTTCAGCCTCCAGCTGGAGTATGCGCACAAGGACTACGACCCCAACCGAACCAATGGCTTCATCTTCCGCTCGGGATCGGCAGCGATGCTCACCGCTTCCTACCTCTGGGGCAAGAGTAGCCTCTTCGTAGGGGCTCGACGGAGTGAGAACTTTGACTTCCGCTCCGATCGCCTTGCCGAGGGCAACGCTCTGCGCCTCAACTTCCTCCAGCCCTTCACTAAGCAACAGACCTATATCCTCGCCGCTCTCTATCCCTACGCTACGCAGGCCAATGGGGAGTGGACCTTTCAGGGCTCGCTTGATACCTCCATCGCCGATCGTACGGGGAAGGGACGGGCTCGGCGAACGAACCTCAAGTTCTACGGCTCGCTCGCTATGGGGCTTCAGAAGTCTTGGCTAGTACCCGAGGGGGCGACCAACCCCTTAGCCCCTCAGCTCATGGGGAGCGATGGCTATACTTCGGACTTCTTCGGGATGAAGGACCTCCTCTTCCGTGAGGTAGGGGTCGAAGTCTCCCGTAAGGTCTCCCCCAGCTATAGCTTTGTAGCGAGCTACATCAACCAAGCCTACAACCAGCGTCTCATCGAGGGGCATGCCACCCGAGGAGACATCGTCCATTCCAACATCTTCATATATGATGGGCGACACCGCCTCTCTCGCAAGGTGACTCTGCGCACCGAGCTTCAGTACCTCCAGACACGCCAGGCCGAAGGGGATTGGCTCTACGGGGGAGTCGAATGCTCCATCCTGCCCCACTTCATCGTCTCGGCAAGCGATCTGTGGAATGTGGGCACTTCGGGCTCCCACTATTATATGCTTGCTGCCTCGGGGAGCTGGACCCGCCACAGTGTGCGCCTCTCCTACGGCCGTACCCGTGCTGGGATCAATTGCTCGGGCGGGATCTGTCGCTTCATGCCCGAGACCCACGGCCTCTTCCTCTCTTATCACGTGACCTTATAGTATGTACCGCATTTATTTCTTCCTCTTCAGTTTGCTTCTTCTGGCTAGCTGCGCCAAGGCTCCAGCGGAGTCGGATCGCTGGCGACATCGGGGCACGGAGTCGGGGACAACGACCACCCATCAGATCCTGCTAGAGAAGTACACAGGGCAGGAGTGTGTGAATTGCCCCACGGCAGCTTCGCTCCTCGAGGGGCTTCAAGCCTCCCACCCCGATCGCCTCATCGTCGTCTCCATGCACGCCGCCCACACGGGGCAGACGCTCCCCGAACTTCGTTCCTCCGTGGCAGATAGCTATGCGAAGGCCTTCCGTATCCAACGGGCGATCCCTGGCATCATGCTCGATCGTCGTCCCTTCTCCAGCGGGGAGATGTATTCGACTTCCTCCGCCCGCTGGACCACCGAGATCCTGAGCGCCCTCAAGACACCTGCCGAGCTGGCCCTTAGCCTAGAGGTACAGTCTGCCGAGGAGGGGAAGGCTTGGACATGCCGTGTCGAGGCCAAGCCTACCGCCTCAGCTCCTTCACCATCGGGGAGCTACCGCCTCACCCTCTGGCTCGTCGAGGATGTTATCGCTCCCCAGCAGACGGCGAGCGGGACGAATGCCACCTTCCTCCACCACAATGTCCTTCGGAGCGAACTGGCGAAGGTCTCCCTTGAGCTGGGCAAGTCCTTCAGCCAAACCTTCGCTATCCCCTCCGAACTAAAAGACAAGACGAAGGCTAAGATCATCGCCTTCGTCTCCGATGCGAAGACCGAGCGTGTCCTCGAGGCTCGCCTTCGCCCCGTCCCCGAAGCCTCCTCTTCCCAGCCCGAGAAGCCCAAGGATCCCAGCGAGGACCAACCCGAGACCGAGGTGAAGGAGCCGACCTTCGTCGATGCCTCCACCAGCAAGCCTATTCCTTCGGGCTCGCTTATCGCTTGTCAGCCTGAGCGCCCCTTGGAACTCCTTGACGGGATCGCCGAGATCGCTTCGCCCTATGTTCGTCTCCTCCTCCCCAAGGGACAGCAGGGCCCCTTCGATGTCGAGGTGCAGGCCACAAGCAGTGGAGTAGGGAAGGAGTCCCATGGCCTCCGTGGTATCTGCCTCGAGTCCTGCCGTACGCTGGAGACCCTCTCCCCTTCCTACACCCTCAAGGGCTACAAGCCTCAGTCCACCGACCTCATCGGGATACACTACGGGGTGAAGCAGGCCTTCGCCCGCAAGGTGGGTACGTATGAGGTGAAGCTCTATCTGAAGCAGTCGGGTAAGACGCTCACTTCTCTTACCTATCGCTTCACTATCACGGCCAAGGACTTCGCCAAAGAGCCCGAACCTCCGGTAGAGCCTAAGCCCCCCACGCCCGAGCCTAAGCCTGACCCCATCCCCGATCCTACACCTCCTGTGGGGAACGATGATATCCCCGAGGCGCAGAAGACCCATGTCGTCGCCTTCGACTTCACGGGGCAGTATTGTGGCTATTGCGCTGCTGCTCTCAATAGTGTAGCTAGGGCAAAGCGCACCCTCGGAGAGTACTTCCTCCCCGTAGCTCTCCAGTCTCGTGGCTATAACAAGGGCAATGCTCTTCTCTCGGAGGACTTCTATATGTATCACGGGCTCTACAAGCCTAGTGGCTATCCGAATATCTTCATAGGGAACAATAAGGAGAAGGTCTACCATGCTTACCTCGAAGGGCATGCCCGTCGTCTGATTGCCGAGAAGCCTCAAGCGAAGATCCGCTTCTCAGCCACCAACACCGCCGAGCAGGTCACTGTCCACTTCAAGGCGCTCCCCAACAACGGGATGACTCCTCCCTCGGATGTGCGGGTGCTCTTCCTCCTCGTGCAGAATAATATGGTCGCCTTCCAGATCAATATGTCCAATACCTACAGCCACCAGCATGTCCTCCGCCGAGGGCTCAATAATAGGTGGGAGAATCATGGCTCATCTCAATGGGTCTGGGGCGATACCTATAGATATGGGGCAGACTTCACCGCGACCTTCCATCTAGAGCAGGCTCGCTACTCTGGCTCTATGGACATCGTGCCCAAGGACTGCGAGGTGATCGCCATCCTCCTAGACGCTACAACGAAGAAGTTCGTCAATGCAGCTTCTGTCCACCTGAAGTAGCTCCACCCTCTATATAAGCACTGCCCGCTGCTCGCCCCTAATAATAGGGAAGCGACCAGCGGGCAGCCTTTTTTGTGTGAGTAAGAGTTGTGTTTCTTCGCCCGATAGATTACTGCAGCCCCTCACGGTAGATTACTTAACCCTCTCATGATAGATTACTACTCCCCCTTACGATAGATTACAGCTCCCTTTAGAGATGTACTATTGTTCCCTCCCTAGAGATAATCCCTTATCCCATCCTTAGAAGGTGCAACTTCTTCCTGCGAAACACCATCACGTCCTCCTTGGAGGTCGTACTCCTTCCCCTCCATAAGTACTCTTACCCCCTCGATGGAGGCTCAGTCGAACTTCAGAGTATCTCCTCTCGCTCCCTCCATTCGATCACCTTCGAAGATTTTGCGAAATTTTTTCTGTCGCTGTAACCTCCTCGTAATCGGTCAAATGTTATCAACTCAAGTGGTGCTTCCTAAAAGTTTTTTCTAGGAAGATTTGGTTGGTATTGTTTTTTCGTCTTATCTTTGCAACCGCAAACGAGAAACGGCGGCCAGGACGGACAGCGAGCGAGCTAGACGGGCTGAAAGAAAATCCTCGGTAGCGTAACTTCTTTAAGGGCTGACTGCTCTTGATTAAGGCTTAGAAGTGGACGACTTCGGTTAGAAGCTTCACTAGCGATCATTGACATACTTGATAAAAACAAACGAGAAAACAACGTAGAGCATATATAATAAGTTAGTATACAACCTGCGTATTTCCGGTAGTAATGCTGGGGTACGTTAGGCGCAAAAACAGATAAGGGCAGACGGTGGATGCCTAGGCTCTCGGAGGCGACGAAGGACGTGATAAGCTGCGATAAGCTACGGGGATCGGCACATACGATTTGATCCGTAGATTTCCGAATGGGGCAACCCGGCATGTTGAAGACATGTCACACTGCAGAGCAGTGGGCGAACGTGGGGAACTGAAACATCTAAGTACCCATAGGAGAAGAAAACAAAAGTGATTCCCTTAGTAGTGGCGAGCGAACGGGGATTAGCCCAAACCATCTTTGTTTCGGCAAAGGTGGGGTTGTAGGACCTCGATATAGGAAGACAAGATTAGGAGAACGGTCTGGAAAGGCCGGCCATAGAGCATGAAAGCTGTGTATCCGAAAATCTTCGTTTGACTTAGAGGTATCCTGAGTAGCGCGGGACACGTGAAATCCTGTGTGAATCTGCGGGGCCCATCCCGTAAGGCTAAATACTCCCGAGAGACCGATAGTGAACCAGTACCGTGAG
>NZ_CALHVI010000032.1 GCF_938039215.1 uncultured Porphyromonas sp. | reverse complement strand
TTGGCTGTGGGGAGGCTACACCCAAAAAGCCGGGCAAGTCCAGATAGCCCGTAAACGAAGTGTCTTTCTTCTTTGGCGGAAGACATCTCGGATTCTGCTCCCTCTGGTTGCATTACTTTCTGTTGGGTGAGGAAGAGTAGTTCTTCACCCTTCATCTGCCATACGGGCTTCTCGAGGAGTTCGTTTAGTGTCATAGTTGCTTATACGTTGCGGTGTCAATCCACTTGAATGTATCTTTATGAGTCTTCGAGAGTCTTCAAGCATCGTCTTGAATGGCTCTGACACTGCAAATGTATAGGCGAAATGAGCACGTCCGAATAGCCTGGGAAAGGGGAGGAAGTATCAGGCAAATGAGAGAAAACAAGCCGAGCCCTTTGGGCTCCATCAAGAAGCTCCAAGGGCTCGGCTTGTCGTCTTATAAGCTATCGGTATTTCTGGGTGTAGAAAAGGGTGTAAATCGCATAACCTGCTGATTTACACCCTTTATTGCGGAGAGAGAGGGATTCGAACCCCCGGTACCTTGCGGTACAACGGATTTCGAGACCGCCACATTCGACCACTCTGCCATCTCTCCGTTGGTCTAGCTTCATTCAGAGGACTATGCCCTTGTCTGAAGCTGGCGCAAAGATAGTACTTTTCGCTCAATGTGTCAAGTTGGGAGGGATAGATTCTTTGTATATTATATTCAGATTTTCTGATCTCAGATACTGTTGCATGGGGCCGCTTAGTCGGAGAGTCAAAGGGGGGCTCTGATAGATCTGAGCTGATCCATCATAGGTCGTAGAAGTGACCCATCATGGGTAACAGGAGGAACCCATGATGGGTCGCAAACGGGACCCATTATAGGGGTTGCTAGCAACCTACAGTAGCTCCTTCTTTGCATTCTGTCCAAGTACCTATTGAAAGGGGGATACTTACTGCTAAGGAGCCATCCTTCTGATATTAATGCTCGAGTGTATGCCTGCCAATCTTAGTAGCTTCTTCTTGGTATAGCTTCCCATAAGCTCCTCTAGGAGAAGTGCATCAATTAAGACGGAGGGGGATAGGATATTCTCTCGCATTGCAGTGAGATTAAGCGCTTCGACTGTTCCATTCATTTAGGGTGCTTGTTAGTCTGCTTATCGGTAAGAGCTATGTTATACTTCGTATTAGGTTATGCTGGAATCTCCGTCTAGGGAAGAACCTTCCCATTTGGTTAGCTGAGCTGTTTCATTTAAGTTTGAGCTGCTATCAAGGATGCTTTCATTCTTTGGAGGTAGGTAACAAAGAAGCTCCTTTTGCCATTGCGGTAGCTATCTTGGTGAAACCACCTGTAAAAGAGTGCCTCTTCATGAGGCTGCTTCTCCAAATGAAACCACTGATCTGCCCATATTTAGCGAATTCCCAACGAGCTCCCGTGTTCCAAGGGGCATGCCTTCCATTTCTACCTCCAGCGGGCAATAAGAAGATTAAGATGAAACAGCTATGGACTATTGCCGTCATTCTCTTGACGGTGCTCACCGAATGCTTCCGGCAAACGGCTTGGTACGACCCTATGCAAACGAGCGGATCGACCTACATTCAAAACCAAGGATGGAATGAAGATGGGGGCAACTACCATAGATTTCCGAACAGAGTTAAGGATCTGGTGAGGGAGAAGGTGTGGTAACTCTCCTGTCAATAAGCAGGCTTGTCTATTCGCTTTAAGACCAATGCGCAGGACATCAGCGTGCGCTATGAGGTCGCACAACCTCTAAATATGCCCCACATGCCATCCACTGGAGTGTCGGGAGTCGACCTATACTGCTACGAAGACATGGCATTTTGCTTTGGCACTTATAGCTTTGGAGATACTATTCAGTACAAGTATAGAGTTGATAGAGGAATACAGGTTGGGAAGGATACCGAGTACATCCTCTATTTGCCACTTTACAACGAGGTCTCCCATTTAGAGATCGGTGTGCCAGAAGGCTCTAGCTTTTCCTTTGTCCCCGCAGTCAAGGAGTGTCCCATTGTCTTATATGGTACTTCAATCGCTCAAGGGGCTTGCGCTTCTCGACCCGCTATGGCCTGGGCGAATATCGTGGGGCGAAAGTTGGAGCGACCTTTGATCAACCTTGGATTCTCGGGCAATGGGAAGCTGGAGTGCGAAATCATAGAACTCATCTGTGAGCAGTATCCTGAGCTAGTCATATTGGATTGTATGCCGAATATGGTAGCTATCGGTAGCGATGAGATCATCAGGCGAATGAAGAATGCAGTGCATCGTATCAGCAAGGTGCCGAATGTTGCCATCCTTGTCGTAGAACATGCTGGGAATAGCAACACCTTGACCCACCAAGCGCAAGGAGAGCAGAGTGCACGCTGCAATCAAGCGCAGCAAGAGGCTTATTTGCAGCTCCAGAAGGGAGGAGTGAAGAATCTCTTCTACCTCTCCAGAGAGGAGCTAGGCTTGACTCCAGATGCTTGGATAGACTATGTGCATCCTTCGGACTATGGTATGATGCAGTATGCCTCTGCCATGATCAAGAAAATCAAGAGCATCATAGGAAAGAGAGAGTAGGAGGGTACAATCCCACCCTCTGCAAGGTAAAGAATGATATCTAGTGGGGCATGGCCAATGAATAAAGGCGTTCATTGCGAACGCCTTTATTCGTTGATATTAGTAGCCTATGCTTGCTTATCTCAAGCTATGATTACTTGCCGATGCAGCATCATTACCCTTCTATCACTTAGGCGATTAGCTATTTAATCGGTACAAAGCACCCTAAAATAAATGAAAAATCAGTTTTATCTAACTGTTTTATAGGTGGTTACGTGCTTGTACCGCATAGCTTAGTTCTCAATCTTTCAATCTTATCTTTGTCGGTATTGCCTATTAATCAGCTAATCATAATACCTCCCATTTGTTTTTAGCACGCTTGTTCACTGCAAAAGTACCTATTTTGGAGCATATCAAAGCAAAATGATGCAAGAAAAATGTCATAGCACTCCCTATTGGGTATAATTTCTTCTTTTGCTGAGGATAATATCCCCGAAAAGGGGTATAATCGATTTGTATTTCTTATATTTGCCACTAATAAGGTATATAATGACTTTGGTGGAGTGAGTCTGCATAGTGAAGTGATATGCCTTGAGTATGTACCCGAAAATGGCATTTTGGGTACATATTCAGAGTGTGGTACTTCAGATAATTGATGAAAGATGGTAGCAAAGACAGTTATAGCGCAGTACGTGAAGGAGATGCGGAAGAAATATAAACTGACACAAGTAGACCTATCCGAGAAAGCAGGAGTGGGGCTACGCTTCGTGCGTGAACTCGAGCAGGGTAAGACCACGCTCCGCCTCGACAAGGTCAATAAAATCTTTGAACTCTTTGGCTCGGAGTGTGGTCCTGTGCCGATGAAACGAGAAGGAGATGACGTATGAAACAGGCAATTGTTTATTGGAAAAGCCTCAAGGCAGGCATCCTCACAGAAAGTGATGAAGGCTATTCCTTTGCTTACGACAAGGACTATCTCACTATGCCCGAAGCTCAAGGAATAAGCCTAACGATGCCTTTGCGAGAAGAACCTTTCCAAAGTAATACGCTTCATCCATTCTTTGACGGACTTATTCCTGAGGGATGGCTGTTAGATATTGCTCAGAAGAATTGGAAGATAGACGCAAGAGATCGAATGGCTTTGCTGTTGGCTTGTTGCCGAGACTGCATTGGAGCGGTAAGTATCGAACCTCTAAAAACGATTGAAGATGAAGAATAGATGCCTATACTGCTACGAACCTTTGGTTGATGGAGAGGTGGATTACCATGCCAAGTGTTGTCGCAAATTGTTTGGGACGTCCCAAGCTCCGATATTGCCATATACAAGTAGCGAAGTACGAGCGTTGGCTGACGAGGTCGTTCGTTCGCAGACCACAGTGACAGGAGTACAACCCAAGCTATCTCTCGACTTTGATCAGATGAGCAATTCGCCCAAGCGATTTACCATTGTGGGCTTGTGGGGACGGTTTATTCTTAAACCTCAAACAGAGCGTTATCCGTACCTCCCCGAATTGGAGGATGTGTCGATGCGCCTTGCAGAGATTGCCAAGATTGAAACAGTTCCTCATGGACTGATGCGATTCAGCGATGGCGAACTATGCTATATCACTCGTCGCATAGACCGAACAGAGCAGGGCGAAAAACTCCCAATGGAAGATATGTGTCAGCTCTCAGAGCGTTTGACGGAGTATAAATACAAAGGTTCACACGAGCAGATAGCCAAACTCATCTCCAAGTATAGCTCTGTGCCTAAACTTGACCTTGTCAAGTATTGGGAGCAGGTACTTTTTTCGTGGCTGATAGGTAATGCGGATATGCACCTCAAGAATTACTCGCTCTATGCGCCAATGGGCAACGAATATCAACTCACTCCAGCCTATGATCTGTTGTCTACGGCTCTCGTTATTCCCGAGGATACAGAAGAACTTGCACTGACCCTCTGTGGCAAAAAGCGCAAACTCACCCGCCAGCACTTCGTCGAAGCAATGATAGCCTCAGGTCTGGATGAAAAAGTGTGCGACAACATCTTCGCTCGCTTCCAACGTATTCTCCCCGAATGGGAAGCCTGCATCCGCCAGAGTTTCCTCCCTCAAGAGATGCAGGAACAGTACATAGAACTAATCTCATACAGGAGTAATAAATAAAAAGCCTTTTCTCTATGCCTACAAATAAAGATGCAGAGATGCGCTACCGCATTATTGACCGCTGTCTGAGTAATAGACTAAGAAAGTATACTATTTATGACTTGGTTGATGAGGTAAATCGGCAATTATTGGATTTACAAGGAAAGACTGTTAGCAAGCGTACTATTCAAAAAGATTTGGAAGAACTGACTTTCCGTCCTTATTGCGCTCCCATTGAATCGTACAAGGGACCAAGTAGGATGCATTATATACACTACTCTGATGACAGCTATTCTCTCTACAACAACCATCTGTCTGTAAAGGAAGTCCAGACACTCCAATCCGTAATAGATATGTTGGGACGCTTTCGAGGCAGTACGACTCACGCTTGGTTAGAGGAGGTTCTCTCTAATCTTGAATATCGATTTGGAATCAAGAGCGACACCAAGCTAGTCATAGCCTTTGAGGAAAATGAGCAGCTACAAGGTTTAGAGCATCTTTCCAACCTCATTGATGCCACACTTCATCATCAAGCCGTTGAACTGGCTTATGAACCATATGGTAAAACAAAGCGTATTTGTCCCGTTCATCCTTATTTTATGAAGCAATATAATAATAGGTGGTTTCTTTTGGGATTAAACTCGGAGAAGAGAAGAATAGAAACATATGCTTTAGATCGGATCAAAGAGGTTAAGGCTCTTGACGAAGAGTTTATCCCTAATGAGGATATTGATTTTGGGGCTTATTTTGAGCATATCGTGGGCATTTCTGTTCCTTATGACTCACAGAAGCCGATTGAACTTATTTTACGGTTCTCAGAGAAAAGATTCCCCTATGTGAGTTCTAAACCGATACATGCTTCTCAGAAGCTATTGAGTACTCCTTGTACCATCTCGATTTCTGTTATTCCAACTCCTGAACTAACGCAACAAATCTTTTCATTTGGACCAGATGTAGAGGTGCTTGCCCCAGAGAGTTTCCGCTCCGAAATAGCCGAGAAAATTAAAGCCACTTATAACTTGTATCAAACTGTGTAGATAGACTGCATAGCTTAGTTTTAAGTTTGCAAATGAAATAATAAATCATCAGTAAAGAATAATGAATACGCAACAATATAACCAGCTTTTCTCTTTCATTTGGAATATAGCCAACGATGTACTTGTAAATGCTTTTCCCAAGGGCGATTACAAGAAGATCATCCTCCCGATGATGGTCTTACGACGCTTAGACATACTCCTTGAGCCGACGCATAAGGTCGTTCGAGAGCAGAGGGACAAGCTCATGGGAATGAAGCTTAACGAGGAGGTACAAGAGAAAATCCTCTTTCAGACGACGGGCTACCCCTTTTGCAATACATCACCCTTCACGATGAGTACGCTTAGGGGGGAGACCAACACCCTACGCCTCAAACAGAATTTCTTGGAGTATCTCGATGGATTTTCCAAAGATGTGCAAGACATCGTCGAGAAGTTTAGGTTTAAGCAGCAGGTGGACAATCTCAGTGACGCTGCCCGTCTCGGTACACTTATTGAAAAGTTTACCGATGAGAATATTAATCTCGGGATACACCCTATACGCAATGCCGAGGGTGAAATACTACACCCAGGCGTTGACAATCACACAATAGGAACGCTTTTTGAACAACTATTGCGTAAGTTCAACGAAGAGAATAGCGTTACGGAGGCAGGAGAGCATTTCACACCTCGCGATTATGTAGCCTTACTCGCAGACATTGCCGTATTGCCCATTGCAGGTCATATAGAGTCGGCTACGTATAGCATCTATGACGCTGCTTGCGGTACGGGAGGCATCCTCTCGGTTGCAGAGCAGAGCATACGGGCCATCGCAGAGCGACAGAACAAGCAGGTTAAGATAGACCTCTATGGGCAGGAGCTACAGCCTGAGACTTACGCCACCTGCAAAGCAGACCTGATGCTTTCGTCCGAAGGAAGTAGCTTCTCTTACAAGCATGCAGGAGCAGAGCGCGAGCGGTTCTATAACGGCTCGACGATTAGCCGCGATGGGCACCCCGGCATGCACTTCGATTTCTGTATCTCTAATCCGCCCTTTGGTACGCCTTGGAAAGAGGACTTAAAAGCTTGGGGACTTAGCGATAAAGAGAAAGACCGTATCTCGGATGCTCGTTTCGTACTGTCAGATGGAAGAGGTGGTGAGCCACTGAGTTTCGTGCCAAACATAGGCGACCCACAGATGCTTTTCTTAGCGAACAACCTCTCTCGCATGAAAGAAGATAGCGAGCTCGGCACACGTATTGTAGAGGTGCACAACGGTTCAAGCCTCTTCACGGGGGACGCGGGCGGTGGCGAGAGCAATCTGCGTCGCTACATCATAGAGAACGACCTCCTTGAGGCCATCATAGCCATGCCTGAGAAGTCTTTTTACAATACAGGTATAGGAACTTTTATCTGGATTGTGACCAATCGCAAAGCCCCCCGTCGGCGTGGCAAAGTGCAGCTCATTGATGCTACCGCTATCAAGACTCCCCTACGTAAGAATCTCGGAGAGAAGAACTGCGAGACAAGCGAAGCCGACAGGGCAAAAATTGTGGAGCTACTGATGCGCTTTGAGGAAACCCCTGAGAGTAAAATCTTTCCCAACAACGAGTTTGGCTATTGGGAGATTACGGTAGACCGCCCTCTGCGTCTACGCATACACCCTGATGCAGATTTGAGTAGCCTATCTGCGAAAGAGTTAGAGGTTTGCCGAGAAGCAATGGCAAAGGTGCCCGAAGGCACGCCTTTAGACGATTGGGATGCCTATACTAAGGCTCTGGGAAAGATGACAAAAACTTTGCTCAAAAAACTTCGTGCCCTCATTACCTCCACCGACCCCACCTGTCAGCCCGTACAAGGCGAGGCAGACAAGGCTCTTCGCGATACGGAGCAAATACCACTCGGTTACGAAGGAGGAATCGAGGCTTTCATGCAACGCGAGGTCTTGCCCTATGCGCCTGATGCCTATGTGGCAGAGCAAGAGACAAAGATAGGCTACGAGCTATCCTTTACGAAGTATTTCTATCGCCCTACCGAGCTTCGCTCCATTGAGGAGATTACAGCCGATATACGTCAAATCGAGCAGGAAACAGATGGTCTGCTTGCTTCTATTCTTGAACTATAAGCCGCCAAAGATGAAACGATACGATAAATATAAGGAGAGCAGTATCTCTTGGATAGGGGAGATACCTGAGCATTGGGAGGAGGGGGCTTTCGGGCGTTATTTCTCCTTTGGGAAAGGCCTATCAATCACAAAAACAGATTTGCAAGAAGAGGGAATAGCAGTAATTAGCTATGGACAAATCCATTCAAAGCTGAATACTGGAACCTCCATCAAGGAAGAGCTCGTTCGTAAAGTTGCAACAGATTATTTACGAACAAACTCTCAATCCCTCCTAAAGCTACATGATATTGTCTTTGCTGACACTTCTGAAGATTTAGAAGGTGTTGGCAACAATGCCTATAATAATTATATAGAGCCTCTTTTTGCAGGATACCACACCATAATCGCACGTCCTAAAGGACTTCCATTTCCCAAATACTTTGCTTACTTATTTCAATCAAGAGATTGGAGGAAATCTGTTCGATCCATGGTTAATGGGATCAAGGTATATAGTGTAACAAAGACTATACTAAAAAAAAGCTTTCTTCTTCTTCCTCCTCTCTCCGAGCAGGAAACGATAGTCGCATATTTGGAGGAGAAGGTAGCGCAGATGGATAACTTGGTGGCAAATCAAGAGGCTCAGATCGCTTACCTTCGAGAGCTCAAGCAAGCGATCATTGCCAAGGCTGTAACCCGAGGCATCAATCCCGAAGTTCCCCTCCGCCCATCGGGTATCCCTTGGATCGGGGATATACCTGAGCATTGGGAGGTGAAACGTTTAGGGAGATGCTTTGGAGAGAATAGGTTATTGAATTCTGATTTAGAATGTACTGAAGCTTACAAGTTCAACTATGGGAGCCTCATCCGGAAAGATGAAAACATCACCCCTCAAGAGCTTGTTGACACCTACATGAAATACACTCTACTTCGAGAAAATGACATTGTAATCAATGGGCTAAATCTTAATTACGACTTTGTATCACAGCGTGTAGCCATAGCCCCCCAAAAGGGAATTATTACTTCGGCATATCTTACTCTTTCTCCTCGTAAAGGTATTAACTACAACTACTACTGCCTGCTCTTTAAGGCTATGGACTCCATGAAGCTATTTCATGGAATGGGGGCGGGTATTAGACTTACGCTATCTTACAAAGATTTGAAGAACCAAAAGCTTCCTCTCCCACCTCCATCCGAGCAAGAGGCAATAGTGACCTATATCAACCGTAAGACGGAGAAAATCGATCGCCTCATTGCCATGACAGAGCAAGAAATAGCCCGAGTGCGTGAGCTAAAGCAAACACTTATCGCCGATGCCGTAACGGGGCGCATTAATGTTCAACCCTCTTAAGATTTTATGTTTATGCCAACCATATTGAATGAAAAATCCCTTGAGGATCTCATCACAAACTATCTTACCAAGCACCAAGGGTATGGCTTGGACGTGAGTGACGACTACGATAAGACCTACGGAATGGTTCTTAGTCGCCTCGAAACTTTCTTGCGTGCCACGCAACCCGAGCTAATCGCCTCTTCGCGCGTATTTGAAACTGCGGCCAATCGTCGTAAATTCTTCGAGCGTCTGCGCGATGAAATCACGAAGCGTGGCGTGGTAGATGTTTTGCGAAAGGGCGTTAAGCATTTGAGCCAAACCTTTGAACTCTATATGCCTCTGCCCTCTGAGCTTAGTGAGCAGGCGCAGAAACGTTATGCTCTAAACAGATTTACGGTTATTCGCCAGCTTCACTATAGCTCTGTGCGCTCAGGACAATCGGTAGATATGGTCATTCTTATCAATGGTCTACCCATCCTTACTATGGAGCTTAAAAATCAGCTTACTTGCCAGAGCACAGCCCACGCTGTGGCACAATATCGTAGTGACAGAGACCCTAAGGAGTTGCTCTTTGGTGTTGGTCGCTGTGCTGTACACTTTGCCCTTGACGACGAGACGGTAGAAATGTGTACCAAGCTCTCGGGGCGTGATAGCTGGTTCCTTCCTTTCAACAAAGGCAATGAGGATGGAGCAGGCAACCCTCTTAAGCCCAACGGACTTCGCACGGCCTACCTATGGGAGGAGATCTTAAAGAAAGAGAGCTTGAGCGACATCCTCGAGCATTATGCACAGGTCGTCCATGAGAGGACAGAGAGTGGTCGACAGAGTACCAAGGTGATTTGGCCACGCTGGCATCAGCTTGAAGTGGTGCGACAGCTACTCAAGGTTAGTCGCACTAATGGCATAGGGCAGCGTTATCTCGTACAGCACTCTGCAGGATCGGGTAAGTCTAATAGCATTGCTTGGTTGGCCTATCAGCTGGTAGAGCTTTTGCAAGAGAATCGAGCTCTTTTCGATAGTGTCATCATCATTACCGACCGCAAGAATCTCGACAAGCAAACACGCAACAACATCAAAGCTTTCACGCACAGTGAGCACCTTGTTGGGTGGAGCGACTCGAGCAATAAACTCCGCCAATTGCTTGAGAGCGGTACAAAGATCATTATTACGACGGTACAAAAGTTTTCCTTCATCCTCTCTACGATCAACCAAGACCTTGCAAGTCGTCGCTTTGCAGTCATCATTGATGAAGCTCATTCCAGCCAGAGTGGCAGGATGAGTGCTGCAGTCAATCAGACGCTTGCTGGCACACAAGATAGTGAGGAACTGGATACGGAAGATGAGGTGAATGCCCTTATCCAGCAGCATATAGAGGGGCGTCAAATGGCGAGCAATGCCAACTTTTACGCTTTCACCGCTACGCCTAAAAATAAAACGCTCGAAATCTTTGGTACACCCTTTGAGCGTGAAGATGGCGAAGTAGGGCATCGCCCCTGCTATGTCTATACGATGAAACAAGCGATTGAAGAAGGTTTCATTCATGATGTACTGAACAATTACACGACTTATCAGAGCTATTACAAGATACGTAAGGCTATTGAGGACGATCCTGAGTTTGAGCGTAAGCAAGCGATGCGTAAGCTCCGTTATTTCGTGGAGAGCCAACCCGAGACCATCAGGCAGAAGGCTGAGGTCATGGTAGAGCACTTCCACCATGCTGTTGCCCACCGTATAGGAGGAGAGGCTCGCTGTATGATTTGCACCGCAGGCATTGTTCGTGCCATCGATTACTATCAGGAAGTCAAAATACTTCTTGCGGAGCGTGGCTCTCAGTATCAGGCTATAATTGCTTTTAGCGGAGAGGTCGATTACCATGGGAGACGTGTTACAGAGGCTTCACTCAACGGGTTCCCCTCTACAGAGATAGAGGCAAAGTTCCGTACAGGTAGTTATCGCTTCCTCATTGTCGCCGATAAGTTTCAAACAGGATATGACGAGCCTCTGCTACACACGATGTATGTCGATAAACCTTTGGCAGGCGTCAAGGCTGTACAAACCCTCTCGCGCCTCAATCGCAAACGCCCCAAGAAAGAGGAGACCTTTGTGCTCGATTTTGTCAATACAAGTGAGGAGATAGAGACAGCATTTCAGCCCTTCTACAAGACTACGCTTTTGAGTAGAGAAACTGACCCCAACAAGCTCAACGATCTATTGGGCGAAATAGAACAGTACGACCTCTATACTCTTTATGAAGTAGAAACGCTCAATTCCTTCTACTGGACAGGAACACAACGAGAGAAGATAGACCCTCTACTTGATACGATGAAAGAGCGCTTTGTGGCCCTCGATGACGAGAGTAAGGTAGCTTGCAAGAGTTCCATCAAGGCTTATGTCCGTACCTACGACTTCCTTTCCACTGTGATGCCTGAGGGAAGTATTGATTGGGAGAAGAAAAAAACCGTTCTTTCTTTGCTTCTTCCTAAACTTCCTACGTTGGGAGTCGATGATCTCACCAAGGGGCTTATAGAGTCCGTAGATTTTGACGCTTATCGCTTACAGAAACAAGAGGAACGAAATATACAGCTACAAAATGTAGATAGCGAGATAGAGCCTGTACCCACCTCATCCTTTTCAGGAGTGATGGAGGAAGATATGCAATATCTCAGCGTCATAGAGTCGGAGTTTAATGAGCTCTTTGGAAATATTGATTGGCAAGATAGTGAGCTTGTTCGTAAACAAGTTGAGGAGTTGACCGAGCGTGTCAAGAACAACGATGATGTACGCAATGCCATGCTCCGCAATGATGAAGCCACAGCTAATCAAAACTGCGATGAGTCGACGCAAAACGAGGTGACACAGATGACGCTGACGCACACAGAGCTCATGCAACACTACTTTACGAACCACGATTTTCAACAGCATCTCAATGAAATGATTCGTGAGAAAGTGCGCCAAGCTGTCAATCCTCCTTACGATGAGAATGAACTCAAACAGAGGATTCAAGAGGAGTTTCAGAAAGATTTTGCAGATTTCTGTGACGGAGAGCATTATGTAGAGTTTGATGAAGTGCTTCGCCTCTTCTTCGGTATCATTCATGCGGAGACAATCCCTGACTTGCAAGCTCTCGACAAGATACTGAAGCGAACACTCAATTGTCTCTATCGTGCCGAACATCGTGAGGAAGATTATCGCTCGTGGTATTCTGAACTCGTAGGACGTTTTGAGGCTTTCCTTAAGAAAATCTATTGGCTCAAAGAGGGTGCCCCCGTACCTCTCACTGCCACTGGCAAGGAGCCAGCCTTACTTGATACAGTAAGACACTTTCCCCAAATAGAGCGTTTGTATCACAGCAAAAATCCGAAATATGATACCTTTAAGCAGTGCTATCGAGTGGTATATGATTGGCGTAACAAAGAAAGTCATATAGCAGTGGATCTTCCAGCCGATCTGCTCCCTACAGCGTTACATGCTGCCGTCGCCCTCTACCTCTATGCTACGATGGTTAGTGCCGAGGATCTAAAGGACAAATTGTAAGTTTTTTGACCCGAAACGGAAGTGTGAAGATAGGGTGCATAGTTTACTATTACCTTTGTAGAGGATAATTTAAATAACTTGTTTTTAATATGGATTATAAAAGTAAGCTTGTAACTCTCTCAAATAGGTATAACCCTGAAAGAGTTCCTCTTTTTGAGACTAGACACTTTAGTAATAGTGGTTTGCAATCTACAGACAGAGACGTAGTTCAGTATGTAAAGAAAGCAATGTGTGCAGTCGATGAGGATTATACTCGAAAGACAAAGGAGGCTGGGGAAGCAGCAAAAGTTCATTTGGAAAGAGTATTGAGAGATGTCTCGTTTGAGTATCAAGGCTCAGTAATGACGGATACTCACATTAAAGGTGTCAGTGATATTGACCTTTTGGTACTTTGTGAAAAGTTTTATGGCAGTGATATACATAGAGTTAGGGAAGAGTTGCAAAGGCAATACTTATATACTACGGAAGAACTTTCTCGACTAAGGAGCTACGACCAATCATTTTATTCATACCAGGGTAATAGTTCAGAAGACTTGGGTAATCTTAGGGCAGGTATTGAAAGGACGATGAAATACATCTATGATGACTGTGATACCTCACATGCTAAAGCTGTAAAAATAAGAAATAAGCATTTGAATCGTGATGTAGATATCGTAACATCCTCATGGTTTCAATCCCTTAGTTATGTTTTGCATGATATGCCTAAAGAAGAGCTAGGAATCAAGATATACAATAAAGATAAAGGGTATACGGAAGGACCTGATTATCCTTTTCTAAGTATTTCAAGGATAAATTCGAGAAGTGCAGAGACCAATGGACGCCTCAAGAAAATGATTCGCTTCTTGAAGAATGTAAGAACAGATTCTGATCTAAATATCCCTTTAACGAGCTTTGATATCAATGCGATATGCTATTCTATCCCCGTACTAGACTATATCAATCTCGATTATAGAGGACTGGTTCGTGTTCTGCTGTCTACGATATACTATTTGTGTACCGACTATAAGGCAGGAGAACTGACGTCAGTTGTTGGTGATGAATACGTTTTTCGTGGGAAGCCCGAGAAGGTGGAAGCACTAAAGGCGTTAGGACTTGAAGTGTATCAGATCGAAACAGAATTGGATAAACGATGAAGCCAAGAATTTTTATAGGCTCCTCTACAGAAGGACTTGAAGTAGCAAAGCGAGTTAAGAGGTATTTCTCTCCAGATTACGACTGCTTCCTTTGGACGGATGATGTATTCAAAAATAATGAGTCCTTTTTGGATACTTTAGTCAAATCTGCTAGTTTGTTTGATTTTGGCTTTATGGTTTTCTCGGCAGACGATGAGGCGACCATACGAGATAAAAGCTTTGAAACTCCACGAGACAATATCCTATTTGAATATGGTCTTTTTCTAGGAAGAGTGGGGCTCGATCGTGCATTTGTTATTGCTGAAAATGCTGTTAAGATCCCGACAGACATGTTAGGTATCACACAAACACGCTACGAGGTAGAGATAAATGAACAGGGAGAGAAGATGGCAACAGATTCTTTGGAACAAGGATTGAAAAAACTGAAGAAACAAATTGATGAGAATCTGAACTTGGGACATCTAGGACTTTTGCCTTCGACTGTAATTGCAATTTCCTATTTTGAGGGATTTGTTAAACTTGCAGCTGAATGGATTATGAGCACATCTAATTTAGAGTTAGAGGGTAGAATATATAAAGGAGGGATTCTCTATATCAAGATACCTGATACTCTAGATGCCGATATAAAGAAAAGTGCCATGCTATTCTATAGAAAACAGGGACTTCATGAAGCAAAAATGACCACAGGGCATAGACACTATCCCATACATTTTGTCGCAAAAGCAGAAGGTAATATTTTAGAAATCTATGATATGCCGACAATCCTTAGTGGCATTGATAAAGCAATTGACATGTATTTCAGGGTTGGTCATATTGGAAAGAGTAGTCAGCAACAACTTGCGGAGGACAATGAGATGAGTAACTTTAGAAGAGTTCTTCAGCTATTAATAAATGAAGAGGCTTTTTGTCGTGAATGTGTGAGAATTATCTGACGATGCTATTGGAAATACTCCCCCACGTATTGCTTAAATGCATTACGTGGGGGAGTCTGTTTTTATTGTTTTAGCTTCTTAGACAGCGTTTCCTGCTCTCTAATAAGTTGTTGTTGCTGGAGGGAGAGTTCAGCTTGGCGTTGGATTGCGAGTTCGTAGTTGGTGACTTGGTGGCAGAGTTGGCGAATGGAGTCGGAGGAGTCTTTGGAGGAGAAGAGGCTGTCGAGATGGGCGATTGTGGGATTATTGTAGCCTTGCTCCATACGTAGGATGCGGTAGCGTAGAGCGTAACTTTCGAGAGTCTGATTGGCATTGCGAAGATACACTGCCCAGCCGATGGTGCAAGCTAGGAGAATGATTGATATACTCCAAATGAGCCACTCCACCCATCGCTTGACATCAAAGAGGTAGTACTTCTTGACTGTTGTAGGAGATTGAGTTTCTTGGATTTTCTCGGATAGAGAGGCTATGCTTTCGGCTTGTCGCTCTTGGGTCTTTGTGATGCCATCTTTAATTTCTCGAATTCGTTTTCCAAGAACGATAGCGACATCTGTTAGTTCACTCTTGAATTTGCCTTCTATCTCAATCTTTTGCCCAATAAGGCGTGCTACATCCGTAAGAGAGATGCCATCCTCTTCTGATGATGTAGTTGTTGAGATTGGTTGAGATGCGAGGTTGGAGACACTCGCTTTGAGTTCTCTGTTCTGTTGCTTGATTTCCTCGAGTACTTCGAGAAGGATGTTCATTTGTTCGTTCATAATTTTCTACGTTTTAGTTTCTTATTAGCTTGATTTCTTAGTTTACGTTGGAATACAAGTTCTGCGACATCTACGGCAGGCGCATTGCGATCGAATAGCCTCTCGCCAAGATCTTCTATGGCTTCACCCAGCTCTCCGATAAAACTTTCTGTCTCAGAGGAGTGTAGAGGTGGAGAAAGAGCTTGCATTGCATTTTGTTCTAAAGCAAAGGTGAGTTTGGAGTAGCTACATGAGCGGTCGGTGTGAGAACCGCTAAAGTTCACTCCATCTTTGCTGAAGAGTACGCCCTCTATCTGATCGATCTGTCCTTTTGTCTTGAATTGTATGTCTATCCCTTGGCATCTCAGAGCAGAATAGAGTTCGTCCCAATTCTGGCATCGAGGTAGTACGGTTTTGATAGTATCGAAGATTTCATACCGAAGTCGGTCATTTCCTCGAAGCCTATGACGTTTTACAGCCTCTTTTCCTTCGCCCCATTTTAGTTGGTTAGCCTCGGTGATTTCTTTGCAGACCTTTGTTGAGCGATACTTTTCGTTGCTGTCAGGAATTGTCTTGCCGTTGTTGTCTATACGATTGATGCAGATGTGTACGTGGGGATGCTCTCTGTCGAGATGGCGTACAATGAGATATTGCGTATCTCCGTAGCCCATCTTTTGCAAGTATTGTAGTGCCAAGTTATTCATCGTCTTGTCATCCAGTCGCTTAGCATCTTCATCCGAAAAGCTCAAGATAGTATGACAGACAGGCTTCTTCACATTAGGACGCATTGAGGCTTGTAGTGCAAAGTCGTTGGCTATCTCGTGGGACGAAGTATCCCTCATAACTCCTTCTGCATAGAGAACTCTTGCTTTTCCCTTTTGCTTTCCGAGGATATAGGCAAGCACTCCAGAAAAGGATGTTCCTTTGATTATCTTGGCAATCATGATTTCAGAGCTTTGAGTTGTTCATCGACTAAAAGTTTGAGCATTCGTAGCTCTGTTGGCATGGTAGAGATACCAAAAGTGCGAAGGCGATGAGCTATTTGGTTGATGTTGTTTGCTATTCCCGAGAGCTGGCGTATCTCTTGCATCTGTTCAGGAGTAACTCTTGGCTTGATGAAACTCTCAGAGATGAGCATTCTCAGAAATTCATTCTTATTGATACCTGCCTCTGAGGCTTTACTTTTGAGGGTGAAGTACTCCATCGTATTCAGTTTGAGTAGGACGGAGTAGCTTCTCTTCTCGGATAGTTTTTTAGGGGGCGTCCCCCTTTCTTTTTGTCTTCTGTTGTCATTGTTCCTTTCGTTTTATTGATGAGACCATCGGGATTATTTCGCCCTATTTGATGGGCGTTGAGGAGGTTTTGGGTTACCCAAAACACAAACTTACTTCTCTACCTATACAGTCTTCTCTTCTGTGGAAGAGGTTGTGCCAATCTTTGCTCTTTCACGACCCGAAGTCCGAGTTTATCGATCAGAAGTTGGAGGTTGGGATTTTGCCGAATGAGGTCTTTCAGCACACTCGTTTGTTTTTTTGATTTGGAGGAGGTAATCCGCAATATCGTAGCCAGCTTGCTGGTCTTGAAGAGGAGCGTGTTTCTCCAAATAATCGAAGAGCTGCACCTCCATTCCGAGGCTCTGCATCATCTTTAGTTTCTCCTGCCAATAGTCCGTTGCTCCGAGGTCGGGGAAGAGAACTACTTGACGCTCGAAGAGAGGAACGAGATTGCTGCTTTTGAAATATCCGTGCTTTCCGCCAGTTGCCAACCACAGATATTGAGGTAGATAATGAGAGGCAATGAGTGCCGTCTTTTCGCTCTCAACCAGAGCGATTGGTTTATGCTTGTCGGCATCAAGAAGATGCTCTCCGAAAAAGCATTGACTAAGGTTGTAGTTTGGGCGTTTGAGCAGACTATGTACCCATGTGATATGGTTGAATGGCTGCTTTACTCGCTTGCCAGTCTCAGGATTGTAGAGCATAATCTTGCCTGTTCTGACTCTTCTTATAGTAAACTCCGACGAGAGTTTCGTTGGGTTCGGTATCGCAGAGTTTGGCATGCTCCTCTTGCCACATATAAAGTCTAGCCTTAGCATCTTCGGCAAAGGGGATAATCTCAGGAAGTAGTTCGCCCTCTTCGTCTTTGGAGTAAGGTATCTCAATAAGTTGCTGAATGATGCTTGACCATCTTCCTGCGGTGCTTTCTGGGAGTTCCGTTCTGCTCCATCGTGCTTTCTGCTGTAGATTGGGCATCACAAAAAGGATACGGTCTATAAAACCATTACTGGAGCGTTCTCTCTTAGATAGTTCTCCGAGTATCTTCTTTTGGATGGTGCCTACAACAGAGATATAGGGACGCTTGATAAAAATGGAACTCCGATTTCCCTTACGATCACTGATGATCGCTTTAACACTGAACACAGAGAGCTAAAACTGCTCCTCGGAACCGCTATTGTAGCGATTGAAGTTCTTGAACCAAGCCGAAAGTTCATCCGTCCACAAGAAAAGACCTCGCTTATTCTGAGCATGGATAAAACTCAAACCTTCGGGTGTGATATCGGAGACGATAAATCTTCTTCGTATCGGTTCTGTAGGTTGCTCTGAATGACCAGCCTCTATACGCTCCTTACGGCTCATCCGTACAACATTGTCATACTCAGAGTAGGCTTGTTCGTAGAGTTTGTTCTCCTGATAGTCAAAATCAAGAAAAGGCTTCATCGCAAAGCTAAGCGGATGACTTTTGTTCGTGCTAGGGCGTCCAACTAATGCCACATAAAGCATTGCACTCTCTTGCCAACCTCGTTTGAGCTGAACAAGGTATGTATTCCCGATGCCTACAGCGATAGCCACCAGCATTGCCGATGCAATATAGTCGATAGGAAAGCCTTGACACTCGTGGACTTCAGCAATGATGTTTCGTATCTGAGATGGAAAGATACCAATGGGAAAAGCAGAGTCTGAGAATGACAACCCCAATTCGATGGCTTTATCCAGCAGGACTTCTGGCACGATTGTTTGTTCTTCCATAGCCCATTATCCTTTGAATGATTTAGGCTTCTGTCGGACACCTGCTCTTATTGAGGCTAATTGTTCCTCCGAGGAGGGCGCATAAGGAATGCCTTTACGTCCACTTTCTACCCATTGCAGTAGCTCTTCTTTATAGAAATAGAGCTTCTTGCCTCGTTTGTAAGCAGGGATAATCCCCTTACGGACGAGAGCATAGATGGTCGGTTTAGCTTTCTGAATAATTGCACACGCTTCATCTATACCGATGAGAGGCTTCTCTTCAGGTATAGGAGGGCGCAATGCCGAAACCATCTCTTTGATGGCAGAGACCTGTTCGGTTAGATACGTTACCGCTTCGGATAACTTTTCGAATGTAATTTCTTTGTCCATGTTCGCAAATACATTTGTGCTGGTTATCTTACGGATTCTGATATTCTTCGACTAAAGGAAATCGGTGTTTCATGGGGGATAGCAATGAGAAGTAACTGAAAGATCACTGTCCACTGACGGGAGACAATGCTCTGGGGCGTAGGAGAAGAGGCTACCAAGCGAATCTCTCGCTTGATAGCCTCTCGAATGAATTAGGGGAAGACCGTGCCTCAACTAGATAGTGTATCCGAAGAATCTCATGCCACTCTCAGAGTTACGATTGATCTTAGGATACGTATCATAGTAATACCAACCAATAAGTTCGCAGGCAGAGGACATCCCAAAGTACTTGATCTCCGCAATAACCTCTTTAATGAGCTGGGCATTGATAAAGGGGGCATTGATTAGTTTATTCCATGCCCTTGCTATTCTTCGTGGATCATTCTCATCAAGGATATTGGACTTAGTCCATCCATAGCTGCATACGGAGTGTAGACAATCCAAAACTTCCTCTATCTCCTCCTCTCGAGGAGAGTCAACAGCCTTAAAAGGGAGGATCTTACGGATGCAATCCCTCCGCTCTAAGCGCAACAGTCCACTTCCAGGCGCATAGGACATTGACATTAACTTAAAGTAGTGACGAATCTCTTGCTTCACCTTCCTCGAAGTTAATGATCGCACATCCTCAGTATACTCCTTTGATGGCTTGTCGGGATGATCATGGTAGAGATAGTTAAAGAAGTAGTCGACCTCTTCATACAGAGTGAACCCATCGCTGACCATCTGTTGATTACGTCCAGTGACGGATTCGTATAGAGAGGCAAACTCCTTGAACTGATCGCATTTTTTAAGGAACTGGTCACTTGCCCCAGAGGTATACTGAGGTAGCTTAGACAAGTCCTCTCTATCTGCCAGAGAGTTGGGAAGAGACTTGGGCACCGATGAGACCGCCTGAGCCTTCCTCCACCATTGATCAAAGAGCTTGACCACCTGCTCTGGGCCAGACACCACCTGCCCGACTTCGTGCCTAGCACTGAACGCCATGCCTGTAAGGTTCGCAGAAGTCAGGAGACACCAATCATCAATGAGGTAGATTTTTGCATGCAAGTTGAACAGACTACGAATCTCGGTATGGGGGCTTGCTATGAATCCGGTGTAGGTATCATGCCGAATAAAGCCAGACTCGACATCAGTTAGTACCCGAAAATCTATGTGGCTACGCATCCAGTTCCCACCAATGATCTTCTGTACATCTTTGAAATTCCCAATATAGGGAGAAGCTATCCAGATTCGTTCTTTAGCTTGGTCACAATGCTCTCTAAGCGTATCGACGAGGCTTTGACCTGATAGTATAGTATTCATTCTATTATATTCAATAGTTGTGATCGCTTCGAGCAGTATAATTCTCCAGTTTTAGACTATGCGCGAGGTCGAAGCCACTATAAAGGATGAAGCCATTCTCCATTGCTCTGTGATACCTATGCTCAAGCACACGAGTCAAATTAGGGCCCCATCAACTCTCCTTAGCAGGGCTTAAGGATATCCCTCACAGATAGCACCGCGAACCATAAGTAGGCGTATATTGGCTAATGAAACTTGGAACACTAATCAAGGAGAATGGGGTCGTAAGAATAGTTTGCCTTCCCCTCCGTACACTCAAGCCTTTGTAAACGCTGTAATTTTTCGCCTCTCGCTGTATACCTCAGAGTGTACAAATCGCTGGTCAAGTAGAGCAAGGTAGCTACTAAGATCTTTGGGTTTAGCTATGATGATCTTCCCATCCTCTCCCTTGTGAAGCCCCGCTTCCGTTAGATGAGTATCTATGTAGGTTACAAGTGCGGCTTTTGCCTCACTGGATAATGTACTAATCTTGTCTCCCAGTCTTGCGATTTCTTTTCTATTTCTTATACCGATCTTATCTCTAGAGATCGAAATCGTAGTGTCCTCTCTGCTGGACAGGAAGTCTGTTATCTCTTCATCCGTTGCCTCTCTGTACAGATTAATCAGATCCTTATATATTTCCTTAGCCCTAGATAAGTCCCTAAAGAGAAGTCTGTTGGCATGAGAATCATAAATGATGTCAGGGAATCCCCTACGCACCTCCACAGAGTTACTCATCTCCTTGATCCTTGGAGCACCTACAACAAACATGAGTATAGTTCTATTCTCAATTCTACTTGAAGGCAACACCTTTTGAAAGTAGTAGCACTCTCCTTGCTTCGTTATCAGCCACTTTATACCAGGATAATCGGTCGACTGGAATTCAGTAAACTCAGTGAGTCGCTCAAATAGTTCTTCTATCTTAATGTCTGCCCCTCCAATCTTAGCGATAGCGGTATTGAACCCTGACTCTCTAAAACCCTCTATGTAGAACCATTCATTCTCATCCTGCCTCAGCCGATCTGTGGGGGTATATGGTATTTGGTTCTCCATATTAACATTATAGACAGCTTCTTCTGTAGATAATACGCGCCTAATTGCAGTCTCTCCTCTATAGGCTAAAAGATAGTTTAGTTGTCTTTGCATTGTATGAATACATATTCGTTAATCTTTCTTACTTGTACGCCATGCCTCGCTTTTCGTCCATCTTCTTTCTTATCTTCTTTACCAGAAAACGGAAGTATATCTTCGGGCTTCTTTACTGTTTGTTTTGTAATAAGGATGATTCGTGTTCTAAGATCCGTGGTGATGATGTAGAACTTATATCCAAAGACCAAGAAGGCGGGATTGAAGTACGATACATTAGACTTGAAGACTAAGTAAAGTAGGAATAGGAAGACTAACGTTAGTGTCACACTGTCTTCCATATCTGTTGCGATCAGAAAGAAACCAATGTAATTGACGAGATAGTTGTCATTCGCCGCCTCAATGGATTCTATTTTTGAGATATCTAGATCTATTCTCTCAAAGTATCTACATAGGAGTAGCCCTATATAACCCAAAAGAAAAGCACAGATCATCAGGCCAATAGCAACAAGAAGCTGTACCCACCAGGTATCTAGTGAAGGAAGCACTATGTGTTCCTTCACTAGATAAATGACTATGAAGTAGGATAGAGAGAAAAGGGTTAGGAAGAATCGTTTCACTTTCTAAAAATTATATCCCTACATGTCCACCTCCAGGGGTGTCGTTCGAAGAGCCACCTCCAGTGTCAGGTTTCGCTTTCTTAGGCTTCTTCGTGCGAGGAGCGACCCGTTCGAAGCTGACATCGTCCAGGCGGAAGTACTCGGCATTGGGGCGCAGGATCACGCAAGCTTCGGTGATATGTGTGTTGGCATTAAATTCCTCTCCCTTGAGCACGACCTTGCTCTTGAAGCTGGGCTTCAGTTTACCGAGACGACCGAACTCAACCATATCGCCGTTAGCGACGAGTTTTCTTGCCATATCGGCGGCCAGATTGAGCACAGAGGCAACCTCCATGTAGTTGAAAGTAGTTTGGTCGGCGACCATTTCGCAGAAGTGGTCGAAGGAGACGCTACGTCGGTCTGTGGGCGAAGCTACTTGTACAATCTTCCCTTTGAGCTTGCCAATGCTCATTTTTCTTTCGCGTAGCACGTAGGCTAAAGGCTTGTTCTTTCCCATAGGATTCAAATGGTATTAAGCTGTTAGTAATGTAGTTATGTGTCTTACTTGGTAGGACTCCACAAAGTTAGCAATTCCTTTCTGAAAATTTCTATATAGCTTCGCTCCGATTCCTATATAGGAATGCGGTAATTACTATATAGTAATCGGGGAAATCCTATATAGTAATCACCCGAAAGCTATATAGGAATACAACAAAAGCTATATAGCAATCGGAGTGATCCTATATAGGAATCAGTCCAAAGCTATATAGCTTTTGTCTGTCTCACCACTAGCTTGCATATGGGGAGAACACTGTAGATATAGGTTTTATCCTATAGGCCAAGTATAGCTAGTCTTTTCTCTGTGACCTAAGTCAATGAATCTAATCATATAAGAAACGCACATGCTGTGTGATATATGCGCTTAGACCCGAACCGCTCTTAGCCAAGAGTTTCATTGTCTCTACATTCTCTTCCCCTGCCTTACCGTAACTATAAGAATAAGGTTTTCCCCCCTTGAAGTAGACAATGATACTCGTTGGGTAAATCTCGTATCCCACGATTGGTGAGTTTCCTCTCAGATTGGCATAATACTCCATAGTTTACTTGCTTTTGAGATAACTGTTATTCCTCACTGAAATCGAAGGTGACATGCCCTGGATTTTCAGATGCTATACTTTTGCAGTCGTATGCGCTAAGTCTACGAACTCTTTTGATCATAAGGGTTCCTCTCCCCTCACGGCTACCAGTCGCAACCATTTTCAGGTCTTGTCCTGAGTAGTTGCCTTCATTAATGATGAGATTCCCTCCAGCCGAGGCAATCATTTTCAAATCAAATGCTGTCATAGATTTCTGTTTAAATTCGACATGTTAAGTGAGGCTTTATTTGCTTGCACTTACTAATGACGATTACGAAGACCATGCCATGTTGGTGGAAAAAGGATGTGATAGACAAATTGACAGATTGGAGAAGCATCTCAAGCTGGCATACTGTCCGATATAAGAATTAGCATACACTGATGTTAGGAGATTCTGATAGTTCAGATAATGTGTATGAGGTTTCTATTCACTTGAGATGCGAAGATACTTGGGTGCTCATCCTTGAGCGAGTGATGCACTTTAAGGAGCAGTATCCCAGAAGATTAGGTAATGGGGTAGAATTACCTCCTCTTAGTGTTTCACTACATCAGTGTTATCTAAGTCATAGCACCTAGCCTTGGGATCATTGCTCACAATGTACACGTGATAGTATGGCATAAGCTCTTGTCTTATCCTGGGGGCAATTATATATGAAATAGAAGCAAGGAGAGGGCAAAGTAAAGCACAGCGAAGGGGAAGGGCGAACGCTCACGTCCCACATCGAAGAGGCAGCTTACTTGCCGATGCAGAAGTGGGCGAAGATGTTATGGAGGATGGAGTCGCTGGTGATCTCGCTGCCGGTGACTTCTCCGATCGACGTGATTGCTCGACGAAGATCGGGTGTCAAGAGATCTGTGGAGAGACCATCCATTAGACCCTGACGAACAAGTCGTAGCCCCGTGAGCGCTTCCTTCAAGAGAGCGTGGTGACGAGCATTGCTGACGACGAGGTCAGAGGGAGCAAGGTGGGGGAGAGCTAGCGAGTCGATGAGCGCCTTACGCAAGCCTTCGAGCCCCGTCTGTGTCCGTGCCGAAATGGGAAGGAGTGGTGTGTCGGATGGTAGCGACTTGAAGAATGGTGAGCTCGTGACGAGTGTGTCGAGCGCTTCTTCTCCAAGCAGGTCGGTCTTGTTCAGCAGGACGAGAAGGGGCTTATCCGCTAGGTGAGGGAGTACTTCGCTGAGAGAAGCGAGGTAAGTCTCTTCTGTGAGACGAGTCACATCCACGACTAGGAGCACGATGTGGGCAGAAGCGATCTTGCTGTAGCTTCGTTCGATGCCCAGCGCTTCGATGGTATCCGAGGTTGTGCGCAGTCCAGCGGTGTCGATGAAGCGGAAGAGTATTCCCTCGATATTAAGGACATCTTCGATCGTATCACGGGTAGTCCCATGGATGTCACTCACGATCGCACGCTCTTCGCCAAGCAGGGCGTTGAGCAGAGTACTCTTACCGACGTTGGTCGCTCCTGCGATCGCCACGGGGATACCCTTCTTAATCGCATTACCGAGACGGAAGCTGTCGGTGAGCCGTTCGATCTTGCTGGTCAGTTCGTCAAGTAAGCTGAGTAGCTGTGTGCGGTCGGCGAAGTTCACATCTTCTTCACTGAAGTCCAGCTCTAGCTCCATGAGCGAGGTGAGGTGAATGAGACGCTCCCGAAGCGATCGGAATTCGGCACTATAGCCCCCCTTCATCTGTGTGAGCGCCATGCGGTGCTGTGCCTCGGACTCCGAAGCGATGAGGTCAGCCACAGCCTCAGCTCGGCTTAGGTCCATCTTACCATTGAGGTAGGCTCGTCGGGTATATTCCCCAGGAGCAGCCATGCGACAGCCCTGATCGGTGAGCGCCTCTAAGAGACTCTGCTGGATGAAGAGCGAACCATGGCAAGAGAGCTCAACGACATCCTCGCCCGTATAAGAGCGAGGAGCACGGAAGCAGGTAACTAAACCCTCATCGATGACCTTCCCCTCGTGCTGGAAGCGTCCGAAGTAGGCCATCCTGTCTTTAGCTCGCTCGAGGGTACGAAGCTCTCGAGACTGAAAGATCTGATCAACGATGCCGATGGCTTCGCTCCCAGAGACGCGGATGACGGCGATGCCTCCACTGCCAGGAGCTGTAGCTACGGCACAGATCGTATCGCTACTGTACGGGGTATGGTGCATAGATGAAGTTAGAGCTATAAGAGTGCCTTACGGGGAAGGTGTGTGGGGTAGTTATCTGAGGATGGAATGGATGTTCTCTACAAGAAGAGAGAGGGCAACAGGATTCATCCCTCCCTCTGGAATGATGATGTCTGCATAGCGCTTGGAGGGCTCTACGAAGTCTCGGTGCATAGGCTTCACAGTAGAGAAGTACTGCTTCAGCACAGAGCTCATATCTCGGCCACGCTCCTGGACATCACGCACGAGGCGGCGAGCTAGACGCACATCATCGTCGGTATCTACGAAGACCTTTACATCCATGAGTTCTCGGAGCTCCTTGTTCTCAAGGATCAAGATACCATCGAGGATGATGACCTTAGCAGGATGAACGAGGACAGTCTGCGGGAGACGATTGTGATCCGTGAAGGAGTAGACTGGACGCTGGATGGTCTTACCCTGCTTGAGCTCACGGATGTGCTCGATCATCATGTCGGTGTCGAACGAATGAGGATGGTCGTAGTTGAGATTGGCTCGCTCCTCGAGACTGAGCTCATCATGAGCCTTGTAGTAGAAGTCATGACATAGGGTCGTGACGGGCTCTTCGACAAAGGCTTCTTGGAGCTTGCGAACCAGAGTAGACTTACCAGAGGCTGAGCCTCCAGCTACTCCGATGATCGTCGTAGATGTTGTATTTGCTTGACTCATTGCTGTAGCTTGATGGGTGAATGCTTAGGATCTATCTAGGGGTGGTCGCTCCGATGGCCTCGTAGACAAGATCTTGGAGACGCTGGCGGAGTCGCTCACGGATGAGGGTTGTATTCTGACGAGTGGGGTAGGTGCGATTGGATAGGAAGACGAAGACGAGGTCGTACTCTGGATCTACCCAGAAGCAAGTCCCCGTGAAGCCGAGATGCCCATAGGTGCGTGCCGATGCATAGACACCCGTTGGGCCTCCCGTCGAACGGGGCTTGTCAAAGCCTAGAGCTCTGATGCCTCCAGCACCATAAGTCTCGGTGAAGAGGCGGACGGTAGCGGTAGGAATAACCTGCTTGTCTCCCCAAGCTCCCTGTAGTAAGAGGAGCTGACAGACCTTGGCAAGCTCACCAGCAGAGCCAAAGAGACCAGCATTGCCAGACACACCGCCAAGGCAAGCTGCAGCCTCATCATCGACTGTCCCGCGTAGAATTTCTCGCCTGAGGAAGTTATCCTGCTGTGAGGGGGCGATGGAGTAGGTCTTCACACCATGCTCTAGAGGATTGAAGTAGAGGTGAGCTCGTATAGGCTTGTAGATACGCTCTTCTACAAAGCGATCTAGAGGCTCCCCAGAGACACGCTCAATGATTTGCTGGAGAAGGATGAAGTTGATGTCGCTGTAGCGGTAGGATTTGCTTGATGAAACTCGAGCAAGTAAGATCCGCTCCATCATGCGCTCTTTGAAGGATGGGGCGAGGTATTTCTTCTGACTGAAGCGTAGGGTGTGCTGTTCGGTAGGCTTATCTGAGATGTACTCCTCACGGAAGCTGAAGTTCGGATTGCCCCAAGCCTTCCCTACAAGAGGGACCCCTCCATCGAAGCACTTGTAGCGGATGAGTGAGCCTTCGTAGCTTGAGTCATCAATAAGGTCAGTATAGAAGTTGATCCCAGCTGGGAGCCCAGACTGATGGAGGAGAAGCTGACGCAGTGTCACCATCCCGAGAAGCGTCTCCTTAGTCTCTGGAAGATAGCTTAGAAGAGGCGCATCAAGCTTGACTTTGCCCTCGGATACGAGGAGCATTAAGGCGGGGGTTGTGGCAGCTGCCTTCGTGACGGAGGCTAGGTCATAGAGGGTGTGATTCGTCACGGGCTCACTCTTCGTCCCTGTGAGCGAGGTGAGTGTCCCAAAGGCTTTGTCATAGATGACTTCCCCACGGTATAAGGCAAATAGCTGGCACCCTGGGTAAGCTCCTTGCTCGATCCCCCAGAGGGCTAAGCTATCGATACGAGTTAGCGCAGACTTAGGAATAGAGTCTGGAGGGAGGAGGTGAGGTATGGGCTCCTGAATATCCTCCTGAGTCAGGCTGTCAGGAAGGTGCTGAGCCCTAGCCGATAGCTGACCGAAGGCTAAGAATGCGAGGAGGGAGAGGAGGCTACGCGTACGCATGGGAGGATTAGTGACGAGCCTTAGATTTCTTAGTCACTTGGATTGCGGTCGTCTTCGCTGTTGGGTCTGCTCCTTCGCCTGATGCCGCAGAAGCTTTCCAGAGGCGGGTGCGCAGAGCTTCTTCTTCCTTCGTCCAGATGAGACTCTTTACCTCTGCAGGGGTAGCTTCTTTCGCCTGCTTCTTGATGATCAGGGCGAACTTGAAGGCTAGGATGCGGCGACACTTCTCTTCGATAGAGGCGAGGCTTACCTCACCTCTTTGGATGGCTTGGAGGATCTCTTCTCGAGCCTGCTGAGGTCGAGAGGGACCGAGCAGGATATCATTGCCAGCCTTGAGTGCCTCGACAGCTACGGAGCTCCCTGCACTTACTTGAGCTCCTCGCATCTCTAGGGCATCGGTGAAGACGAGCCCACGGAAACCAAGAGTATGGCGAAGTAGATCCGTCGTGATACGTTCGCTGAGCGAGGCTGGTCGGCCTGTAGCATCGTAGGCGGGTACACGTAGATGAGCCGTCATCACACCGCCCAGTCCAGCTCTTCGATAGCTTTGGAAGGGATAGAGCTCGACACGCTCCATGCGCTCTTTGGAAGCAGATACAGTCGGCAGTGTCTTGTGTGAGTCTTCGGAGGTATCGCCGTGCCCAGGGAAGTGCTTCGCTACAGAGAGTACTCCTCCCTGCTCCAGCCCTTCACCGTAAGCTACAGCACACTCGGCGACATGCTCTGGTGTATCGCCAAAGCTACGTGTACCGATGACGGGATTCTTGGGATTGATGTTGACATCGACCACTGGGGCAAAGTTGACGTGAATGCCCATCAGTTGGCATTGACGAGCTACCTCGGCACCATAGGCTTTGATGAGCTCTAGATCTTGGGCACTACCAAGCCCCTTATTGCGAGGATATCGGGGAGCGTCCTTCAGTCGCATATAGAGTCCCCATTCTCCGTCAAGAGCGATGAGTAGGGGGACTTGGCTCTCCTGCTGGAGGCTGAGTGTCAGCTCTCGCTGATCTGCTAGGAGTCCCTTCTGGAAGAGGATACCTCCCCATTGCTCCTGCTTCATGCGACTGATGAGGGCAGACTTGTCCTCGGGCTTAGGATAGATGATCGGCATGATGAGCTGGCCGACACGAGCCCCGAGATCTAATGACTGATATACGCTATCTATCCATCGTCCCATCTCAGCTTGATCGAGCCCCTCGAAGATCAAAAGATCTTGTGCGTGCTCTGTCTTAGGCTTCGTGACCTTAGCTTGGGAGGAGGTGTAGGCATCGAGCGTAAGACCACAGCAGAGGGTGAGCCCGAGGAGTGAGCGATATAGAGTGGAGCGAGCTATCATGAGCTGAAGGGAGTATCAGTAGGATTAGGATTTGGTCTTGCGGAAGACCCAGAAGCGCTGTAAGGTGTAGTTGAAGAGGACCGAGACAAATAGATCGCTGATGAGCTTCCCGATCTTGTAGTCAATACCTAACGCATGCTCTAGGGCATAGGTGCCTAGGTACTTGAGTAAGATACTTCCCGTGACTGTCGCTGCGAACTTGAGGAGTTGGATCTTCAGCCCATGGCGATAGGCTCGCTGCTTGTCTCTGAAGGTCCAGTAGCGATTGAGTGAGAAGTTGATGATGGCTCCGACGATCCCACCCAAGGCCACGGCCCAGAATAGATCCCATCGAAAGACTTCGACTGAGAGGACCATCAGACCATAGTCCACGACGGAGCCTGCACCAGCGGAGATCTGGGCTTGTGAGAAGTTGAGGATGAGCTGACGTAGACGCTGGAGCAAGGGCATGGTCTCTCTAAGAGGCTTGCTGTTGTTCGTTGCGTAGAGCTATATCACGCTCGTCAGCAAGAGCTAGGAGCTTACGGAAGTCCGAGATGAAGGAGAGTAGAAGTACGATCGAGACCACAAGACCGATCCAATGGATGCTCCCAGGTATGAAGAAGTCCATGCAGAAGAGGATGGCTAGGATGATGCGTACTTCGGTTGGCCCTAGGAGGCCTGAGTCGATGGAGTACTTGTCCGTCACCTTGTAGCGTAGCTGTGAGATGATCATCTCTGCCCCGTAGAGCACAACGAAGATAAATCCGATGATCTTCCATTCGGGCTGGACATAGGTGTAGTACCCGAGTCCAATGGAGATGATGCCGATCCAGTCTACGACGATGTCGAGGCAAAAGCCAAACCACTTGCGAGGCTTCTTCCTATAATAGGCGAGGCGACCATCTAGGGAGTCACCGAACCAGTTGATGAAGAAGGCTAGGGGAGTGAGTAGTAGCCACCAAGATCCGTAGACCGAGGCGATGCACATGAAGAGCGCAACGAGGAGGTTGCCCGCAAGTCCTAGTGAGGTGAGCATATTTGAGGTCACCCAACGAGGGATTCTCTCTACGAGATAAGCGATGAGGGCGATCTCTTGATCGTGTAGGATATTTGTTCGCTTGCGATCTTGGCTTATCGCCTTCTTTGTGTCAGACATAACCGTTATTCTATGGACCGAGGCGCAGGACCTCAGCTACCTAATCCTTGGAAGATGGGGCAAGAGAAAGAGACGAGTGCTCGGCGCTCTCCCTTGCATTAGGGGCAACTCTCGATGTGCCTATCCACAAAGTTAACCCTTATTTTCATAAAGTGGTCACCTTTTCGCTCCTGGGTATTCCATGGGCATCCCATCACTCTGTTGTATGGGATTGAGACTCGAGTGTTGTCGCTCCGCTAGAACGTTTCAAGCTCACCTATGGGTATAAAAAAAAGGAGCGACTAGCGCTCCTTCTTGTTGTCTCATAAGGACTCGAACCTTAACAAACAGGACCAGAATCTGTTGTGCTACCATTACACCATGAGACAATGTCTGTGAACCTTGGCGGACTCGAACCGCCGACCCCTACCCTGTCAAGGTAGTGCTCTAAACCAACTGAGCTAAAGATTCAATTCGTTTTTGACACTGCAAAGGTAAGCATTTATTCCGAAACTCCAAATACTAGCGTGATTCTTGGCCAGATTGGCGCATAATGATAGGAAGGGAGATCTCCTAGAAATAGATGGGGAACTACACTATTCCATCTCTGTGATAGCTACTTGAGGTAGTTCATGGGGGAGGGCTCATCATCAGATAGTTCTACCCCTATCCTTCAGTCCAGTTATAAGGAATAAGGCTACTCGCTGACGAGGGTGTGCTCTATCCCTATTGAATAGGCCTTTGGGAAGAGGTGTAGAACGACCTATGGTAGGTCGCTCAAACGACCCATTATGGGTCGTCTCTGTGACCCATCATGGGTCCCACCTGCGACCCATAATGGGTCGTATTCGGGGGCTACCTAGTGGCATCCTCTAGATGGTCTAGAGCGACGTATCAGAGCCTAGAGGATCATCCTTTACAGAAAGAATAAGGGGATTACTCATGCTATATCGTCTGTCTCTGATCTTCTGCTACACCTCTTCAGGGAGAGAAGGTCAATCAAAGAATGGGGGATGGGTAGGATATGTAAGGGATAAAGTGTAGTTTTGTGGTAGCTAAAAAGATACTTCTAGAATTAGCGCACCAAACGAAGTCCTAGGTTGTGGTAGCTGAATCACTCTCGACTACACTGCATGATCTAGTGGAGTGCTGTCGACAGCAAGATCGGGACACCTTGCTCAATCTTATGTCTTGGCAGATTGCGAATAGTCTCGGATGCTAAGAGAGTCGCTATGATGTAGCTTGTCTGCTCCATCGCTTTTCATTGGTATGGTGCTGTTCTATTGATCTTTGCGCATGCATAGAGATAATGAAAACATGTCTAACATAATTACTTTTTACTATGGGAACGAAATCTATTAGAAGGCTGGGAGCCGTTAGTTTTGTCTTACTCCTAAGTCTAATGCCTGCTCATGCACAGCTTGGCAACTTGCTCAAGAAGGTGAAATCTAAAACAGAGAAGGTGGTCAAAGATGTGGCTGACGATGTGAAGCAAGAGCTTAATGCTAACCCTTCGCAGGCTAAGGGATCTACCACCCAAGCACAGAACCAGAAGGCTGGAGAAAGTGATCCTCTGACGATCATGCAGCAAGTCCAGATCCCAGCGCAGAGCCCCGATAGCTTTTATGCTCAAGCCCAACAGCGGGACAACGGCGGAGCCTTCGATGAGACTCTAGATACTCGGGCTCAGTTCGAGACGTTTGCTTATTACTTACTGCGGCTGAAGAAGGCTGTGGAGCAACGAGACATCGAGACCATGGCTTGGTCTGACGATAATAAGGCCATGCTGTACTATATGCTCCTCGTGAATAATCAGAAGCGTGGACAAGTGCAAGGGTTTCGCTTCGATGACTGGGGTATGGAATATCAGAGGGTGACAACTGCTGTCGACAAGGTGCTACTGGCTCCCTTCAATGGCTCTGCGACTCGCTCGCTGATAAGCGGTGGAGAGCAACTGAAGAGGATCACTAGATACCTACAGACACCTGGTCTTAGCACCAATATGAAGAAGTATTACCTATTCCAAGCAGTAAAGAAACTCTCAAGTGAACTAGTCGATGGCAGACTGCAGGACTCTGATCCAGATGTGCAAACAATGGTAGCTTCACTCAAGGAGATCTATGCCTCTATGGATCAGGAATACCAATCCATATACCCTCAGCCAAGGACACTCGCAGAGTTAGTAGCCCTGCAGAAGCAACAGTCAGATGCACAGGTCAAGAAGATCCAAGATGAAGCACGTGAGCGACGCGAGCGTGTACATCCTATGCGCAAGGCTGGTAAGATGAATCGACCTGACCTGCTTGCTACCTATGAGCGGATCATGCGTAGGGTGTGGTCAAAGGATCATATCGTCAAGATGCTGATCGTCAGTGATGACTTTTCTCGTGGTACCTCAGCGAAGGGTGAAGCATACCGTGTAGTCAATGGGCTAGTGATCGTGAAGACCCAAGATGGTCGCTACCAAGCGCTCCCTTGCTCCATGGGTGAGAAATGGCTTCCTCAAGCCAATAGGTATAGTGGACACTACGAGTACTTCGGAGTTAGTGATCCATTCTACATCGACTATCGCTAGGGCGGACTTCGATCGCTTGACAAATGATAAGGGCTGGCACCACGAGTTGGTGTCAGCCCTTATTATATGACGGAGGGAATAGGGCTACCTGAATTGGTAGTATCAGGCAGGATGAGCCCTACTGAAGGAATGGATTCTTCCTCCTCTCGAAGCCAATGGTCGTCTCGGGGCCGTGACCGCTGAAGACGATCGTCTCATCGGGTAGTGTCAGGTACTGCGTCTTGATCGCTTCGACCAGCTGATCATAGTCGCCATACCAGAAGTCTGTACGCCCGATCGTACCCTGAAGGAGTGTGTCCCCAGAGAGAAGAATATCCGAGTCTCCTGCATAGAAGGCGATATGTCCAGGTGCATGACCAGGCACGAAGAGAACTCTGATCTCTTCACCCCCGAGTGTGATGAGGTCATCTTGCCCGACAAGGGTGTAGCGCTCCATAGGTACATCCTCCAGTGGTAGAGGGATCCCATAGCCTTTCAGTTGCTCTGAGGGTAAGGGTAGCTTATCGAAGTCAATCCGATTAGCGTAGGCTTTGATGTTAGGCCATTGTCTTAGGACAAAGGCTGCTCCCCAGACGTGATCAAAGTGCTGGTGAGTACAGAGAAGCATCACGGGGGTCAGCTCATGCTCCTCAATGAAGTCGCGCACTCGGTCTTCTTCGGAGTGGCGCATACATCCAGGGTCTACAATAGCTGCCTCACGGCTTGCTTCATCATAGAGGATGTACGTATTCTCTTGGACGGGTCCAAAGACGAATTGGTGAATCTTAAGCATATATGATTTAGTTGATTTATAGCAGAGGATGGGACTAAGGGATATGTCGGCGCAGATAGGGACCATCGAGCTCTAGCTGACCTCGAAGTTCGCCTGCCCAGAAGCGGAGTGCCTGCATGAGGTCTAAGGGAGAGTAGGGGAGCGCATCAATCAGCTTACTGACGGGATAGCTCTCAAGATCAGTGTTTAAGAAAGCTCGCTCAAGCTCTTCGCCTACGGCATCGATTAGGTACTGATTGAGACCCGTCGGATGTCTCCTCAGGCATACATCGCAGAGCCCACAGGGATGGCTCTCCTCTTCTCCGAAGTAGGCCAAGAGCATGCGTGAGCGACAGACATCTTCCTCCTCTATATAGGTGCGCACAGCAGAGATGCGATCGCTCATCTTATCCCGACGCTCTTGATAGGCTGCATAGGGGATACGTAGGAGCTCGCTATCCTCTCGGCGGGTGAGGAAGTGAAGCCGAGGAAGTGCTTTCTTAGGGATGTAGTGAATGACTCCTTGGCGGGATAGTGTCACGAGGAAGGTATAGATCTCATCCTCTGTGTAGCCCGTCAGGAGCGCCAGATCATGTTCACTGATAGTCGTGTAGTCGGAGAAGAGTCCTGTGTAGCTTCGCAGTATAGCTCGGATAAGCTGATCGGGCCCGATATGAGGTTGATAAAGCTCTCGACTAGGGATGAGGAAGCGTAGTACCGAGCGACTATCATCATCTCGATACTCAAGCCAGCCCGATAGCTGCATGATGTCTATGGCATGCCGTGTCTGTATGGGGCGCATGTGGAAGCGTCGGATGAAAAGCTCTAGATCGAAGTCATAGGTTCGGCCTAGCCCTTCACCTTCGCCGATAGAGAGGAAGTTGCAGATCTGATCGTAGACGAAGCGGATATACTCCTTCTCGGGGAAGCTGTCCTGCAGGCGGCGCTGCAGAGTCGTAGAGTCTTGGCTATTGATAATTGCTACGGCGTAGGCACGTTCTCCATCACGTCCAGCTCGCCCTGCCTCTTGGAAATACTCTTCGAGCGAAGAGGGCATCGTCAGATGGATCACTAGACGTACATCGGGCTTATCGATCCCCATCCCGAAGGCATTCGTCGCTACCATCACACGCACTTCGCCCCGCATCCAACGGGCTTGTCGCATCTCGCGCTCGGTATAGGTCAGTGCCGCATGATAGTAGGTAGCGCTTATACCCTTAGCTTCTAGCTCTTCGGCTACGGTCTGAGTAAGAAGTCTATTCCGACAGTAGATGATGGCTGGCCCTTGTACTCGCTCTAGGATATGGAGCATCATAGCAGGCTTATCATCACTACGACGGATCGAATAGGAGATATTAGGTCGGCGGAAACTTGTCTGATAGAAGGCGTAGTCAGGGCGGAAGCTAAGTACACGGACGATGTCTTCCACTACCTCTGTCGTCGCCGTAGCTGTGAGTGCAAGGATGGGGACTTCTGGGAGAAGCTCTCGCAACTTAGGAAGCTCAAGATAGGAGGGACGGAAGTCATAGCCCCACTGGCAGACACAGTGACATTCGTCGATGACGATCAGCGAGACGGGTAGCTCACGGAGCCATGTCTGGAAGCGTTCACTCCCGACACGCTCGGGGGAGATGTAGAGGAACTTGTATCGCCCATATAGACAGTTGTCCAGAGCTATCTGCATCTTCTCCTGCGACATCCCCGAGTGAATAGCTGTGGCTCTGATCCCACGGGCACGAAGATGATCTACTTGGTCCTTCATCAGCGAGATCAGAGGGGTGATCACGAGTGTGATCCCAGAGAGCATAAGACCTGGCACTTGGAAGGTAATACTCTTCCCACCTCCCGTGGGCATGAGACCTAGGGTGTCTTGACCTCGCAGGGCGGCATGAACGATCTCGCTCTGAAGAGGACGAAATGCCTCATAGCCCCAGTAGCGTAGGAGTACTTCTTCGGGTTTAAGCTCTTGGTCAGGAATGCCAGGACGAGGATCATGCCCTGGATGAAGAGGGGGAAGGGAAGCTACGGCTTGGTCAAAGAGATCCTCTGGCCAGTGCTCGTGATACTCTAGAAAGCCATCGTCTTCTCTCTGGGAAAGAGGATCGAGGAGACTTTCGAGGTCTTCTTCTTCGGTGTTAGGGGAGAGCATAGTCTCGACGATTACTGCTTGTCTTCGAGGCGTGCGGAGAGTTCAGACTCAAGGCAGAGATCCTTGACACGTAGCTGCAGGAAGCTCTGAGGGTAGAAGTTGTTCTCCTCAAGTTCGAAGCATAGAGCAAAGGCGCTGTGCCGTGTGATGTCTTGAGCATAGCGAGCTAAACCAAGGGCGAACCCATGAATTGGGCGTATCCGTTGGTAGCTGTCAGTCATGCGCAGACTGAGGTGTTGCTGAGCCTTCCCTACGGGACGAGTTCCTCCAGCATCACGCATCCCTCGAGCGAGGAAGAGTGGACGCTCATTATCTGTCCCGAAGGGATAGAGGAGTTCGATCTGTCTTAGCAGGGCTCGGGAGATATCAGAGGGCCTCAGCTCGGCATCTATCGTTAGTACGGGAGAGCTATGCTGTGACCCATGCTGAGCCTTCATAGCATAGGACTCCATGCGAGAGCGGAATTCATCCAACCGATCCTCTCGGATCGTCAAGCCTGCAGCGAAGATATGCCCTCCGAAGTTCTCTAGGCAATCACTACAAGACTGTATCGCTTGATAGAGGTCGAAGCCCCCCGATGAGCGACCCGAGCCTGCGAGATAGTTCCCACTACGTGAGAGGATGATGACAGGGCGATGGTATCGGTCCGCTAGACGAGCGGCTACGATCCCCATGACCCCCTTGTTCCACTCGGGATGGTAGAGGATGAGGATCGGCTTGGTTAAGAGTCCTTGATCTTGTTCTATGAGTTCGATCGCTTGGCGAGTGACCTGCTGGTCGAGATCTTGGCGCTGGCGGTTGTAGGCATCGAGGATTTGACTCTGAGCTTCTGCTGTCTCATGATCCTCTGCGATCAAGAGCTTGACAGACTCAGCTCCATGAGCCATACGACCAGCAGCGTTGATTCTTGGGCCTAGCTCGTAGTAGATGCTAGCCATATCGACACGACCTGGCTGGATCTTCCCTAGACGCATTAGGTAAGTGATAGCGATCGAGGGGTGTGTATTGATCTGCTGGAGCCCGTGATAGGTGAAGATGCGGTTCTCACCCAGTATAGAAACTCTGTCTTGGGCGATGCTGAGAACGAGTAGCTCAAGCAGGGGGAGGAGGGTCTCGAAGGGGAGCCCTCGATGCTGAGCAAGTCCTTGTACGAGTTTGAAGGCAACACCGCAGCCCGAGAGCTCGGTGAAGGGATAGCGATTATCTCTACGCTTCGGGTTGAGGATGGCTAGAGCTGGAGGAAGGGTTTCATCGGGTGTGTGATGGTCACAGACGATGAAGTCCATACCTAGCTCTTGGGCATAGGCGATCTCTCTGATCGCCTTGATGCCTGTATCCACGGAGATGATCAGGGTAACTCCAAGTTTGGCTGCGTGATCAACCCCTGTCGGAGTGATCCCGTAGCCTTCGTCATAGCGATCAGGTATATAATAGTGGAGATGCTCAGCCGAGAGACAATGCGAGCGAAGGTAGCGGTAGAGTAGGGCTACCGATGTCGTCCCATCGACATCGTAGTCCCCATAGATGAGGATATGCTCACCTTGCTCCACGGCCCTGTTTAGGCGCTCTACAGCACGACCCATATCCTCTAGAAGGAAGGGATCATGGAGTTGCTCTAGAGAAGGGGTGAAGAAGTCTTGTGCCTGCTCTTTGCTCTTGATGCCTCGGTCTACGAGTAGCCTACCGATGGCCGGATAGAGCCCTAGCTGAGAGGCTAAGGTGTTAGCTAATCCTTCGTCCTCTGGGGTATATCTTCTGATTTCCCATGCTTTAGGCATGTCTGGTCTCCTTGCTATTGCTTCTTAGTGGTTGTGTTGGATTTAGCCTCAGAGGGATGGATGAGGTAGTAGTGTGTCTCAGGCTTCCCCTTGTCTGTCTGCACTTCGATGAGGACATAATTTTTCCCCTTGGAGCTTTGCTCCTTGCTAGCAAGGATTTGCTCTCTAGGAGTCTCGTTCCAGTGTTGCTCGAAGAGCAGGGCATCAGAGAGTGAGCGTACCTGAATAGCCTTATCGAAGCTTGAGCCGTCTCCTGTGTGAGCGATCATGCTCAGGAGCTCGACGAGCTGATACATATAGGTATTGAACCTCGAATTCTTGAGATGTAAGGCTAGGTCACAAGCACGCTTGATCAGGCCAATATGCGTGGGTGTACGCCAGAGTCCTTGCTGTACCGTCTTGAGTGCCTCACTGAAGTTATGCGCTTCGATCAATCGATCAGCTTCAGACTCGATCTTGCTGAGGAAGGGGGCGGTGTCTTCACGTTCGTCGATTGTGAAGTAGAGCTCTCTGATCTCACTACGATTGAGCGTAGAGTCTGCTCGACGAAAGCGAGTCGTCAGGAGTTCGTTGGGGAGAGCTACCTTCTCGCTTACTTTCTGTGTTGGGGCTGTCCCTCCGGTGCGTAGGCGGATGCTGTCCTGGCGCATTTGTTCGAGCTGCTCCTCTGTCGGTGCAGCATAGTTGCGGTAGCGGGCGCGCGAGCGTATATTGTAGGAGCTCTTCCCTCGCCTAGAAGAGCTAGCCTTGGTAGAAGCTTTCTTAGAAGATGAGGAGTGGCCTTTCTTTTGGCTGGATTTGCTCCCAGAGGTCTTGGCCTTCACCGAAGTCTTCGTTGTCTTTCGGCTACGTGCTACCCCTTCTGTAGGCAGGCTGAGCGAGAGGCTCATGGCTACTAGCAGGAGTGATATCTTGGTTCGGATGGGTCTCATAACTATTAAAACTTTGCCTCATTCGGTTGGAATGACTCCAAGATACATGGAGTGCTGATGAGGTCGATAGTTTATTCTTCGGGATAGAAGCTGATAAAGTTCTCTTCTCGTAGGAGCGGACTCTGACATGGATAGGTCCACCTCCCATTCTAGACAAAGATAACCTAAATATGGCGGATTCTCCCTCTGGAGTATCGTCGGAGTAGGGGGCTGATTCTTGATATAAGGGAAGGTAACCTCATTATACAGAATAGATAACGTCTGGAGGAGGTGCCCTCTTTCGTTGGGCCTAGTTCTTTGAAATAGACCGATGATCATGCAAGCATAGGAGTATCCAAAGTTTGTAACGATCTCTTGTTATGATTCATATCATTTTGTGCCTTGTTCTTTTTGCCTAACTTTGCTTCGTCTCTAGGACAAACACGCCTTGGAGATTCAGATAAATACAACTGACAATGAAGAAGATTCTAATGACCGTAGCTCTTGCAGCTACTGCGCTCGTATCAGCGCATGCCCAGTCAGAGATCAAGCCACTTGCTGGTCAAGTGACGACTGACTTCACCCTCTTTGCTAATGGGATTTTCGACTCAGCTAACTCACCTGTTGGCCTAGAGTCTAACTTCGGCCTGAATGCAGTTGCACTCAAGGGGCGCTATTTCCTCATGGATAACCTCGCCCTGCGTGCTTCTCTGGGGATCAACAATTCTGGTGCTACAAAGAAGGTTTCTGATCCTCTGAACGAAGAGGTCACCAAGTCGAATGCCTTCTCGCTAGGTCTCGGTCTCGAACACCACTTCGGAGGTACGGATCGCCTTTCTCCTTATGTAGGTGCTGAGCTTGCTATTGGCTCCGCTTCAGGCTCAAAGAAGACCACTACGAAGGATCTCACGACAACGGTCAAGGAGGCTCCACGCTTCGTCTTTGGTGGTACGCTGCTACTGGGTGCTGACTATTACATCGCTCCCCACGTCTATCTGGGTGTAGAAGCTGGTCTTGGTCTAACAACCTCTTCTGTTGGGAAGAGCTCCACGACTATGGTTCAGAGCAATGGGACTACTACCGTCAATGAGTCTAAGTCTACCTCTTCCTATGGTGGTGTTTCCACGGATGTGAAGGCTGGCTTCAAGATCGGGTTTGTCTTCTAAACAAGTCTAATCCCTTGATCTAGATATCCTCCCTCGAGGAGGTATCTAAACTAAAATCCCCCCTTGAGCATCGAGCTCAAGGGGGGATTTTCATTTAGCAGGGAATAGACCCTCTATAGGGGGAGAGTCTTAGAGCGGAGCCAGAGGGCTTCTTCGCTAGAGAGGAGGGGAGATACGGTCTGGTAGACACGTTCCTGATAAGCATTGTACCAAGCGATCTCCTCTTCGGTAAGGAGTTCCTTCTTGACTAGGGCATTGTCGAGGTAGCAGAGTGTCACGGTCTCGAAGCCGAAGAAGCGACCGAACTCAGTCTCTTCGCGTAGCTCTGTGACGACGAGATTCTCGATGCGGATCCCGTACTCGCCGGAGCGGTAGAGCCCAGGCTCATTACTCGTGATCATACCGAGCTCTAGAGGAGTAGGATTGACTTCGGTACGGATGTTCTGAGGCCCTTCGTGGACATTGAGGAAGAAGCCGACACCATGCCCAGTCCCGTGACCATAGTTCAGCCCAGCCTGCCAGAGAGCATGACGAGCGAGGATATCGAGCTGGCTACCACGAGTCCCTTCGAGGTACTGGACGAGAGCCAGCTGGATATGCCCCTTCAGCACGAGGGTGTAGTCAGTGCGGAGCTTGTCGGAGGGAGCACTCAGAGAGATGGTACGTGTGATGTCCGTCGTCCCATCCAGATATTGTCCTCCGCTATCGAGGAGAAGGACTCCTTCACCTCGGACTGTAGCAGAGGTCTCAGGGTGTGCACTGTAGTGGACGATGGCTCCATTGCCGAGGTAGCCGCAGATGGTGCCGAAGCTATCTCCATAGAAGAGCTTATCCTGAGCTCTGAACTCGTTGAGTCTGATCCCCAGCTCATACTCGGTAAAGGTCTCTCCACGGCCTAGAGCTTCCTCAAGCCACTTGAAGAAGCGAGTCAGCGCAGCAGCATCACGAGCCATCACCTTGCGTAGGTTGGCTAGCTCGGTAGCGTTCTTGATTGCCTTGAGATGGGTCAAGACAGATACTCCCTCGATCTTGCGACAGTGTGCAGGGATGAGCGAATAGATGTGGTAGGTGATACGCTTGGTATCGACGAGTAGGCGGACATCAGCCCCCAGAGAGGATACGAAGCTATCCAGCTCGGTGTAGTCCTTGATCGTCACCCCATTCTTCTCTAGATAGCCTCTGACCTCTTCGGTGACCTTCTCTGGTTGGACGAAGATCACAGCTTCCTTCTCGCCGATATAGCCGAAGGCAACGGCTACGGGATTGAAGAGGACATCATTGCCTCGGACATTGAAGACCCAGGCAAGCTCATCGATCATCGTGATGATGGTCGCATTAGCTCCTTGAGAGCGGAGCTCAGCACGTACTGACTCGATACGCTCAGCGGCACTTGCTCCTGCATACTCCTCTGGGTGGAGGAAGAGAGGCTTCTTGGGAAGCTCTGGACGATCAGCCCATACCTTCTCGAGCAGGTCTTGTGTGAGGCGATACTCGATGCCATAGTTCGCAAGCTTGCGCTGAGTGTCATCAGCTTCAGCGAAGGATAGACATAGGCCGTCTGCTCCGACGACAGAGCCTGCAGGCAGCTCCTGAGCTAGGAAAGCCTCGATAGAAGGTACACCAGGGATCCCCATCTTGAAGAGCTCAAAGCTCGAGCCCTCAAGCTGCTCTGCAGCCTGTAGGAAGTAGCGTGAGTCGGTCCATAGCCCAGCTCGGTCAAGTGTGACGACAGCAGTCCCTGCCGATCCGAGGAAGCCACTGATCCATTTGCGTCCCTGCCATCTGAGAGGGGTGTACTCACTGAGGTGGGCATCTGACGAGGTGATGATGTAGGCCGAGAGGCCATTTGCCTTCATCTCTTGGCGCAGGAGTGCCAAGCGTTCTTTGATTGTAGACATAGATATTGATGTTTGTGATTACGATCTGAGTCTTATGCGGGATTTTGATGCTCTGTGCGGAGGAGGTCATTGACTTCCTTCACGGGGTTGAAGGTATCTAGAGGCACTTCGACGAAGGCTGTATTCCAGTCGTGCATAGCTCCGTTCCACAGACCTGGGAGCTCTAGGGCTAGGAGTTCCTTACCATTGAGGCTCTTCTGAGAGACGAATGCTGTCTTGGGATTGACATACTGGGTGAGGTCGAAGTTTTGCCCTCGGTAGTCACGTATGGAGCAGACGAGGTCTACGGGGTTGAAGTAACCACCAGCTTCGAAGAAGGCTCTCTGGCTCTCTTCCTTCATATTGATCTGAGAGCTCTCGAGGATCTGCAGCGAGCTACTACCATCGAGCTCACGGATGACGAAGGGCCCACCTCCAGGCTCACCCTCGTTGCGTACCATCCCACAGACACGTATGGGGCGATTGAGTTTGCCCTGTATCCAAGCGACCGCACTGCCGTCCTCCTTGTTGAGATCCTTGGGGACTGTGATCGAGAGCTGATCGTGTAGGAATGTGAGGATCTCCTCGATCTGAGCATGTGAGGGCTTCCCCTTGTCGAGGAGGCGGAGGTAGTCAAAGATCTGATTGCGTAGGGCGATGAGTACTCCGCCGAGGAACTTCTTGTACATCACCGTAGAGCCCTTGAAAGGGTCGGGGACGACGTTGTCAATGTTCTTGATGAAGACGACATCGGCGGGGAGCTTCCCTAGGTTGTGGATCAAAGCTCCGTGCCCCCCAGGACGGAAGAGGAGTCGCCCCTCATCGGTGCGGAAGAGCTCCCCATCAGGGCGGAGAGCTAGAGTATCTGTCGAGGCTAGCTGCTCACTGAAGCTAATATCGTAGCGTACCCCGTAGTGGTCCTCATAGCTGGGTTGGAGGGCGGTGACGAGCGCCTCAAACTCCTTGCGGTGCTCGGGCGATACGGTGAAGTGAAGGCGTACATCTCCCTCCCGATCTTTAGCGTAGAGAGCCCCCTCGACGAGATGCTCCTCAGCTGAGGTGCGAGCTCCTTCCTTGTAGTTGTGGAAGAGGAGTAGAGCCTTAGGCTTACTTCCATAGCCTAGCCCCTTGGGTAGGAGGAGGTTCTCTACGATGGCTTTGTACTCACCAGCGGCGATGAGCTTAGGGATGCTCTTCCAGTTGTTGCGAAGGCAAGCTTCGTTGAGTCGCTCATAGAAGGCAAACTGATTGATCTTGCTGAAGAAGAGCTCTTCGGCAGGCTTCTCTGGTGTCGTATAGGGTGCGTCTAGGAAGGCAAAGAGCATCTTGAACATGCGAGAGGCTGCACCTGAGGCAGGTACCATCTTGTACACAGAGGCTTTCCCCGAGAGGAGATACTCCTCCCATAGATCCATATAGCGTACTTCCTCGCTGTGCTCGACATGGAGGATCCCTTGCTCGAGCGAGGCGGAGGCTAAGATCTCAAGGTAAGGGAAGCCCCGTCTGATCTCCTCGACCTGCAGGGTGGCTTCTTCGAGGCTGATCCCTCTCTCTTGTAGTTCAGAGAGATCCTCGGGGGTGAAAAGGTTGCTGTCCATAGGCTGTAGTATTTGTGAGCTGATTGTTGCTTGGGGCTGTGAAGTAGCCCTTTGATGAGAAGGCTACTCCTCTGAATCATCTCCGTAAAGTTAGTTAATCCTCAAGGTTTATCCTAGCTGTCGGAGAGATTTTTGCCCCTAGATATATACGTGTAGGGACAGCTCTATATGAGGACTCCTCATCCCCTAGGTAAGTGGCCTAGAAGATGAGGAGTAGAGAGCTATCGAAGCTAGAAGCTTAGATCCCTACATGACCCGATCCTTCGCCTCCCGAGGGAGGGTTACCTCCCCCTTCGGTCTTGGGTTTGCTAGGTTTCTTAGTCTTCTTCTTTGTGCTAGGATGATGCTCCTCCTTTTCGACCTCGAAGCTCAGTTCCTTGGAGATGCTACGGAGCTTCTGCTTCGGGAAGAAGCGGATGCCTACATGCTGGATCGTGTCAGCGGATACAGCTGCGAAGCTATCCATCATCTTGCCTGAGGCCGTGGCCTTGAAGCTCCCTAGGTCAGCTAGGTCAATAGAGCGTCCTGCCTTGAGCTCTACTCGGACGATGTCGTGCAGAGCGATGACGGCTGCCCGTAGGTCAGCACGAGAGATCCCCGTACTGCTGGTGATACGTCCTTCGACTTCATCCCAGCTGGTGTGTGGATGTTCTTCTTGGATCGCATAGTAGACGGTCTGTCCCTTGCGCTTGCCAAGGTAAAGCTTACGCTTGGCGATCTTGAATTTCAGTGCCATAGTAGATCACAATAAAGTTTAGAGTTAGTAAAAAGTGGGAAGCACCGTTCTTGGCTTTTCCCTGAGACAAAGGTAGTGGGGTGATCTGGGGGCAGAGACCCAAAGTGTACCTTTCTGTCCCTTTGTGTCGTCGATGGCTCTTAACTATGATGGGGCTGAAGGTGGGGCGATGATGGGGCGTGCTAGCTCTTACTGATGATCAGTGGGGTCGCTCTAGTGTGGTGCTTGCTCGGGAGGATATATATAATGGTATCATGAAGCGAGCCCGAGTCCTCTAGCATGCTACTAGGGGGCTCGGGCTCGAGTAGAAGTATGTCACCGAAGTAAAGACTCAGTCTCGGTGTTGGTATGTGATTACTTGGCTTGACGGTAGCCGAGGCTGTGGAGGATGGTGAGGAGCTTCTGACGCTGGTCGCCCTGGATGATGATCTCTCCGTCCTTGGCCGAGCCGCCGACTCCACAGCGCTGGCGTAGGGTCTTGCCTAGTGCCTCTAGATCGGCTGTCGTCCCGACAAAGCCCGTGACTAGGGTGACCTCCTTACCTCCACGTTGCTTGCGTGAGAGGGAGAGGCGTAGCTTCTGATGCTCGGGGGCTAGAGTAGGGAGCTCTTCCTCGCTCTCGGTCGTGTACTCGTAGTCGGGGTTCGTGCTATAGAGCACACCGAGACGCTTCTTCCAGTCAGACATAGGGTTAGGCTTGAGTGGCTGATGGGTGAGCAGGATCGACCTTTAGTGAGAAGCCCTCGGGAAGGAAGGCAGATACATCTCCTCCATAATGAAGGAGCTCACGCACGACGGTCGAACTGATGTGCGTCAGCTGCTGGGAGGCAGGAAGCAAGACGGTCTCCATATCAGCTATATGACGATTGAGATCCGCTAGCGTACGCTCATACTCCATGTCTGTGCTACTGCGCACACCACGTAGAAGTGCTTGCACTTGGAGCTCCTGCGCTAGAGAGACAGTCAGTCCCGTGTAGGTCATGACACGTACTCGGGGCTCATCAGCATAGTAGCGAGAGATCTGCTGGAGACGCTCCTCCGCCGTGAAGAGATTACGCTTGGACTCATTGGTGCCGATGGCGACGATGACCTCATCGAAGAGATCTAGACCTCGAGCTACGATGTCGGCATGACCTCGGGTAAAAGGGTCAAACGACCCTGCATAGAGTGCTATTCGCTTCATCGTCGTGCTTAGTGCTTGGTGAGGTCGATGATCTCCTCGGGTGCAGGGGTGAGGTTCTCGATCCCCGTCTCTGTGACGAGATAGGTGCTCTCGATCCCTACGGCTCCGATATGAGGGAGGACGAACTTAGGCTCGAAGGCTACGACCATCCCAGGCTGGAGCGTGTCTTTGCTTCGTCCCATGAGGACGGGAAGTTCGTTGATCTGTAGTCCTAGCCCATGCCCTACGAACTGTGCCTGTAGCTCCGTGCCCATGAAGTACGGCTCAGCACCAGCCTCCTTGACAGCGGTGAGGCAGTCATTGTAGATCGTGGCGCAGGAGGTACCTGGGCCAGCCTGCTGGATGATCTCACGATGCATCCGTCGGCTTAGTTCGTGCAGACGATAAGCCTCCTCAGGGAGCTCTCCGATCGAATAGGTGCGGGTCATATCGGAGCAATAGACCCCGTAGTTCCCTGCCATGTCGATCATGACGGCCATCCCTGGGCGTAGGGGAGTGCCATTAGCCCCTAGGGGAAGAGCCACTGAACCAGCTCCTCCTAGAGCGAAGTCATAGGGCGAAGGTGCTCCGGCATTATCTCCCGTGAGGAGGCTACCCATGAAGATCTCCATCGCCGATCCGAAGCAACGGAAGAGGCCGATCGATCCTCTACGACGCATCTCCCGCTCGATCTCGATCTGTAGATCTCTGTCGGTCATCCCCTCACGATAGAGGCTTGGGATCATGGCATAGGTAGCGATATGATGCTGGGCACCCTGACGTATCTGCTCGATCTCAAGTGGGGTCTTCACCATGCGAGCCTCACGAAGGAGGGCCGTAGCATTGTGTAGCTCGGCTGCGGGGAAGAGCTTCTGCTGACGCTGGATGTCCCCATAGCTCTGCTCGTCAAGCTCTAGGGCTACAGAGCTGATCTTTGCAGTATCGATGTAGTCGGTGAGCTGCTCTATCTTGCGGATGTGGTGCACGGTCTCTGACTCGGGCTCCGTCTGAGGGCGACGGATGAAGAACTGAGCCTGCCCCGTCTGGGGAACGAAGATAAGTCCAGAGAAGACCTGCCCAGAGAGGTAGAGGAGGTTGACATTGGACGTGACGACGAGGGCTTCTATCCCCTGTCGGCTGAGGAGCTGCTGGAGCTTCTCTACACGGAGCTGATAGTCCGGATGGAGGAATCGCATTGTGGTGATCTGATGGTATGAAAGTTAGAATGGGGGATCGTTGCGCTGGATGGGACCACTCAGCGGATCGATCTGTTCGGCAGGTGTGGGTACACCAGCGGGCTGAGGAGCTAACCCCTTAGCCGCTCTTCCGAGACGACCTCCACGAGGGCTGCCCTCCTCCTGAGTCAGCTGAGCGAGCTCACCCTTGGGAGCAAAGCGGGCATAGTCTGCCTTGAAGGCTAGGCGCACATCACCCACGGGCCCGTTACGATGCTTGGCGATGATGAATTCGCCTACACCTCGGAGCGATTCGCCCGACTCGGGGTCTACTGTGATCTTGTAGTACTCAGGGCGATGGATGAAGCATACGATGTCGGCATCCTGCTCGATTGCACCCGACTCACGCAGGTCAGAGAGCTGAGGACGCTTGCTATTGGCATCACCTCCCTGCACACGATTCTCCACGCCACGGTTGAGCTGTGAGAGGGCGATGATGGGGATGTTGAGCTCCTTGGCGAGCATCTTAAGCGATCGGGAGATGGTACTGACCTCCTGCTCACGGTTGCCGAAGCTCATCCCGCTGGCATTCATCAGCTGCAGGTAGTCGATGATGATGATCTTGACCTGATGCTCACGCACGAGACGACGTGCCTTGGTACGAAGCTCGAAGACCGAGAGGGAGGGCGTATCGTTGATGTAGAGAGGAGCGCCCTCGAGCGTCCCGATACGATTGTTTAGTCTTGTCCATTCCTCCTCACTGAGGCGACCACTCTTGATCTTCTGCCCATCGATCTCACAGACATTGGAGAGGAAACGCTTGACGAGCTGGACGGCACTCATTTCGAGGTTGAAGAGCGCCACGGGGATCCCATGGTCTACGGCCATGTACTTAGCCATGGAGACGACGAAGGCCGTCTTACCCATAGCAGGACGAGCAGCGATGATGATGAGGTCGGAGTTCTGCCAGCCCGAGGTCATCTGGTCGATGTCGGGGAAGCCTGTCGTAAGACCACTGATCCCCTCCTCACGGTTAGCTGCGACCTGCATCTCGTTGATCGCCCCCTTGACCAGCGGATTGATGGGGACGAAGTCTCGGGTAGAGTTCTGCTGGGCGATCTCAAAGAGGGAGCCTTCGGCCTGCTGGATCTGCTCCTGGATGTCGATGATATCATCGTAGGCCCCCTTGAGCGTGGAGGATGCCATACCGATGAGACGGCGACTGAGGGCCTTGTTGTATAGGATGTCTGCGTGTGCCTCTAGGCTACCCGTAGACATGACCTTGGTCGTGAGCCCAGCGATGTACGAAGCATCACCTACCTCCTCGAGTACCCCCATGCGACGAAGCTCCTCGGTGACGGTGAGCATGTCGATGGGCTGCTGTGCCATGGCCAGCGTGACCATGGCGGTATAGATGAGCTCATGCGCCTTGACATAGAAGGTCTCAGGACGGATCTTCTCGCTGACACGAGCATAGGCATCCTTCTCTAGGAGGATAGCACCGAGTACAGCCTCCTCGAAGTCTGGGGCTTGAGGGGGTATGCGCCCATCGAGCTCCATAGGCACGACGGGCTGAGCCTTCTTAGGGCTTCGCTTGGTTTGCTTGGTGGTCGGCATAGAGGCTGGGGGATGTTTAGTCGAGCTTGAGGACAGCGAGGAAGGCCTTCTGAGGGACCTCTACTGTACCGATCTGCTTCATACGCTTCTTCCCCTCCTTCTGCTTCTCGAGGAGCTTACGCTTACGGGATACGTCCCCCCCGTAGCACTTAGCCGTCACGTCCTTGCGCACGGCCTTGATCGTCTCACGGGCGATGACCTTAGCCCCGATAGCCGCCTGAATAGCGATGTCGAACTGCTGGCGTGGGATGAGCTCCTTAAGCTTCTCACACATGCGACGACCGAAGGCTACACTATTGTCTACGTGCGTCAGTGTCGAGAGCGCATCCACGGGGTCTCCATTGAGGAGGATGTCGAGCTTGACGAGCTTCGAGGGACGGAAGTCACTGAGGTGGTAGTCGAAGGAAGCATAGCCCTTGGAGACACTCTTGAGCTTGTCGTAGAAGTCGATGACGATCTCCCCAAGCGGGAGGTCAAAGAAGATCTCGATGCGGTCGCCCGAGATATACTCCTGCTTGATCAGCTGACCTCGCTTGCCGAGGCAGAGCGTCATGATGGGGCCGATATACGCTGTATTGGTGATCACCGAAGCTCTGATGTAGGGCTCTTCGATGTGGTCGATCGAGGTGATGTCGGGTAGTCCCGAGGGATTATGTACCTCCTTGCATTCGCCCTTCTTGTCATAGACCTTGTAGGATACGTTGGGGACAGTGGTGATGACGTTCATCCCAAACTCACGGTCGAGACGCTCCTGGATGATCTCCATGTGCAGGAGACCTAGGAAGCCACAGCGGAAGCCAAAGCCCAGAGCGATGGAGCTCTCGGGCTGGAAGGTCAGCGAGGCATCATTGAGCTGGAGCTTCTCTAGTGAAGCACGGAGGTTCTCGAAGTCTTCGCTCTCGATGGGGTAGAGCCCTGCGAAGACCATGGGCTTGACCTCCTCGAAGCCCGCAATAGCTTCCTTAGCCCCCCCATCGATATGTGTGATGGTATCACCGACCTTGACCTCACGGCTGGTCTTGATCCCAGAGATGATATAGCCGACATCACCCGTAGAGATCTCCTTGCGGGGCTCCATATCGAGGCGAAGGACACCGACTTCGTCAGCATCATACTCCTTGCCTGTGGCGATGAACTTCACATGATCGCCCTTGCGTATGCGACCATTGACGACCTTGAAGTAGGCGATGATCCCACGGAAGGGGTTGAAGACGGAGTCAAAGATCAAGCACTGTAGAGGAGCCTCGGGATCGCCCTTAGGTGCAGGGATGCGCTCGACGATCGCACGAAGGATGTCATCGACACCTAGCCCCGTCTTGCCACTGGCACGGATGATCTCTTCACGCTTACAGCCGAGGAGCTCGATGATCTGATCTTCGACTTCCTCGGGCATGGCACTTGGGAGGTCTACCTTGTTGATCACGGGGATGATCTCCAGATCATGCTCCAGAGCCATGTAGAGGTTGGAGATGGTCTGAGCTTGGATGCCCTGAGCTGCGTCGACGATGAGTAGTGCCCCTTCGCAGGCGGCGATAGAGCGGGAGACCTCGTAGGAGAAGTCTACGTGCCCTGGGGTGTCGATGAGGTTCAGGACATAGTCCGCACCATCCAGCTGGTAGTTCATCTGGATAGCGTGGCTCTTGATGGTGATCCCTCGCTCACGCTCGAGATCCATATTGTCGAGTACCTGCTCCTGAAGGTCCTTCCCCGAGACGGTCTGTGTCGTCTCGAGTAGGCGGTCAGCCAGCGTACTCTTCCCATGGTCAATATGGGCTATTATGCAAAAGTTACGTATATGCTTCATCTTGGATGCAAAGATACTAAAGCCCCCGAAGTCTGCCCAATTCTGACCCGCTAAGATGCCTAGATGCTGGTATCTAACCTGCTTCGCTGAAAGACCCCTTTCATAGCTCGCCCGAGTGACCCATGAATGGGTCGGTGCGGTACCCCATGAATGGGTTTCTAAAGCGACCCATGTATGGGTGTGTTTTTCGTACCCTCATTCTCCATGAAAGAGAAGCGTCTAGGCTCGCTCCGAAGAGGTGGCCTAGACGCTTGATGAGAGGGGTGATGAAGAACAGTTGTGGTCTCTAGAACTCCAGCACGCCGAGGAGCTGATCGGCTCGGTCGGAGGGGGAGCGGTAGTAGGCGAGGAGGGTGTAGTAGTTCTTCGTCTCCCAGTGATCTCCGACGGTGGGGGCGGAGAGGAGGGTCGATGAGCCCTCGGGAAGGAAGAGGTACTGGTACTCCTGATAGCCGACCTTGAGGGGGAGGGTTGTGGTGTAGCTCTGGGTGGCTTCGTCGTAGCGTAGGGTACGGCCCTCGAGCGAGCGGTAGCGAAACGCCTCACCCTCGAGGAGCACCCGTCCTCCCTTGAGGCGAGGGCTCTCGAGAGTGAAGGTGACCCAGTGATAGTCCCCTTCAGTCTCGGGGCTAGCGCTCACGTCGGAGCGGATGATCTGTATCCCTTGGTGGCTCTGCTCGGTGCTGTAGGGGAGGAGGGATCTATTTCGCTGAGGGTAGAGCATGAGCTGATAGCCTTCATCCGTAGGACGGCTGTCTGCTACCCCTAGTCCTCGGATGCGGTCAGAGAGGTGCTCGAGCTTGGAGTAGGTATTGCCTCCGAGGAAGTGCGCTCCTCGAGGCCCTTCGTAGCTCAGCCGTCCCTGCATGTAGCTGGAGGGGGCAGTGAGGGTTACGGCATTGTCCCAGCGGGCATTCTGTAGGACGACGATACGCAGCTCTTGGTCTAGCCTACTAGAGAAGCCCGAGGGAGCTTGTACCTTGAGGTCGATCTCTTGGTGCTTCCCCAGATAGTCCTGCCAAGCCTCACCCGAGACGCTGGCGGAGAGAGTGAGGGTGGGGGAGACGACAGCGAAGGGGACTTCGAGCAGAGCTACCTCGGGCGAGGCAGGGTCATATATGGTGATGCGGTAGTTCCCCGATCGCTTGAGCTGGGTCTGCTCATTGGGGAGCGTGAGCGTGTAGTGATCGTAGGGGATGAGCGTCCCTGAGCTTGGCATAGGGAGCTCTAGCTCTGCGCCATCGAAGCCCGAGAGGTACTCTACGGGAAGGAGCGAGGAGGGACTCCAGTCGGCATCATAGTGCCGGATGCGGTAGCAGAGCCGTGCACCTTCGCCCGCTATGAGGTCGAAGGTGAGGCGGAGCTCTTCGGAGGAGCCAAGCGTGAGGTAATAGAAGTGGGGACGCTCCGCAGAGCTTCGTCCAGCGATGCGCATCGTCACCGCTCCGAGCTGAGGCTCTGTGGGTAGAAGAGGAGCACCCTCAGCCCTTAGCTCCGAGAGGAGACCAAGGGTGAGGGTGCAGAGGAGTAAGCGTAGCGTACGAGCCCGCATGTGTCGTAGAGGCTAGAGGGTGTATTCGTTCATCTTGCAGAGGTACTTCCCGACGATGTCGAACTCGAGGTTCACGACCGAGCCCACACGGATATCCTTGAAGTTCGTGTGCTCATGTGTGTAGGGGATGATCGCCACACCGAAGGAGGTCTTCTCCGAATTGCAGACCGTGAGGCTGACCCCATTGACTGCTACCGATCCCTTCTCTACGGTGATATAGCCCTTGCGAGCTAGGGCAGCATCCGTCGCATGCTCGAAGCGGTAGAGCCAGCTCCCATCAGCCTCTTCGACGGAGGTACAGACGGCCGTCATGTCTACATGCCCTTGGACGATGTGCCCATCCAGCCTACCCCCGAGGAGCATGCTACGCTCGAGATTGACCCGATCCCCAATGGAGAGCTTCCCGAGGTTGGACCTGTCGAGTGTCTCTTGGATGGCCGTCACCGTGTAGGTATGCTCGTCATGAGCTACGACGGTGAGGCATACTCCGTTGTGTGCTACACTCTGGTCGATCTTGAGTTCGTGAGCAAAGGGACAAGAGAGGGTGAGGTGAAGATTCTCCCCTTCACGCTCTAGGGCTACGACCTGCCCGCAAGCTTCTACGATTCCTGAAAACATAGTATATGATATGATGCTATTAGTTGAATTGCTTCTTTACGGCAAAGATAAGACATCTCCCCTAGCTTCTCGCTACTTTTCGCAGGTGAAGAGTAGCGAGAAAAAGAAAAGGTATCAGCCCTAGCGACTGATACCTTATTTCCTTGGTCTTCTGTCGGGATGAGAAGACTCGAACTTCCGACCTCCACGTCCCGAACGTGGCGCGCTACCAACTGTGCTACATCCCGAATGCGCTCAGTATCTCGGATGCTGAGGCATCGCAAAGTTAAGGAATTTCTATTGACTAGAGGCGGGTAGGAGGGGCGAATTTAGAGGCTTTTGCCATCATCTTCCCTCAGCGAGCGGCCGTCCTATTCTAGGCGGAGACTTCCATCACACGAGTGCTCCCTCTTCGATGCGTCCAGAGAGCTTCTGATGCATGGCGGTAGCTGCTCGCCGTCCGTCTCCCATAGCTAGGATGACTGTCGCCGCTCCACGGACGATATCCCCCCCAGCATAGACATCCGTCATAGAAGTCTGCTTGTCATCTCCTACGATGATATTACCCCACTTATTGACTTCGAGCCCAGGCATGGAGTTAGCCACTAGAGGATTGGCCGAATAGCCGATGCAGATGACCACCTCGTCGATGGGCATGGTGATGATATCACCGGGGATCGCCACGGGGCGACGTCTACCGCTCTCGTCAGGCTCTCCTAGTTCCATGCGCTGCAGACGCATAGCCGTGACCCGTCCAGACTCATCGCCTAGGTACTCTACGGGATTGTGTAGGGTGAGGAACTCCGTACCCTCCTCACGAGCGTGCTTGATCTCTTCGGCACGGGCGGGCATCTCCTCTTCGCTACGGCGATAGACGATGACGGCTTGCTTCGAGTCGAGACGGATGGCCGTACGGACAGCATCTATAGCGGTATTCCCCCCGCCGATGACAGCGACACGCTTACCACGAAGGCTGGGGAGCTCGGCGGCGAGCTCTTCGGGGCTCATGAGGTTGTACTTAGCTAGATATTCGCTGGCGGTGTAGACCCCCTTGAGGTCTTCACCTGGGATGCCCATGTAGTTGGCTACTCCCACACCCGTGGCGATGAAGATACCCTCCATTCCTTGAGCTTTGAGGTCCTCATAGGTGATCGTCTTCCCCACGATCGTATCCGTCTCGAAGTGCACGCCTAGGTCACGCATCTTCTCCAGCTCATCCTCGATGATACTATTCGGCAGGCAGAACTCTGGGATCCCATAGCGAAGGACTCCCCCGAGCTGGCTCTCTGCCTCATAGACGGTGACATCGTAGCCCCACTTAGCCATATCGGTGGCGAAGGATAGCCCTGCAGGACCACTCCCGACGACAGCGATGCGCCCACGCTGAGGGTGGGCAGACTTCTGAGGCTTGATACTGCGATCTCGGTGCAGACGCTCGTAGTCGGCGACATAGCGCTCGAGATTGCCGATGGATACCGCTTGCTTCTTGAGACTGACGGTATAGATGCACTGGCTCTCGCACTGCTTCTCCTGAGGACAGACACGCCCACATACGGCAGGCAGCGAACTCGTCTCACGGATGATATCTAGAGCTTGGAGCATCTCGCCCTTCTCTATAAGCTTGATGAACGAGGGGATGTGTATGCCCACAGGACAGCCTTCGACACAGCCTGGTGTAGGGCAGTCTAGGCAGCGACGAGCTTCGGCCATAGCCTCCTCTCGTGTGTAGCCTAGTGAGACTTCTTCATGGAATGATGTGATGCGCTCCTCGATCGGGAGCTCGGATACTGCTGTGCGCTCTTGGAGGATGCGCTCTTTGTTGGGATGAGCCTTACGTAGCTCTGTGCGCCAGTCCTGACTACGCCGCTCTTTGATTAGCTCTTGCTTGGTCATGATATCGAGTAATCTTGTATCGTGTTACCCAGCTTAGTAAGTGATAAAATACAGAAGCAAAGATAAGCAAAGATAGAAAGGGGCGAAACTATGGGTACATCCCCCACAAAAAGAGGCTATGATCTCCCGTGTCCGAAGACAGGAGATCATAGCCTCGCTGGTAGGTAAGGGGAGATGCCCCTAAAGTAGTAGGAGCTACTTGCTCAGGATATCGTAGGTGTCTCGTGCGATCATGTACTCCTCATCGGTAGCTACGACCACGACCTTGACACGGCTATCGGGGGCACTGATGATCTGGCTCTTACCACCGAAGGTCTCGCTATTGAGCTGCTCATCCAGCTTGATACCTAGGAATTCGAGCCCAGAGCATACATCCGTGCGTAAGGCAGCCCGATTCTCTCCGACCCCTGCTGTGAAGACAAGGAGATCAAGACCACCAAGAGCAGCAGCGTAGGCACCGACATACTTCTTGACACGGTAGGCATGCATCGAGAGCGCTAGCAGGTCACGGTGAGAGCCCTGCTTGGCTGCTGCATCGACATCACGCATATCCGGCCCTTGGGTACTGATCCCTGCGACCCCACTCTTCTTCGTCAGGAGATAAGTCACATCTTCGGGATCGAAGTGTGTCTTCCCTGGGGTAGGAGTCTTCAGATAGGGGGCGATGAAGTCAGGGTCAAAGTCCTTCTTGGAGAGGATGTAGTCGATGACTCCACTATCGATATCGCCCGCACGGGTACCCATGATCAGGCCCTCGCTGGGGGTAAGCCCCATGGAGGTATCGATACACTTGCCATTGAGGACAGCAGCCATAGAAGCCCCGCTACCGATATGGGCGGTGACGATCTTGATCTGTGAGCGGTCGAGACCAGCGAGCTCTGCCCCCTTGGCACTCACATAGTCGTGGCTCGTTCCATGGAAGCCATAGCGACGGATGCGATACTTATCGTAGAACTCATAGGGGAGGGCATACATGTAAGCATGCTCGGGCATGGTCTGGTGGAAGGCTGTATCGAAGACCCCTACTTGAGGGATCTGAGGAAGTACCTTCGTCACTGCTTCGATACCGAGGATATTGGCGGGGTTGTGCAGAGGAGCCAGCTGCGAACATTCGTGGAGCATGCTGACGACCTCGGGAGAGATACGCACACTCTCAGCGAAGCGCTCTGCCCCGTGTACCAGTCGATGACCGATCGCATCGATCTCATCGAAGGAGGCTACGAAGCCCTCTTCCTTGAGGATGTCGAGGATGATCTCTACACCACGGGTATGATTGGGGATGTCGTAGTGACGCTTTACCTTCTCGCCTGCGAGGTTGCGGAAGGTGATGAAGGAGTCATTGATGCCAACACGCTCTTCGTTACCAGAGGTCAAGACCTGATAGTTGGGGAGCTCAATGAGGGCGAACTTCAGTGAGGAGCTGCCACAGTTGAGGACTAGGATTTTCATAGGATGTTACTTAGAGTAGGGATTACAGAGCTTAGCCCTTATTGGCCTTGAGTGCGATGGCTTGGTTGGCGGTGATAGCTGCCATCTTGTAGATGTCATCGATGGAGGCTCCACGGCTGAGGTCATTGACAGGAGCTGCCATCCCTTGTAGGACGGGACCTACTGCCTCAGCCCCTGCGAGTCGCTGTACGAGCTTGTAGCCAATGTTACCAGCTTCGAGGGAGGGGAAGACGAGGACGTTTGCCTTACCTGCGACAGTGCTGTCTGGAGCCTTGAGGGCTGCTACCTTGGAGACAAGGGCAGCATCAAGCTGGAGCTCCCCATCGAGCTGTAGGTCGGGAGCCATCTCCTTAGCGATGCGTGTAGCTTCGACGACCTTGTCTACCATCTCGTGCTGTGCACTACCCTTAGTAGAGAAGCTAAGCATGGCGATGCGAGGCTCTACACCAGCGATAGCACGAGCTGAGCCTGCTGAGGCCACTGCGATCTGTGCTAGTTCGGCAGCTGTAGGATTAGGCATGACGGCGCAGTCTGCGAAGAGTAGGAGACCATTGTCGCCGTAGTCAGCATTGGGGAGGAACATCATGAAGATACCGCTCACACAGCTGATACCAGGAGTAGTCTTGACGATCTGTAGCGCTGGACGGAGTACGTCTCCCGTGGCATTGATCGCCCCAGCTAGTTCGCCATCAGCATCCCCTGCCTTGATCATCAGACAGCCGAGATATAGAGGATCTTCGACGAGGACAGCGGCCTTCTCTTCGGTAAGACCCTTCTTGCGACGAAGCTCTAGAAGGAGGTCGATGTACTGCTGCTTCTTATCATGGTTCTTGGGATCAAGGAGGTTAGCCTTATCGATATGGCTTAGACCTAGCTCCTGAGCTCGTGAGCGGATCTCGCTGGGATTGCCTATCAGGGTGAGGCGTACGACCCCGTCTGCGAGCAGACGGTCTGCAGCTTTGAGTGTTCTTTCTTCGGTTCCTTCAGGGAAGACGATATGCTGAGGATTCGCCTTAGCCCTATCGATGATGTCTTGAATCAAGTCCATAGCGATGGGAGATTTGATGTTGAGTATTAATTATGTATGTGATCCAAAGTTAAGCAATATCTACTATCTATAGATGGGTAATAAGTGTATCTTGTATAGTCTCCTTGCTAAGGGGCTGATACAAAGACCACTCAGATCTATTATACATGCAAATAGATAGAAGATAAGTGGCTAGGAAATAGCTAGAAGTGAGTATAGATAGCGAATCTACAAGCTCTAAGGTCATAAAAAGCCCCTCCTCATACCTCCAGAGAATGGGAGGGAGAGGAGGGGCTTTGAGCTAGACAGGGTAGGATCTAGAATTATTCTCGCTCCTTGATCAGACCATGACGATAAGCATAGAGGAGCTTCTTCAGCTCTTCGATCTGATCCTCTAGGATCAAGCCTTGGTCTGTATCTCGGACTAGGATGCGATCTGTAGAGTAGGCCTTGACAACCGAGGTGCTTGAGATGTCTTCCATGTGCTCAATCGCCTCCTTGGTCGAGCTGAAGGGCTCGTGCTTGACCAGATGTAGTCCCTGCGAGTTGAAGATCAGCGTGTACCCTGCAATCCCTGTGCTGGACTGATAGGCACGGCTAAATCCTCCGTCGATGAGCATGATCTTCCCTCCAGCTTGGACGGGATGTTCGCCCTTGACTTCACGGACAGGTACATGCCCGTTGATGATATGTGACTCGGAGCTCGTCAGACCAAACTCCTCGAGGATCATGTCACATACTTCCTTCTCAGTACGGTAGACGTAGTAGAAGCCCTTCTCCTCGTGATGGGTCTCCTTCTCTGCGATGAAGTAGCGTTCGAAGGTCGTCATCGCTGACTTGTCGAAGAGCGGAGAGTCTGGTCCGCACCAGAGGTACCACATGTAGTCGAGTGCTTCCTCGTGCTCAGGCTGGTCCGCAGAAGACCAGTGAGCAAGACGGACGAACTCATCGACTCGGTCCATCATGGCCTTACCTGTGTAAGTCTTCTTACCAACACGCACCTTGCGGAAGGTCTTATCCTCGTTGAGGGGCACAGAGGCATGGAAGAGCAAGTTGTGGTTGTAGGTAAGGTACATACCGCCCTTCTTGTAGAGGAAGTTGATATGCTTGAGGAGCTTCTCGCTGTGACGGAAGGAGTGCATCAGCTTCTCTACTACATCTGCTTCGGCATCCGTGAGTTTGTAGGGGTCATTAGGATCAATGGTGGGGAAGAAGGTGTCCTTGAGGGCATAGGTCTTCCCGTTGGGTAGGGTGATCGTCCCATCCTCTCTATTGATCCGGTGTAGGAGATCTCTCTCCTCCATCTTGTACTCAGGACGGCGTGCGATGATCTGATGCTCTAGCTTGAACTGGATGATAGCGATGGCCTTGTGCATCTGCCCCATGAGCTGGATGCTCTTCTCATCGTAGGTCTCATCAGCATCCCCAAGCTTAGGCATAAAGGGCTTACAAGGATCCTTAGCATAGACCTCCATCGCCAGACGCGCCAGAGGAAGCATATTGATCCCATAGCCACTCTCTAGGGTGGAGAGGTTAGCATAGCGTAGGGCGATACGTATGGCGTTGGCCATACTTGCGGCATTCCCTACAGCTGCCCCCATCCAGAGCATGTCATGATTCCCCCACTGCACATCGACATTGTGATAGGTCAAGAGCTTATCCATGATGAACTGCGCTCCAGGACCTCGGTCGAAGACATCACCTACGATATGCAGACGATCAATAGCAAGTCTCTGGATCGTCTCACAGATAGCGGTGATGAAGTCGTCTGCCTGACCTGTGTCGATGATCGAGTCAAGGATAGCTCCGATATAGGCGGACTTCTTGGGGTTCATGCTGTCCTCATGGGTCAGCTCCTGCGTGACATAGCTGTACTGAGGAGGCAGGGCTTTACGCACCTTGGAGCGGGTGTACTTCTCACTGACGCGCTGGAGGACCTTGATCAGCTGATTGAGGGTGACCTTGTACCAATCACGGCTGATCAACTTCTGCTGGCTCAGTCGCTCTAGACTTTCCTTAGGGTAATAGATCAAGGTGCAGAGCTGGCGAAGCTCCTGCTCACGGATCTGCCCAAGGAAGAGCGTCTCGACCTTGACACGAATCGTACCAGAAGCATTCTTCAGTACATGGATGAATGCTTCGTACTCCCCATGGATATCGGCAAGGAAGTGCTCGGTACCCTTAGGTAGGTTGAGGATCGCCTGTAGGTTGATGATCTCTGAGGCGGCAGTAGCAGCATTAGGGAACTGCTTGGAGAGAAGTCCTAGGTACTTCAGCTCTCTTTCAGTAATGTCCATAGTAACGTTAAGTTGTGTGTTTAGTTGAGTTCTTCTTTACTGTCTTGTAGCTAGCTCAGCGTGCTTGACACCCGAAGCGCTACGTATCTTCTTGAGTAGGATCGTCAATGCTTCACGACGCTCTACGTAGAGGACGAAGGAGCCGTGGAAGAGACCATCCTGCGAATTGATCGAATAGCTGCGGAGCTTGACCCCCGACTCCTTCCGAATGAGTGAGGTGATGTTGGTAGCGATAGATAGCTCATCTCGACCTACGACCTCGAGGGAGGCGACCTGCGTGCTTCCGCTCTCTCCATTCCACTTAGCGCAGATGATCTTGTGGGGGGAGTGAGCGAACATGTCGGGGGCATTGGGGCAGTTCATGCGATGCACCTTGATCCCACGTGTCGTCACGAGGCCAAAGACCTCATCGCCATAGAGTGGACGACAGCACTGCGCTAGGCTATAAGCCACACCCGTGAGCCCTCTGTCGAGGATAAGCACCTCCGAAGAACTGATTGGGCTATCCTTCTCCTCTGCTGAGCTGTAGGTGAAGTCCTCCGCAGAGCGAGCCGAGCCGATAGAGGGCTGAGCTTCGATGAGGGCTGCTGCAGCTAGCTCTTGTTCGTAGAGGTTGAGGAAGTCTTGGACTTCTATTTTACTATCGGTGAGATCTCGATAGAAGTCCGAGAGATTCTTGTAGCCCTTGCGTAGGGTGATGCGGATGAATGCAGCCTCGTCGAAGGGGAGCTTGCGGTTCTTGATTCGGCGCTGGATCATCTCCTTTGCCACACCGATACCTGCTTGCTCCTCGGCACGGAGGAGCTGACGTATCTTGGCCTTAGCCTTAGGGCTGACGACGATTGATAGCCAGCCTGCCTTGGGTGTCTGCTGTGGGGAGGTGAGGATCTCTACACTATCACCGTTGGAGAGCTGGTGGCGGAGCGATACGTTCTTCCCATTGACCTTCCCCGAGATAGCTCGTGCACCGACTCGACTATGTATGGCGAAGGCAAAGTCTAGGAGCGTAGCGCCCTGAGGGAGCTTGATGATCTCCCCCTTAGGAGTGAAGACGTAGATCTCCTGAGCCTTCAGTGTGAGTAGCGAAGACTCTAGCGTCTGGCGCTTCTCTTCCTCACCGGTGGCATCATCACGTACGGTCTCTAGAGCTTCACGCACAGAGGCGAGGAACTCATCAAGCCCACTCTCACTACGGATGCCCTTGTAGCGCCAGTGAGCGGCGACACCCTGCTCGGCGATGGCATCCATACGCTTGGAGCGGATCTGTACCTCTACCCAGCGATTACCTGGTCCCATGACCGTAGTGTGCAGGCTCTCGTAGCCATTACTCTTAGGGATGGAGATCCAGTCCTTGAGGCGCTCGGGATTAGGGCGGTACATATCGGCTACGATCGAGTAGATCTGCCAGCAGACTTGGCGTTCACGCTCTAAGGGGACATCGATGATGATGCGGATAGCGAAGACATCATAGATATCCTCGAAGGGTAGCTTCTTCAGCTTGTTGCTGATGGAGCTGACGCTCTTGACACGCCCCTTCATCTCGAAGGGCACATCCTGAAGGTTCTTCTCGAGTGACTCTCTGACGATGCGGATGAACTCTGCTATATAAGCATCACGCACATCCTTAGTCTCACGTAGCTTGCGTGTGATGAAGCCGTAGATCTTAGGCTGGAGGTACTTGAGGCAAAGGTCCTCCATCTCGCCCTTGATCTTGTAGAGCCCGAGGCGATGGGCAATGGGGGCATAGAGGAAGGAGACTTCCGATGCCAAAGCTCTGCGCCCTTCGCCGGTATAGATCTTCGAAGCATGACGTAAGAGGTAGAGGCGATAGGCGATGATGATGAGCACCACACGCATATCCTCGGCCATAGAGATCAGGAGGTTGTGGAAGTTCTCCGAGCTAATCGCCTCCTTGCGCATATAGAGCTCCGAGGTACGCATGAGTAGCTGGAGTAGGCGCACGACCTCCTCGCCACATACCGATCTGACCTCGCTCGCCGTGATGAGTCCGCTACTGAAGGGACGGTAGAGGAGGACGGAGAGGATGGAGTGAGCATTGAGGCCCAGCTCTCGGCTAATGAGGCAAGCGACCTCTAGCTGTACGATGATATCGGGGATGCTATGTAGCCCTTCATCCTCGGAGGAGAAGCTCCCAGCACGCACTGCCTCTATGAGCCAGTCTCTCACCTGGAGACGACAAGCTCTATCGAGACGAGGCTGGAGGACCCCGAGGAGGTAGCGGCTACTACTATAGATCTGGAGCTCTTGACTAGGGCTAAACATAGATGCGGATACGGCTGATACTGATACCATACTTCTCTCTGCTTCGAAAGGTACGAAATAAACTTATAGACTAGGAGGCTATCCTGCCTATCGCAAGATAGCCTCCATGAATATCGTCAGGATACTCCGAGTCCGATCACATGCGCTCAGGCATCTCGATACCCAGAAGAGCGAAGCCCGAAGCGATTGTGCGAGCGACGACTTCGGAGAGCGCTAGACGGAAGTCTCTTAGCTCCGTGCGCTCCTCTCTGAGGATGGAGAAGTCGTGATAGAACTGGTTGTACTCCTTCACGAGATCATAGACGTAGTTAGCGATGACAGCAGGGCTGTAGCTACGTGCAGCTTCCTCTACTGCTTCGGCATACTCGGCGACCTTAGCGATGAGTTCCTGCTCCTTGGTCGAGAGCTCTAGGCTCTCTGGAGCAAAGGAAGAGGGGAGGGTAATACCCGACTCTGTGGCCTTGCGTAGTACGCTGCGAATACGAGCATAGGTGTACTGGATGAAGGACCCTGTATTCCCATTGAAGTCGATACTTTCCTTGGGGTTGAAGGTCATGTTCTTGCGTGGGTCCACCTTGAGGATGAAGTACTTCAGCGAGCCTAGACCTACACGGCGAGCTACTTCGCTGGCTTCTTCGGGAGTCATGTCCTTGGCCTTACCCTGCTCTTCGGCGATGGTTCGTGCCGTAGCGATCATCTCATCCATGAGATCATCTGCATCGACGACCGTCCCTTCACGGCTCTTCATCTTACCCTCGGGGAGCTCTACCATGCCATAGCTGAAGTGTACGAGCCCCTTACCAAAGGCATAGCCTAGGCGATCGAGCAGGAGGGAGAGCACCTTGAAGTGATACTCCTGCTCATTGCCTACGACGTAGACCATCTTGTCGATGGGATACTCGTCGAAGCGCATCTTCGCTGTGCCGATATCCTGAGTGATGTAGACGGAGGTACCATCGGAGCGCAGGAGGATCTTGCGGTCAAGTCCTTCGTCCGTGAAGTCTGCCCATACGGAGCCATCGGGATCTTGGACGAACTTCCCTTCGCTGAGTCCTCGCAGGACTTCTCCCTTACCGAGGAGGTAAGTCTCCGACTCATAGTAGACCTTGTCGAAGCTCACACCCATGCGGTGGTAAGTCTCATCGAAGCCCTCGTAGACCCAAGCGTTCATCTTGCGCCATAGACCACGGATCTCCTCATCGCCTTCCTCCCACTTACGGAGCATAGCACGAGCCTCGGACATAAGCGGAGAAGCAGCTTCAGCCTCTTCCTTTGTCTTGCCCTCGGCCATCAGGGCAGAGACCTCTTCCTTGAAGTGCTTGTCGAAGAGGACGTAGAAGTCACCGATCAGATGGTCGCCCTTCTTCCCCGTACTTTCGGGGGTAGCTCCATTGCCCCAGCGCTGCCAAGCGAGCATGGACTTACAGATATGGATACCTCGGTCATTGACGATGTTCGTCTTGAAGACCTTATTCCCCGAAGCTTTGAGGATGAGGGCGATGCTGTAGCCAAGGAGGTTGTTGCGCACGTGCCCTAGGTGCAGAGGCTTGTTGGTATTGGGCGAAGAGTATTCGACCATCACGAAGGGAGCATCCTCGCTCGCCTGCTTGTGTCCGAAGGTCTCATCAGCACGGATCTCATTGAAGTCTTCGACCCAAGCTGAAGGAGCGATACTGAGGTTGAGGAAGCCCTTGACGACCTGAATAGCTGCTACCAGAGAGCTATGCTCCAGAAGGTAGGCACCTAGCTCTTGGGCGGTAACCTCAGGGTTCTTGTGTGAGATCTTAAGCAGGGGGAAGGTCACGAGTGTCCACTGCCCTTCGAACTCACTACGAGTCTTCTGGAGCTGGATCTGTGATGCTTCAGGGGCTTGTCCATAGAGCGCCTTCACGGCCTCTACTGTGGCATGCTGCAAGGACTGTATGATCGACATAATCGGTCTCTGATACGATAGAGTGATAGCTGAATAATATATGGGGTGAGCTAGACGCTCCCCACAGAATAGACTACAAAGGTAGCATTTATTAAGTGTTTGCTCATGCAGAAGGTCGTATTGGGACTCGATAGAGAGGAGCTTTATCTCCTCTCGAAGGGATGGAGGATGGGGGAGCGCTCTGGAGTGCCTTTTTGCGACCTATGGTGGGTCGCAAGAAAAACCTACTGTGGGTCGTCGAGGCGACCTACGGTAGGTCGCAGTGACGACCTACCGTAGGTTTCTGAAGCGTCATCCTGTAGGGTTCTTCTAAAAATAACCTATATCGCTGATATATAGTAGGGTAGAGCTAGGTGAAAGTACCCCGTCGGAAGTTTACTCCGACACCCTAGTTTGGGGGGATTTTCCTTGACCCATTTTGGGGTGACGTGTCAGTTTCTTAGTACGCATATACTAAGTGCTGGTTTTTACTACCTTTGTTGTGTAGGATCATCCTATAACACGCAAGTCTCCACAAAAGAGAATCAACTCATCTACACGGCCTATGAAACGAATCTATCTCGGTCTCCTCTCCGCCTTCCTCCTTACAAGCATAGCAGGCTGGGCACAGACGACTCATCGTCTCAACCTCGACATCGTAGGTATAAAAGAGAAGAAAGGCAATCTCTTGATCTCCGTCTACAGCTCCGCCGAGGACTACCTCAAGAAGCCCATCAAGACGCTCACTACACCCGTCGATGCCCTCAGCAAACGAGTAGTCATTGAGCTGGAGACAGGTACCTATGCGGTCGTCATCTATCAGGATCTCAATAGCAACGGCAAGGTGGATCGCAACTTCTTCCGCCTGCCCACCGAGCCCTGTGGCTTCAGTCGTGATGCACGTCCCAAGATGGGACCTCCCCGCTACAAGCCTGCGTCCTTCACCCTCAATGAGGATACCGAGATGAGGATCAAGATCAAGTAACACCAGCGGGCAGAAGCTCGTAACACCTTCGCAGACATGCCTCGTTCCCTTATTCTAAGTATCTTGTTCCTCCTCTTGGGGAGCACCTTGTCCCTACAAGCTCAAGAAGCACGTGAGCTCCGAGGACGAATAACCAACAGCTCTGATGAGCCACTCCCAAAGGTGCAGGTCCTCGACCAAGCTACGGGACGACAGCTCACCGAGACGGGGAAGGGTGGGGAATTCCTACTTACTCTCCCCGATAGTATAGAGCGTATCTCGCTGGTCTTCCTTGCCGAAGGCTATCAGTCGAAGGTGATGCTCCTTCGCCCTTCATCCCAGATCTATCGGATCATCCTCATTGAGGCGCAGCGGTCGATCGAGGGAGTCACCATCTCCCGCCGAAGGCTTCTGCCGATCTCGGGCTATGCTCCACTTACCTCCCGCTTCACAACCTTGGATATACTCATGACGCCACGAGCCCTCGGTGATATCCTCGGTGGGCTGATGGAGGATCCCGATGCTCAGAGCTCCGACACTGATGGGCGACTCAGTCTGCAGGGCGGTGCTCCTCATGAGAGCCAAGTCTATATCGATGGCTTGCGTCTACCTAATCCCTACAGCATCAGCTCCAAGAATTCATCGGTACGAAGCATCCTCTCACCAAGCGAATGCAAGGAGATAAACCTCCTCTCAGGGGGCTACTCTGCTTCGATGGGACAAGCACTCTCAGGTGTGGTCCAGATCCTCTCTCGGGATACGAAGGATGTCAAGCCTGGGAGCATCATAAGTCTGAGTAGTATAGGCCCTAGCTTCACATGGGGACTGGGTGCGCCTTCCTCCGCTACGAAGCTGGAGCTCTCAGCTAGCTACACCGACCTTTCCCTCTATGATCGGGTCATGCCGAGTGCCTACCCTTATACTCGTAGCTTCTATAGTCCTTCCCTCACGGCTTCCCTCTGGCATGACCTGCCTCAAGCGACGCTCAAGGCCCAGCTGAGCTATACGGGAATGGGCTTAGGCTACAGACCTAATGCCTCGCTACCTACATTCCATAGCCGCCTTCGGGAGGATCGTTATTATGGTCGTCTTACCTATGTACGAAGCCTAGGCACAGCGTGCCAGCTGGAAGTAGGCACTCATACTCAGTACTCCGACTTCTCGGGCTCATCCCTAGTCGCTCCACAGGACCAAGTCCTTGATCATGACCTCTATGCCGAAGCCCGCCTTGCCCTGAAGTACAGCGGTGAACCCTTCTCCATCCTCGGCGGACTTGACTACAGCTGGAGGGACTATCGTGAGAGCTACGAACTCACAGGAGGTCGATACCAACTGAACTTCTCAAACCATCTGCCCGTGTCCTTCCTCGAGGTCAGCTATCTACATCGAGGGCTGAGCCTCAGCGCAGGGCTCCGAGGTGAGTATGCGAGCCTTATCAAGGCTTGGAGCCTCGCTCCCCGCCTCTATGCGGGCTACCGACATGGCAGACATGTCTTCTCCGCCTCATGGGGGCGCTACACCCAGCTTCCCGAGAAGGAGATCCTCCGCTTCATGCCTGCGCTCAAGAGCAGCCGATCGGAGATCTCTCAGCTCTCCTACAGCTATGGCGACAAGACACCTCTCGTACAGCTCTCCCTCTTCTACAAGAGCTACCAGCATCTCACCCGCTCTCTAGCAGAGGGCTACCCCAAGCACTTCGACGACCAAGGGGGAGGGGAGAGCTATGGGCTTACGCTCTTCCATAAGGGAAGCCTCGGAACTATCGATTATTCGACTTCTTACTCCTATACCCAAGCTCAGCTGAGCTATGATCGCTACCTCCGCCCACTAGCCCCCAGCTATGTGAGCCCCCATACCTTCCGCCTCACGGCTAAGTACTGGTCGGGGGCGCTGAAGAGTCTTCTTGGCTGCAGCTACTACATAGATGCTGGGGCGAAGGGCTATAGCTATGACCTCACACCCATCCAGCTCCCTCGGCGCTCTCGGCTAGACCTCTCTTGGAGCTACATTGCCTCCAAGAAGGTGCTTCTCCACTTGGGATGCACCAACGTCCTTGGGACGACCAACTACTGGGGGATCGAGCCCGACCCGCTGACCCCCACAGAGGGCGTGCGTATCTCGCCACCCTCCTCTCGCTTCTTCTACATCGGCTGCTTCATCACCCTCTCGGGGAAGCAGAAGAAGACTCCCTAAAGATCATCCTATTCAACTCACTCTAATTCTCCTACGATCATGCGACACCTTAGACGCATCCTGCCCCTACTGACCCTCACGCTGGGGCTCCTCTCTCCTTCGCTCAAGGCTCAAGACACAGCAGAGAAGAAGACTCCACCTGCTCACCCTCTGACGCTCACTGTCGACGGGATCACCGAGCCCAAGGGAGAGCTCCTCATCGCTATCTATAGTTCTGCGGAGAGCTACCCTCAGAGTCCCTACAAGACGGCCATAGCCAAGGTGGACTCACTCACTAAGACCGTCCTTATCGACCTCCCCGAAGGGTCCTATGGTATTAGTCTCTTCCAAGACCTCAATGGGAACAAGACCCTCGACTTCAATGGCTATATCCCTGCCGAGAAGTACGGCTTCAGTAACAATGCTCCTGCCGAGCATGGACTTCCAAGCTTCAAGGATATCCTCTTCGTCTTCAAGCCGGGGGATGTCCAGTACATCACCTTACGCTAGAGGAAACACGAAAGCAAAAGCCCCTCTTCACCGAGCTGTGAAGAGGGGCTTTCTTTATGCCTATATTATGGAGTTAGTCGATGCGCATACTCTCTGCTGGATGGATGCGACTGACGAGGCTGGCAGGCACGATGACCATCAAGAGGATGACGAGCAGTGTACCGACGTTGATCCCCAGCCATAGTCCCAGATCGAAGTGGATCGGTACAGCATCGGTGAAGTAGTTCGTAGGGTTGAGCTTGATGACCTTGTAGTGTCGCTGTACGAGACTAAGTGTGAGGGCTAGGAGATTGCCCCAGAAGACTCCCTTGAGGATTAGGCGAGTAGCGATGAGGAGGAAGGTCTGTCGTAGCTGGGAGTTCGTAGCACCAAGCGCCTTGAGGATACCTATCTGCCTACTCTTGTCCAGTACGATGATGATGAGCCCCGTGATCATCGCAAAGCCTCCGACGAGGAGCATGAGGGAGAGTAGTGCATAGACATTGGTATCTAGGAAGGCAAGCCAGTTGAAGAGCTCGGGCTGGAGCTCTTGGCCGAGGTTCATCCCATAGTTCTCCTCTCCGATGAGGTCTGGACGAGCTTGGAGGCTCGTGATCAAGTGCTCTAGGACCGCCCCTGCCTCCTCGGGCTGGCGGAGCATGATCAGCAGGCGGCTGAAGGTATGCTCATCCCAGTGGTTGAGCTTCTGTAGGGTCGTGATCGGGCAGAGTGCAGGGGAGAGCTCAAGCCCCGTAGACTCATAGATCGCTTGGAGCTCAAAGACACGTATGCGCATCTTCTCTCCGAAGAAGTAGATACGGATATGATCTCCCACCTGATAGCCCATGCGTCGGGCCACGTGTGAGGGGAGCACGATCGGAGGGCGACCATCACTGCTCGTGGTGAAGGAGGGGAAGGCTCCCGAACGGATATTCTCCTCGAAGTAGCGACTTCGGAAGCTAGAATCGATCCCGTAGAGCAGGATCCCCGAGAAGTCGTCCTCCGTCTTGAGTAGCCCCGCCTGCTGGACAAGTGGGGTAGCGGTCTCTATCTCTGCTTGCTGACGGAGATAGGAGAGGAGTCGGGGAGCTATCTGGATCGGGGTCGTCGAAGTCTTCCAGTCGCTACCATAGCCATTGAGGCTGATATGTCCCGTCTGACTGAAGGCAAACTCATGGACTTGGCGGTGGAAGCCTAAGATGATCGTCACCGAGAGGAGCATGACACTCAGACTCAGTGCCACACCGATCGTCGTCATCCCAAGGATGGAGGAGAGCCGACGAGTCCCTTGGCGTGCTTTACCGCGAGAGAGCCCTTTGGCCAGGAAGATCGTAGCAGGAGAGAATAGCCTCATCTATTCGTTGGTCTCTGGGGTGGATACTGCTTCGGTAGCAAGGGCCTTGCTCCTACGCTTCTTCTTCGCATTGCGCTTCTCCTCATCTCGCTTACGTCGCTCGATGTAGTCTTCATCCTGCAGGACATAGCGCATATAGAGTGAGTAGATGAACATCGTAGCAGGTAGAGCGATGAGCATCCCGAAGAAGCCCAAGAGATAGCCCCATATAGATAGGACAAGGAGGATCAGCGAGGGGCGCATCCCCATCGTCTGTCCCATGATACGGGGGACGAGGATCATATCCTGGATCACCTGCACGATCATCAGCACTCCATAGCCAAGCAGGAGACAGATGAAAGCATTCTCACCGGTCTGAGCTGCCATCAGCAGGCAGGCGAGCCCCAGAGGGATGATACCAAGAGCCTGCATGTAGGGGATGAAGTTCAAGATACCGATAAGGATCCCCATAGCCGTGGCCATCGGTAGTCCGATGATATTGAAGCCCACAGAGAGCAGGAGCCCGACACTGAGGGCTACGAAGGCTTGGCCACGGAAGTAGTTGTTCATGTAGCGATCTAGATCGGAGAAGATCGCATGCACCGTGGGGCGAGATCTCTTGGGGAAGAGACCTATGAAGCCCCGTCCTAGGTTCTCAAAGTCTAGGAGGATGAAGATGAAGTAGATGATCCCAATGAGGAAGACAAAGCCCCAAGAGAAGACGGAGAGTGTGCCATTGATGATCCCTCCGAGCTGATCCAGCAGGAGCTTGGTATTCTCTAGGATATTCTCGAAGGAGAGGTGCTGTGAGAAGTTAGCCCAGTTGATGCCACCACTTAGGTAGTTACGGACATTCTTCGGCAGGAGCATCGTCAGTAGATCCTGCCCGCCATTGTAGCCTGAGATGACTTGAAGAGTCTTCTCGACCTCAGCCTTGACCGAAGGGACGACGAAGATGACTCCGAGGGCGACGATAGCTCCGAGCAGCAGGAGGGTAAGCAGGACAGAGAGCCCTCGGGAGCGCAAGCGCAGTGTGTACTGGAAGAAGCGCACCAAAGGCATCACCACATAGGCGAAGATACCTGCCAGCAGGAAGGGCAGGATGATACTCCATATCGCCTGAAGAGCCCAGAAGATGAGGATGACCAGCACAGCTAGGAGAAGAGCTCTAGACATGCGGTCGAAGGTGAGCGGGCGGGCGAGGAACTGTTTCATTGGATGATGAGCTAAGGGACGAGTGACTCATCCCTGAGTGTAGAGCATCGACTGAGATGCGGTCTCAGCCAGAAGGGTATAGCTAGCCCTTGGACCTGTATGGAGCCCAAGGGCTAGCCTGATGCAGTCACCCCTCGATGTCACTTAGCGAGGGGCATATAGCGAGAATGAGCTCGTCCTATTCGTGAATAGGGATCTTATCGACACGTGGCTGATGCCGTCCTCCCTCGAAGGCTGTATCGAGGAAGGCAGAGACGATCTCCTCGACCTGCTTCTCCGTGATGAAGCGAGCAGGGAGAGAGAGTACATTGGCATCGTTGTGCTCACGGGCGAGCTTAGCCAGCTCGACATCCCAGCAGAGGGCGGCACGTACCCGAGGGTACTTGTTCATGACCATGGAGATCCCATTGCCTGAGCCACAGACGGAGATCCCTCGGGAGAGCTCTCCCTGCTGGATCGCCCGACCCATAGGGTGGGCGAAGTCGGGGTAATCACATCGCTCGCTGGAGGGACAACCGAAGTCCTTGACCGACAGTCCACGAGCCGTAAGCTGAGCTTTCACGAGCTCCTTGACCTCGTAGCCAGCGTGGTCGGAGCAAATGCCTATCTGATTCATATCATCTAGTGATGTAGAGGACGGAGGGATTACTTACCGAGGAGCTTCTTGACCTCGTGGTAGACATGCTCTGGAGTGAAGCCTAGCTTCTCATCCAGCACCTTGTAGGGGGCGGAGAAGCCGAAGGAGTTCAGCCCCCAGATCGAGCCATGGTCGCCGACCAGTCCTAGCAGATTGACGGGGAGACCTGCCGTGAGACCAAAGCGGACAATACCCTCGGGAAGGACTTCCTGCTGATACTCCTTGTTCTGACGACGGAAGAGCCCTTCGCTGGGGACAGCTACGATCTGTAGCTGGATACCCTCCTTATGTAGAAGCTCAGCACCTTCGACGAGCGTAGAGACTTCGCTACCGTTGGCGATGAGTACGACCTCGGGCTTCTCATCACGAAGGACGATATAGCCCCCACGTGTAGCTGCCTCGGCAGCTGTGCGTCGGCTCTCTCCAGAGGGAGCGGGTAGGTCATTGATATTCTGACGGGAGAGGATGAGAGCGGTAGGTGTATGGATATTCTCCATAGCCATGCGCCAAGCCACCGTAGTCTCCTCTACATCGGAGGGGCGGAGGACAAGCACGCTGTCTCGGCCGTGATGATTCTGGAGCTTCTCCATCAGGCGAATCTGTGCTTCCTGCTCTACGGGCTCATGGGTAGGTCCATCCTCACCGACACGGAAGGCATCGTGTGACCAGATGAACTTCACGGGGAGCTCCATGAGGGCGGCCATGCGTACTGCTGGCTTCATGTAGTCAGAGAAGACGAAGAACGTACCGCAGGCAGCTACGACCCCACCATGCAGGGCCATACCGATACAGAGGCAAGCCATCGTCAGCTCAGCTACCCCGGGCTGGAGGAAGGCACCTCCGAAGTCCCCACGGCTCAGAGCTCGGGTCTTCTTGAGGAAGCCATCGGTCTTATCGGAGTTGGAGAGGTCAGCGGAGGCTACGATCATGTTCTCGACCTGAGTCGCTAGGGTGCTAAGCACCGTAGCAGAGGCAGCTCGGGTAGCTTGGTTAGGCTTCTGCTCGACCTGACTCCAGTCTACCGAAGGAGCATTATCAGAGAACCATTCGTCAAGCTTCTTAGCTCGATCGGGGTTGTCTTCACGCCAAGTCTGTTCTTCCTTCTTGCGGGCAGCAGCCAGCTCACGGAGGGCATTCAGACGAGCATCATAGAGCGCCTGTACCTCGGGGAAGATCTGGAAGGGCTCGCTGGGATCACCACCGAGGTTCTTCACCGTCCCTTCGAAGCATGCGCCAGCAGCCGAGAGGGGCTGACCATGGGTATTGACACGATTCTCGTAGTTCTCACCATTGGGCCCGACAGCACCACGCCCCATGACCGTCTTCCCGATGATCAGGGTAGGCTTGCCGACGGTAGCCTTAGCTTCCTTGAGCGCTGTGCGGATCTGATCGGGGCAGCAACCATCGATCTCGATGACGTGCCAGCCCCAAGCCTTGTACTTAGCAGCTACATCTTCGCTATCGACCTCTTCGACGGTCGTAGAGAGCTGGACATTATTGGCATCATAGTACATGATGAGGTTGTCCAGCCCCAGATGCCCTGCGATACGACCTGCCCCCTGAGAGATCTCCTCCTGGATACCACCATCGGAGATATAGGCATAGATCGTCTGGCTCATGACCCAGCCTAGGCGATGCTGGAGGAACTTAGCAGCGATGGCCGCTCCGACGGCGAAGGTATGCCCTTGCCCCAGAGGTCCAGAGGTATTCTCTACGCCACGCAGTACATCGACCTCAGGGTGTCCAGGAGTAGGACTTCCCCACTGACGGAACTGCTTGAGTTCGTCCATCGTGTACTTCCCCAGGAGGGAGAGCTGGGCATAGAGCATCGGAGACATGTGCCCCGGGTCCATGAAGAAGCGGTCACGTCCAGACCAAGTGGGTGCATCTGGATCGAAGATGAGGAACTCAGAGAAGAGGACATTGACAAAGTCCGCTCCGCCCATAGCCCCACCAGGGTGGCCACTCTTAGCTCGCTCGACCATGCTGGCTGCAAGGATACGAATGTTGTTCGCAGCCTGGGTCATCAGTTGATTGTTGTTCATGTAGATGATGTGATTTGTTGCTTGCCGTTCAGCTTGGACAACGTCGTCGTATGCCTAAGGCAACTCAAAGATACAACATTTTAGGGGGCTCAGATATCTGCCCCTTTGTAGGCGGACTATTCCGCTCTTGCTCCCCCTAAGCTCGGGAGAATATCCTCCATTCATAGTCCCCACAAGTAAGCCATTCATGGGTCGCTCGGGTGACCCATGAATGGGTCGGTAAGGGACCCCATGAATGGGGTAGAGTAGAGCTCCATCATTCCCTCTACCGAGGGCGGGTGATGCTCGCTCTGGGAGAAGGATCTAGACTCTAAGCTGAAAAGAAAGCCCCCGCAAGGAGATGATCCAAGTGGGGGCTCGTAGGCTAGTTGAAGAAGTTGGCGACCATCGGCTCAGTTAGTAGCGTGATGATCGCTTTGCCAGAAGGCGTGAAGTAGGGATCACTGCTGGCGAAAAGCTGATCCATGAGCTCGGTGAGCCCTTCGTCATTCTTCGGGAAGACTCGCTGGAGCGCCTCCGATTCGGCTGCGACCTCAGCGAGGAACATGTGGACATACTCCGTGCCCTCTCGGTGCGTATCGATGCTGTCCGCTACGATGAGTCGGACGAACCCAGCGGCATCCTTGGCGATGAACGACGGAGCTTCGACGATCGAATAGTGTCCATCCCCAAGATCACCAAAGTCAAAGCCCACTTGACTGAGCTCTTCCATGAGCTGTATCGCCGTGGGAAGCTCCTGTGGGGCGAACTCCAGCACCTCGGGGAAGAGGGGCTGCTCTACTCGGTAGCTATGCGCCGTCATGTCTGCTCGATACTGCTCGTAGGTGATACGCAGTACCGCACGAGCTAGATCGACGAAGGCAAGGGCCTCCCCCAGAGTCGTGACGATGTAGCGACTCTGATAGAGCAGGAGGGAGCTAGGCGATGCTGGTCGAGCCCTGAGGGTGCCCGCTTGAGAGAGACGGATACCCTTGCTGGGCTGCTCTTGTGGTTCCTCTTCGAAGAGGCGCTGATCCTCCTTGTCGAAGGTCATGCTATCGAAGTGCTCCCCGAGATCATCCCAGTTCATCTCGGGCTCCTTCGGCAGATAGCTTCGGCCCGAGGAGGAGAGGCGCACCCCGAGTCTTCCGCCTCCAAAGGAAGGGGTAGATCCTGCTGTGCCTCCCCCCTCGAGAGAAGCACTCCCCAAAAGACTGCGAGAGGCAAGCTGTTCGTCCAGATCAAGCACCGTGTCCTTGCGCCCAGCATAGGCGGGGATCTCTACCTGCGAAGCATCATCGAAGTCAATGATCGGGGCTAGGGCATGCGAACTAAAAGCATCACGCACCAGACTGAGGATCACTTGGAAGATCGTATTCTCATCGATGAAGCGAACATCAGTCTTCTGTGGATGGATATTGACATCGATATTCTCCGCTGGGATGGTGAAGAAGAGGAAGTAGTGGGGCTGTGTACCTGCGGGAATGAAGTTCTCGTAGGCTAGGCTGATCGCCTTGTGGAAATAGGGATGACGGATGAAGCGATCATTGACGAAGAAGTACTGCTGTGCTCCGCTCTTCAGTGCTGAGGAGGGGGTGCCGATGAAGCCTCGTATCGTGCAGAAGGCACTCTCATAGCTCACGGGGATGAGCGCCTTGGAGAGTTTCTGCCCCCCGATGCCGATGATACGCTCCTTGAGCGAACTGGCGGGGAGCGTCTTGTCGTACTTCCCTGCACCACGGAGCGAGAAGGCGATCTGCGGATTGGCTAGGGCAACCTTGGCGAACTCTCGCCAGATCTCCATCAGTTCCGTTGCTTCCTTCCTTGCCTCTAGGTGCTTGCGTCTACCTGGGGTGTTGTAGAAGATATTCTTCGCCTTGAGGGTCGTCCCTACGGCACAAGCCACGGGCGACTGCGACTTGACCCTCGTCCCCTCGATGATGAGCTCTGTCCCCACATCAAGGCTAGCGATGCGTGTATGTAGCTCCACCTGACAGACAGAGGCGATCGCCGCCAGAGCCTCACCACGGAAGCCCATCGTCGTCAGACGCTGTAGATCATCGATGGTCTGGAGCTTGGAGGTCGCATGACGCTCGAAAGCCATGCGGGCATCCGTCGGGGACATCCCCTTGCCGTCATCGGTCACGGACACAGACTGCCTCCCAGCGCCTACGATCTCGACTTGGATCTGCGAAGCACCAGCATCGATCGAATTCTCCACGAGCTCCTTGACCAGATAGGCTGGGGCGGGTACGACCTCTCCAGCTGCTATCTGATTGGCAATGGACTCGGGGAGTAGACGGATAATATCGCTCATCTAATGAAGTAGTACCAGAAGGCAAATCCAAGGATAAGGAGGGCGAGCATAAGACGAATGATACGCTGACTGCGATCAGCCGAGGTAATGCCCCGTCGATGCTGTCGACTGAGGTGGCGAGCCGAGTGCATGAAGGCTCCTCGTACCTGCTCCGTAGCATCATAGTTGGCTGGTGTAGAAGAGGCCCCCGAAGCACCTTCGGAGGAGGCTCCCTGATCTAGATCTTGCTCCAGCTCTCCCGCTTCGATCATTTCCCGCCTAATGCGTTCGACCCGCTTGGCGATTTCTTCCTTTTTGGGATCCCAGTAAATGAGCTTGTGCTCGAACTGTCTTGGTCTTCTCTGCTTGAAAAAGCTCTGTATACCCATGAAGTGTCTATGAGAGGGTTGGATGAATCGTTCTCTCCATCGGTGGGGAGAGGTCTTAGGACGCATCGGTAAGTCTTCCGATACGCTTCGGCATCAAGCCCATTGTAGGTCTCGATCAGCGAGTCCGTACGTTGGGCTTCTTCTCGAGCCTTACGCTCGAAGGGCTCGTAGGCAGCTAGAGCCGCCTTAGCTCCACTGAATCGCTTGAGGTCGGACAGTGGGATGGAGTGCTGCTGGCTCGGAGGTAGCGTATCGCCTACCGTAGTGATGTCCTCCTTGCGCATGGGGCGCTGGTCAGAGGCCCAGAGGAATTTACTCAGGCGATTGACCTCGGGGGTGGATGCCATCGCTAGAGGATAAGCCTTCCCCTCCACGGGCCCTACCCAGATGGATTTGGTGACCTTCCCTGAGTCGAGGTAGACATGCATCGTCGAGCTGGTCATTCGATTGAGGCCATTGTACTCGTTCGTCCCTTCATCCTTCATGTAATAGATAGATTCGACCTTGCCTCGGACGATGATCTCTCGGACGGTGCTGTCTTGTAGGTAAGCACGCAGGGTGTCGCCACTCATCTGATTGTAGAAGTCCACGCTGTCGATATGCTCGATGGTGAGCGCACTCCCGAGGACATCGACATAGTCGAGCTTCTTGCCCCTGAAGTAGAAGTGCGTGGTGTCCCCCGAGAGTTGCCGCTCCTCACTCCAGAGGATGGGCTTGCCATAGAGGGATAGGGTAGAGTCCATCGAGACATAGCTGAGGGAATCAGCTACCGCCTGAGCATCCCGACGGAAGACACGTACATGACGGTAGCCACGGAGGTAGCGCTGCATGGTGTCGGGCTTACTCTTAGCCGTAGAGTCCGTGCTGAGGCTATCTAGGGGTCTACGTCCCTTGATCGGAAGGCTGATGAGCTCTAGGGTGTCTGCTGTGACATAGAGGGTGTCCTTCTGCGAATACTCCTCTGCATGAGCTCGGGAGGTAGCGAAGGCATAGTTACGCTTGTCATCGAAGTAGCCGTAGTCTCCATAGAGGATCGCCTTCTGCACCGTATCAGAGAGCTGCATCCGACCGAATGCTTCGCCGAACTTACTCGGGCCATCGTAGTAGATCGAATCCCCGATGAGGGTCCTAGCTCCTGAATATACCTCCGAGCGATCCAGCAGGATGCCTACATCTCGTCCTACGTCATAGATGCCTCGCTGGGAGACGATCTGACCCGAGTCGGACTTGATGAGCGTAGAGCCCTCGTAGCTGCTGATGCGGGTGTGCGTATTGTAGAAGAGATGCTCCGTGGTCATCGTCGTCTTGTCATTGACGAGCTTGACATTGTAGCGGAACTCTGCGTCGTTGGTAGCGGGGAGGAACTGCCCATAGTCCGAGGTCAGCGTATTCTGTGCATCGGAGATCGAGCCCCCCTCGAAGTAGTAAGCAATATCAGCGATACGATCGTAGTCAAGACTATCGGTATAGAGGTCTGTGGTCTTGTTCGCTAGATGGACATTGTGACGGAGGCGGGCGAGCTTAGATACCCCATCATAGTAGAGATAGCGGGCATACATGTGCACCGTATCCCCCTGCACCATGTGCACATCACCGAAGGCTTCGAAGACCTGTGCGTCCTCATTAAGGTAGGCGCTATCACAAGTCATCGTAGCATTGCCGTGCTTGAGGACTACGCTCCCCTTGAGCCGCTGTACTCCTGGCTGGAGGGAGGCATCGTAGCTGAGCAGATCCGCATGATCAAGGATGATACGCGTACCCGACTTAGTTGTGGGCTTCACCTGCGTCTGAGGGCTGGCTACCGACGTAGCCGTATAGCCACGATAGGAGGCACGTGAAGTGAGGTAGCTCCCACCCATCACGAGGAGGGCGAGAGCTACTGATAGGCTGAGTCGTCTGTTATGAGAGGGCATTACTTATCCTCGTGGATCCAATCAGGGTACTGGAAGGTGCAGTCACGATAGCGCTCATTGATCTCGATGTGCGTCTGCTTCTGACGCGCACGGATCCAGTCATCGATGACCTGCTTACGCTTCTTCTCTAGGGCCATCTCCTTGATGCGACGGAAGTCATTGTTCATGTTCGCCATGTGCTCGGGATGGATCTCCTTGATACGGATGATCGCCACCTGCTCCAGCCCCTTGTCGGTATGCATGACGAAGGGCTTAGAGATCTCACCTTGCTTGAGCTCATAGGCTACCTTAGCGATATCTTGAGGGAGATCTTCGTAGCGGAAGTTAGGTGACCCTGCGAATTCACTCTCGCTGGTGGTGTTGGTCATCAGCCCCCCATTGTTGAACGTGTTCTTGTCATCCGAATAGAGTTGAGCAGCGACCTCGAAGGTGATCTTCTCCTCCTGAATAGCCTTAGCGACCGAGTCAATACGCTCGGTGGCTTCGGTGATCGCCTTCTCCTCGACGGTAGGACGAAGGAGGATGTGGCGGAAGTTCACTAGATCCCCTCGCTTCTCGATGAGCTGAGCGATGTGGTAGCCCTCATCGGTCTTGATGATGGGGGAGACACGTGTCTTGTCCATGAGGTTGAAGACAGCGGTGGCGAAGGCGGGATCAAGGTAAGCCTTCCCGACGAAGCCATATTCACCTCCACGTGAAGCCGTACGCTTGTCCTCCGAATAGAGGCGGGCGATGGTAGAGAACTCTCGCTTGCCGGAGTTCACATCCTCGGCATAGCCACGAAGGGTACTCTTGACTCGGTCGAGCTCTGCCAGCGGTACTTGAGGCTGCAGGGCGATGATCTGCACCTCTACGGTCTTAGGGATGAAAGGAAGACTGTCCTTAGGGAGCTGCTTGTAGAAGGCACTGATCTCCGATGGGGTGACGTGTACTCCCTGTGAGATCTTCGACTTCATCATCTCGACGATGGCTTCATTACGAGCCTGCAGGGTACGCTCTTCACGGATCTGAGAGAGCTTCTTATTGAAGTACTCTTCGAGCTTCTCCTTAGAGCCCAGCTCCGAGATGACATTCTGCACCCACATGTCTACCATGCGAGCTACCTGAGTCTCATTAGCCTGGACGCTGTCGATCTTAGCTTGGTTGAGGAAGAGCTTCTGTATCGCCATCTGCTCGGGGATGACGCAGTCGGGATCCCCACTGATCGTCAATCCCTGGCTACGCGCGAAGAGCTTCTGGTACTCTATATCCGATAGGAGGATAGGTTCGTCACCGACCATCCATACGACCTCGTCGACGGTGGTCTTCTTCTGGGGCTCACCTCGCTTGGTCTGAGCCAAGGTCAAGGACCCGAGGGCAAAGAGACTGAGGAGGACTATTGTTGTCTTTCGTTTCATCTAGGGAAGGGGATCTAGGGGAGAGGGATGTACATAGGTAGAGCTTAGTTGGCTAGCTCGGAGAGGAACTTGATGCGCACGAGGCGTACCTCCTCCTCGGAGTAGTCATTGCCGAGCTCCGAGAGAGCTTCGTTGATATCGTCGGTCGTGGACTCCTTGAAGTACTCGTAGATATCCTCGATACGATCTTCATCGATTACTTCTTCGATGAAGTAGTTGATGTTGATACGCGTACCCGAGTAGACGATCGCTTCGACCTCTCCGATGAGCACATCGAAGTCCAGCCCGAGGGCTATAGCTATATCATCGAGAGCTACCTTGCGGTCGATCTGCTGGATGATGTTGATCTTCAGCTTCGACTTATCTGGGCGGGTACGCACACGGATATCTGCAGGGCGGTCGATATCATTCTCCTCGACATGGCGACGGATGACATCGAGGAACTTCTGCCCATAGCGTGCAGCCTTACCAGCACCTACCCCAGGGATATTCTGTAGCTCATCCATGGTGATGGGGTAGAGCGTAGCCATAGCCTCGAGGGACGTATCCTGGAAGATAACGTAGGGAGGGACATTATTCTGCTGTCCCATCTTCTTACGCAGATCCTTCATGATGGCGAAGAGGACGGGGTCGGTAGACTCACCCGAGCCGCCACCGCCAGATGGCGCAGGCTGATCCTCACCATCCTCCTCGGAGTCGGTGATCTTGAAGCTCGTAGGCTTCTTCATGAACTTCTTACCTGCGGGGGTAAGCTTGAGTAGTCCATAGTTCTCGACATCCTTGGTCAGGTAGCCAGCGATTAGAGCCTGACGGACGATGGTCGTCCATGTAGACTCCTCGTGGTCCTGTCCCGATCCGAAGCAGTCTAGCTCTTCGTGATGGAAGGATTCGATATCAGAGTTGGTCTCTCCTCTAAGGATGGAGATGACATAGTCTGTGTTGAATTTCTCCTTGAGGGCACTTACTACCTCGAGGAGGTTTACTAGCAATTCTTTAGCTTCCACTTTATTCTTAGGTACTAAACAATTATCACAGTTACCGCAGTTATCCGCCTCGTAGCGCTCCCCGAAGTAGTTGAGGAGGAACGATCGGCGACAGATCTTTGTCTCAGCATAGTCTGCTGTCTCACGTAGCAGTGCTCGGGCTATCTCTTGGTCTGCTACGGACTTGCCTTTGGTGAAGCGCTCGAGCTTCTCTAGGTCGTCATGATCGTAGTAGGCGATACAGACCCCTTCGCCACCATCTCGTCCTGCACGCCCTGTCTCTTGGTAGTAGCCCTCGAGACTCTTTGGCATGTCGTAGTGGATGACATAGCGCACATCGGGCTTGTCTATACCCATACCGAAGGCGATGGTAGCGACGATGACATCGACACGCTCTTCGATGAAGGCATCTTGGTTCTCAGCACGCTCCTTGGTGTCGAGTCCTGCATGGTAGGGCAGAGCCTTGATCCCATTAGCTTGGAGCACCTCGGTGAAGTTCATCACCTGCGTACGGCGCATGCAGTAGACGATCCCGCTCTTCTTGGGATTGCTGAGGATGAATCGGACGATCTCACGCTCCATCTCAGGGGTCTTGGGCTGTATCCTGTAGAGGAGGTTCGGTCTATTGAACGAGCTCTGGAAGACAACAGCCGTCTCCATCCCTAGGTTCTTCATGATGTCATGCTGGACCTTGGGTGTAGCCGTAGCGGTGAGTGCCATGATGGGGCGAGGAGCGATCTCCATCACCACGGAGCGTATGCGCCGATATTCGGGACGGAAGTCGTGCCCCCATTCGGAGATACAGTGTGCTTCGTCTACAGCGTAGAAGGAGATAGGCACTTCGCTCAGGAGCTTGATATTCTCCTTCTTGTGGAGCGACTCAGGTGCTACGTAGAGTAGCTTCGTCCTACCCTGTCGGACATCCTCCTTGACCTCCTCGAGCTTAGCCCGTGAGAGGGACGAGTTGAGGAAGTGAGCAATGGTATCTTCTTCGCAGAAGCCACGCACGGCATCGACCTGATTCTTCATCAAGGCGATCAGCGGAGAGATGATCACGGCCGTACCCTCCATCAGGAGGGCTGGGAGCTGATAGCAAAGACTCTTCCCTCCGCCTGTAGGCATGAGGACAAAGGTATCATGACCTGCAAGGATGCTCTCGATGATCTCCCGCTGGTTCCCCTTGAATTGGTCGAAGCCAAAGTGCTTCTTGAGGGCTTGTGTAAGGTCGATACTACCCATGGCGTACGCTTTGTTAGTGCTCTCCACTCGCTGTGTCTGTCACTCTAGGCAGTGACTGCGGTATTGTCTATGACACGGATGATAGGTTTTCTCTGAGGAGAGATGTTAGTTAGGGATTAAGCCGCCCCCTTTCTGGAGCTGCTGCTCTACGTAGGAGGCATCCACGACGAACTCTGTGATCCCTTGGGAGGGGAGCTCGTACATGGGCTCTACCATCACCTGCTCCATGATCGCCCTAAGCCCACGTGCTCCGAGCTTCTGCTCCATAGTCTTGGAGACAACGGCATCGAGGGCTTCGTCGGTGAAGGTCAGGCGGATACCATCGAGCTCGAAGATCTTGGTGTACTGACGCACCAGAGCATTCTTAGGCTCGGTGAGGATCATCCTCAAGGTATCTCGGTGGAGTGGGTGTAGGAAGGTGATGATCGGTAGACGGCCTATGATCTCGGGAATGAGCCCAAAGCTCTTGAGGTCACGAGCGTCGACATATCTGAGGAGCTCTTCCTCCTCATACTTACCCATCTGGGATCGGGGGCTATTGTAGCCCACGACACGGGTATTGAGGCGATGAGCGATCTTGCGCTCGATGCCATCGAAGGCACCAGCACAGATGAAGAGGATCTGCTTGGTATCGACCTGGATCATCTTCTGGTCGGGATGCTTACGTCCTCCCTGTGGGGGGACATTGACGATCGACCCTTCGAGGAGCTTGAGGAGGCCCTGCTGGACACCTTCACCACTCACGTCGCGTGTGATGGAGGGGTTGTCTCCCTTACGTGCGATCTTGTCGATCTCATCGATGAAGACGATCCCTCGCTCAGCTGCTGCTACATCGTAGTCTGCTACTTGCAGGAGACGTGTCAGCAAGCTCTCGATATCCTCACCTACGTACCCAGCCTGCGTCAGCACGGTAGCATCGACGATGGTGAAGGGCACCTTCAGTAGACGAGCGATCGTCTTAGCTAGCAAAGTCTTCCCCGTACCCGTAGGGCCGAGGAGGAGGATATTACTCTTCTCGATCTCGACTCCATCGACCTCGGAGGAGGGCTGCATGAGTCGCTTGTAGTGGTTGTAGACAGCTACAGAGAGATAACGCTTAGCTTCGTCCTGCCCGACGACATAGTCATCGAGGAATTCCTTGATCTCTCTGGGCTTGGGTAGCTCCTGAAGAGTATCGAGAGGAGCTGTCTCTGGAGCTGGGTTAGGAGCTGAGATCACGCCTCCAAGGAGCTGATAGCCCTGGACGACGCAGTCGGGACAGATCTGCGAATCCATCCCATGAAGTAGGGCACCTACCTCCTCTTCTGTTCTGCCACAGAAGCTGCAGCGCTCTGGTCCTTTAGTCTTCTTGGCCATCTACTCCGGTGTGCTTCTGTGTACGCTGTGTACGGGTGAGGATCTCGTCTACCATGCCATAAGCCTTAGCCTCTGGTGCGGTCATCCAATAGTCTCGGTCACTGTCTCGCTGGATGGCCTCGTAGGGCTGTCCAGAGTGCTTGGAGAGGATCGTATAGAGCTCTTCCTTGACCTTGAGGATCTCACGAGCGGCGATCTCGAGATCGCTAGCTTGACCCTGCATGCCCCCTAGGGGCTGATGGATCATCACACGGGAGTGGGGCAAGGCGAAACGCTTCCCCTTCGTCCCTGCGACGAGTAGGACGGAAGCCATAGAGGCAGCCATCCCCGTACATATAGTAGAGACATCACTCTCGATGAACTGCATCGTATCGTAGATCCCGTAGCCCGCATAGACCGAGCCCCCAGGAGAGTTGATATAGATCGAGATATCCTTACCAGGCTCACTGCTATCTAAGAAGAGGAGCTGAGCCTGTATGACATTGGCCGTATAGTCATTGATCTGTGTCCCGAGGAAGATGATGCGGTCCATCATCAACCGAGAGAATACATCCATCTGGGCCACGTTCATAGGGCGCTCCTCGATGATCGTCGGCGAGATATAGCTACTCTGCACCTGCATGTAGTCATCCAGTGCCAAGGAGTTCATCCCTAAGTGACCTACGGCAAATTTCTTGAATTCGTTCATTTCTGTTCTTAAAGTGTACGAGTCTTCTATACACATTACGACTCTATATAACAAAGGTATAAATAATTCTCAAATACCCTAGTGGCTCGGGAAGTGCCCAAGAGCCCCGTCCCAAAGGCGGGATTTCCCTCGCTCTACCTAGGAGAAAACCCTGCACACTAGGTCTAAGGAGAAGGAGAGCTCAGGCAAGAGGGATCGCACCCCATAGATGACTCTCCCGACCGACCCATTCATGGGTCACCGAGGTCACCCATGAATGGGTCGGAGGAGGGCCCCATGAATGGGTCGGAGGAGGGCCCCATGAATGGGGTACATTCGAGAGCCTTCATCTCTGACGGGGGAGAGGGCTTATCCCATGAAAAAGCGAGCCCCCATCGGTACGACTAACCAATGGGGGCTCGCTGTGCTCGGAGGGTGCTTAGCGTGCATCCTCGTAGAGCAGGTACTTAGCACGCAGTCGGCGATAAGCCTCTAGGTCGGCTTCCCACGAAGCTCGTATCTCGGACTCAGAGAGCCCCTCAGCTAGCTGGTTTCGGAGTGCCTTCGTGCCTGCTAGCAGATCGAAGAGCTGTCGCTGATTGATGAGCTGAAGTCCCAGCTCCTCTGCCTTGCGGTAGAGCTCGATGAGTGGGGCCAGCGAGATCTGCCCCTTTGGGAGACCCTTCTCCCGATAGTCTATGCCATAGCAGGGCTTGCCCTTATGACGAGGGTTGGAGTCCTCTCCGACCTTGACCTGAGGAGTGAAGACGAGCTGACCAAAGCCAGCGTTGGGATGCCCCAAGGCCTGAAAAGGCTTGTCGGTGCCTCGGCCTACGCTCATGATCGTAGCCTCAAAGAGGCAGAGAGAAGGGTAGAGCGCTATCGCTTGGCTGTTGGGGAGATTGGGACTGGGGCGCACTGGCAGTTCGTAGGGGTCGCCATGCGACCAGCCGACGAGTGGGATGACCTTCAGCCTACAGGAGCGACCTCCACGAAGCCAGCGCTCCCCATCGATCATCAGTGCTAGCTCCCCGACCGTGAGGCCGTGGGCGATGGGTAAAGGGTCTACCCCGACGAAGGAGCGACAATCGGGCTGAAGGATAGGTCCGTCGACGAAGTCATTGGGATTGGGGCGGTCACAGACGACGAAAGTCTTCCCCTCTTCGGCACAAGCCTCCATAAGGTAGTGCATCGAGGAGACATAGGTGTAGAAGCGTGTCCCTACATCCTGCAGGTCGAAGAGCAGAAGATCAATATCCTCCAGCATCTCCGGTGTAGGCCGTTGGCGCTGGCCATAGAGGCTGACCACAGGGAGCTGTGTCTTCTCGTCGATCTCGCTCTTCACCGCCTTACCCGCATCGACCTTCCCCCTCAGCCCATGCTCTGGGACGAAGAGACGGACGACCTTCACCCCTCGAGCGAGGAGGGTATCGACGAGATGCGTCCCCGTCGCTCCGACGAGCGAACTCTGATTGACCATCAGTGCCACCCGCTTCCCCTCAAGGAGCGGAAGTAGTAGCTCCATCCGTTCGGCTCCGACTTGAAGCTTCGAGCTCTGAGCATAGCCCCCAAGGCTAAGCGCCGAGAGGAGCACAAGTAGAAGGAAGCGCTTCATCTAAGAGCCGAGCTTGATACGTACGGCATCGACCTCCGTACCGGTGAAGATGGAGGCGAGCTCTTCAAACTTATCTGGACACTCGGTCGTCCTGTAGGAGATCTTCCCTCCTTGGCTTAGGCGGCACTCCATCTCGGGATGACGCTGGAGGTAGTCGGCTAGCGATGAGGCTACCAGTTCCCCCTGCGAGATGAGCTGGACAGACTCAGGGAGAGCCTCTCGGATCTTGGGACGAAGGAGCGGGTAGTGCGTGCATCCTAGGATCAGTGTATCGATCTCTGGATCTGCCTCGATGAGCTCCTCCGTATAGCGTCGGACGAAGTAATCAGCACCAGGCTTGTCACTCTCGCCATACTCGACAAGCGGCACCCACATAGGGCAAGCCTGCTCCTTCACGACGACCTCGGGGAAGAGCTTACCGATCTCCGTGGCGTAGGAGTGTGAGGAGACCGTCCCAGGGGTAGCTACCACACCGACGTGCTTGGTCTTCGTGTACTCGGAGATCGCCTCTACCGTGGGGCGAATGACCCCAAGGACACGGCGGGTAGGATCGTCGGATATGGGGAGATAGTGCTGCTGGATCTCACGGAGCGCCTTAGCCGAAGCGGTGTTACATGCTAGGATGACAAGGGGGCACCCTTCAGCGAAGAGATACTTCACCGCCTGCAGGGTGAAGTCATTGATGACATCAAACGAACGAGTCCCATAGGGAGAGCGGGCATTGTCACCCAGATAGATATAGTCGTACTGAGGGAGCTGACGGCGGATCTCCGAGAGGATCGTCAGCCCGCCATAACCCGAGTCAAAGACTCCTATAGGACCGAGGGTGGAGGTAAGCGACATAGATAAGAGAAGGATAGGATAGCGTAAGAGACTTAGCTAGGGAAGACACTATAGAAGACCATCCCGAAGATACCAGCCAGAGCAAGGATCTTCAGCGGGCTGACCTTGAAGCGGTAGACGGAGATGAAGGCTAGTGCAAAGAGGACGAGGCTGACGACGAACTGCAGGAGTGCCGTACGAGGTGCCCCGAAGTTCTCGGCATTCATCAGTACCAGCGCTGCTGCAGCTACGAGCCCAACGATCGTGGGACGTAGCCCCGCAAAAATGCTCTTGATAACGGGGCTCTCCTTATGCTTGAGCAGGAAGCGACTCACCACGATCATGAGGATGAAGGGGAGCCAAAGGATGGAGAGGGTAGCCAGCAGAGAGCCCAGCATAGCCAGCCCCGTAGAGTAGCCAGCATTGACGACGGAGGTATAGCCCACGTAGGTCGCCATATTGATCCCCAGAGGGCCAGGAGTCATCTGACTCACCGCCACGATGTCGGTGAACTCAGCCGAACTTAGCCAGCCATGCTTATTGACCACGTCATCTTGGATCAGCGAGAGCATGGCATAGCCCCCACCGAAGCCGACGATACCGATCTTGGAGAAGACAAGGAAGAGCTGTAGGAAGATCATGATCGGGAGGCTTTCTGTTTGCCCTTGAGGAGTCCATAGCCCCAACCTGCTAGTGCGGCGATGAGGATAATGTAGACGGGGGAGACCCCAAGGAAATAGATGAGGGAGGCAGAGACTAGGGGGATCCAGAGGGTATAGCGGGTCAGAGAGGCCGACCGAGCCATGGAGAAGATAGGAGCAGCTATCAGAGCCACCACGACGGGGCGAATGGCACGGAAAGCATACTCTACGAGCTGGATCTCTTTGAACTGCTGGAAGAGGGTGGCTAGCGTCAAGATGATGATGAAGGAGGGGAGGACATTGCCGAGGGCTGCGAGGAGTGCCATACGCACTCCGCCGAGCTTATGCCCGATATGGCTCGCCATATCTACGGCGAAGATCCCTGGGGTAGCTTGGGAGACCGCTAGGATGTCCATGAACTCCTGCTGGTCAAGCCACTTCATGCGCTGGACGATCTCATGCTCCATCATCGGGATCATGGCATAGCCCCCGCCGATGGTCGTCACCCCTATCTTGAAGAAGATACCGAAGAGCTGTCTCTGCTCCTTACGAGTCATTCTATTCATTCCGTATGCCTTAGAGTGTGCAAAGATAGTGTCTTCTCAGTGGAGTCACCTAAAAAGAACGCTACCGACCAGAGCCATATACTCCAGTCGGTAGCGTGAAAAGAGGGAGAGGGGTGTGCCCTACCAGACCACTACACGGTCCTTGGGAGCTAGGTACATCTTATCCGTAGGACGGATATTGAACGCCTTGTAGAAGGGATCGATATTCTTCAGTGCCTGATTGACTCGTAGGAGTCCAAGGCTGTGGGGATCGAGCTTCGTAAGGCGACGGATCTCAGCCTCGGTGATATTCTGTCCCCAGAGACGAGCATAGGCGATGTAGAAGCGCTGTGCTGGAGTAAGCCCATCGATCTTAGCAGTCTGCTGTCCTTCTCTAGCAAGCTGGAGAGCGAGGTAGGCAATAGTGAGACCACCCTGGTCTGCGATATTCTCCCCGAGGGTCAGTTCACCATTGGCCTTGAGCCCTGGTGCTACGGTGACAGAAGAGAACTGCTTAGCCAGACGCTGGGTCGTCACCTCGAACTTCTGACGGTCCTCAGCCGTCCACCAGTTGTTCATGTTACCATCCTTGTCGAAGTTGGAGCCTTCATCGTCGAAGCCGTGGGTCATCTCATGGCCGATGACGACACCGATAGCACCATAGTTCACAGCGTCATCAGCTTCCATGTTGAAGAAGGGAGGCTGTAGGATCCCTGCAGGGAAGCAGATCTCGTTGGTGGTAGGCATGTAGTAGGCATTGACCTCCTGTGGGCTCATGAGCCACTTCGTGCGATCTACGGGCTTGCCTAGGTCCTTGAGGTTGTCTGCCTGCATGAAGCGTACTGTAGCCTCGAGGTTCTGGTAGTAGGTCTTCGACTCATCGATATCGAGGGAGCTGTAGTCCATCCACTTGTCAGGGTAGCCGATCTTGACGACGAAGCTGCTGAGCTTCTCTTGAGCACGCTTCTTCGTCTCCTCACTCATCCAGGTGAGGGCATTGACACGCTGCCCCAGCGCCTTCTGAAGGTTGTGCACGAGGGTGAGCATACGCTCCTTAGCTTCGGGAGAGAAGTGACGCTTGACATAGACTTCACCGAGGGCTTCGCCGAGGACGCTCTGTACGACACCGACGCTACGTCTCCAGCGTGGGTGCATCTCCTTACGACCACTCAGCTGCTTCCCGAAGAAGTCAAACTGAGCCTGCTCAAAGTCATCACTCAGCGACGTGGCAGCACCACTCACCGTACGGGAGATGAAGAAGTCCTTGAGGTCGGCTAGGGCAGCACCCTGATACCACTTATCGAAAGCCTTGAAGAAGCCCAGCTGTGTGAAGTTGGCCGTCGTGATATCGAGCCCACGCAGAGAGAAGTATCCCTGCCAGTCGAAGCCCTTGTTCTCACGAGCGAAGTCGGCGATATTGACGATGTTGTAGTTCTTCTGTGAGTCACGGAGCTCGGTGTTGGAGTAGGAGAACTGCGCCAACTCTTTCTCCAGACCGATGGTAGTCTTAGCGATACGGCTCGCCTCTGCCTCTGCGAAGCCAGCAAGCTTGAGGATGCGGATCAGATAAGCTTCATATCCCGCTAGGATCTTCTCTGTCTCGGCGTTCTTCTCTACATAGTAGTCACGAGTGCCTAGACCAAGGCTTGTCTGATTGAGGAGGAAGATATTCATCGTGCTGTTCTTCTCATCGGCAGCGACACCGCTCCCGAAGAGACCTCCTTGGCCATACTCTTGATCCTGATGAGCTAGATACTTCAGTACGTCGCCCTTGTCCTTCAGGGCTTGGATCGCCTGAAGCTCGGGCTGGATAGGCTGTGCACCTAACGCATTGCGTGTGGCGATATCCATCGCTTGCTTGTAGAGGACGGCTACACGGTAGTCGTTCGAGCCCTTAGTTTGGGGCTTTGCAGCGAGCTCCTCTACGATATTATGGATCTGTGCCGTGGTCGTATCCTGTAGGATATCGAAGGTGCCGAAGCGGCTATACGCTGGCTTCAGAGGATTCTTGCGCATCCAGCCTCCATTAGTGTAGAGGTAGAAGTTGTCCTGCGGACGTATCTTCCGATCCATGTCTGAGAAGTTGATCCCTGAGGATGACTTCTGTGCATTCGCCTTCTGTGCCCATGCACTTACCGGCGAGATCCCCTGAGCTAAGAGCGCTCCGAGACCTAGTGTGATTAGTTGCTTCTTGATCTGCATGACGATCTAGATATTAAAATGATTAGTTGTCTTTCTTGTGGCTAAAGATCGCAGGCATCGCCTAGCATCTCGTATGCAGAGTGGCTAGGGAGGATGCCGAGAACAAAGGTAAGTCTTTTCTCTACTCAAGGCGATATGCTTTCCGCTCACTTCTCACCCCTGGATTTCGCCCCGTCCTAACAGACCTTCCTCCTCGTACCTCTACAGCATAATTAATCCCGTACCTCTATACCATATAAATAAGGAGTCGCATCCGGACTCAAAACACCCCAAGGTAGGTCGCCAAAGAACCCCATAGAGGGTCGTCCCAAAGATCTACCGTAAGGCCGTCTCTACGATTTACCCTAGATCGTATCGATAACCTAGCGAGAATTGTCTCGATGACTTATTGTGAATGGCAAGGACAACCTACAGTAGGATTTGTTGTGCCCCCTCTAAAGCAAGGCTAGGTATAGGGCTATGGAGGCGGATGAATGTCCTCGCTCTTCCTCCTCCATGATCCACCATTTTGTGCCCCTGAATTTATCCTCAGATAGACACCCCACACAGTCTGTCATCGTGGCAGTCCTTCAAGGTGGTGAATTTTCGGGGGTGTACATGCTTTGCGATGCTGAATTTAGATCTATTCAAATTTAGATCAATAGATTTAGATACAACAGTAGGGTAGTGCTATGGGATAGGGGAGTACCGATTTAATTCAACAAACCTAATCTTATCACTAGGTGTAAGTATAAGTATACTTAACGCTCATAACCAACAACTTAAACATCGCAACCTAAAGGAGTGCTTCAGATTTAACCCTCAGTCGTAGCCGAATCGGCTGATTGGTGGCGCAATTGAATAACTGAATAGCATGTATATCAATAATATATGATCATTATGTGAAGCTATGCTTATATGTACTATCGAGGGATTTATGGTTCAAATCCCCCAAATTCACCCGTTATAAAGGAGGCAATTCCAAATTCAAAACCAATCAACATTCATAATTACGAATTCAAATTGCTATCTTTGTTTGCGTAAGCAAATCAGCATAAACCCAGCCATTATGTCAGAGTTCATCGATCTTGCAGCGATCACTAGACGACTTCGGGAGGTGATCAATAACAGCGGTCTAACCTCTAAAGACTTCGCCACCCGAGCAGGCATTGCGCCAGCGACGCTATCCCTCAACCTCAATGAGCGACAGCTAATAAATGTCGTGACGATAAATAAGATCATCGAGCATTACCCTGAGCTCGTGGATCCCTACTGGTTCCTCTTTGGGACGGAAGGTGGCGAGTACCCTAGACCAGTAGCACCTTCTCTACTGGATGCCTCCGAAGGGGATGAGACGGACAAGCTACACACGATCCTTATCTCCCAGGCCGAAGAAATAGCTCGCCTCAAGGCCGAGCTAGAAGGGCGACGGAGCAAGGAGATCGATCACATCACAGTCTTCTATACCGACAATAGCTTCTCCTCCTTTCATTCGGACGAAAGCCAGTCCTAAGGCGGTATATTCTGCGTATCTTTGTGGCATCAAGTCCAATGTGCATCATCACGCAATGAAAAAGTATTCGCTTCGGTTTACACTCCTTTCCACTGAGGATCTAGGAGCGGGCAATCATCTGCTCAAGCTCTCCCTCCCTATAGAGGCTGGTATCTTCCCAGAGATGGCTCCAGGTCAGTTCGTACAAGTCGCAGTCCCAGGAGGCATCGTCCTACTTCGCCGTCCTATATCGATCTGCAATGTCTTCCCCGATCGCCGAGAGCTGTGGCTCCTTATCGGTCGTGTTGGCAAGGGGACATCGATCCTCACAGGCCTTCCCGATGGCACTTCGCTTGACCTCCTGATACCGCTGGGCAACACCTTCTCTACGGAGGGCATCTCTCGTCCCCTCCTTGTCGGAGGAGGTGTAGGGATAGCCCCCATGCTCTTCCTCGCTCGGCAGTTCAGCGTAGCAGGTATTCGTCCTACGATCCTCCTCGGTGGGCGTACGGCCAGCCACATCGTACTAAGGGAAGAGTTCGAAGCCCTTGGAGAAGTCCACCTCACGACAGATAATGGTGAGCTGGGGATCGAAGGTCGTGTGACCGATCACCCCATCTTGCAGCAAGGCTCTTTTGACCGTATCTATACCTGCGGGCCCAAGGTGATGATGATCGCCGTAGCCAAGGTGGCTGAGAGCCGTGGGATCGACTGTGAAGTCTCCCTTGAGAATACCATGGCATGCGGTATCGGAGCATGCCTCTGCTGTGTCGAAGACCTCGTAGGCAAGGGCAACACCTGCGTATGCACCGAGGGTCCCGTCTTTAACTCTACGCTTATCAAGAAGGACTAACATGCTCAAGACACAAGTACATATCGGTCGAGGTCTGACCATCAAGAACCCCGTGATGACTGCCTCTGGAACCTTCGGCTATGGGACGGAGTACAGCGACTTCATCGACCTCAATCGCCTAGGGGGCATCCTCGTCAAGGGGACGACCCTACATCCTCGCCAAGGGAACCCTTATCCCCGTATGGCTGAGACTCCTTCAGGGATGCTCAATGCAGTAGGGCTACAGAATAAGGGGGTAGATTACTTCTGTGAGCACATCTACCCAACCATCCAAGACTATGACACGGCGATGATCGTGAATGTCAGCGGTTCGCAAGTAGAGGACTACATCGCTACCGCTGAGAAGATCAACGCCCTAGAGCATATCCCCGCTATTGAGCTTAATATATCGTGTCCCAATGTCAAGGAAGGGGGGATGGCTTTCGGTGTCACCTGTGCTGGAGCAGCCTCTGTCGTGCGTGCCGTACGAGCCGTTTACGACAAGACCCTCATCGTCAAGCTATCGCCCAACGTCACCGACATCACTGAGATAGCCCGAGCTGTGGAAGCTGAAGGAGCGGACTCCATCTCCATGATCAATACCTTGCTCGGCATGGCTATTGACGCAGAGAAGCGCCGTCCTGTGCTCTCGACGATCACTGGGGGACTCTCAGGTCCTGCGGTAAAGCCCATTGCACTGCGTATGGTATGGCAGACGGCTCAAGCCGTCAAGGTGCCTATCATCGGCATGGGAGGGATCGCCACAGCCACGGATGCTATTGAGTTCCTGCTGGCAGGTGCTTCAGCGGTAGAAGTCGGCACTTATAATTTCGTAGACCCTGCAGCTACGGTTCAGATCGTCGAGGGAATTGAGAACTACATGCTCCGTCATGGTATCTCCGATGTGAACGAACTCATCGGTGCTCTTCAGATCGACAAGAAGAAATAGCCGTCCTTATATAATAAGGTATACGTACACTATATAATAAGGTATATATACTCCTTACGCTACAAGCACGACGATCCCAAGAGTCACAGCTGACTCTGCAGATCTAATCATGAAGCCTCCCGATCAAGGTACTGACTCTTGATCGGGAGGCTTTCATTTTATCTATTCCCATATATTAAGTCGGGTTTCACAGGTAAATACCCCTAGTTGATGTGTTATGTTTAGTTTGTTCTGGGAAGGAATATGTGGAGGTGGAAGTTCCGATGATCGCTCCTCTATCTATCGAAGCGCATCGGAGGCTCCACATCTAGGTTGATTAACGAGGCTCATCGGAGGCTTAGCTTTTGCTTGATCTGTTATGCTCCCCTTTTTTCCTGAAGCTTCATCAAAAGTTGAAGAGCATCAAGCTTCGTAAGCTCATCCATGATTTCCTCTTCATAGGAAGACACTGCAGTCCTGAGCCTCCGAACACTATGTACATCTTCCGCCGTGATACATCCAACACTAATGATCTTAGTCCATCTTTCGGATCTCATCTGAGCGATCGGATTGCTTCCTCCTAGAAGAAGCCTCAGCGAACACCCCATACCCTCTGAGCCATCCGGCTTCACAAGAAAAGCCGTAGCTCTATACCTATGCCACAGTGAAGAGTCCTATCTCTTGACGATATATATAAGAGAGCCCGCCCCCCGACCAACTTAGATGCACCCGAAGCTGTAAAAGCTAGAGTCGCACGCTTCTGAGTTTATTCCTCCAGCTCTCACCCTCAACATAGCACAGATCATAGACGAACGAATATCGCTACTCACGGAGCCCATCCTAAGAGCAAAAGTTTTATGTATGCAGTGCATCAGGGGGCTTTGTCCATGAGTGATTTGCACGGGCTTATACCTCACAGATCGGCTTGGAAGCATCTGAGGGTGAGAGAACCAATCATACGCATTGGACTCCCCTCTCTTCTTCCTATCCATGGGAGTACATCGGGCTTGGGGGGTCTCAATTGCTAAGAACTGCACTGCCCTATTTATATAGTAGGTCCAGTGACCCATCGTGGAGCATCCAAGTACCCATTCATAGCAC